>NZ_PUHY01000006.1 GCF_002967765.1 Blastopirellula marina | reverse complement strand
TTAAATCGGTCGGATATCGGGCTTCCATGCCACTGCTCCGCAAGAGACAATCGATCACAGATCATTCACGGACCCAAGGTTTACAATCAAACGCCGGTTCCGATCAAGAGCTTTTCAGACAGGTTCTCAGACACATTCTGTCGCCTTTCAAATGAGGTTAGCCCTACGACTAGTCAGCGGCTGATCTCGCAGAAATAGAGGGCAATATCATTGGGCGAGTTCACGTAGCAATCGCTCGCCAGAAGCTGACCGCAAAGCCGCTCCCTAAACGGGGATTGCATCAGCCATGTTGCGCAGTCCATCAATGACGAGCGGAATTCTAAAAAAAGACATTGATGAACTCTGGCGGTCGCTTCTAAATAACTCGTGGTTTCGTGTCATAAAAGATGTGATCGTCCTAGCTGTCAATAATTTGGATGAAAGTGATCTTCCCCAAGTATAGGAGATTAGCCTTTGATACAGCCAGTCGTCTTACTGTTATCAATGGTATTGGTGTGTGCTATCTGGACACTATTGCGAGAAAGGCGTCTTCGTCAAGCATTGCAACGCGTACTTCATCGACTCTTGGAGAAACTGCGAAACTATGAATCGGATTAAGATTGTTAACATTGTTGCCCTTGTGCTCATTGCTTTCATCTTCGGCTGTGATGAGGATGAACTCCTGGAACTGGCAAAACGCCACAATCTCAATGAACGGGAACGCAATAAGATCATGGCGGAACTACACGGCAAAGTTGCCGAAGGTTCCAGTGAGATGGTTGCGGCGGATGCCATCGCCCGCAAAGAGTTGGTAACGCTACACCGCGAAGTTCAAGCCGAGCGGGCAGAATTTGGCAAGCAGCGAGATACCCTAGAGCAGGATCGCAAAGAGCTTGCTGCGGAAAGAAATCGAGATTCTCTGACAGCTTCCGCAATGTTATCCCTTGGCACTTTAGCTGCTTGCCTCGCGCCGCTAATAGTCTGCTGGTATCTGCTGCACAACTCTCCAGGCGACGCGGATGATACTCAGGTATCGGAGATGTTCCTGAGCGACCTCGTCGCCGACCAGCCCATACTTCTGGAACGCCAAAATACAAATCCACCGAAACTAACCCATCAAACCGAACCTGATAGGCAGGAGGAATAAGTGAGTCACATCGTCACGATCCAAACGCAAATCAAAGACGTGGCGGCTCTTCGGCTCGCCACCAATCGTCTCGGACTTCCCGAACCGGTATACGGTACCTATAAGTTGTTCAGCAACGAGGCAACCGGTTGGCAAGTTCAACTTCCCCAGTGGCGATATCCGGTTGTGGCCGATGTCGAAACGGGCAATCTGGCCTACGACAACTACGAAGGACGCTGGGGAAACCAATCCGAACTCGATCGCCTCATGCAGCGATATGCCATCGAGAAGGCTTCACTCGAGGCTCGTCGAAAGGGGCACACCGTACTGGAACAGCCGCTTGAAAATGGAGCAGTCAAACTGACCATCCAGGTCGGAGGTGCCAGTTGAATAAGACCTTCGAAATTTTTATCTCTCCTCAGGGGGAGACCAAGATCACCACGCTTGGCTTCTCTGGCGCAGCATGTCAGGAAGCCAGCAGGTTCCTGGAGGTCGCTCTTGGCACAAATACCAGTGAGCGGCTAACCAGCGACTTCTATCAAGATCTGCAACAGCAGGAACACAACCAAGTCGATTCCTGATTTGTGCCCAAGTTTCATCATTTCATCTGGACTAAGGTTGGTAACTATGAACCTAAAGACTCAATTGGCAGAGTACGTCCGTGCCTGCTTCACGGCGATTTGGGTTGAATCGCATGAGCATCAAGACGCTCTATCGGAAATATCAAGCCTCTGCCGCGATGAGCAGTGGCAACTTGCATGCTGGGACATTGAAACAGGATTACAGGTCGCCGGCTCACCCGACTCGGAAAGTAGTGTGGCAGATCCCCTGACGGCGATTCGCGCCTCCAGTGCGCTGGGAAATGCAGGCACGCCTACCATTCTAGTGCTCCAGAATTTTCATCGTTTTCTGTCCTCAGCAGAAATCGTACAAGCGATGTGCCAACAAATCGTCGCCGGAAAACAGACGAGAACGATCTTCGTCATTCTCGCGCCGATCGTCCAAATCCCTCTAGAGCTTGAAAGACTGTTCGTCGTTGTGGAGCATGCGTTACCCAATCGAGAGCAACTGGAGGAGATCGCTCGCGGAATCGCAACGGAACCAGGCGAACTTCCCGATGATCTCGGGCTTGGCCGGGCGTTGGACGCCTCGGCAGGTCTGACTCGCATGGAGGCCGAAAACGCCTTCAGTCTATCGTTGGTCCGGCAGCAGCAGATTACAGCCGAAGCGGTTTGGGAGCTTAAGACCCAGACGCTCAAGAAGAGTGGCCTGATATCATTACATCGAGGAACGCAAGACTTTGACAGCCTTGGGGGAATGGAGTCCATCAAGGCCTTCACGAGACGTGCCCTACGTCCCAACGGCCGAACGACTTCCCATTGCCGTCCGCGCGGCGTCCTGCTGCTCTCGCCACCCGGTTGTGGGAAGTCGGAGTTTGCTAAGGCCCTAGGAAAGGAAGTGGGACGTCCCGTCCTAATTCTCGACGTCGGCAGCCTCATGGGCTCGCTTGTAGGTGAGAGCGAATCGCGAACCCGACAGGCCTTGCGAGTCATCGATGCCATGGCGCCATGCGTTGTCATGCTGGATGAAATTGAGAAGTCGTTCGCCGGCGTTAACGGGAATGGAGATTCCGGAGTGGCATCGCGAATGTTCGGTACCTTCCTTAGTTGGCTGAATGATCATCAGTCGGATGTGTTTGTTGTCTGTACGGCGAACGATGTTTCTCGACTTCCATCGGAGTTTGGAAGGTCCGAACGTTTTGATGGCGTTTTCTTCCTCGATCTGCCCGATCGAGCTGAAAAGGACGCCATCTGGAACATCTATCTGGATTACTTCGAGATAGACCGAGATCAAAGTCTCCCTGATGATGCAAATTGGTCCGGTGCAGAAATCAAGAGCTGTTGCCGTCTCTCGGGATTGCTAGATGTTCCGCTGATTCAGGCCGCGGAAAACGTGGTGCCGATTGCCGTGACGGCAGCCGAATCGATCAACAAGCTGCGAATTTGGGCGAGTGGTCGCTGCCTGTCGGCAAGTCATTCTGGCATCTATCAAAGATCCCATGGGCATGGGAAGTCTCGGCGAAAGGTTCACCGAGATCCGTCCGCGAACTAAGTAAATTCTTTAGCAATCAATCTCCTGAACTCCACAGCCATGTCTCCCGTGAGGCATGGCTTTTTTGTTGCGCTGAACCATTACTCCCTAAGTTAAGGAAGTTCAATTCATGAGCACGATGGTCGATTCAATGACCGATTCACCACCCGTCGATTCGTCTCCGTCCGAGCGACTACGTTCTACGATGATCGCGATGCGTTTGAGCTTTAGTTGGTTCGGGGTCCGCAAATCGCTGACATCCGAACAACGCTCGGAAGCGGCTGAGGCATTCGGCGCCGATGGCGAAGTCATCTCCGCCGGAAAACGCTTGATCGATACGACGCATTCTAGGTACAAGGCGGTTACGAATGTCCGAAGCCGTACCGTGGGACTTTGGAAATCGGTCAGCTTGCCGTTTCCAGAGATTGGTATCCGCCTTGTAAAACGAGACGACCTGAGCTCGATTCAAGTTTGGATGACGACTCTCAAGCAAGATCTGCAAGAAGCCGTCTCGGAGCTGGATAGAGAATTTACCAATCTAAAGGAGGCTGCTCGACTTCGTTTGGGCCGGCTTTACAACGAAGCGGATTATCCGATCAGCCTGCAGGGTTTATTCGATCTGAATTGGGATTGGCCCAATGTCGAGGCACCTCGGCATCTGCAGCAATTATCACCCGAACTGTACCAAGAGGAATGTCGGCGGGTTCGATCTCGGTTTGATGACGCCGTTCGCATGGCTGAGCAGGCATTTATCGAGGAACTTGAGAAACTGGTCTCGCATCTATCGGAACGACTTTCCGGTTCCGATGATGGCAAGCCGAAAATTTTTCGCGATTCCGCACTGGAAAATTTAACTACGTTTTTCGGACGGTTTAGGGATCTCAATATTGGTTCAAGTGAAGAACTTGAAGATCTCGTCAACCGGGCTCAGCAAGTCGTCGGTGGCATACAGCCCCAACAACTCCGTGACAGCCATCAGCTTCGTCAGCAAGTCGCAACTCGACTGGCGACCGTCCAGTCCTCTTTGGACGGACTTCTAGTGGATCGCCCTCGTCGAAATATCCTACGTCGACCTCGATAGGAGGGTGTGGATGAGAATCGTTATTCAACAAGATGGCTCAGCCCACTGTCTCTACCATGAGTTGTTTGATTTGAGTGCTTTGGGACGAATTCACATAACACGCGCTAGTCATGTTGAGCCAAGTGAGATGGGGCAATGGACTGCAGATATGACGCCTACAAGAGGTCCAATTCTGGGGCCATTCAAGAATCGAGGAGCAGCGATTCTCGCGGAACAACAGTGGCTTGAGTCACACTGGCTCAACCGACAGAGATAGTCCTCCTGAATTTGGTCAAACACTCTTTCCACGGTGGCGTTGATTTTGTCTTCGTTGCCCAAATGCTTTTTAACATTGGAGTAAATGCAATGATACAGCAAGCACTCGATCGATTGGTCGCGTCAGCTACTGGCGATGACCTAAGAGAGGTTCGTCGACTTGGTTTTCAACTGGCAGATCCGGATCAAGTTGATTACGACCCAGAACCTTTATCGATACAGCCACATGCGATTGACTGGGATGAAGTCGATCGCCATCGCAATATACGATCCTGCAACTAAACCAGTTCCCTGGTGATGGCGGCCGTCTTCCATGGAAGGAAGCGGCAGCCTCATTCAGAGCTTTCTTCTCAATGAGGTTTAACATGATTCAGGTTAAAGGCTCCACAATTCAAGACTTCTGTACGATCCTGCGAAAAGGGCTGGGAATTTGCAATCGCCGCCGAGGTCCAGATGTTCACGTCAGCTCAGACGAAAAGTGCCTTCGGATTCGCGCGATCACAGATGAAATTGCTATCGAGTGGGCAACTGCGGGCAATTCTCTACCTGAAAGGTTTTCAGCACCTTTGGATTTGTTACGAGAGTATCGTGGATCCCGTACCAGCAGCGTTGATTGGAAACTGGACGGCGAAAAGATTGACAGCCACTGGTTGGATGCGGGCGTTCACAAATCCCTTACGTTTAAGGCAATCTCGCAGGATAGCACGTTCCCTGAAACTCCAGTTCACTGGGTTGAAAACGAAAGACGGTTAGTAGCTGCTTTATCTATTGCTGCAGATACGGTTGATCAGCGATCAACGGAATTTGCTTTGAGTTACGTTTGTCTCCGTGGTCAGGATGGGCAAGTTGTCGCGACCGATGGTAGACAGGCGATTGCCGAAAGCGGCTTTCGATTCCCTTGGAACGAGCAATGTCTAGTTCCATTACGACGACTGTTGACTTGCCAGAAGTTTCTCGATGGTGAAAAGGTGCACGTTGGGAAGTTGGCCGATTGGGTCGTCATTCGTTCCGGACACTGGACAGTCTGGTTAAGAATCAACAGGCGTAGCCGTTATCCCGAACTCGATTTCTTGCTCCGGCGTCCAGCTTTCGTAGTGGCCGTTTTGCAAATAGGCGAAAGCGATGCCAAGTTCTTACAACGAAATTTGAAGAATTTGCCTTCCAGCGAATCGTTCAACGGGCCGGTGACCATCGATATGAATGATCAGATAGCTCTCCGCGCCGAGAATGCACGTTCATCTAGTGTCACGGAATTAATACTTGCCAATTCAAGGAGATCAGGAGCCGAGGTTTGCCTTGTTTCAGATCGTACCTTTCTGGATCGTGCTATTCGATTGGGGTTTCGCGAGTTCTTAGTTGCCGGCGAAGAAGCTCCCGTCGTTTGCGTTTCTAAAGATCGAGTTATGGTTTGGGCACTGTTGGGTAGTGACGCAGCCATTCGCTCTTCATCATGGGCGGCAAAAACAAGCCTCGTTTCCGATATCCATTTCAACAAACCTTTTTATCTCGATTCACTATCAAGATCCACGATTAAGAACTGAGCGTTGATTTCCCGGCTACCAAATTCAGCATGTGATTCGTAGTAGCTCTCCAAAAAACGATTGGGTGGAAGATTCCGTCTTGTAAGAGATCTATGGCGAATAATGATTGTCTTGCAAGCTATGGGACTCTAGCTGGTAATTCGTTCTTGTTGCGATCGAAGTTTTTCGACTCCCGGATGAGCCTACGTAAGTGCAAATAAGCGGATCTTCCGGAGCGTTATTTCCAGGGAGATCCGCTTCTTTTTTTTAGCTATTGGCTGCAGTGGATGCTACTTCGGCACTGCCGAAGAACGGCAACTTGACTTTTAATTAATGTGGCCTTTGCAATTTGAAAAACATAGTCTCTTTTCAACGTCCGGAAGGCGCTTTGGCAAGTAATCGTCATTCCGATAATCTATAGGAGTTGACTAATGGTATCTTGCCGTCGTCTGCTTGTACCGGCCGACTCGTAGTGGATCAACGGATTGTGGTCGATGGCATTCGGCGAATTATCAGGACTGATGGTCCCTGGCGCGATCGGCTGGAGAAGATCAGTAGATTTAGCACGCACGATCTTCGATCCATTCGTGACGTGGAATTAGGGAGTAACGATTGATGAAATACAGGATCCGCGCCAAATGTGCTGACGTGGACGCGGGAGCGATTGATAACGAGTTGTGGTGCGTGGATGGTAGACGCCACAAAGAACTTGGAAAGTAGAATCGGCCATTGGCGTCTAAGAAAGTTTCATAGGCTCGATGTCTACTGGTTTACCATTTTACGGCCATGATTGCCGTTGAACGCGACATTGCCCTGAAGAGGTTTACGTTCCGAGCGTACCTTCGAGCAATTCATCATCAAAGTATTCTCGAGAAGTATGTTGACGTAAGCCGAATGTCGGCTTATAAACAATGTATGGGCGAGGTCAAAACAATTCAGTTACGCCAGTTTTGCGAACTCTTCAATGTTGAGCATCGAGAAGTTCGTTACATTCTCGAGCAAGGGTACATTCCTAAAGGAGTTATGAAGTCACCCAGCACTGGAAATCGACGTGAATTCCAGCCGGATCATGCGCTATGGTTGGGGATTGTCCTTAAGTTGAAGCAAGTGGGCATCCGGACGCCATTGGCTGCAATGGTTGCTGAGCGTGCTGTCGAGGGGATGACGATTTTTGCGCAGCTATATGGCTGGGATTATGGCCTGTTTCCATTTAAAGGAAGGTTAGATGCTGACCAAAATTATTTTATGGACATCGGTGATCTGACCTGCATACGCTTCGTGTTCGATGTGTTTCCAACTGGTCGCGTTAGTCGTGATTTTAGGATTCGCATGAGGGCCCGCAGGTACTTAGGTTGGCAACCCGTGGACGGCTCTCGTTGCCCAGTGCAAGACTTCGAGCCGTTTGTCACATTGAGAGTGGATTTGTTACGAATTATTAAACTATTAAACAAGTATGAACCCTGGTCTGCGTCGAAGGGCTCTCAGATTTGAGGTTGTAATCTACTGCGCTTATCGCCGTGATTTTTTTTGGGGCCAATAAGCCGATTGTCGGCTTATTGGGTGTCGGTTAGAAATTTTCACCAGTGCCGTAGGTTTGCCAGAAGTGATCTGGTCACGAGGTTGGACGCTTAGAGGACTCGCGATGAACGACATGCAAAATGAACAAGCCGGAAGGCGGGGAGGGCCTAAGACAAATAAGGGAAAACTTGCTGCATCGCGTAACTCGCTTAGACATGGACTCACGAGTAAGAAGCTAATTCCAGAGTTACTTCGCAAAGATCAGGTTGCAGGGATTCAAGCCAGCCTAGATCAGGAATTTAAGCCCGCGGGTACAACGGAGCAGTTGCTTGTGGCAGAGATGGCACGTCATGCGGCGATGATGGAACTCGGTGAAAAGGCCGAGGGCGCCGTCCTTCGGCATGGTGCACGCGAACTATCGGGCATGATTCTAAGCACCAGTAGTGAACCTGGGGATGATGCTGACGAGCGGGAAGACGCAGTTCTGGCCTCGGCTGTGTCAACGGAAGCATTGGACAAGTTTAACCGTTATCGACGGGGACACGAAAAGGCGTTCTACGCGGCTCTCAATAAGCTTCGTGAGATTCAGCACGATCGAATGACTCGTCAATCACAGGAAAAGACTGAGCAGAAGGATAATTCGGCAAATCTATTCGAGACGGAAGCGGCATGCGAGAAACATCTTGCAAAACGCTTTAGTCGATCGAACTGGCGATGTCCGCGCTGCCTCGGTGCTCAGGGAAGTTGGCTTCAACGTCAGAAGCGGTGGGAGTGCAATGGTTGTCATCGGCAGGTTGGCCTCCGGCACGGGACGGTCATGGAGCGGTCACAACTGGCGCTGACGGCTTGGTTTCGAGCCATACAGGAGGTTGTCCACAATCCCGATATCACTTCCTTGCAGTTAGCGGAGGTGCTTGGAATTCAGCGTCGGGGCACGGTAACTAGGATGATCAACCGAATCACGAATGCTATGCAGGCAGATGGGGCGAACACGCAACTGGCAAGTTTGAACACGATAACGAAAGCCGAGTCAACCTGAACCAGGCGTGCGCCGAGGCGCGAATCTGCGAAACGAACCTCACAGTAAAGAGAAGCCATCAGATCGTCGAGCCAACGTTTTTTCATTTTTGCTCGTCTGCCAAACCTGAAGCAGGCGTTTTCAGATGATAGTACTTGTTAAGGATAAGAGTCATGTCTGACGCAACTGAGGATGACGCCGGTGATCGCAATCCACAGCGAAAACCGGGTAAGAAGCGACGTCGACCGACCACGCCTGCTGTGAATCGGTCACAAGACTCATCCAATCGGCGAACGGCGGAGCCAAGTCCTCCGAGGGCGATGAGTAGTGATGAGATTCTTCGTTCGATGGGGCAGATGCCTGGCCTCATCGCCATGGGAATACTCACCCCCGTGCAGGCCAATGCGATGCGTGGGGTCTACGGCACCATGCTGCAAGCTAACCAACGGATGCAGTCTCGTCGCGATGAAGGTCGGATTGACGATCCTGACATCATGCAACATCTTCGAGAGCACCCTTTCCTGTTGAACACATTCGAACCGTTTCTTACCGATCAGCAGATCGCCAGTATCATGGAAGAGTACGACGAGGATGAGGAAGGTGGGCAAGCTTGAGTTTTGTAAGAGCTTTGTCTTTCTAAATCGGGAGCGAATTCGTTTCGATGATCGTCCTTACCTTCCCGGATTCTATGAATCGTCGGCGAAGAACTTGATACTTCGCACAAGTAGGCAAGTAGAGAAGAGCACGTTCCTAGTCAACACGATTTTGCATCTAGCATGTGTTCAACAAGGGACTCGAATTTTGTTTGTCTGTCCACGAATGGAGCAAGCCAGAGTGTTCAGCCGAACTCGCCTAATTCAATCGTTGGAACAGAGTCCAGTGATTCGGAGGTGTCTATTAGGACGTTCCCGCCAGCGGTTGCCGATTACGAACATGAGTTTTGTCAATGGTTCAGAGCTCTATATCCGAGCAGCATATCGTTCGGCAGATGCAGCTCGGGGGATTAGCGCGGACGTATTATTGGTGGATGAATTCCAGGACATCGCCGCTGGGAACTTGCCAGTCCTTCAGGAAACCATGAGTCATTCTGAAGTAAGAAAGACGATACTCACCGGGACGCCCAAGCTGCTCGATAATCCCCTTGACGCGGTGTTCTCCCAATCCACGGCTCACGAGTGGACCATGGAATGTTCTTCTTGTGGATATGGTGTCGTTCCAGATGAGCGTTGTCTTGGAGCAGACGGTCCTGTATGCAGCCAATGTGCTGCGCCGATCGATCCATCACGTGGTAATTGGGTGCCTCGCAATCCCTTATCGACGTGGGGGGACGGATATTGGATCAACCACGTCATGGTACCTTGGATGGACCATGTCGATTTGCAAGACCGGCGAAGGCATTACGACCTCTCACGCTTTAAGAATGAGGTTTTAGGAATGCCGACAACTTTGGGCGAGCATGTGGTAACACTTAGCGAGTTAGAAGCATGTTGTACCGAGAGGCCAATGGCAAGGGCATGGTCCGATGTCCCTGTAGTCGCCCAAGGCGAACTTGTCGCAGGAATTGACTGGGGTGGTGGTGCTGTCAGCCGAACGGCAATTGTTATCGGATTCATGAATAGAGACTACATGTTTGAGGTCCATCATTTTAGCCACCTAATGCCCAATGAGGACCCTGATGTTGTGCTAAAGAAGATTGCGGAGCTTTGTCGGACGTTTAGAGTTCGATGGATCGGTGCCGACGGCGGAGGCAACGGACTCGTTTATAATCGCCTGCTTTTACAGAATCATGATCTTGATGCAAGGCTATTCGCAATTTTTTATTCCGCGGCCGGTCAGCCCCCTCAACGTGACGGTGTTCTTGCGAAATGGACGGTCGGGCGTTCGGCGACTATCGGCGGGCTATTCAGTCGAGTCAAGGCGAGGAAAATACTCTTTCCCAGAAGGCAAGAGTGCGGGAGACTGCTCGATGAGTTTGTTTGTGAAGTCGCTGAATATGACGATGTGAACCGAACGATCAAGTATTCACATCCCGAAACCCAGCTCGATGACGCCCTACATGCGACGAATTACGCACTGCAAGTCGCTACATTCAATTTCCCTGCCAATCGTGAGGCGAGAGCGTTTTCGGGCTTCTAGCGAAACAACATTGTCGTCGTGATTCACGGGATAAACAAGGTAATCGATTGAACTTGTCCATCAGGATGGAACCGTGAGGGGCGGGCCGTCAAAGGTTTCGCGCCAATGCTCTTTGACAATTCGAACCAATATTGGCCGCGACGAAGGGTGTTCTGTTTGTGACCGGAGGTTAAGCCTTCACAATCCGCTCCCGATTCTGCGTCACACCCTTCGTCGCGTTGCGGGTATCCAGTACCAGCTTGCTGTGCTGCACGATGAATGCGTAGTCGTAGGCGGAATGGTCGGTGGCGATCAGGACCAGGTCTTGTTGGGCCAACCAGTGGGCGGTGAGGTCTTCGCTGGTCATCTTGGGCACATCATAGTGCCGCATCTCTGGCAGCACCGGGATGTGCGGATCGTTGTAACTGAGTTCGGCACCTCGTTTCAGGAGCTCTTCCATTAGCTTGAAGGAAGGACTCTCGCGAGGATCGTCGACGTCCTTTTTGTAGGCCACGCCCAAGAGCCCGATCTTGGTCCCTCGTACCGGCTTCCCGTGGTCGTTAAGGGCCTCGATGACCTGCTGAATGACGTAGTGCGGCATCGACGAGTTCACTTCGCCTGCCAGTTCAATAAACCGCGTCGAGAGTTCGTTCTTACGTGCAAGCCAACTTAAATAGAACGGATCGATCGGGATGCAGTGGCCACCCAGTCCGGGCCCAGGGTAGAACGCTTGAAACCCGAACGGCTTCGTTTTGGCGGCGTCGATCACTTCCCAGACGTCGATCTCCAGTTTATGGAACAAGATCTTCAATTCGTTGACTAGCGCGATGTTCACCGCTCGGTAGATGTTCTCGAGAATCTTGCACGCTTCCGCCACTTCCAGGCTACTCACCGGCACCGTTTCGACCACGGCATGGCCATACAGGTCGCAGGCCAACTGCAAGCTAGGCGGGCCGTATCCGCCCACCACTTTCGGAATGCGGCTCGCATTAAAGTCCGGGTTGCCGGGATCTTCCCGTTCTGGGCTGTAGGCCAGAAAGAAGTCACGCCCAATCACCAATCCCGACTCCGCGAGAATCGGCAGCACCACATCGCGGGTCGTGCTGGGGTAGGTCGTACTTTCTAACACGATCAACTGGCCCGGCCGGAGCACTTGCGCGATCATGCGAGCCGTATTCTCGACATACGTCAAATCTGGGTCGCGGCTTTCCGACACGGGCGTCGGTACGCAGATCAGCAGGGCGTCGGCCTCTTGCAGTCGCTGCATGTCGGCCGTTGGGTCGAACTTCTTCTCGGCGATGCACTGGGCAATCCAAGCCGAGTCGATGTGCTTGATATAGCTTTGCCCCGCCAGCAGACGCTCGACCTTGGTGGGATCCGAGTCAAACCCAATGGTTGAGAAGCCGGCCCGCACAAAGGCCTGAATCAAAGGTAAGCCGACATACCCCAGACCGATCACGCCCACCTTGGCCGTCTGGTCCTTGATGGCGTCAGAAAGCAACTCGAACTGGTCACCGGGCGTTTTGTCAGAGGAGGCGTTCGACGACATGCGTACCTTTCGGGAAAGACGAATAGCATCACGATCGATAAGAGGCAGGCGAACTTGAAGAAGAACCGCAGCGCTCGTCGACCGTGATGAAGACGTGGCTCCAGTATACTCCGCTGCCCCGCAATTCAGCGAGGTGCCCGCTCGATCAATCGCCCACCGAAAACACTACTTGTCCCAGGTTGGCAGGGGATGGTCGAGTCCGCTGACGGTGTGGAGCATCGTTTGGCGGACCGAGTTCAGACGTAGGAGATGCGGCGCGACATGATTCCGCATCATCCGCTTGAGGAACGTTTCTCCCTTGGCGAAACCGGTGAAGGTGCGGATTCGCTGGATGATCGCGTTATCGACGGGCCACCGCATCTTGTGGTAGGAGCCCAGTTGGTCGCGCCGGGCGAGCTCCGCAAAGACCCAGGCATCTTCGATCCCCAGATTCATCCCGCGAGCACCCACCGGAGAATGCAGATGCGCCGCATCACCGGCGAAGTAAACCTGACCGACATTCATCTTCTCGACCAGGCGATGCGAAATGTGAAACGATGAGTTCCACCGCGACGTCCCGATCGGGTTGGCTTCGTTCAGGTAGTTCAGCGGTTCCGGGAAGTTGCCCAGCACTCGCCACACGGTTGGTTCGCCAGGCGCTTCATCGCCGGTCACAATCGGCAGCAGGAACAGGAAACCATCTTCCACAAACTTGATATGTGCCCGGGCAGGATCCAGGTCGGTTGCCAACGCGATATCATCCAGCACCCAAGCTCGGTCGTAGGTGTCGCCAGGGAAGGGGACGTGGACCGATTTGCGACAGATGCTGTGCGCGCCGTCGGCGGCCAAGATCCAGGGCGCGGTGGCAAGCTGACGCTCGTACGTTTCGGCGTGGACCAGTTCGGCTTTCCCTTCCGTTAGCTGAGGGGAATCGACCAGTTCGATTTGCCGCTCGATCTCAATCCCTCGTTCGGCCAGGTCTTCACGCAAGATCCGCTCCGTGGTGGCTTGCGAGAGGGCCAGCAGGAAAGGGAAGCGATGTTCCAGTTGTTTGAAGTCGACCTCGGCGACGATCCGATCGCCACGATGAATGGTCGCGCCGTGCACCACTTTACCCAGAGCCAGCAGTTTATCGGTCAAGCCGATCGTTTCCAAAATCTCAAGTGTGCGTGGATTTACGGCCAAAGCTTTCGAGAGCAGGCTCGGCTCAGGCCGCTTGTCGACAATTCGAGGAACGATGTCATGCCGCGAGAGAAACGCGGCCGCGGCCAATCCGACCGGACCAGCACCAATGATTAACGGAGTTGATTGCGTCATGCAGAGAACGTTCGGGTAGGAGGATGCGTCTCGATAGCGTTAACCGTATGCATCAACCTAGGATGCTGCGAGGTACTGTGCAACTACGGGACCCAAAGGAATGATTGAGAAGTTTGCCTCAAGCCCGTTAGAATACCCAGAACTACCGAACCTCACTGTTTCTCAATCAAGGAGAGCCCCTGTGTTCGCTTCGTTTCAACGAATGTTGCTGGTGACGACTTTGGTCACCGTTTGTGCCTCATGGGCTGTGGCGGAAGACTGGCCCCAATGGCGTGGTCCTGATCGTGATGGAATTTCTAGCGAGACCGGCCTCTTAAAAGAGTGGCCTGCCGAGGGACCGAAGCTCGTATGGCAGGTCGACGAGCTCGGTGACGGTTACGGTGCCGTCTCGGTGGCCAACGGAATGATCTTCCTGGTCGCCAATGAGGGACTTGAAAACGAACTGGTCAAAGCGCTCGATCAACAAACGGGCCAAGTTCTCTGGGGGACTCGCATTGGTAAGGTGGGTAATCCTGACCAGCGTCCCAGCTACCCGGCGGCACGCTCGACTCCGACCGTTGATGGGGACTTGGTGTATGCGTTCGGATCGGATGGCGACCTGGCATGCTTGAAAGCCAAGTCAGGCGAAGTGGTCTGGCAGAAGAGCGTGCGAGAAGATTTTGGAGGTGAGCCAGGTGTGTGGGCTTATTCCGAGTCTCCCCTGATCGATGGTGACAAAGTCATTATTACGCCAGGCGGGGAAGAGGCAGGCGTTGTCGCTCTGAATAAGAAAACGGGCGAAACGATTTGGAAAGCGAACGTGAAGATGGGTGCCGCAGCCTATGCATCGATCATGACGCTGAGTGCCGACGGAACCAAGCAGTACGTCGTCTTCATGGGAGACGGACTGGTGGGCGTGGATGCCGAAGATGGCAAGCTACTGTGGTCGTACACCGGTACCAAGGGCACGGCTGACATGGCTACGCCTGTGGTGGGTGGCGACATCGTTTACAGCGGCGGTGGCCGCAAAGGAGGCGGTGCGGTGAAGTTGGTCGCGAAGGACGAAGGGTTCGCCGCCGAAGAGCTCTACTTCAATCCCAAGTTACCGACCGCGATCGGTGGCGCCGTGAAAGTGGATGACGCGCTGTATGGTTGCAGCAACTCGACGCTGATGTGCGTCGACTTTGCTTCAGGCGAGATCAAGTGGCAAGAGCGAATCAGTGCCGCGGCTTCGATCTTGGTGGCCGAGGGGCGACTCTACCTGCATACCGAAGATGGCAAGGTGATGATGGTCGCTGCCTCGCCGGAAGGTTTTCAAGAGATCAGCAGCTTCAGCCCGCCAGGTCAACCAGAGGGAACGGGCAAATCGTGGGCTTATCCGGCCCTGGCCGAAGGCAAGCTTTACATTCGTCAGCATGGCACGCTCTGGTGTTACCAGGTGAAGTAGCCGTCAGCGCGTAAACCTCGGAAATGCCCAAGCCTCTCCCCTTGCGGGGAGAGGCAGGCATCCAAGGGAGTTTCTCTGAAATTTCCGCCCAGGCAACACGGCTCAGGCACTGGTTGCGACCGGTAGGTGAGAGGCCTCCCAGGCCTTGAAGCCCCCCACCATATCGAGCACATCGGACCGTCCCAGTTTGAGCAGGAGACTCGCGCCAATCGACGATCGGTAACCCCCCGCACAGTGAACCACTAAGTGGTCGGCCGAAGGAATCTCGGCAAACCTTTCTTCCAAGTGGTTGAGCGGAATGTTGAGGCTCCCTTCGATATGCCCGTCGTCGTATTCTTTCGGGTTGCGGATATCGAGCACGACCACGTCTCCTTCGAGTTCCTTCACGGCAGGGGCGGTGATCCGTGACGTGCGAGCCACCAGGTCAGGACGATCATTCAACGCGTCCATTCCTTCCTTCAAGTAGCCAACTACTTGGTCGAATCCAATTCGGCCGAGTCGTAAAATCGATTCCTCCACGCGTTCTTCATCGGCGATCACGACGATCGGTTCCGTCTTGTTCAGCATCGTCCCCGCCCAGGTCGCGTACTTGCCGTCGATACCAATGTTGAGCGCACCTCGCAGGTGCGCGCCGGCGAATTCAATCGGATCACGCGTGTCGACCACTTGGGCCCCCGCCGCCTGTTTTTCGAGAACTTCTGTCAGCGACAGTGCTTGCAGACTGTGCTGCATCGATTCGTCTAAGCTCGCCCGATCCTTACGATTCATGATCGCATCATGCACGAAGTAGTCCGGCGCATCGGGCTGAGCCGCGGTGACGATTCTCAGGAACTCTTCCCGTGACATGGGCTGCAAGGCGTAGTTGTACTTTCGCTGTTCGCCCAGCGTCGAAAACGGCTCGCTGCTGAGCGCCTTCCCACAGAGCGAACCCGCGCCATGGGCAGGATAGATTCGTGTTGCGTCCGGAAGCTTCAGCAGCTTTTCGTGGAGCGAATCGTACAGCATGTTGCCCAGCTCGTCGGCCGTGACGCCGATCGACGCCAAGAGGTCAGGGCGTCCGACATCGCCGATGAACAGCGTATCGCCGGTGAGTGCGGCGTACGGCTCGTCGGTGCTGTAGCTCGGATCGAAGACCAGCATCGTGATCCCTTCG
Source organism: Blastopirellula marina (assembly GCF_002967765.1). NCBI lineage: Bacteria > Pseudomonadati > Planctomycetota > Planctomycetia > Pirellulales > Pirellulaceae > Blastopirellula > Blastopirellula marina. The sequence goes on along the minus strand of NZ_PUHY01000006.1, from coordinate 711,047 downwards.
GGCGTGTGACCTGGCGTTTCCAGCGTCGACAGATAGACGGAGCCCAGTTCAACTCGATCGTCGTCGGAGAGCTTGGTGTGTTCGAATTCCGCGTCTCCCTTGCTGCCGAGATAAATGCGGGCACCGACACGGTTCCGCAGTTCGATATGACCCGCCACGAAGTCGGCATGGAAGTGGGTCAGGATGACATGCTTGATTTCAAAGCCATGCTCCTGGGCATCCTTTAGGTAAATGTCGATATCACGCTGCGGATCGATCACCGCGGCGATCTTCGTTTCCTCGTCCGCCACCATGTAGGAAGCGTGTGAGAGACACTCCAGGTAATAGCGTTGGAAATACATGATTCGAGTTCCTTGCAGGATGTTGAGGGCGTAAGGGGCTAAGGGGCTAAGGGGCAATCGGGGAACGCGGCAGAGCGAAGCATTTTTCCATCAACTGGGACAGAGGTTGCTGATGCGAAACACGGAGCCTCTCCGCTCTGCCGCTCAGGCTCACGCCTTACAACTGCCAGACGAACAACTGCTGCCCTGATTCCACGGCATCTTGGCCAGTACCATTGCCATGCCACAGGTATCCGTGATCCCGGCAAACATCAGGCCTGCCCCGACGAAAGCGGAAAGGCCAGCGAAGTATGGATGAACGAAGATACCCAGCAGGGCACCGACCAGCACGAGGAAGCCAGCGGCGATACGAACTTGTCGTTCCAGGGAGATCGCCTTCTTGCCACGGACGACCGGTAGTCCGGCCGAAGCCCAGGCATCGGTACCTCCTTCGACGTTGACCACGTTGTCGTAGCCAGCGGAAATGAACTTATCGCAAGCTTTACCAGCACGGTTGCCAGACTTGCAAATCACATACAGCGGTTGGTCGGCCGAGCCGTTACGCGACTGCATAACGTCTTTCGGCGACAAGCGATCGAGCGGCAAGTTGACCGCATCGGTCGCATGCACTTCTCCATATTCGGCCGGGGTACGAACGTCGATCAGGTCGCACTTACCCTGCTGACGTCGCTCGTGCAATTCTTGGGGCGAAATCGTTGTGACGCTCATGGAATAATCCTTCTTGTAATATCGTGAGGTGACGATATGTATGTCTAAAAAAATGGGGTGTTACTTACCGGAGTCGCTCAAAAAACGGCCCTCGATACAGTTCATGATATCGTGCAGATGGGGTTCGGCCACCTGGTAATAAACCCGACGTCCTTCACGCTCGCTGGTGAAAAAGCCACAGCGCTGCATGAGTCGCAGGTGTTCGGAGGCGAGGTTCTCGGCGATGCCGCAATCTTCCGCAATTTCGCCCACCGTATAACGGCCAGAGATCAACAGCTGAACCATGCGGATCCGGACCGGATGGGCCAACGTTCGCAAGCACTCGGCGGCTTGGCCAAGGGCTTCCATGTTGAGCGGTGGTTTGGTTTGGGCTTTTTCGGACATTGATTTACTCTCCTAATACAAATATATCGTAAGGTCACGATATGTCAATGGAGAAAAACTTGGGAGGGCGTGCTATTTTTCCAGGAAACGACCTCGCGGATAGCAGACACCTAGTAATTGCGGAACGGGCCGCGTGGTTCTGCTGCTTCCATTTCGGCCTGCCAGTTGGCGATTTCCCGCTTTAACTGCTCGACTTTCTCAGGGTGCTTCTGAGAAAGGTCGTTCTTTTCGCCGATGTCGTCCGGCAAGTAGTAAAGGCCCTTGCCTCGTTTGCTGTCGAGCCATTTCCAGTCTCCCACCCGGGCGGCAACTTCTCCCCGGCGTTCCCAGAACATCTTCGTCCGGGGCGAATCGATCTGACCGCTTAAGACCGGTTGCATGTTGAAGCCGTCGTAAATCACCCCTTCCGGGAGCGCGACCCCGGCCGCCGCACAGGCAGTCGGGAAGACTTCAAGAGACGTGAGGAACGCATCGCTTACCTGGCCAGCGGGGACATGTCCTGGCCAGCGCACGATGCAGGGCACGCGGTTGCCACCTTCCCACATGGTCGACTTCCGACCTTGCAGCGGCGCGTTGTTCGCCAAGCCGCTTCCTCCGTTGTCCGAAAAGAAGATCACCAGCGTGTCGTCGGCAATCTCGTATTGATCAAGCCGCGCCATGATCATGCCAATCGCTGCATCCATTTCGGTGACAGCCGCCATATAACCGCGACGTCGTTGGGAGCGTTTGTCGTCCCCTTCGGGGTACTGCTGCAAGTATTCCGGTGAAGCCTGGACAGTGCCGCGGATTTCTGGATCTAAGCTCGACGCGCCATGCGGAGCATTGAACGGAATGTAAAGGAAGAACGGACGATCATGATTCTGATCGATGAACTGCAGGACATGGTCGCGGAACAACGTCGTGGCGTAGGTCCCCTTATCGGCCGTGGTTGGCTGATTGCCCGTGAACATCGAAGGAACGCCATAACGCTCGTGCGTGAAGTAATCGATGCCCGTGTTGCAGAAGCCGTAAAAGTCGTCAAAGCCACGCTGCAGCGGAAGAAACCGGCGTAGCTGTCCCCCATCCCATTTTCCATAGCATCCACAGCGATAACCGTTCTTTGCGAGCGCACTGGAAAGAAACACTTCCCGCACATCGGTTCCCAGGATGTGCTCTGGTGAAACGGCATATTCTTCCGGGGGATACAAGTAACCATCGTCGACGCGATCGTTACGAATCATATCGTACGTGCCGTTTCGCTGCGGATAACGGCCAGTCAGAAACGATGCCCGCGACGGCGTGCACGCATTCCAAGCGACATAAAAGCTGGTGAGTCGTGTGCCTTCGCTGGCTAGTTGATCGAGATGGGGCGTCTTCACATCCTGTGCCCCAAAACTCCCCAGATCGTGATAGCCTTGATCGTCGGAGACAATCAGCACGACGTTCGCAGGACGATCGGCGGCATAAAGCAGAGCTGGGGAGAGAAGTGCCCAGAAGCACACAATGAATAGATACGCACGCATAGCATCGCTCGAAGGAGGTCGGCAGGAAATTCAGGAGGGTGCGTATCAGGATAACGGCTGATGGGTGATAAGCAAGTTTTTTGGTGGAAGTTGCACCCTTTACGCCGCTGCCAAAATCTCGTTGCGGAGGTTCGCGAAGTGGTCGAGCGAGTTCGCAAAGAAGGTCGCCGGCAAAACCTGGTAACGATCGAGTGTTCGCTCGACCTGCTTCCAGCCGACACCGGCGGCCATATCAAAGGCCGATAAACCGCGCGCGATACGTTCCTCTCGGCGATCAAACTTCCAAAACTGCAGCCACTTACCGCGGGGGAAGTAAGCGAAGCGAACTGCCGGCATTAAGGCCAGGCTCCGCATCATCGGCCAAAGGAACTGCTGGACTGCCTTTTCGATACGTGGTCCCACGACCGTTGCTTGTTCGTCCAGGAAATGTGTCTCAAAGATCGACCGCTTGGTTAGGTCATCTAGCTCAGTTCCTCTTTGCTTGGCTGTGCAGAGTTTTCGCAGGCTTGTTAATAGCTCAGGACGAACCAACTGATCGGCCAGCGGATGCTCACCGTGACGCTGGACAAAGTGATAGGTGATATAGGTTTCGACGCAGACCCGCCGATTCACTTCCCGGAACGATTCGGCGAAGTCTTCCAAAGCGTCCAGTTGCTGGCGACGTCTTTTCGGCGAAAAACCATATTGCCAGCTGAGCAGTTCGCCCAGCTTCATCCCAAAAGCAAAATAACCACGTGCCCACAGCGCCCCGTGCGCGGCGATAAGGGGAAAGATATGATTCCGCCCTGAGTTTTCGTACAAGTGATAGTAGGTTGCGGCCCGCTGCGAGAGCTGCTTCGTTGTGCCTGCTAGGCGTACTGCTTCGTTATGCAGCTGCTTGTATTGGTGCTGCAATTGCTCCCACGTTTCCATGGCCCGCCTCCCCATGTGTCGCTTCAAAACTTGACTCGTTTGCTTCTGATGGGTAGACCGTGCAGACCTGGGGGAGGGTAACGTGAAAAACGAAAAGATTCTTGCCAGCGACCAGGTCCGTACAATAGAAACAGGACTTCGCGTGAACTCATCACGCAAGCTAACCACCGACAACGGAAGCTTCCGCCGAGTTGCCCCACCTGATGTTTGCTGCTCGATGTCGACGGAATCCAAACACCACTTCCTGCAAACCTCATCCTCAAGGAGATGTCCCATGATCCTGACGTCCGGTACCGCCACCGCCAGTCCCAAGACACAAAAGTTTCTCGCCCACGAGCATCAGCTATTGATCGACGGTCACTGGGTACCAGCCACGACCGGGAAGTCGTTCGACGTGGTGAACCCGGCCGACGGCACTACGATTGCCTCGGTCGCGGAAGGTGGTCAGGAAGATATCAACAAAGCCGTCGCCGCCGCACGCAAGGCTTTCGAGTCGGGCCCGTGGCACACGATGACCGCTTCCGAGCGCGGCAAGCTGATTTGGAAACTGGCCGACTTGATGGACCAGCACATCGAAGAGTTTGCAGAGATCGAATCGCTCGACAACGGCAAGCCGAAAGCGGTTGCTCAAGCGGCGGACGTCCCGCTTGCAATCGACTTGTTCCGATACATGGCTGGTTGGGCTACGAAGATCGAAGGGACGACGATACCGATATCGGTTCCTTACCTGTCGGGTGCCGAATTCCACAGCTACACGCTTCGCGAGCCAGTCGGCGTGGTAGGGCAGATTATTCCCTGGAATTTCCCGCTGTTGATGGCCGCCTGGAAACTTGGCCCCGCCCTAGCGACCGGCTGTACCATCGTGTTGAAGGTAGCGGAAGAAACACCACTCAGTGCATTGCGTCTGGGGCAACTGATTCAGGAAGCTGGCTTCCCGCCGGGCGTGATTAACATCATTACTGGTTTCGGCGAGACGGCAGGTGCAGCGCTTTCGGCGCACCCCGATGTCGACAAGATTGCTTTCACTGGTTCGACCGAAGTGGGCAAGCTGATTGTCAAAGCGGCAGGCGATACGAACCTTAAGAAGGTCACGCTTGAACTGGGTGGCAAGAGCCCGAACGTGATTCTACCCGATGCGGACTTGCCGTCGGCAATCGCCGGTGCGGCCAACGCCATCTTCTTCAATCATGGTCAGTGCTGCTGTGCTGGATCACGCTTGTTTGTCCATCGCAGTCAGTTCGATCAAGTGGTCGAAGGGGTAGCGGAAGAAGCTAAGAAGATCAAATTGGGACCGGGCATGCATCCCGACTCTGGCATGGGCCCGATGGTCTCGCAAATCCAACAAGACCGTGTTTGTGGTTACCTTGAAGCTGGGCTGCACGAAGGAGCGACGGCCGTGGTCGGCGGCAAGAAGCACGAGGGAGCAGGCTATTTCGTCGAGCCAACCGTGCTGGTCGATACGCATCCGCAGATGAAGGTGATCCAAGAGGAAATCTTTGGGCCGGTCGTGGCCGCGGTTCCTTTCGATGACATCGAAGAAGTGGTCGCCACCGCGAACAACAGCATCTACGGCCTGGCCGCAGCGGTGTGGTCCAAAGATATCAGCAAGGCTCACCGGATAGCCAAGCGGCTCAAAGCAGGCACCGTGTGGGTGAACTGCTACAATGTATTCGACGCTTCGCTTCCGTTTGGTGGCTACAAGCAATCTGGCTGGGGCCGAGAAATGGGACACGAAGCGATCGACCTGTACACGCAAACTAAAGCGGTCACGGTCCAGTTGGCCTAAGCTGTGAGTCCATAAAAAATCCCCACGTCCAAGTATTCGGGCGTGGGGATATTTTGATTCCACTTGCGCAACGCAACGATTGATCCGCTGCTTATTCCGACTTCAGCGAAGCCATGTCGATCGAAAAGCGATACTTCACGTCGCTCTTGAGAACACGTTCATACGCTTCGTTGATCTGCTGAATAGCAATCACTTCGACATCGGAAGTGATATTATGCTTGCCGCAGAAGTCGAGCATCTCTTGCGTTTCCGCAAAACCGCCGATCATCGAGCCTGATAGCGACTTGTTGCCGAAGATGAGCGACAACGAGGAAATCGCGAGCGGCTTGCTGGGGACGCCGACTAGTGTCATATTGCCCCCGCGGCCAACCAGGTTCAGGTACGCATTCACGTCATGATCGGCGGAAACCGTATCGAGGATCATGTCGAACGAGCCCACATGCTTGGCCATTTCGTTGGCGTCGGTCGAGATGATCACCTCGTCCGCGCCCAAACGCGTGGCATCTTCCTGCTTGGAAGGCGTGCGGCTGAAAACCGAAACGTGCGCTCCCATGGCATGGGCTAGTTTGACCCCCATGTGTCCTAGCCCGCCTAGGCCGACGATGCCGACCTTCTTGCCGGGGCCAACGTTGTTTCGTTTCAGCGGGGAGTAGGTCGTGATTCCGGCACACAGCAGCGGAGCGGCACCGGCCAGATCGAGGTTGCCAGGGACTTTCAATACGGCCTGCTCCTCAACGACGATGCTATCGGAGTAGCCACCATAGGTCACCGGTGCCGTCTCGTGTTTGTCGGGACTGTTGTAGGTGAACGAGGTTCCTGGGCTGAACTGTTCGAACCCTTCCGCACAAATTGGACAGGCGTGATCAGCGGCGACCATGCAGCCCACCCCCACGATGTCACCCACGGCGAACTTAGTGACCCCGCTGCCGATCTTACTCACACGACCGACGATTTCGTGTCCTGGCACGCAGGGATAAACGGTCGGCATCGATTCGTGCCACTCGTCACGCGCCTGGTGGATATCGGAGTGGCAAATGCCGCAGAACAAGATGTCGATCTGTACGTCTTGATCTGTTGGCGTGCGGCGGGGAATGGTGGTCGAAGCGAGCTTCGCGTCGGCACTGGCTGCGGCGTAGGCTTTGGTACTGTACATAAAGGACCTCGGTGTTCTGAGCAGAGAGGGGTTGGTGCTTTGTCGCTTGAATTAGACGCTGCGGATCGCATTTCGGAAAGAAACAATCCTCCAAGATCATTGCCTGATTCTCTTAGGTGTTCGTTTCTTCCATGCACGCCGGTGATAGCATGGTCCGCGCTTTTAAGCCGCGGCGCGTCCGAATCTGTTTTCGTTCTGCTGCGAAAAACGTTACAAAGAAGCATGCGCGAAAATCCCCAGACCCCAATCATGGAGCCGCCGCTATGCCACGACCTAGCTCATCTCGACCTGAACTTTCCCGTCGCCGCATGCTTCAATCGGGAGCGATCGCAGGCACACTGCTCGGCATGGGGGACCTCGGCCTACTCTCGCAGTTACGGCCCGTCTCGGCGGAAGAAGCGAAGCTCGATCCCAACGTTGTCCGGCTTGATTCCAGTATCGAACCGTTGGTGCGTCTGATCGAAGAGACGCCGCGCGCGAAGCTGATGGAAGCGGTTGCGGATCGAATCAAAAAAGGGACCAGCTATCGGGAAGTGCTCGCGGCGCTGTTGCTGGTCGGCGTGAAAAACGTGGAGCCACGTCCGTCCGTGGGGCATAAGTTTCATGCCGTGTTGGTGGTTAACTCGGCCCACCTGGCCAGTATTTCTTCGCCAGATGAGCATCGCTGGTTGCCGATCTTCTGGGCGCTCGATCATTACAAGTCCGCCGCCCAGCGTGATGTGGAAGAACGCGGCGACTGGACGATGTCGGCCATGGACGACAGCAAGATCTTGACCCGCGCTAAAGCCAGGGCGCAGTTCATCGATGCGATGGAAAACTGGGACGTAGAGAAGGCCGATGTCGCTGCGGCCAGCCTTGCGCGAACGGGCGGGGCGAACGAGATCTACCGACTCCTATTCAAATATGGATCCCGCGATTATCGCAGCATCGGGCACAAAGCGATCTACGTTGCCAATAGCTACCGTACGCTCGGCTGCATCGGCTGGCAGCATGCGGAGCCTGTGCTGCGTAGTTTGACTTACGCCTTGCTAATGCACGAAGGGAGCAATCCGGCTAAACGGGATGACGAAGCGGACCGCCCCTTCCGAAGAAACGAGGAGGTCGCCGCAAAGCTTCGTGACGATTGGACGACCGGCAAAATCGATCCGGCAGCAACGATCGCCATGATCGAAACGTTGCGGTCAGGATCGAACGACGATGCTTGCGATCAAGCCGTCCAATTGATCAACGGCGGCGCCCATCCTCAATCGATTTGGGATGCGATCCACGTTGTCGCAGGCGAGATGGTGATGCAGCAACCGGCCATCGTGCCACTGCACTCGGTCACCACGACCAACGCTTTGCGTTATGCCTATGAGACGTGCGGTGATGATCAAACGCGTCGTCTGCTGTTACTACAAAACGCAGCGTTCCTGCCGATGTTCCGGGGGGGGATGAACGGACGAGGCAATGTAAAGGATGTTCTCTCCACCAACCTCGAAGCGACCAAGCCGGAAGGAGACGCGACGCAAGCCGTGGAAGATATCTTCGCCCAATTGGGAAGCGATCCGACCTCCGCGGCTCGAATGACGCTCGGTTACCTCCAAGAGGAAGAGAATCACGAAGCGAAAGCGAAGCAGCTGATCGATGCGGCCCGCGTGCTGATCTTCCGCAAGGGAACCAATGCCCACGATTACAAGTTCAGCTCCGCGATTCTGGAAGATTACTACCACGTCTCGCCGGAGTGGCGAAACACCTATCTGGCGTCGAATATCTTCCTGCTGCGTGATTCGCAGCGGGCCGACAATCAGTTGGTGTCGCGGATTCAATCGGCGTTGGCGTAACGGCTTCGCGAACTTCGATCTCGTTGCGCGTGTGCCTACTGTTTCGTGGCGACCAGAACCAGGCTTTGGTCGCCGTTGAACAGAACCAGCTCGTCACGCATGGTCGTGGCGGCGTGATAGATTTCGCCGTCGAGTGAGAACCGTCCCTCGTCTGGGATGTGATATGGCACCAGCGAGGTCGGGCCATTTTCTTGCACCGTGAGGGTGACCGAAACCGAGCTTCCATCGTCGAACTCGTATTTTGCGAAAGGAAGCCGATTGCCCATCATCTCAAGCTCGACGTTCCAAGTGCCGTCGAGCAGGGTGTCAGTAGGCAGGGGCGTTAGGTCAGAGTTGACTCGCTGACTAACGGCCCGCCATACCTGTTCGCGATATGCTGGGCTGTCATCCTTGTGGTCGATCGGTTGATGGCTGTCCGACACGCCACATCCTGGTGTCGCTACGACAAGCCAAATCAACCAACCGCATGTCAACACACGTACCACGAGCGACCCTTCTAGTTGCTTTCCAGGAGGGTTGGTTTACCGTACACCTTCTCTTGATCCCCTTGCTCTTTCATCCATGCGTCCAGCTTGCCTTGCAGCTGCTTCAGCGTTTCGGCATGTTGAGGATCGGTTGCGAGGTTGGTTTGCTCAGTCGGATCGGCTTCCAGGTCGTACAGCTCTTCGGCGGGACGTTCCAGGTAACGCTTCACCTTGCGAGCTGCTTCCTTCCCGTTCTCGGCTTTCTTCTCCCAGCTTGGCCAATAGGCGTCTTCCTTGTGAACGTTGGTCACATGGGAGAGGAACTTGTATTCCGGGTGAAGATTACGGATATACTTCCAGCGACCCGTGCGGACACTGCGAGTGGGGAAGACGTTGTTGTTGCCATCGCCACTGTGCACGGTGAAGATCTCGTCTCGGTGCTTTTCTGTTTCTCCCAGCAGGACCGGCAGGAAGGAGCGGCCGTCAAGGTCTTCCGGTGGCGTCTGACCGGTGGCGGCGTATAAGGTCGGCAAAATATCGACCCAACTGACCATCGCATCGGTTCGCTGCCCTGGCTGAATTTTGCCTGGCCAGACCGCGATCATTGGCGTGCGGATCCCATCGTCATAGAGGGTCCACTTGCCGAACGGCCACTGAGCCCCATGGTCGCTGGTATGCAGAAAAAGCGTGTCCTGACCGAGCTTCTCGTAAGCGAGATCATAGACTTCGCCCAGTTCGCGGTCCATCGTTTTGACGGCCTGATAGTACTTGGCTCGGGCAGCATGCGTTTTCGGTGTATGCACGTGCGTGGATGGAATCTTGATCGTCTTGGGATCGATGTCTTCCGCTTTCGGCCACGGTACGTGCGGCCAGTTGGTACCAACGAACAGGACCAGCGGCTTCTCGCTGTCGCGTGCTTTGAGCCACTTAAGCGCTTCAGGGACGGCGACATCTTCGTGGTACTTAAAGTGCCGAGCGATGTCGAAGCCATACTCAGGCGTTTGGGCATAGTGTCCAACTTTCCCAAAGCTGACCACTTCGTAGCCGAGCTCCTGGAAGTAAGCCGGGAGCTTCTTAATCTCCTTGCGTGGACGCGAGTGGTTCGGTTCGGCCCCGTTGCGGGAAGGCATCAGGCCAGTCAGGAGGGCAGCTCGACTTGGTGCGCAGGAAGGAGACGCGACGAAGGCCTGATCGAAGGTCATTCCATCTTTCGCGATTCGCTCCATGTTCGGTGTCTTCAGATCGGTCGAGCCATACAGCGACGAATCGGTCAGCGTATGGTCGTCCGAAAGGAAGACGACAATATTCGGTAAGTCTTCCGCCGAGGCGGAGGCCGCGAACGCTACTAAAGCGAGCAGTGCGAATAGTCGACGAGTTATCTTCATGAGGGGAGGTGTCCTGTGCGTGATTAGGGTTTGACGCGGTTGAACCATGCCTGCCATTTGCGTTTCATCTGGGCCAGGCGTTTGGGTTCGGCTTCAGCCAGGTTGTTGGTTTCGGTGCGATCTTCCGCCAAGTGGTACAGTTCCCATTGGCCGTTCTGCTTCGGTTGAACCAGCTTCCAGCCGTCAGCAATCATGGCCTTGCCTCCTTCGTGTTCGAAGAAGAGGGCTGGGTGACCTTCGCGCTGTTGGCCTGCCAAAATCGGAGCGAGCGAAAGCCCTTCGACGGGTGTGATCTCATTCTTTTTGAACGTCTGGGGATATTCAGCGCCAGCCAGTTCCAGGCAGGTGGGCAGTACGTCGATAACGTGCCCCGGCTGATCGGTCTTGCTGCCGGGCTCAGTCTTCAAGCCGGAAGGCCAGTGCGCGATCATCGGCGTGTGAGCGCCTCCTTCAAACGATTGGGCTTTCCAGTAGCGATACGGCGTGTTGCCGGCACTGGCCCAGTACGAGCCAATGTAGCCCCAGGTGGTCTCACTGCCAGGATTGAATAGCCCTTCGTATTGGATCGGCTTCCCTTCGCGGGTTTCGTTTGGACGATCGAAGCCAGGGTTGAGGTAACGTTCGGGGGAAGCTCCGTTGTCAGACATCACCAGAATGAGCGTGTTCTCGAGACGACCCGTCTCTTTCAAAGCGTTGATGATCCGGCCGACCCCTTGGTCAACACAATCGACCATCCCGGCATGGACCGACATCAGTTGGCTCATGTGTTCACGCGTCGCTTCGTCTAACGCTTCCCAGTCGTCCCCTTGCCCTTGGAGCTCAGGTTTCGGTGATGTCTTGGGATCGATCAGCCCCATTTCCACCTGACGAGCATATCGCTTGTCACGTAGTTTGTGCCAACCATCGCGATAGGTTTTTTCGTACTTGGCGATATCTTCCGGCTTGGCATGCAGCGGCCAGTGCGGGGCAGTGTGCGCGACGTACAGAAAGAAGGGAGCATCGCTCTGGGACATCTCCTGGATGTAATCGACCGACTTCTGCGTAATGGCATCGGTCATGTAGAAATCATCCGGAACATCTTCGACTGGCGTTTCTCCTTCGACGAGCGAGAAGGGATCGAAGTAATCGACCACGCCCCAGATCGGTCCGAAGTGCCGCTGGAAGCCGCGATTGATCGGATAGGTGTCGACCGGCGAGAACGTACGATCCGGTTGCGATTGATGATTTAACCAATCGAGTTGCGCTTGGTGATCCGGTAGTGCCTGGGTGCGGCTGAGATGCCACTTGCCAGCCATCGCGGTTTGGTAACCGGCCGACCCCAATGCCTCGGCGATTGTCACGCCGTTGCGCGTCAGCGAATTGCCATTTCGGATTAGCCCCACCTGGTGCGGGTAAAGACCGGTCAACATCGCAGCGCGTGTCGGGCAGCAGCGGGCACAATTATAAAACGAGGTGAAACGTAAGCCGCCGCTCGCCAACGAGTCGATATTGGGCGTGTTGATCTCGCCACCGAAGCAGCCAAGATCGGAGAAGCCCAAGTCATCGACCATGATGACCACGATGTTAGGACGTTCGTCCGCGTGCGCGGAGATGCCCAGCAGCAGCAAAAACGCGACTGCCAGGGAAGTTCGAGTCAAAGTTTGCATGATGGAGTTTACCAATTACTTCTTCTTTTGATTGCCCCAAGGCCACGGCAGTACGTTCGCCTCGTGAGCCCACTGATCCCACTGAGCAGCCATCTTCTCGACGATTTCAGGATGTTGGCTGGCCAGATCATGTTGTTCCGTTCGATCCGCTTCCATGTCGTGCAGTTCCCAAGGTTGGGTTTCCCCGCTGCCCATCTTGCCGTAGCGAACGATTTTCCATTTGCCGTCACGGACCGCACCGTTGGCTTCGTGCTCCCAGAAGATCGGTGTCTTCCGTTGGGGCTCGCTGCCGGTGAAGGACGGGGCAAGGCTGATTCCTTGTAGGGGAGTAATCTCTTTGCCGGCGACCTGTTGTGGATAGTCGGCTCCGGCGACATCGACGCAGGTGGCCATGATGTCGATTAAATGGCTCGGCGTGGTGACCAGCTTGCCGTTTTGCGAAGCAGCAATTCCAACGGGCCAGTGCACAATCAGCGGAGTCGAGATGCCTCCTTCGTGAACCCAATGTTTGTATTCCCGGAAGGGCGTGTTCGAGACGTTTGCCCAGTTACGGCCGTAAGCGATATAGGTGTCGTAAGGTCCCGGCATGTTCTCGGGGCCATGGCGAACCGGCTTACCATCGCGTGCGAACGCCGGAATGATGCTGAGCTGCAGTTCATCCGGCCCCATTGGCTTTCGGGGCTCGGGCAAGTTCTTATCGCTTTGCCGACCGACCCCTTCGGCACATCCGCCGTTATCTTGCATATAGAAGACCAGGGTATTGTCGAGTTCGTCCGAGGCTTTCAGCTGTTGGGTGATTTTGGCGATATTCTGATCCATGCGATCGATCATCGCGGCGTAGACCGCCATACACTGAATCTCCCACGGCTTGTGCTCGATCTTCTTCCACGTTCCGGCGCGAGCAGCCATTTCCCATTGAGGATCGATCAAGCCCAATTCTTTCAAGCGAGCAAAACGAGCCTTTCGGATTTCGCCGTACCCTTTCTTATAAAGGTCTTCGTACTTGGCGATATCTTCCGGCAAGGCATGCATCGGCCAGTGAGCCGCGGTGAATGCGACATACAAAAAGAACGGCTTGTCGTCCGAGCCCTCTTCGTGTTGCTGCAAAAAGCTCACGGCGTTGTCGCCGATCGCATCGGTGTAGTAGTACGACTCGGGTTGGTAGTCTTTATCGTTGACCGGCGTGATCAGCGTATTGCCACGACACAATGCGGCCGGATCGTAAAAGCTGCCAGCGCCGGTGATCGTACCGTAGAAGTGATCGAACCCACGCTGCAGTGGCCAGTTGTGCTTGGTGCCGTCTGGGCTCATGTTGTTACAGACGTGCCATTTGCCGGTCATGTACGTGGTGTAACCCGCGGGCTTCAAGACTTCGGCGATCGTTTGACACCGATCGTTCAAATCTTGATGGTAGCCGGGAAACTGGTTGGGATCGTAGTTGCCGGTCACCATGTGACCGATCCCTGCTTGGTGCGGATACAATCCGGTCAGTAGCGAGGCCCGCGTCGGACAGCAACGGGCTGTGTTGTAAAACTGACTGAACTTGAGGCCGGACTCCGCCAAGCTGTCCAGTGTTGGCGTTTGAATTTCAGACCCGTAGCAGCCGATATCGGAATACCCCATGTCATCGGCCAGGATGACGATGATGTTGGGCTGCTTCTTTTCCTGGGCATGAAGCGAACTACCGCACAGCAGGAGGAGAGCGGCGGCGTAAGAAACGAGGCGATGCATAGTGGGATCTCGCAGAGGAGGGTGTAAGGCGTGATGGTGTTGATTGTAGCTGAAGAAAACAGGAAAAACGAACCACAACCAACGGAGAATGGGTAGTGCATTGCCAATTTCCCCGTGGCGCGAAATAATCGGCGCGCCAATTTAGATTGTTTGCTCTCGCTCGTTGGATCTCTACTTAGAAATCGCAGGATAGCTCCATGCCACGTACGTTCGGCCCCCAGTTTCAAGATGATGGATCGGTTTGCTTCACAGTGCATGCCCCGGCGTGCGACCGATTGTCGCTGCAAATCGAGGGGGAAGATGCCCAAGAGATTCCCATGAGTCAGAAAGAGCCTGGCGTATTCACGGTGTCGGTAAATGTCCCGGCGGGAACCAAGTATTGGTTTCGTGTGCCGGACGGTAATCCCCGCCCCGACCCCGCGAGTCGCTTTCAGCCGGAGGGTGTTCATCGACCGTCCGAACTGATCGATCCGCGAACGTATGTTTGGGGTGACCATTCCTGGAAGGGCATTCCGAAAGCGGCGATGGTGGTATACGAGCTGCACATAGGAACCTTTACCAAGGAAGGAACCTACACGGCCGCGATCGATCGGCTGGACGAACTGGTCGAGCTGGGCGTGACGGCCGTCGAGCTGATGCCGGTAGCGGAGTCGGCCGGTCGATGGAACTGGGGCTACGACGGCACCGATTTTTTTGCGCCACGCAACTCGTTTGGTTCGCCGGACGAATTACGCCATCTAATCGATGTGGCCCATCAAAAAGGCTTGGCGATGATTCTCGATGTGGTCTACAACCACTTCGGTGCGGAAGGGAACTATCTGCATCCATTTGGCGGCTACGTTTCGCCCATCCATCAAACCGTGTGGGGTGATGCGCCTAACTTCGATGGTGATGGCAGCGAGATGATGCGCGAGTATATCGTGGCCAATGCGAAGTACTGGATCGAAGAGTTTCACTTCGATGGACTCCGACTCGATGCAACACACTGTATTCTTGATAACTCCCCGCGGCACATCGTGGGGGAAATTGGTGACGCGTTCGCAGCGATGCAAACGAAACTCGGCCGCGAACTGCATTTGATTGCAGAGAGTAACATCTACGACGCGGAACTGCTCACCTCGCTCGATGCGGGTGGGTACGGCTTCGATGCGATCTGGTGCGACGACTTCCTGCACGCAGTCGCGGCGGAGATTCAACCTGAGCAGCATATGTCGGATCGACGTTACCAAGCCGGCGAAGACATCGATGCCACGCTCCGTCGCGGCTACGTCTTTCGCGGCACCATCGGTGGCAAGCGACGACGGATTCCGCTGGAGGAAGACAGCACGCCAGCCGATTTGTCGTCGCTGATCTTCTCGATACAAAATCATGACTTCGTGGGCAATCATCCCGAGGGCTTGCGAATGCATCAGATCACTTCGCACGAGGCTCAGCGAGCGGCCGCCGCGTTGATGTTGATGCTGCCATCAATTCCGATGCTATTCATGGGAGAAGAGTTCGCGGCAGATAACCCGTTCTATTTCTTCGCCGACTTCGGTGACTCGCATTTGAGAAAAGCTGTTGAGCAAGGTCGTCGTCGCGAACATCCGCAGCATGACTGGTCGCAGGTTGTCTCTTGCTTGTCGCCGGCTGCGTTTCGGAAGTCAAAGATTGGCCCGCGAGCGGAAGGCAACCAGGAAACGTGGAACTGGTATCGTGACCTGTTGAGCTTACGCAAACGGTGGCAACACGCAGGGCTTTTAAAGGGAGAGAATCTGACTGCCGGATGGGATCAACTTTGGCGGACGGGCTTGGTGACCTATCGGAACGATTCGCAGTCGTGCTTTGCAGTCGTACGCCTCCATCCCCAAAACGAAGCCGCGGAAGCTTCCACCGTTTCCTTTGAGGGGGACATTTTGTTGGAGCAAGGCTGCCAGTCACTCGGTAGCGGACAATACGTACTGAACGAATATGCGGTGCTGATCGGTGAAGGAACGGTCCGTTTCGAGAAACCGTAGGGCAAGAAAAAAAGAAAGCCAAAGACGATTTGCTTTGGCTTTCTTCCGGGGGACGATGCCCTTGATCACGTTTGTGGAGCCGCTTCGTTCAACCTTAGTAGCTGAACTCGCTCAACGTTTCGTTCAACTGAGCAGCCAGAGTCGACATGCGATTGCCGATCGAACCGGTGCGACCAGCGTCGGATAGCGTTCGGCTGGCGACGTCGTCGACCTGAGCAATACTGCGACTCACCTCCGAGCTCGCTTCGGACGATTGGTCGAGGCTATGCGAGACCGACTTCACGCCGTGTGAAACGTTTTGCAGTTGTTCGGAGATGCTCTGAGCGACGGTGCGTTGTTCTTCCACCGCAGCTGCGATCGTCATCGAGATCTGGTGAACCTGTTTCACGACGTTGTCGACATCGGAGATCGTTTCGACCGCGGTGCTGGCCGAAGTTTGAATGCCTGCGATTCGCGAACGAATATCGTCCGTGGCCTCGGCCGTTTGGCGAGCCAACGCTTTCACTTCCGTGGCGACCACCGCGAAACCGCGACCTGCTTCACCAGCTCGCGAGGCTTCGATGGTTGCGTTCAAGGCCAACAGGTTGGTCTGTTCGGCGATGTCTTGAATCACTTCGGTCACGCGGCCGATTTCGGCGGCGGCTTGACTCAAGAGTTCCATCTTCTCGTGGCTGGCACTGACCGTGGTCGAGGCAGCGTTGGCGATGGTCGAAGATTGCTCGGTATTGTTGGCGATCTCTGAGATGCTGCGCGACATTTCATCGACGGCATGCGAGACCATGTCGAAGCTGTTGTTCATGTCGTGGGTTGTTTGCTGGATGTTGGTGATCGAGACCGACATCTCTTCAGCGGCCGCAGCAACCGACGAACTTCGTAACGAGGCCTCCTCGGCACCCTTGGTTAGGCTGCTCGAGGTGTCATCGAGTTCGCTCGAGGATTGAACCAAGACTTCCGAGTCCTGAGCAATTCGGCTGACGACCCCCTGGATCTTCTCAACAAAGTGATTGAAGGACTTCGCCAGGCGGCCGAATTCATCACGGCGATTCATCACCAAACGCTGCGTTAAGTCACCGCCGCTGGCAGCGATGCCATCGAGCATCCGAATCGTTTGGTTCAGCGGAGCGATAATCGATCGAGATAGAATCGTACCGAACACCACGGTCAAAGTGATGGCAATTCCACCAATAATAAGGAAGCTGCTCACCGAACTGCTAGCGTTGCGACGCACTTCGTCGGCGGTTGCAACCACGGCTTCACGGCTGGCAGTTGCCTTCTGTTCGCTTTCGTTGATCAGCTCCTTCTTACGAGCGATCTCGGCCAGAGCTGTTTCGATATCGAGTTGAAGATGCTCTTTGGCGCCATCCAGCGGCTCGCGGAACGACTCAAACTCGGCCAACGCGTCCTTGGAAAGCTTATTAAGCTGCATTGGATCGATGTCGTTTCCTGGGGCGGAAAGCTCGACGATCTTGCGTGTCGTTGCCTTCCACGACTCAAAGCGGCTCAAGGAATCGTTCAGGTGGGCCATCGCCTCTTCGCTGAAGATTCCGTTCTTAGAGATATCGCAACGCTCTTTCACCTGAGCGAGGTTCTGTTCGTGCGACTCAACAAGCTTGTCGTACAACTCTTTAGTCGTTGTGCCGGTTAAGGCTAGGCTGCGGGCTTCCATTTCGGCAACCAGCACCTGGTAAGCATCGCGGTCAGCATCCAGCATAAGCACGATGCTGCCTTGCATTTGCTGCGTGCGGACGAGGTCGTCATTCAAGAACGGCAGAATCTCGTCTTGTAACAGCGGCGTGATTTGCTGGTCGATGAGGACGAGGAAGTTGTCGTCGACAATTTCATTCAGGCTCGAAACTTGTTCCGAGAGGGTGTACCAGCCAATCGAAATCAACAGAACGAGCGATAAGCAGCCGATTGCAACTAGACCGCTGATTTTGCCCTTCGTAGTAAGCATGAGATTCTCCTGCCCCAGGTGTGCTTCTCGCAGCACATTTCCATTCCCATCACTAATTTCAGGCCTGCACCATTTGCAACCTGTCAATGCAAAACAGTAGGTCACGGATGCAGTGCAGATAACGTGAAATCGTATAAAAGAACGCACAGTACCCAGGGGGTATCCGCCCTGGGGAGGGGCGATTCGGGCCGCAAGTGGTGGTTGAATAGCCCTGGTGGGGAGTGCTTGCCCTAAGACGGGTGAGGCGAATCGTTATATCCAACCGGGGGGCAAAACAAGAAAGTTTCTCTAGATGGCATAACAAAAACCTATGGTGTGCGGAAACCGCGTTCTAGCCAAAAACCGGGTGAAAATGCATTGAGGTGCTACCTATGTCGCGTCGAATCACACAAAGCCGGACAACGGATGGATCGGCAAATGCAAATGATCTGACAACTTTCGATGGGGCAGTTTCTCATGACACGATGGATCGTGATCGGAGCCGTAGTTCTTGTTTGTGCCGTTGGTGCGGTTCGTGCCGATTTTGAAATCCCTGAGGTTAGTGAGCCTCCGCTCCCTATGCGGTTACCCACCGAACCCGGAATTACCGCCCAGCAGGCCGCCGATCTCCAAGCTCAGATCGACGAATTGAAGCGAGAACTGGCTCGCGAAAAGTTCCAATCGACCGTGCCGGTGAGTGCTGGGGCAGATATTGCTCCCGATTTGAACCAAGATGTCGACTCGCTCCTAAAGTGGAAGGCTTCCGTCGAGAAGGCCGATGCCACAGCCGCCGCCAAGGCCGCACTGAAACCTTCGGTGAATCTTGGTGGACGATTCTTCCTCGACTCGGCTGTCTTCAGCCAGAACCAGCAAAGCCACGATCAAGTGGGCGACGCTGAGAACGCCATCAAGCTGCGGACTTGCTGGGTTGAGCTGAAAGGCAACGTCCTGGAGAACACCTCGTACCGATTGTGGTTCGACCTTTCCAGCCAAGTGAGCTTGCTGGACGTCTATCTCGACTTTGGCGAGCTTCCTTACGTGCAGAATGTGCGGATCGGTCACTTTTTCGAGCCGTTCTCGATGCAGCAGCTCACGCCGAACAAGTATCTTACGTTCATGGAACGCTCCAGCCCATTCCTGCTCGGTCGTGACTTGGGTGTGATGGCCCATTCCGACAACGCCGATGCGAACTGGACCTACGGTGTGGGGCTGTTCGTGTCTGAGCAAAGCAACAAGCCACCGTTCTACCAGAGCGATGAAGACTCGTCCGCGATCACTGGACGCGTGACTTACCTACCTTGGTACGACGAAGCGAGTGACGGACGTGGTTTGATTCACCTCGGTATGGGCTACAGCTGGCGACACCTGGGGGATCAGAAACTTCGCTTCCGTAATCGTCCTGACGCGGCGTTGGCTCCGTACATCGTCGATACAGGTAATTTCGCGGCTACCAGCTACAGCCTGGGTGGCCTGGAAGCGGCTTATGCTTACGGTTCGTTCATCCTGCAGTCCGAATACCACTTCGTCTCGGCTGACACGAATGATTTCGGGTCGGAATCGTTCGATCACTACTACATTCAGGCCAGCTATGTCCTAACCGGCGAGAACCGAGCCTACAATCGCCGCTCTGGTTCGTTCTCGAATCGAATCGTCCCCTACGAAAACTTCTTCCGAGTCCGTACCCAAGATGGTTGCATCGGCAACGGTCGTGGGGCGTGGGAAGTTGCTTACCGTTATGCTCACGACGATCTCAACAGCGACAACATCTCGGGTGGCCGTGACTACCGACACTTGGTCGGCTTGAACTGGTACCTCAGTCCCTTCACGCGAGCCATGTTCGAGTACAACTACTCCAACACGGACGACACCGTCGCCTCCAACGGCATTCTGCATGTGTTCCAAATGCGTATGCAGTTCGACTTCTAAGTCGAAGTGATTGGTTGGCTAGAAAGGTTTATTCGAGAGATACAAGAAGCCCAGGAAGGGAATCAAACATGCGTCCTCAAAATATGATCGTTGTCTTGGCTGTCGCGGTGGCCAGTTTCGCGGGACAAGTCCAAAGTCAGGAACCTGTCAACGTGCCGCCGGTACCTAGTGTCGCCGCACCAAGTTCCACCGTGCCGCAGGCCGCTCAGATGCCGCACGTCATTTACGGCGAGCCCAGCTGCTGTGCTCGCTGTGCAACGGCTTGCCAATGCCAGAAGCATACCCGCATCGTGTGCGAAATGAAGAAGGTTAAGAAGACCAGCTGGACGACTGAATGCGAAGACGTTTGCAGCTTGCTACCAAGCTCGATGCTGCCTGATTCGTTGTTCGGCATCTCGCTTTTTGGTCACAAGAAGCTAGGCTGTGGCGAAGTCGGCTGTGCCGATTGTGCCCAAGGTTGCTGCGACAAAGCACCCATCGCCGGTCATTGTCGGACTCGCAAGGTGCTAGTGCAAAAGACAACGACCATCGAAGTCCCGGTCTACAAGTGCGTGGTCGAATACTGTTGCCAAGGCTGTGGCTCGGCGATTGATGCCGCGCCTGAGGCACCTGCTCAGCAAGCTGCCTTGCCCGATGCCAACGTGCATCGCATGGCAGGTTTGCCTCGCGATCGTAGCGGCTATGGAGAATAGCTCGCTCTTGTTTCAGATAACTCTCTCCGCGGATCAAGCCTGCCTTTGTGCAGGCTTGATCGATTAAGGGGCGACGTTAGCTTTCGCCGTAGCCCATTTCGTCGCGGAACATCGATGGATCGTTCACGTGACGAATAATCTGAACGTTTTGCGATTCGTAGTACGACGGGGTTGCCTGGTAATAGCGATACTCGACACGCGGGGCGTGATAGTGCGGACGGTAAGCACGTCGTCCGAAGAGACCAGCTTCCGCGGAAGATACAAATACAGTTCCAAGTACCGCGGCAAACGCCAACGAAGCAATCATACGGGTCATGATACAGAAGCCTCCAGATGGAAAGGCATTCACCTAAGTGAATAGTGGGAGTAGGAGCAAAAATCGTGTCTCTGTAAGCCATCCTAGTTGGACGCGATCACGATTCAATTGCCCGCATTTCCGACGTCGGTATCCCACTTGCCAATTGGGCGCAAAGTGGACGTGGACGCGCAAAAAAGAGAAGCCCGCTGGCTAGGGAATTGCTGAAACACACACATGTCCTAAGGTGGGATTGTAGCGTGTGTGCCGAATAAGATCCCTCAGATGGTTTCCGCAGGCAGGTCGAGAGAGACCACGAAATCCAGGGATGGCGAAAAAGAAAATCTTGGGAATTCCGTCCCGCATGGCCCTCGGCTGAGGGCCATTTTGCGAGAGAGAGGCATGCCGATTAGATAAGACTGGCGTGTTCGCCAAGACGTTCGGCATCACGTAGCTGCATGCCGTGCAGTACTTCACAGGCGTGGTCGTAAGACCGATAGATAAAGGGATCGACAAGTGCTCCTCGTTCCTGGCGTGCCGTGTCTTCCGGCAGTTGACCAGGCGTTACTTGAGCAATCGTCAACGAGTCATTCACTTCGATGATCGCAAAACGAGCCATGATAAAGATCCTCGCTGGTTAGAACTGAAAATTCATTCTTCCAATGCCCAGCGTTCATTTCACCGCCTCGAACGTTGTGACACAGGTCGCTTGCCAAGTGCGACGCATGTTCTTCATTTCCGCAATGTCGCGAAAGGGAGCCCATTTGTAAATGGGAAAAATTTCACAAAGTCGTGGTTTCTTCTAATCTAAATGAACGTGGTCAAAACGTGATCGAATCTCGCGCGAAACGATACGTTAGGCTAGGTTGTGCTCACTGCGCTGGCAAACAACTTTGTCCATCGATTGACTAGAGTTTTGCAAAATTAACACAAATCGAGTTGTGTTAATTCGGGGTGAATCGCAGCTAAGTTGGCCTCCCAAACGCTGCGCAACACGGGCCACCATGGCCAGTCCTAAACCGGTTCCAGCGACTCCCCGACGACGTGCTTCCTGGCTGCGATAGAAAGGCTCGAAGATCCGGTGTCGATCCTCGATGGCAATGGTCGAGCCTGCGTTGGCGACCGAAATCTCCGTTCGATTTTCGTGCGATTTAAAAGCAACTTCGATTGGACTGCCTGGCGGGCTGAACTTGGCAGCATTGTCGATGAAATTATCGAGCACCACCTGCAGCAAACTGGGGGAAGTTGCCAGCATCGCCTCCGGGGAAACGGACCAGTGAATGTCACCGGCTCGCTCGTGTTCCGACCACCGTAGGGCGTATTCCTCCAGCCAATCGGCAAGAGGCAATTGCTGCCAATCGCTAGGATGCTCGTGGTCGTCGCGGGCCAACATTAACAGTGAGTCGATGATTCGTTGTAGCTGGAACGTCTGCTCGCTTAACGTGTGCAAGATCTCTTGGTATTGCTCAGGATTGCGCGGCCGCAGCATGGCCACGTCGATTTGGCCTCGCAAAACCGTCAGCGGTGTCTTCAGCTGGTGAGCGGCGTCTCCGGCGAATGCTTGCTGGCGGCGGAACGACGTCTCTAGCCGATCAAGCAGTCCGTTGAAGGCTGCGGCCATGTCGGCTAGTTCGTCCCTCTCTGAACTGATCGGTAGTCGCGAGGAGAAGTCATTGAACTTGGTGCTGCGTGCTTGCTGTGCCATCGTGACGACCGGTAGTAATGCCCGGCGACAAAACGCTCGCCCCAGCAATGCCGCCACACACCAAAACACAATCGGCAAGACGACCGCCAAGATTCCTAGGCGGTAAAGGTCCGCACTCAGCTGATCGGCGGGTTGCGCCACCGTCACCAAGATCCGTTCAAACTCATCCGATTCCCGCTCGTCCTGCGGTATGGGATCGGTGGCGATAAGTTGCTTTTGCAGATAGCGCCATTGACCTTGTTGCGAAATATCGAACGATCCGGCGTGCGGTTTCGCGGCCAGCTCGAGGAGCAGTTCATCGCTCGCGTCGGTCGCAATCAAGTTATCCGAGCGATCGATCACTTGGCGACTTCCATCCACTAGAATCCAGCGGATTTCGTTTTGCTCGTGCTCGTCCCCCAGTTCGATCGTGTGCTCGTTCGGTTGCCACTTGATGCTATCCTCTTCCGCTTCGAGACCAGCCGAAAGAATGTTCAGCGAGGACCGAAGGTGCGCATCGAATTCGGCCAGCATGTGATGCCGAATGAAGAGCGACATCGTTAGCGAAAAACCAATCAGGCAAACCGCTAATGCCACCAGGAAGAAGGTCGAGACTCGATTGACAAGGGTCATATTACGCTTCGGTATCTTCCAAAAGGTAACCTCGATTACGGCGGGTATGGATCACGCGATGCCCGAACTGCTCTAGCTTTCGCCGGAGTTCCTTAATGTGGACCTCGATCGTATTGGACAATCCGTCAAACGTGTCACCCCATACGGTGTCGAAGATCCGCGTGCGAGTGAGAATCTTGCCGGGGTTTTGCAGGAACAAACATAGCAGCGAGAACTCTTTGGCGGTCAAATCCAAGCTAGAGCCATCGCGCGATGCCTTCTGGCTTCCGAGGTCAGCACGAATATCACGATAGCTAAGGACGAGGCTCGATTGCTGTTCGGGGCGTCGCAGCAACGCACGAACGCGCGCTGTTAGTTCGGCGAATGCGAACGGCTTGGCCAAGTAGTCATCCGCTCCGGCATCAAGCCCTTCCACGCGATGGGCGACCGCATCCCGTGCGGTCAGAAACAAAACGGGCGTCGAGCGATCAATCCCCCTGAATTTGCGTAAGACCTCGATACCGTCTTCTCCTGGCAGCCACCAATCGAGCAGGATCAGATCCCACTGGCCATTTTGCAGCATGTCCCATGCCTCTGGGCCGTCTATGGCTCGCTCGACGGCATAGCCTTCCTCTTGCAAACCTCGAAAAAGAAAGTCAGCAATTTGGGGCTCGTCTTCAACAATTAATATTCGGTTACTCACGGTTGGATTACCGATCTACGGGGATTAAATGGCCACTAATAGGTGTGAGGAATTCGCAGGGGCGTATGCTGAATTCTAGAAGGGGATCCGTAAACAAAAGTCCTGAATCTAAATTCGTCTTTATATTCGCAGAGCTTTCAATTCAAATAGATATCGAAACAGGGCGAAACGCCCAACATGAAGAAGATCTCATCTTTGCCTCATCTGTATCTTATCCCCGCTGCATAGAAATAGAGCGAAAAGACTCCGATGGTCAGTCTGTCTGACGATACGCTACGAGGATGCGCCCATGATTGCTCCCAATCCCTTTTCTCCATTGTTCGACCTCACGCAACTTGGAAACTACCTGTCTGGCGAACCACACCAGTTCGATCTAATTGCTCGTGGGGCGATGCCAAATCGCTCACGAGGGCTCACCTGGAGTTGGAATCATTCGCTAAGGAAATCAGAACCCGCATTTGTGCCAGTGAATATTCAGTTCGGCGCCGTAAGTTGGACGGTTGTGCTTTACCAAACCGAACAAGAGCTGGTTCGGCGATGGAACGAATTCGATCGTCGCGAAGCTTTGCCCGGGCAGGGGGTTGTCTTCGGGCTTTCGACTGAGTTCCAAGGACACCTGCCAGCATTGGTCCGCCGCGAGACGTTGGGCGAGCTATTAGTGCTGTGTTACTTGCCAGGGTGTCCGGCGACCGTACGAAGATTCCTCGCGGCCGATCTGCCTGCCGAGGAGTTGGGCTGGTCGCAGATTGAAGTAGTGCCTTGTTCTGCCAACTTACCGCAGCACGCCGAGCAAACGGAGGTCCGGGAGCAGTCTTGGCTCATTTTCTGGCCGCATTGCCTCGCAGCGGATCAGATTCAGCAATATGCCGAGCTCCCGCGAATGATGTAGCCTGCGGGAAGATAGCTTCCGGCGGCCATGGCTTGTTGCTTGAGACTTCTTCGCTTAGGCGAGGCCCAACAACTTCATTTCGGCCTTGCCTTCGTTCATGTCGATTCGTTCGGGGCGACCCTTATGGCGGTAGATCAGCTTCGTATGATCGATACCCAAGATCCGTAGAATCGACGCATGCAGGTCGTGGACGTGCATCTCGTTCTCAACGGCTCGCAAGCCAAGTTCGTCTGTGGAACCAATCGTACGGCCTCCTGGGACACCTCCACCGGCCATCCACATGGTGAACCCCGTTGGGTTGTGATCTCGACCGTTTCCTTGCTCCGACATCGGGGTACGACCAAACTCGCCACCCCAAATCACCAAGGTGTCATCCCAAAGCCCACGCCGTTTAAGATCTTTCAGCAGGCCTGCGATCGGTTTGTCGACCGCTTTGCACAGCTTGCCGTGGTTGCCTTCGATATTGCTGTGGGCATCCCAGCCGCTGCCGGCTCCGCTGTAGAGTTGAACGAAGCGGACACCGTTCTCGACCAGGCGGCGAGCCATCAAGCAATTGCTGCCGAAGACGTTGGTCTCTTTCTGGTCGATGCCGTAGAGCTGCTTAGTCTCCTCGGTTTCGGTGCTGAGGTCGACGATCTCCGGTGCTGCCGATTGCATGCGGAACGCCAGTTCGTACGACTTGATGCGAGCTTCCAGGTCGGAGTCGTCGTTCCGCATTTCGCTGTGGCGATGATCGATCTGGCTTAGCAAGTCGAGCTTTGCCTTCTGGCGATCGGGAGTGATATGACTTGGTGGGTTCAAATTCAAAATCGGATCCGCCCCGGGTTTAAACTGAACTCCCTGGTAAGCAGCCGGCATGAAACCGCTACCCCAGTTTCGTGGACCGTTGACCACCTGACGGTTGCTATCAGTTAGCACGACAAACGCGGGCATATCTTGGTTTTCTGTCCCTAATCCGTACGTCGCCCACGCACCGAGCGAAGGACGTCCGCCAATCACGTGGCCGGTGTTCATCTGGCAGACACCTGACGAATGATTGATACCATCGGAAACGCACGAGCGAATCACACATAGGTCGTCGGCACACGTCGCGATCTCGTTGAACCATTCCGAGACCCACAAGCCACTCTCGCCATGCTGCTTCCAAACCCGCGGACACTCCATCAGCGGCGCGTCGTTCTCGCCCATGGCGAGAATAACTTTGCCGAAGCTTTCCGGCAATTTCTTACCGGCCAGCTTGTTCAACAGAGGCTTGGGATCGAACAGGTCGATGTGGCTGGGACCACCTTCCATGAACAGAAAGATGACATTCTTCGCTTTCGCCGGGAAGTGTGTGACCTTGGGCGCGCGAGGATCGACATCGTCGGTCGCAGCCGTGTCGGCTTGGGCCTTTTCGCCCATTAATGCAGCCAACGCGAGTGCTCCGAATCCGCCGCCTGACTTGGCCAGGAATTCACGCCGCGACGTGGGAACTTCGATGTGAGGTCGGTTATTCATATCGATCTCTCTGCAGGGAAGGGGATGTGCGGTTAGTCGACGAATTGGAATTCGCTGGAGTTCAACAAGACATGGCAGAAGTCGCCGATCGCCACCAATACCGGACTCAGGCCGCCACTCTTCGAGCGTAACGAAAGGGCCAGTGGATGTTCGTCCTCGACATCAGAAAGGGGGCCTTCGGGATCGGAACGCACAAATCGCCACATGCCGATCGTGTCGTCGGTGACCAGATTATTGGGATCATTGATCATGATCTTGGCGGGATCGAGAATCGCACTGCGAGTGAGGCGGACGTCGTCGATCAGTCCATCCCAATTGTGCGGCGAACTGGAGTCTCGGCCACCCACGGTGAATCGAAGCGAATCGTCACCACAATCCCCCAGGATCGAGTGCTTCACCACGGCGGTTTCAAGTTCTGATTCGTCGTACGACATGTCCCGAGCATAGAACGTCGCCGTCCCAGCATCGAAGTCGACAGCGGCCGCCACGTAGTACGGTTTGTCGGACGGAATCCGAAGGTTGGACGCCACTACTTCGTACTTCACCTCGCCACTCTTGTCCTTGCCGATCAATTGCAGGATGAGGTTTCGTGGGCGA
Organism: Blastopirellula marina; assembly: GCF_002967765.1. Lineage (NCBI taxonomy): Bacteria > Pseudomonadati > Planctomycetota > Planctomycetia > Pirellulales > Pirellulaceae > Blastopirellula > Blastopirellula marina. The sequence goes on along the minus strand of NZ_PUHY01000006.1, from coordinate 684,387 downwards.
TAGGCCGACTTCTCGCTGGTGATGCCGAAGTTCCAGCCAGCGGTCGAGTTCGATCCGTTCCAGCGAGCCGCGATTGTGCGGACCGAAGCATCCGGAAACAACTTTCGAGGAAAGACAATCGCCTCGATCGTAAAGTTATGCGAAGGAAGGGGCTCGGTCTCAGGCAGTGTCAGCAGTTCGTTCCGCGTCGCATCACTGATGTTGAATGCCGTGCTCCATCGCTGCATCTGAGGTTCATCCACGAGTGCGGTCGAAGGCAGGTCATGCTGCTTCGCCTTGGCCAGGTCTTGGTTGTACGCGATTTGCTCTTCGAGGAAGGAAACCGAAGCATCCAACTCGGACTGGCTAGGATCACGGCCAAAACTTTCCTGGAAGCTCGCTCGCACCATCTCGGTGTAATCGCTGCCATACTCGCGATTCAAGCGTTTGGCCATCGCTTCGGCTCGCTTCAACGTCCAATCGCCATTGAACATTAACAGCGACTGCGTGGCGGTGGTGGTCGCATTGCGACGAGCCACGCTGGCAAAGCCGTTTGGAGCATCGAAACTATCGAGCAACGCATCGGGGGAGTTTCGCATCTTCTTGGTGAACACGCTTCGGGAAGCGCTGTTGCTGGAAGAAGCAGGACCGCTGCTCTTGTCGTCCAGTTCTCCGCTGACGGCCAGCATCGCATCGCGAATCTGTTCCGCTTCCAAGCGGTGCGCCGGGTATCGCCACAGCAGGCGATTCTTCGGATCGACCAACTTAGCCTGTTGTGGGACTTCGATCCGCGACGATTGACGGTAGGTGGCGGACAGCAGAATCGCTTTGTGCAGCGGCTTAAAGTGCCAACCACTATCAATGAACTCGCTCGTCAGCCAGTCGAGCAGTTGCGGATGGCTCGGGGGATCTCCCAGACGGCCGAAGTCGCTTGCGTTCGACGAAAGTCCTGTGCCAAAGTGATACTGCCACACACGGTTAACAATCACTCGTGGGGTCAGGGGGTTGTCGTCTTGCGAAAGCCACTTGGCCAAGGCTGCACGGCGACCACTGGTCTCTTCTGCCGCAACGGAGGAAGAGTCAATCGATGCTTCCTCCGGGTCGAGAATCGTGAGAAAGCCTGGCTTGATCTCCCGATTGCTGCGATCGTCCGGAATCGTCGTCGGAGGAATCTTGCCCGCGGCATCGCCGGCAACGCTTGCCATCGGATAAGGCGTTGGTTTGGTTTTCAAGAAGGCTTGCAGTTCTTTCTTCAAGTCTTCCCACTTCTGGCGATCTTCTTTGGGGATGCCGTTTTGAAGGCGGCTGTATTCAAACTTCACCTGATCGTAGACGAGGTAGCGAATCTGATTATCGTACGTGGTTCGCTCCTCCTCCGGCTTCCAGTACATTTCCTGGACCTCGGTGGGGAACATGGTGACAGCTTTCAGTTCGCGGCTTTTGCGGGCCGGGGCTTCAATCGCTTCAATCTTGGCGAGCAGCTCTTGATGCTTCGCTTCCCACTTCGCCAGTTCGGCTTCGTACTTCTTGACTTCGGAATCATCGACGAGCGGCACGTCATCTTTCCAGACCATTGGTTTGAAGAAGGCCTGTAGACGATAGTAGTCGTCCCGAAGGATGGGATCGTACTTGTGGTTGTGGCAATGAGCACACGCGATCCCCATGCCCAGGAAGACATCACCGACAGTGTCGGTCAGTTCGTCTGAGATGAGTACTTGTTGTCCTTCGGCGTCGCGGCTGTTGTATTCGTACACGCCACCACGAAGAAAGTGTGTGGCAACCAGAGCGTCGGGATCACTCGGAGCGATTTCGTCCCCGGCCAACTGTTCTTGCATGAATCGCTTGTACGATTTGTCTTCGTTCAGGCTTTGAATCACGTAGTCGCGATAACGCCAGGCATTCGGGCGATAGGCATCCTGGCGGTAGCCGTCGGAATCGGCGTAACGCACTAAGTCGAGCCAATGCGTGGCCCATCGCTCGCCGTAACGCGGATCGGCTAAGACCTGATCGACCAGCTGCTCGTAGGCGTTTTCATCTTGGCTCGCCTCAAAAGCGGCAATCTCTTCAGGGGTTGGGGGCACGCCCAGCATGTCGAAGTAGAGTCGCCGAATCAAATCGCGAGCTTCCGCCGGCGGGGCCGCAGTTAGCTGCTGCGAATTCAGCTTGGCCAGGATGAAATGATCGATTGGGTTATGGGCAACTGCCGTTTCGTCGACGGGTGGGACTTCGGGACGCGTGACAGGTTGAAACGCCCACCAGGCACGGTCCTCAGCAGTGAATAGATCATCCTCGCGAACGTCGCCGGCATGCTCTGGCCAATACGCACCACTGGCAACCCACGTTTCCAAAATCGCAATCTGGTCTTCCGGGAGCTGCCCTTTCGGCGGCATCTCGTAACTCTCATACTTTACCGCAGCGATCAGTTCGCTTTCGTCCGGTTTGCCCGGCTCGACGATCGGTCCGCTGGTTCCCCCTTTGAAGAAGTGCTGGCGACGATCGAGACGCAGGTCGGCCTTTTGCTCTTTCGGTCCGTGACACTCAAAGCAATGCTGCGCGAGTAGAGGACGAACCTTAGTTTCAAAGTAGTTCGCCGCTTCTTTCTCATCACCCAGCAAGATCGCCGGGATCATCCCGACAATGGTCAAGGCAGCGGCAAATGTGATCGTTCGAAGGTAGGTCGTCATGATTTACTTTTCGAGCGAGGAGGAGGTAGTAGAGGTAGGAGGAAGGCCGCCAATGAAGACCGGATCGATCACGTTGTTATCGTCCAACATATCTTGGAAGAACAACGCCTCGACCTCGGCTCCTTCGGTATAACCCAAATCGGAAAGGTCGATCCCAACAGCAATGATCTTGGCGGGTGCGGCGTGCGTGACCCCGCCGTTATGTTTGCCTATGAGCAGTTCTTCGACGCTGCGAATTGGTTGTTCGAAGCCATACAAACGGAAACCACTCAAGGTATGTGCCTGACGATCCGCGAGGGAAATATCGAATTGACGAATCGAGTGGCTATGAAGGCCAGTCTCGAACGTCATGGGGGAGACGTGGAAAGGGTCGCCCTGTTCCGGGTGGACGACCACTTGCAAGTCGAAATAAACAACATCGGGCCCAGGGCCATTGATCACGGGTTGGTGAAAACGGACCGCGAAGCCAGGTGTGCGTTGTTCGAGATCGGCGTTGGTGATATCCGGATCGGCGGTCAACGGTTCCACGCTTCCGCCTGGGTTTAACAGGCCTGTCGCCAGCGAACGGTCGTGATCGAGGAGTTCGGCCCGCGTACGACTGCCGTCTCCTTCCACCGGATCACGTAGAGAGTTTGGTGTGGTCATATTCTGCGAGTTCCGGCCCGAACGGAAATGGATTAGCTCGAAGCCGATCAGCTGGTCAACATCGTACTCATACGTTTGACCGCCACGCTGCACGGTGAGGTTCACCAATTGATCTGGCTCGGCGGCTTCGGGGCCGGTGGCTTTGAAATCGACCACGCGATCTGGAAGCGACGCCTGGTAGTTGTGGCCAAAACGGTCCTTATTGCCTGGGGCGATTTCGCCCAACGAGTTCACCACCCGTCCCTCGCCAGCAGCCAACATCAGGCCATCTTTCTGCGGCTGGGCTTTCTCGTCCACGGCAAACAGTTCGGCTGCTCCTTCAATCACTTCGACATCGGCTTCTCCCGTTTCGTTCACATGAATCGAGAAGCGAGTCCCTTTATCGACCACGACTGCCTTGGGAGTTAAGACTTGAAACCCTTCGGCCCCGTCAGGGGCATAGACCGAGCAGGTGCCCATCTTTAACAGAACGCGTTCGGCCGATTGAACGTTGAACACAGCCGGAGCTTGAACGATCATCTCGGCCCCGGTTTGGCTGCGAAGCTGAACGCTTCCTTCTGCCAGAGCGTAATCATGATTCAATTGCAATGCGTCCCCAGCCGCTGGAGATTGTGCTTCGCCGAAGAAGCGGCCGCGTGCGAGCTGGGCCAGCTGCATGACCGGCTGAGCTACGATCGCTGGTTGAGGGTCTTCTTGAACCGCGACCTCAGGTGACTCAACTTCTACGGAAGGGTCGTTTACCACGGAAGGTGCTTGGCGATTCCAGATAGCCCACGGAACAATTAGCAGAAGTGCCAGACTCAAAGCGATCAGCGGACCATAGATGGCCAGCGAAGGCTTCTCGGCGCTTGCCGTGACAGGCCTGGTCTTCGCGAAGGATGGAGGAGGCTCGCTTTGATGTTCCTCAGCTAACTTGGCCAGGCCGTATTCCAGATCGAGCAGCAGAAAGTACTCGCTGCGAGCATCGGAATTTGTCTTAAGGATCGCTTCCAGTTCCGCATGTTCGTCCGGGCTGAGCGCATCGTGAACGATCAGGTGGGCCAGTTCCGCCAGGCGACGTTTGGCGTTGTCGTTCATTGCTCTCCTCCTTCCACGGCAAGCCGGGATTGCACGCACTGGGCCAGTTTCCGGCGAATGGTTGCCAGTTGGTTGTAAAGGGTCTGCGCTGATCGCCCGGAGGCAGTGGCCAAGTCAGAAAGTGTTGAAGCACTTCCGTAAGCATTCCACACCAACTGTTGCTGCTTCTCGGTCAGCTTCTTCACACACAACCGGAGTGCCGCCAGGTGATCAGTTTGGGCAGAAATTTCTTCGCTTCGCTGTTGGGCGAGTAGTTCCAACAGGGACTCACTGAACTGGAGTCGGTCACGCTGCGCGGTTCGCAGGAAATTCTTCACTTCGTAAAACGCAACGCCGCATGCCCATGACAAAAAATCACGATCGTGGTCGAAGGTCTCGAACTTCTTCCACAACAGCAAGCTGCACCGCTGGAACACATCATCCGCGTCAGCATGGTGCGGAAGCAGCGAATAGATGTACGCATGCAACCGCTCGCAGTCGGCCGAGAAGTACGCCAGAAAATCGGCGTAGCGGCGATCGGATGCCGCATCTACTGGAAGGTCATGAGTCATGCGGAAGGAAGGATTGGGTAGGGAGCGAGGACAAGCCAGAGAATCTCCAAGAGGAGGCCTCTACGTAAGGATCGTACACCCCCGGTTCGATTTACTACGACAAAACCAAGAAATTCGTAGATTTATCTTCCGTGAATCCAGGGAAGGATGGGGCGATGATTCGCAATGCAAGAAAATCTGCCCCAATCTTCCGAATGGGCCATTTTGTGTCAGGCCATCGCGGCAGCATCAATTCTTCTGGACTCGCTCGATGTACGACTTAAATTCCCAGCGATCCTTCCATGCCGGCAAGTAAGGGGCGTAACGGGGGTCGGCGAACCAGAATTCTGGTTCCGGATCAGGCTCGGCGAGTTTCCCTTCTGGGTAGTCCTGTCCGGCGAAGCTGGCATCTGCCGCATCGTTCCACGCGAGGAAGGCTTTTTTCATTTGAGCAAATCGCTTCGGCTCTTCCTTCGCCAAATCGTGCTCTTCGTGTGGGTCGGTCTTCAAGTTGTACATCTCAAATGTCTTCGCATTGGGATGAACTAGTTTGTAATCGTTGTCGACCCAGGCCGCTTGTTTCTGAAAGCGAAACGGGATCGGCCGCTCGCGGGAAGTGAGTTCCTCGGCCAGCAATGGCTTCAAACTGGTTCCGTCGATTGGCTGCACGAAGATATCGGTCGGTAAACTCAAGAGGTCCGCCACCGTCGGGAAGAGGTCCATCGTGCACGCGGGATAGTTGGTGACCCGTGGTTCGATTCTCCCAGGCCACTCGAAAATAGCTGGAACGCGAAGCCCCCCTTCGTAGACGTTTCCTTTGTTGCCCCGCAGCCCACCCACCGTTTCGGGCTGGATGCCCCGTAAGCCGCCGTTGTCGCTACAGAAAACCAACAGCGTATCGTCGGCGATGTCCATTTCGCGAAGGGCTGCTCGCAAGGTGCCGACACTGCGGTCCATGGCAACCAGTTCGCCGTAATGTTCCGCTGACTTCTCGTTCAGCTTCCCGAAGGAGGCTTTGTCTTTTTCGAGTGCCTTGAATGGGCTATGCGGCGTGCCATACCAGATGACGGTAAACATCGGTTTGTCGCCATCTTTGTGCTTATTCAGAAACTTAATCGCCTCCGCCACGACCACATCGGACGAGTCACCTTCCTTTTGCTCGAACTTACCTTCGCGGCTCATCAAGGGGCTTTGGTCGTAGAAGTTGGTTACGGAAAGCCATTCGTCGAAGCCGAATCTGCCTGGGCTGTAAGGATCGTCTTTGAGAACTGGGGCACCGGGACCCTTCAATCCGTTGAGATGCCACTTACCGAAATGCCCCGTCACGTAGCCAGCGGCCTTTAACGCTTGGGCAATCGTTTTCTCTTGATGACGGAGTGCGTAACCGTGTGAAAGCACACCACAGCGATCCGGCGAGCGGCCCGTCAGGACGCTGGCCCGCGTTGGCGAACAAACGGGGCAGCCCGCATAGAAGCGTTCAAATCGCAAGCCATGTTCGGCCATGTTGTCCAAGTTAGGTGTTTTTAATACTGGATGGTTGCGATAGCCAGTTTGTCCCCAGCCCATGTCGTCAGCCATGACGAAGATGATGTTCGGCTGCGAGTCTGACTTGCTAGTTTGCTTCTCTTCGACGTAACGAACAACGGCGTAGTAAGCGCCCACTTCCTGCTTGGTGTCGGTCAGGAAGACCGGCGCCAATTCATGCGAACCCTTTTGTAGCTGCGTGGTAAAAACAATCTCGGTGTCGTCGGGATGAACCGGTTTCGTTGCGATGTCCGTTCCGTCAATTCGAAGCGTGGCCGACTTGATAGGAATCGCTTGGCCAGGCGTTGTGCGGTAGGCCCGCGACGCGCCGGGCACGTTTTGCCCTGGGGAAAGCTCGGCGATGATGGGATGGTTTGCCTCGGCTGGCCAGCGCCGGACGCTCACTGCGTACGTCCCATCCCGGATTACGTTCACGGCCCAGTGCCCGGTGTGCTTGGCGACGTTCTTCTTCGGATTAAGCCCATGGGCCGCTCGGATGTGAGCCTGATTCCAAGGTGGCATCTCCTTCTGAATCCAATCGTGCCCAGTCAGCGAAACTTCACCTGATTTAGGGTGTCCCAGGTAAATCTCCGTTGTCTTGGCAAACGTCGGTTCGAGTTCAGCCCACCACTGATCGTAGAAAGCCTGCATCTTCGCTACTTGCTCGGGATGTTGGTCGGCGACGTTGGTTTTCTGACCAGGATCTTGGTGGATCTCGTACAGTTCCTTGCCGTTTACTAGTCGCCACTTTTGCGACATGACGGCAGTTTGTTTCCACTTGATGGGATCACGGACTCGCTGCGAATCGGTCACGAGAAAGCGATCGTTCCACTCGCCATGGTTGTCGGCTTCCAGCAGCGGTCGAATTGACTTGCCATCGAACTGGTAATCAGCCGGAGCCTTGCCGCCAACCAGATCGAGTAGCGTCGGTGCGATGTCGACGGCGTGCGAAAGCCAATCGTTGACGTGCTTCTTGTTCATACCACCGTCTGGCCAATAAAACATCAGTGGCACGCGGTGCCCGCCGTCGTACTCGCTTCCCTTCTTGCCACGCATCCCGGCGTTGAAAACTGTATTTCCGGTCGCGGTACCGTTATCGGTCGTGTAGATGAAGATGGTGTTGTCGGCGATCCCCAGTTCTTTCAGCAGGGCCCGCGTTTGCCCGACATTGTCATCGATGTTGGTGATCATGCCAAAGAACGCAGCGATCGCCTGCTTTTGGTCTGCGTACATGTCCATATATTTCTCGGGACAATGCAGCGGACCATGCGGTGCATTGGTCGCGATGTAGGCGAAGAACGGCTGATCCGACTCGGCGTTATCGCGAATGAACTGATTCGCCTGGCGGAAGAAAACATCGGTGCAGAAACCTTCCGCCGATTCGATCTGACCATTATGGAAATACGCGCCATCAAAGTAAGCGTTGTCCCACACATCTGGCGTTTGTCCGACTCCGCCCCCTCCGTGCCGATAGACTTCGTCGTAACCGCGATCTTCTGGCCGATACGGATAGTTATCCCCCAGGTGCCATTTGCCGAACATGGCGGTCTTGTAACCGTTGGCTTTCAACATCTGGCCGAGCGTCGCCTCATCGGCACGCAGCATCGAACGACCCATGATCGTATGCCAGGCCCCGGCACGATCGGTCCAGTGGCCCGACTGTAGCGCCGCCCGAGTCGGCGAGCAGGTCGGGGCAACATGATAATTGCTAAGCTGCGAAGACTCAGAGGCCAGCTTGTCGATGTTGGGGGTCTTAATGACTGGGTTGCCGTAGCAGGCCAAATCGCCATAACCCTGATCGTCGGTGATCACCAGCACGATGTTCGGCTTGGTGGCTGCCGTAAGCCAAGAGGTGGTCAGCACCACGAACAGAAGTGCCAGAAGTCCGCGCGATATCGGTAAGCAAGGTAGTGCCATGGTCATTCCAGCTAGGGTAGGAGAAGGGGGCGACCGTTGGGCAATCGGCCAGGGAAAAGCGAGTGGTGGGAAGAACTGCATTCTCTCTGCTGAAAAACGGCCCGTCAACTTTCGGCCAGTTATAGCAATAAGACGCAATTCAGCGGAAAGATCTGGTCGAATTACTGCTTCGCGGCGTGCTCTGCAATGAAGTCGGCTACTTTTTGTGGATCAGGGTGTGTGAAGTGATGACCTTGCGACTTCTCTGTGCCAGCTTTTACTTCCATGATCTCGATCGAACCACCCAGCTTGCGATAGCGCTCGGCCAGGATAAAGGTATTCTCCGTCGGAGGAACGACCTTATCGTTCAGCGAAACAATATGCAGCACAGGGATCTTCGCCTTCGCGATCGGCTTGAGGAGATCGATTGGGTTGCGGTCGTATTTCATCGCCTCCTCGTTGGTGAGGCCGTACTCTTTCAAAAGGACATCCCACGAGCCCTGGCTGCCAACGCCGTTGCCGGCTCCTTTCGGCCAGCTCTTGATGTCGCACACTGGCGTATCCGCATAGATGCAAGCAACACGGTCAGGATGCCGCGCGGCCCAGCCGTAAATAAATAGGCCACCGCGGCTCACCCCCTCGAGGGCAACCTGCGAGGAAAGGCCTCGCTCGGTCATGAAGTCGTAGAACTTGTCCCAGTGTTTCATGGCCCGCTCGCTACCGAGCATGTTGTCCGTATTGATGTAAGCGATATGGAAGCCGCGCTCGAGTAGCAAAATGTCCGCTTCGGCATGGAAGCCAGGAAATCGAGCTCGCCAAACCCAAGGGTTGCCAGCTGCGGCCTCTTTTGGCACCACCACGTAGGCAGGGCGATCATCCACAGAAAAGTCGAATCGATCGTACCCGTTCCATCCCGACTTTTTGCCAGGCCAATCGCCGGCGAGGCTCGTCGTGGTGAGGCAGATTAAGAGCAGACAAATTGCGAGAAGGGACGAAATTCGGTGCATGGTGGGAAGTTCGACAGGAAAAGGAGGGAAGGGACGCGCACCCAGGTGACGTGAAGCGAGGCTAATTCCTCTCATCATGGCTGAAAAAAGCTCCGAGGTCTCCTAAGTTAGCCATTTTGGGTGATGCTCCGCTAGCGAGAACCCGCAAAAGTTCTCGCTTTTCTTGAACCTGGTGGCTAGAATAACGCACAGATGCCGATCCCCTACTAAAAGTACCTACCTGGGATCCAAACCCTCCCCATCGGCCGTTCCCCCACTTCGCGGCTCCTTCCCCACGTTTCAAATCGCTATGAAATCGAACCTTTGCGTTTTGAATTGCGCGCCGACCTTCTACCGACTTGGCTTGTTGGGTCTGTTCTTGCTGGTTGTTAGTGGCAGCACTTTGCTGGCCGAAGAAGAGCAGACTGCCAATCCAGTGCGCTCGTTTCTCGAGAACAACTGCTACGATTGCCATCAAGGTGAATCGCCCGATGCTGGGCTCGACCTCGAGAAGCTGACGTTTGATCTGGGTAAAGGGAATCAGCTTGACCGTTGGGTACGCATCTACGATCGCGTCGAATCAGGCGAGATGCCCCCAGCCGAATACGGCGAACTCGACCCCGCCGACAAAAACCAATTCCTCACGGCGACGCATCACGGGCTGGTCGATTTTCAAACAAAGCTGCACAGCAAATATGGTCGTGTTCGTGGACGTCGATTGACTCGCAAGCAAATCGAACGTTCGCTGCAAGATTTGTTTGCGATCGATATTCCACTGCTCGACTTCCTACCAGAAGAAATGAAGACCGACGGCTTCACTACCGTCGCCGAAGGGCAGGGGATGTCTCACTTTCAGATCGCGGCTCACCTGAACACGGTCGACGCGGCCTTGGACGAAGCGTTTCGCCGAGCTCTCTCGCCCGAAGATGTCTATCAGCGTGACTTCGATGCCGAAGGGGTTGCTCGAACGAATCCCAAGCGTCGTTGCCGCGAACCGGAGATGCGTAATGGAAAGGCCGTGATTTGGTCGTCGGGCTTGATCTACTACGGCCGTATGCCAGCGACGACTGCACCCGCTGATGGTTGGTATCAATTCGCCGTCACGGTGTCTGGCTTGAAACTGCCCAAGACCGGCGGAGTTTGGTCAACCGTGCGTAGTGGCCCGTGTGTTTCGACCGCACCACTATTGAGCGACGTGACCAACTTTGAAGCGATGGAGAAGCCGAAGACCGTGGAGTTTACCGCGTGGCTTCCGAAAGGACACATGCTTGAAATTCGTCCCGGCGATGGCACCCTCAAGAAAGGGCGTTTTGCCGGAGGTCAAGTTGGCGTCGGCGAAGGTGAAGACCAAGACCTAGCAGGCCTCGCTTTTGAACGGGTCACCATGGAGCGGATTCACCAAAACGGCGGCGACGACCAAGTTCGCCAGGCAATGTTCGGCGATTTGAAAGTCGAACCGAGCAAAAACAAGAAGCAACCGTGGAAGGTGGTCAGCGAGAATCCGAAGAAGGATACGGAGAAGCTGCTTTTGGTCTTCGCGAACCGAGCCTATCGTCGTCCGGTGAAGCGAAGCGAGATCGAGCCGTACGTGGCTGAGGTTCATGAAGCCCTCGATAAGAAGACCGAGTTTGTCGATGCTTTGCGACTCGGCTACCGCGCTTTGCTTTGTTCGCCACGCTTCCTGTACTTCGCGGAAGAGCCCGGCCCGCTGGACGACTACGAAGTCGCGACGCGTGTGAGTTACTTACTCAGTGGAAGCACGCCCGACGCTAAGCTGACCAAGCTGGCGTCGGAAGGCAAATTGCGTGATCGTGAAGTCTTGAAGGGAGAAGTTCGTCGTTTGCTGGAAGGGAAACGGGGCGAGCAGTTCCTTCGTGATTTGGCCGCCGAATGGCTCGACCTCGATCAAATCGATTTCACCGAGCCAGACTCGAAGCTGTATCGCGGGTTCGATCCGATTGTCGAACAGGCAATGCTTTCCGAAACGGAAACGTACTTGCAGACGATGCTCACAGAAAACTTGAGCGTGACCCATCTGATCGATTCCGACTTTACCTATCTCAACAGCCGTCTGGCCCGATACTACGAGATCGATGGAATTGAAGGGGACGAACTGCGACGCTTCAAGCTTTCGCCAAAGAGTCAGCGTGGTGGGCTGCTGACCCAGGGAGCCATCATGAAGGTAACCGCGAACGGCACCACCACCTCGCCGGTGGTCCGCGGGGTATGGGTTTCCGAGCGACTGCTCGGTGTTGATGTGCCGCCACCGCCGAGCAATGTCCCTGCGGTCGAGCCGGACATTCGTGGTGCCAAGACCATTCGCGAACAATTGGCCAAGCATCGCTCGCAAGGCGAATGTGCCAGCTGTCATACCAAGATTGACCCGGCTGGGTTTGCTCTGGAAAACTTCGATCCTTCTGGACGGTGGCGAGATAACTACCTCGTTACCAACGGACGAAAAGTCTCGAAGGGACAGCCCATCGACGCCAGCTATGACCTACCAGACGGACAACGATTCAAGAACGTCCAAGGCTTCCAGAAGATCATCACCCGCCAGCCAGAGCGTCTTGCGGCAAACGTTGCCGAGAAGTTATTGGTGTACGGAACTGGGGCATCGATCGAGTTCGCAGATCGAGCCGAAGTCGAGAAGATCGCTCAACTGGCCGCTGCCGAAGGTTACGGTTTTCGCACCGTGATCGAAGAGGTAGTTGTTAGTCCCTTGTTTTTGTCTAAATAACGTTTCCTTTTAGTGAAACAGAAAGATACGACGCCATGTCGCGCCAAGTTTATTTCAACTTCGGAAAGAAACTGAGCCGCCGCACAATCCTCCGCAGCACAGCTGGGGTAGGCATGGCCATTCCGTGGCTGTCGGCCATGAACAAAGCGTTTGCCGACAACGACAAACCGAAGCAGCCACGCCGCTTTGTTGCGATGACCTTAGGTCTCGGTCTGCATGCCGACAATTTGAATCCCGAGGGGGAAGGGCGTGATTACAAGCCGTCGCTGTACCTGGAAAAGCTGCAGGATATTAAAGATCGCTTCTCCGTGATTTCCGGAACGTCCCATCCGCAAGTCTCCGGCGGTCACCGAGCGGAAGCCAGCTTGCTGTCCGCTACGCCCATGGGGACCGGCGCCCAGTCGCGAACGACCGTTTCCATCGATCAGTTGCTCGCTAAGCATATGGGGCATCATACCCGCTTTCCTTCGTTGGTCCTCAGTTCGGCCGGAACCAACAGCCCTTCCTATACCGAGAACGGCTCGATGATCCCGGCCGAGAGCTCGCCGGCCCGACTGTTTATGCAATTGTTCGTCAGCGATTCGCCGGCGGAACAGGCCAAGCAGTTGCATCGCGCTCGCCAAGGCAAGAGTATCATGGACCTGGTCGCCGAAGATGCGAAGTCGCTCTCACGAGAACTCGGCGCCGGCGACCGTGATCGCTTGGCGGCATACTTCAACAGTGTCCGAGAACTCGAACAACGGATGGTCGACGCTGAGCAGTGGGCACATCTGCCTAAGCCGAAGGTCGATATCCCAAAGCCACTCGACATCAGCAACCCGAACGATTTCATCGGTCGGCAACGTCTGATGAGCGATATGATTCGCCTGGCTCTTTCCACCGACTCGACCCGCTTCGTCTCGTACCACTTGGGTGGTTCCGGCGGCGTGGTTCCGATTGAAGGTGTCGGTGAAGGGTATCACTCACTCAGCCACCATGGCATGGACGAAGAGAAGCTTGCCCAGCTGGCCCTGATCGAAACGAGTATCGTTCAAGCTTGGGGCGATTTCGTACGTGGTTTGGACTCGGTCCAGGAAGAAGAAGGAAGCCTCTTGGATAGCACTTCGGTACTGCTGACCAGCAACTTGGGCAACGCTTCCAGCCACTCGAATCGCAACATGCCCGTCTTGTTCGCCGGTGGCGGCTTCGAGCATGGTCAGCACTTGGCATTCGATAAGAACAACAATTACCCGCTACCAAACCTCTATCTATCGGTCCTGCAACAGTCTGGTTTGGACGTTGATCAATTCGCAACCAGCACCGGAACGATGAACGGTTTGGAGCCTACCGCATAACGGCCGGTACGCCACCAAGTTCGTCAGCCAACAACATGCTAGGCCAAATCAAAAGGCCCAGGGCCTCGTCACGTGACACTGGGCTTGGTCGTGATCAATTCCCACGGATCGTCTTCGCCACATTGTGAGATCATTCGAGGCAGGCCAGTGACGACTGCCTCGCGCCACTCCGGTGTGATTTCACCGGCGATTGGCTTGAGTTCGGCATCGCCTTGCTCCGATTCGCGTACAAAGAAGACAACCGGCGGGCTGGTCATCCATTCGACGAAGTGCTCGGCCACGCGATTGGTTAGCTCTGGTGGAGCATCCAGGAACATCCCATCTGCCACGAAGACAATCTGGCATGGCTTTTCTTGTCGGCCCCACAGCCGATCGCAGCCTCGCTGCAGCACGCCTGCCAAGTGATGTCGCAAATAGCTTGTCTGGTCGTCGAACGCTTGATCGACGTATCCATCGAAGTTCCCCTCTTGCGAGCAGAGCAGGGGAGTCACGGTACCCGTCAGATCGATTCCGGCCACATACCACCGGAACGATTGGGGCTCGATCAGGACCGTAAGCAGGACGGGGCGTTTGTTGGACAAGGGGGTTACTCTCCGGCCACTGGTTTGCACGTCTCGTGGGTTAAGTCTTCCAGCAGGTTACCCGCCTGATTGAATGCTTCCAAGAGGTCATGGTCAACAGCGTGCCCGCCGGGGGCTTGCGTTAGCTGCTGTGTGACTTGGCGTCCCAGCGATACATACTGCTGCATTTCCTGAACCAAAGCTTGCTGAGCCGCTTCCTTCTCGTACAACCGAACCGCCTCGTGCAGCAGTTCAATCAAGTCGTCCGGATCCCACGGCTTGGTCACGTAACGGTACAGCCCACCCGAATTGATCGCTTCGATTACCGATTTGATATCAGCGTAGCCGGTGAACAGAATTCGAGTCGTTGCCGGGAATCGATGATACGCCTGGCGGGTCAGTTCGGCACCGGTCATCTCGGGCATTCGCTGATCGGTCATCAACACGTGGATCGTGTTGTCGGCCATGATCTGCAACGCTTCTTGACCCGACTCGGCCGTGAACACTGTGAATTCGCGGCGCAACAGTCCGATAAGCGAGTGCAAAATGTCTGGCTCGTCATCCACCAATAGAATGGCTGGCTTAGCTTTCATGGCTTCCTCCCACTGACTGACTTGCGAGCGGACGTACAGGTAATTGTACACGAAAGGTACTGCCCAAGCCCAGTTCGCTGCTGACTTCGATCGAACCGCCATGGTCGCGCACAATCCCATAGCTAACCGCTAATCCTAAGCCCTGACCACTTCCGACGGCGCGGGTTGTGAAAAACGGCTCGAAGATATGGGCTAAATCACTGCTGGGAATTCCCGCCCCATGATCCTGCACATCGATCGCGACCCCCGTGTCACAACGTGAGGTTCGTATGCTAATCGTCCCCCCATTGTCGCTGGCTTGGATCGCGTTCAGCAGTAAATGATGGAGCACCTGCTGGATTTTGCCTGGTTCGCACAAGATTTGCGGGACGTTGTCCGGCTCGATCTTCAAGTTGATTTGTTTGCTACTGAGTTCATGCTGCAAGATCTGCGCCACCGCGGTAACGGCCTCAGGAAGGTCGAGGTAATCGAGCTTCGCTTCGTCCAAGCGGGCAAACGACCGTAGATTCTGAACGATATCTCGAACCCGTTTCAGCCCCGCCAACGAACGGTCGAACAACGCCGGCGACTCGTCCCGAATCCAGGCGTAATCGCATTCTTCGGCCAACTCGGCAACTTGTTGGGCCAGTTCCGGGTTGGTTTTCGCCAGATCTTCCTGGGCAGTTCGTACCAAGTCAAGGATCTCGAACGCTGAGGCGACGTCCCTTTTCAAGACGGCCAAGTTGTTGGCTACCAAGGCGATGGGATTGTTGATTTCGTGAGCCATCCCGGCGGCCATTTGACCGAGGCTGGCCAGCTTTTCGCTTTGAACGAGGGCTGCTTGCGTTTCGCGTAGCTGGCGATTCTGGTCGGCGAGTTCTTGCTCGAGCCGAACGATTCGCTCTCCTTCACGCAGACGAACACGCAGTTCGTTGTGGTCAACCGGTTTGACCAGAAAGTCGTCGGCTCCGGCTTCCATGCCGACCACCAGGTCTTCTTTTTCCGACTTGGCTGTCAGCAGGATGATATAGACATAAAAGGGAAGGTTGGCCGAGCGAATGCGGCGAATGAGTTCCAAGCCGTCACTCTCGGGCATCACCCAGTCGGTCAGCACCATGCGGAATGGTTCTTTCTCGAACTCGGCCCAGGCCTGGGCTCCGTCTTCGACCTCGGTGACATCGTAGTCCCAGCCGGCCAATGCGCGAACGAGGATTCGTCGCATCATCAATCCGTCTTCGGCTACGAGGATTCTCATGGTGCTTTTCGGAAAAAGGGCAAACAGGGCGTCGCGTTTGGGGGGGCTGCGATCATGGGACCTGCGTCGGTGATGCCAAGTTGCTATTTACCATTGGATCGGATTTCGCCGAGTGCAGACATTAGCTGATCGATATCTTCCTGCAACTCAGCCCAAGCTGCGTCGAATTCATCGACGTTGTTGTTACGACCCATAAATTCGATTCGTTTGGCTGCCTCCGTGGCCGCGTCGGCCGCGAACAACGCGACCGACCCTTTCAGGGTATGCGCCGAACGGGTCAGCCGCTGCAAGTCGCCGTCGGCATGCGCGGATTCGATCTCGTGCATTTGCTTTGGGCATTCCCCAATAAACAGCTCGATCATCTCTTGCAAGATCTCGTGGTTCCCGCCGACGTTCTCTAACGCTCGCTGCTGATCCATGGGTGGGGCTCCATTGGAGTGCACTTGCGGCTCGACACTTGGCTCAGGCGGGCTTTCATCTTCGTGAACGCGTTCAACCGCGGCGAACAGCTCTTGCGGACGAAATGGTTTCGAGACGTACTCGTTCATGCCCACCGCCAAGCAGCGTTCACGATCCCCCTTCATTGCGTGCGCGGTCAGGGCGATGATCGGAATCTTGTGCGGAGAGTCTCCTTCCAGCTCGCGAATCTCGGTGGTCGCGGCAAATCCGTCGAGAACCGGCATCTGCACATCCATCAAGATCACGTCGAAGGTGCCTGCGCGGAACGCATCGACGGCCAGGCGGCCATTCTCGACGGAAGTGACTCGGTGTCCGCGATTCTCCAACAAGCTTTCGGCCACCTTACGATTCACCACGCCATCTTCGGCCAGCAAGATATTTCGAGCGCGAAATTCCGTGCTGCCGTCTGGCGAGAAGCGGTTCAGCTGCTTGGAGTCGCCGCGCATGGTCCCGAGAGCCGAGGCAATACCATTGAGTAACATCGACTGGGTGATCGGCTTAGTAATGCTCTTGGCAATTCCCAAGCGATCAGCCAGCTGAGCTTCAATCGGACGATCGGCCGACGAAAGCAGCATGATCGTCAGTTGCGAGGGATCAGCAATGCGGCGAATGTGTTCCACCAGTTCGATCCCGTCCATCCCGGGCATCATCACGTCGATCAGCACCAGCTTGAACGGCGCCTTGTTTTGTTTGGCTTTGTCGATCTCGACCAGTGCATTCGGGCCGCTGCCAACCACCGTCGGCTTCATGCCCCAGCTGTTGAGCATCTCTTCGCAGATGATGCGATTGGTGAGGTTATCGTCAACGACAAGCACCTTCAAGTCATACAGCGTATCGAGCCCCGCCGGTGTGGTTGGGGCGGCATCGGCTGCTCGGCGGAATTCCACAATAAAGTGGAAGGTGCTGCCTTCCCCCAGTTCACTTTCCACCCAGATGCGGCCACCCATCATCTTGGTCAGCTGCGACGAAATCGCCAGGCCCAACCCTGTGCCGCCGTATTGCCGCGTGGTAGAGGCATCGGCCTGGGTGAACGCCTCGAAGATTGTCTTCTGCTGCTTGGAAGTAATCCCGATCCCGGTGTCATGGACCGAAAAATGGAGTCGAATTTTGTCGCCTGAGAACGATTCATTCTCGACTTTCATCACCACTTCGCCTCGGTCGGTGAACTTGATGGCATTCCCAACGAGGTTGACGATGATTTGCCGTAATCGTCCCGCATCGCCGACCAGGCCATCGGGGACTTCGGGTAAGATGCGGGCCGCCAGTTCGATTCCTTTCTGCGAAGCACGACTCGCGAGCGTATGGACCGTCGAGCCCAGCACCTCGCGCAGACGGAACGGCATCTGCTCCAGTTCCATCTTGCCCGCTTCGATCTTCGAAAAGTCGAGGATGTCGTTTAGCAGCACGAGCAAAGAGTCGGCCGAGCTTTGCACCAGTTTTTGGTACTCGCGCTGCTCCACCGTCAAGTCAGTGTTCAGTAGCAACTCGGTCATTCCGATGATGCCGTTCATCGGTGTGCGAATTTCGTGACTCATGTTGGCCAGGAAGTCGCTCTTGGACTGATTGGCCGACTCGGCTTGCTCTTTGGCCCGAACGAGCTGCTGATTCATTTCGGTCAACTGTTCGGTCATCTGATTAAACTGCTTGGCCAGCGTGGTCGCTTCGTCGCTGCCTCGCACGGGAACTTTGGCTTCCCAATCCCCTTCGCCAATCGCAGCGGATGCGTCCGTGATCTCCCGGATCCTGCGCGAAAGGGACCATGAGAACCCACCGGCAACTGCCAGCGTTAACAGCGTTGCGAATAGTGCCAGTGACCAAATGTTCTGCCGCATGATCCGAATGGGGGCAAACACTTGCGCGGCCTCTTGTTGGACCATCACAATCCAGTGCAAGTTTTGTGGCGAACCTGTCTCGCCGGTGGAAGTCGCATAAGCGGCAAGCACCTCACCTTCGCCGTTGGGGCGGTGTCGGGTGGCGATGATCCCTTTCTGGGTGAAGTCTTGATCGAGGTTCTGAAAATACTTTCGCCCATCCGCCAGCGGTGCGGAAACTCCGGGAGGTCCGCGGATGATGCGATAGTCGTGTGTAAACAGAAAGAACTCGGTATGTGCGTTGGTGTCAACGCGCGATTGGCCATCGATGATGCTGAAGACTTCTTGGATGTTGAGCACCGCTTTCATCACGCCGGCCAGCTTCCCCTCCTGTGTCTCGACCGACATGCAGATATCGACCGAGTAGACACGAGCACTGTCGTCGAAGGAAACATCTCCGATAAACACGCCATGCTTGGCAGCTTCCTGCCACCACATCTCGTCATCTTGTCGATAGTCCGATGTGCGGCTGGTCAGCGCGGCGATCCCGCCGTACTGATTGGTAAAGAAGATTTCGCCATACACCGCGTAGCCGGTTGCTTCCTGAAGTTTCTCCAGTCGAACACGTAATTCTTGTGAGAGCTCGTTATCTAAGAATCGTGACAGTAACTTCTGCTGCTCCGGCACGGTACCGGTCTGCCACTCTTCGTCCAGTCGAGCGACCTCGGCCGCAGGATCGGAGTACATGGCAAACTCTTCATTCGCGGCATCTAATGTTTCCAGAACCAAGTTGCTGCGAGTCAGCGCCTTAAGATTAGCAACGTGCGTACGTAACGCTCGATCGATTTCGTCCATCACGGCCGCCGCCCTGGCAGCGGAGCGATCTTCAATGATCTCGCGTAAGCTATGTTCGCTCACCGCTACGGCGTAATAGCCAACAACCCAGATCAACAGGGCTGGCAAAACGGTCGCCAGAAGCAACTTGTGAACGATTCGCATGTAAGATGAGGGGCATTCGGCGGGGCAAAACAAACGCACGGACCTAACCGCCAGGATCCGTGTTGCGATACCTCCATAAAGTCTTCTTTAATTTAAGGCAGGGAGGATTCCCCTGGCAACGACTAACTCGGCCAGGCGGTCGGTTATTTCCCGGGTATCTCACTTCGGCGTGCATTAGAATAGCTATTGCGCCAGCCGATTTTCGCTTGGGTTGAAATCGACCGCCCTGCAAAGCTTATTCAACCCAAATAGTTGACCTCGGGCTCCTACTGTGAGACTCTTGGGAACTCTTAAGTCCGTTTCACCCAACAAATACCACGCTCGCCTAATATCCTTCCCTCCGGTAGATCGATGATGTCCTACTTGAAACCTCTGCTTGCGTCTGCTGCTTTGCTTGCGTTCGTCTTCACTCATTTCACTCTGTCCGCTTCCGCCGCCGAAGTCGACTCTACCGTCGTATGGAAGAGTGGTGAAGATGGCTATCACACCTATCGTATTCCCGCATTGATCCAAGCCGCCGATGGGACAATGTTGGCTTTTAGCGAAGGACGACGCAGTTCGCGGAGCGATACTGGGGCGATCGATCTGGTGATGAAACGCTCGACCGATCAAGGTAAAACCTGGGGCGAGCAAGTCGTTGTCTGGCAAGATGAAGACAACACCTGTGGAAACCCTTGTCCTGTGGTGGATGAATCGACCGGACGCATTCACTTGCTACTGACGCATAACCTGGGCGAAGACCACGAATCGCAAATCAAACTGAAGAAAGCAAAATCAACCCGCACGGTTTGGGTTTGCCACAGTGACGATAACGGACAGACTTGGACCAAGCCAAAAGAGATTACCAGCAGCACCAAGAACCCTGACTGGGGCTGGTATGCCACCGGTCCTGGCGTGGGTATTCAGATTAAGCATGGGCCGCACAAAGGCCGCTTGGTGATTCCCTGCGATCATAGCTACTCGGTAGATCCATCGGTACGAAAAGAAGGCTATGGTTTCGGTTCGCACGTGATCTTCAGCGACGACCACGGCAAGACCTGGGAACTGGGTGGCACCATCCATCCTGATATGAACGAATGTCAGGTTATCGAGGTCGGCGATCAGGGACACTTGGTGATCGATATGCGTTCGTACCGCGGCCAAGGTTGCCGTGCGCAATCAGTCAGCACCGACGGCGGCGCGACCTGGTCCGAGATCACCGATGCTCGCCAAATGATTTCGCCCGTTTGTCAGGCCAGCTTAATTCGCTACTCGTGGCCGACCGACGGACAGCCAGGCTTGCTGCTGTTCTCGAGCCCGCGCGATCCGAAGAAACGCCGCAACCTGACCATCCTAGGTAGCTTCGATGATGGGAAGGATTGGTCGTGGCAACAAACTCTATATCCTGGGAACTCCGCTTATTCGTGTTTGGCTCCTCTTGGCGACGGCATGGTAGGCTGCCTGGGCGAGGTTGGTGAAAAGAGTGCCTACGATACAATCACTCTCTTCCGCGTCCCGGTTCCTCAACCCAAGTAGTCAGGCGGTAAGCATTGGGCGTTTCACTGGAACAGCGATTTCAAGGATGTCTGTGCGGACTGGCCGTTGGCGATGCTTTGGGCGGCCGCTTCGAGGCCCAATCGGCCGAGCATCTGCGGCAACGATTCTCGAACGTCGATTCGCTGATCAATTATGTGACCGATGAAATCTGGTACACCGATGACACGCAAATGACGATCGCCATAGCCGAAGTCTTGGCCGACCATGGCGAGATTTTGGAAGAACCACTTTGCGCTGCGTTCGTAGCCAACTACGTCCCTTCGCGTGGCTACGGCCGCGGAGCGCGGATGGTGATCGAAGCGATGGAAGATGGCGAAGACCATCGAGCGGTCGCCAGAAAGCACTTTCCTGGCGGTTCGTACGGCAACGGGGCGGCGATGCGTGTCGCGCCGGTCGGGCTAATCTTCCAGGGCAATTCGGAGGAGCTGTTGAAGCAAGCAGAGTTCTCCTCGTTGCCGACACACGTTCATCCGCTGGGAATTGAAGGCGCCCAGCTTATCGCCGCCGCTGTTGCTTACGTGACGAAGACGACCTCCTTCGATCGAGCCGACTTCTTTTCATACTTGCTATCTCACTGCCAATCGGAAGATCACCGCGCGAAGCTGGCGGCTGCCGCGAAGGTTGAATTGGTCGAACAACTCGCAAAGCTGGGCAATGGGATCGAGGCCCTCGAGTCGGTTCCGACCGCGATCGCCAGCTTCGCGCTAACGCCTGACTCTTATACCGAAACCATTGGTAACGTCATTCTGCTGGGCGGCGACACCGATACCTTGGCGGCCATGGCGGGGGCGATCAGCGGGGCTTATCTCGGCATCGAAGGAATTCCTGCGCGGCTTCTGAAACACCTCGAGGAATCAGCCAAGGGGCGAAGCTACATTATGGACTTGGCGAAGCGATTGTTTCAGCGGCATCAAGAAACGTCGGTCAGTCGTTAGATCGTATCATCGAATGCGACAAGATTCCCTGTGATTCGTCCCCGTAAGAAGTGAAGTGGTCGGGTATGCCTCTCCTCTTTAAAAAGGTATCCAACGTTCGCCAATGGCAATACGTCGACGCGCTCATTCCTCACCTGGCGACCACCCTCGAAATGCCTTGGGAATCAATGTCTCTTGATGTTGCAAATAGGGAAGTTGCCCCTTCGATCGCGGAGATCAACACCATCCATGAATCGTTGCTGGTCCGTCGCTGCGGCCTGTCGGCGGTGGAGCAAATCAAATCTATCGCGGCGTTGACAAGGCCAGCCACATTTCAAGATCTTTGTCAGGTCCAGCAAGCGGTACTGGGAATTGATAACGTGGCGTTCCGGGCAACGAACGCGTTTACTCCCTGTCGCCACGAACGATACGCTTACTTTGCTGGGCTTCCCGAGTTGTTCGCGCGAAAGGTGGCCGCAGATCTTGCGGATAGTTGCCCGGCCATTATCAAGGCGGCTCGCGTTTATCTCGATATCATCTTCGTGCATCCCTTTCCTGATGGAAACGCCCGAGCCGCGATCTTGTGGTTGAGTTACTTCTGCTATCGTGCCAGGCTGCCACTGCCAGACTACCGCCGATTGTTTGCCTTCCCGTTCGTGTCCGGCAGTCGGCGCTGCTACTCGGCGTTCGTCGAGTTTATTGTCGAGGAGATCGAAAAACATGGCCGCTGAAAGCCCACGCATCTTCTGGCGAGAGGACGAGCAGACCTACCTTCCGCAAATCGATCCTCTCAAGATTGGTGAACTGCTCACACAAGAGTTGGAGCGTCACGTGAAAGGAGTCGAGGCCGGGCTGGTCGTATCAAGCCAAGACTTCTATGAAAAGCACATCGAGAAGTATCGCCACGGCACAGAAACCCAGTATCGAAAGAAAGCCGCGTCCGCCGAAGTCATGGTCGCCTACGAGTCCTTGAAGATCGTCAATGCGGCGCTGCGACAAGCGTTGGGGGACTGGATTCCCGACGGGTACGTTTACATTACGCTGCTGCCCAAGTTTCAAGACGAATTAATCGCCATCGGTTGGGAGCGAATCAATGAGGCGAAACAAATTCTCCTGGAGGGACTCATCGCTCGACGACAACAGGTCGATCAAATGCTGAAAGATTTGGATCAGCAAGCGAAGAGCATCGCGACCACATCAAACACAATTGACCAGCAAGCGATTCGTGAAACACTGCAGATGCTAACACGACAAGAGATCGAGCAAACGGACTGTGAAGACCGATGGTTCTTCGACTTGGAGGAAAAAACGGCCCTGTGGATTACATCACTCAGTGGCTCGCCCGTCTTCGATGAAATCGAGAAAATCGCCGATCGAAACTTTGAAAGCTGGGTGGCTCCTTCGGATGATGCAATCATCCGTTTCGCCGATGAAATCGCGGCGATTGGCGTTAAGAAACGCTTCGAACAAGCATATGGGCCTGAGGAATGATTGTTCCCTGGTTAGCTTTCTGAATACGCAAACTGAAGCTGCGTAATGTTTCGACTTATCGATTCGACACATGATCTCTTATCGCCGGCACGAAATTCATTTTCAAGAATTCCAAAAAACGAGCGAACCATCTGAGACAACGCTCGTCTAACTATCCAGACAAACACATTCACCCTTTTAGTTACCAGTGAGAAGAACTTTCCATGTTGCCAAACTTCAACATAGATCGACTTCAGATTGACGGCGGTAAGCAGTTGCCTGTGCCAACAGGGAACGGTTATCCGGCTCATTTTCTGCGCTTGTGACTTCATGGGATAAAACCCAACGGCTGATCCAAAGCCCGGTGTCATAAGCGACGCCGGGCTTTTTTTGTGTCCCTACCGAACCCAAGTGGTCAAAACGTTGGCCATATGCTGGGCTTCGTGAAAGGTACGCGCCCCACTGCGGTAGTCGAGGACTGGTTGTCCATGCTCGACTGATACTCGGGCCGCGCTGAGTTCGATTCCCAGGGCTACCACTTAACAGCCACTTAACCAGCGAGCCAAATTCCAGGAAGGAAATCGATGACCCTTTTTTACAAACAGTGCCGATTGGTCAAACGTACGAGTCAAACCACGGCCGTTGAACTCACGTCGTGGATCCCGGAGAAGTATGCCCAGCTGCACAACTACGTGCAGCTGAAGCAAGCCGACGGCTCGTTTGTCGATGGCTGGGAAGTAACGTGCGTCTCGACGGAGAAGCTTTCAGAAGCACATCTCCCCGATTCGCACGCGATGATCAAAGGTCATAAGAAAGCGACCGGCGATGCGCTACCCAAACTTAAGTAAGCATCGGTACTGCACACAGGTCCGTCGTAGCGTACTGCCGCTGCGACGGACCAAGGTGAATGGAACCTAAAGCGATCAAATGGGACCGAGGTGTTACGGCAGCATCCCTGGCTCTTAACCAGGCGGGTGAAGGTTCGAGTCCTTCCTGTCCCACTTAGTGATTATCGATTGGATCGAGGACTTGGCCCGTGGAAGCTTTCAAGCGAAAAGGTTGCCAGCCGCCAGGCGGGTCCCATTCCCCCTTGCCAATAACGGTGTTGGTATCAGCCGCCGTGATGATGACCCCGTCGATACCCAGACGGTCGGACGTCCACAGCGGTTGGCCTGACGAATCAAGACGAACCACATTTTCCGCGGAGGCAATCAGACAAACCGACGATTCGAAAAAGAGGTGACCGAAGTAACATGCCAGGTCGTGTCGTGTGACCTGTTGTTGATCAACATCCACCACGTAATAGGCGTGTCCCCAGCCGACAATCAGAAAGCCTTGCCAGATGCCCGCTTCGCGGAACGTGAAGACTTCCGCGTTGCTTCGCCAAAGTTGAACACGCAACAGCGGACGACCATCGCGTGTGACCAGGTAAGCCGCATCGGCCGGACGCTGGTCTTGGGCATTGTGATTGAGCTGAATGACCGGCAAGTCGGCGTATTCGGAGCGATCCAGCGTCTTCCACGGTACTTCGGTGACTTCCATGAGAATCGCTTCCTGAAGAATTTGATGCGAATTGCTGAAATGATTCTAAGAGGCTGTTCGCAAACCGGCAACACGCACTGGTAGTCCAGCGGCTAGGACATCGCACTCGTAATGCGGCGACGAGGGTTCGAATCCCTCCCTGTGCTCTCACGATCTTTGACAATTCAGCAGATAGATCAGCGCCCATGATGTAGCGGCAGCCTACTGCCTTGCCATGGCGGAAGTGTGGGTTCGACTCCCACTGGGCGCTCTCGCCGAAGGTGAGAAGAGAGTTGAGAGGAAAAAGTAGAACGGGAGAAAGAAAGGGGCCAGCGCGTGAATGCAAAAATAGCAATTCCAGTTGCTAACGCCCGGGTTTCTTGGAATCAACACGGTCTAAGGCTCTCCTTTCTACTCTCCTTCTCAAGACGACGAATCAAACTTCACGATGTGGGAAAGCTTGGCTAATCCGCGTGCTTCGGGAGCACGAGATCGCTGGTTCGAATCCAGTCATCGTGACTCAAACAATTGTGTGGTGGGTCCTGTGTTGGTACGGGATGGCGGCTGTTAACCGCCCAGACGCAGGTTCGATTCCTGCCTCCACAGCTTTCATGAGATTTGTGCTCTTGGCCGAGCGGCAAAGGTTCCAGGCCTCCAACCTGGCGAGGCGGGTTCGACTCCCGCAGAGCACTCTTGTTTTGGCAAAAGTTCAACCGATGATGCGAACCTTGTTCGCTGTAGGTTAGTCTCTTGTCAGCAGTCTTGCGAGGTAGAAGCTGTTGGTAGTATCGCTTGGCTCTGAACCAGGAGGTCGTTGGTTCGATTCCAACCCTCGCAGCTTTTTCGATTGAATTGAGCGTCCTTGGTGTAACGGTAGCACAGCTGATTCCAAACCAGCTAGGTCAGGGTTCAAATCCTTGGGGGCGTGCTCACACGAGTAAAACAACCGTCCTGTGGCCCAGCGGCAACGGCAACTCTCTTACAAAGAGTCGATCGGGGGTTCGAGTCCCTCCAGGACGACTTTTCTGGGACGAGATGGCATCGTACCATCTCTCGTCCCTCGCCAAGCTCAGAGCATAGCTCCTCGCGGCTCCCCAACGCGACTTCGTCGCCGTTGGGAGCATCTCATCCGTGAGATACGGGGAGAACTCAGCTCTCGGTTTGCCAAATCACTTCGCGAGTTATCGCGCATCAATAAGTTCTCGTGGAGCAGCGGAGTGCTCGCCTGCCTGTCACGCAGGAGATCGCCGGTTCGAATCCGGTCGGGAACGCTTTTTTGACATGGCATGGTACGCAAATCGGTAAAGCGGCGAAGCTCAAACCTTCGTGATTGTCTGTGGGTTCGACTCCCACCTGTGCTACTTGTGGTGCTCAACGAAAACAGGCGACCGCGAGGTCGCCTGTTTCCTGAAAGCTGATTGTAAGAACTTGAGAACTAGGCGTCCTTGTTCTTCTTCATTCGGCGTTTGTAAGCCGCACCGATTCCACAACACAGAGTGCCGAGGCCGTAAAGGGCCAGTGAGGTTGGTTCGGGCACCGTGGCGACGTTCGCTTCGATGAATTCGTTTTGTGTGCCCGACACGCTGGTGCCGAATGCCAGATCATAAGTGAACGAGGTCATCGCACCAGAGGCGAGTGTAGTTTGCAAACCGATTTGCAAACGGTTGGCAGCTGACAATGCCCCATTGGCATCGGGATTGCCCGACGAAAAGAACGACGTCCAGTTGCCGGTCGGATTGCCGGAACCAACAACAGCGCGTGAATCGTACGAACCAATCAAAACGGAAAGGCCAGAAGCAAGCGAAGCCTGGCCGACTTCAACCGAGTCGAGGATGAAACGATCGTTGATAGTCGCCACATCGTCCGCCGCCGACGTTGCACCTGGATCAGGATCGTAGATGTCGAAGTAGGAGAAGTCCGCAGCATCTGCAGAGTTGTTGGTAAACGAAGTTTCCACTCGCAATACATTTTGACCGGGGACCAAAGAGTAGGTGCGCGTGAAAGCGATGTCGAGGACGTTATCGTACGTTCCCGAGTAGCTCAAGCCGCTCATCGAAAGATCAAAGTAGTCGGTGGCCGCGTTCGACTGGTTGAGTTCCAAGGTTGGGTTGTTTTTGCCTTGAAATCCGAAATCGGCGATGGGGTTGTACTCGAAGAAGTGCGTTCCATTAAACGTGATGTCATGGACGGTGCCCGTCGTGTCATTCGTTTCGACGGTCAGCGGACCGTTGGAAAGCATCCCTGCGAAACTGAAGGATACACCGGAGATGGCGATCGCGAGACCCGCGAATCCCCGGCAGAAAGCTCGGTACATTGGTCGTTCCCTGGCATCAAAAGCAATGAATTCGTACCCATGGAGTAATCGTTTACCCCTTCAGGATGGGCCTGATTCCATGATGAACACGATGCGAACATTTACAACTAAATATTGAGAAAATGGGGTGCCTGGGTTGTCCTGGAGTGGCCTGTAGTGGGGTTTGTGACGCCACCACACGCTAAAGAACCCCGATCGATCAGTGATTGCTGATGCTCAAAGTGTGCTGTTCAGAGCTATTAACTGCGGCAAATAAGCAAGTTCGGGTGGTGATCCTCGCAGCGGTCTGTAAAGCCGCGGTCAGAAAAGAAGCGGGGTGGCAGACGAGTGGTTCGATTCCTCCACTACCCATTTCCCGAGAACGAGCCCAGTTCCGAAACGAGGAGGTGACTTCCTGTGCCCAAGCTGAAAGGTAAACGCGGGTTTCGCTTCATCAAGGAACTTGGCGGCGCATTGCGTCGTGCACGAGTCAGCTTCGCGGCTCGTTGGTTGGTCGACGCCGACCTGATCACCGGCAGAACGCTCGACTACGGATGTGGGTTTGGCAGCGATGCCGATCACCTCGGATGGGATGCGTTCGATCCCTATTATCGACCACAACCGGTCAAGGGAACGTACGACACAATCGTTTGTAACCACGTGCTCAACATGCTCACCCGTAAAAGTCGTCAACTAGCGATCGACGCTATCCAGGGGCAACTCGCCGAGCGAGGCAATGCTTGGTTGATCGTACCGCGCAACATCCCAACGTCAGGCAAAATCGCTATGCGAAAACGAATTCAAAACTATGTGGTGCTCGACCTTCCTTCGGTCTACCTCGACGACAAGCTTGAGATATATCGATTGCAACGCGACATCCATGTCGTCGATCAAACGGAAGAAATCGAACGGCGGCTCGAAGGTCGCTAACCCATTTGGCCAAGTGGCGGAATTAGAAGACGCGCGACGCTTAGAACGTCGTGCCCATCGGGCGTGGGAGTGCAAGTCTCCCCTTGGCTACTTATAGGAACGCTTTGTCGGCAAGCTATTCGTCCCAATCGGTGATGGGAAGGTAGGTGCCGGTTTCGTCATCGAACTGAATCTCGGGACCGTCGAGGTAGACCAGCACGCTACGACAACACTGCCAATCGAATTCGTCCGTTCCGTCGTCGCGACGTTCCGCCAGGCGTTCCAGTGCCATTTCGATTAATGTGTCTTCGTCTTCGTCCGCCCACAAAACGGAATTGTCGGAGTTGATGTCGTGCTTGTTTTCGCAGATTTCACCTGAGTCGTCTCGCACATGTCGGGCGTATACGTAGATCTTCATAAGCACCTGTTTAGATGGGAGATGGACTTAGGGCGGCTTTAATCTACGGTCCGCTGTGGGCCACTGTAAACATGATTGCGAAATGATTCCGAGAAAGTTATTTGTTCAACGATTGCAACAAGTTTATGGCAAAACCACTGTACTATCCAAAGATTTCCGATGCACGCGACTTTCCACTCGGCAAGTGCCTTGCGTTCGAAAAGCTCGACGGGACTAACGTACATTTCGATTGGATTCGGCAGCAAGGTTGGCAGGCATTTGGAACACGTCGCGATCGTTTTTCATGGGATCCGCAAGGCATCGATCAATTCGAACAGAAACACCCGGAACTCAACCAGGTAGCGGACGCGTTCACACTAGCCTTGGCCGAAACGCTTCAAGCAAAGTTTGTCTCCGACCAAAGCTGTGAAGCTTGGTCCCATGTTCGCTGCTTTGGTGAGTACTTCGGTCCCCATTCATTTGCTGGTGGTCATCTCGATGAGGATGTGAAACAGATTGTGTTGTTCGATGTCGAAGTCGACGGACAACTTTTGAATCCGTTCGAGTTTGTCGAACTTTTTCGCGAACTCCCGATTGCCCGCGTTGTCTACCAAGGCAAGTTCAACGGCAACTTTACTGAGGCCGTTCGAGCAGGCAAATTCGACGTCGCCGAAGGCGTGATTTGCAAAACAGGTCGACGTGGAAATGTTCACATGGCCAAGATCAAAACCAATGCGTACCTCGCTCGCTTGAAGCAATCGTTCGGCAGCAAGTGGCGTGACTATTGGGAATAAAGGACAACTACGCATTGCGGTTTCGCAGTGCATTGACGCGGGTAGAGCGAGGGCTCAACCAGGTCTCATAAGCCTGGCGTGTCGGGTGCGACTCCCGGACCCGCTACTTCTTCATCGTCGACCTTCGTGACGACGACAACACGAAGGTCGACGCATGGTCTGTAGGTGTTTTGGCGGCATCCGTCCGTGGTAAGGACGTGGATCGGGTTCGAGTCCCGAACGGACCTTGATGGTGATGATGGATTACTCGTGTATAGGGGATCGTATCACTTCAACCTGACGCGAGTCAGGCTAGTACACAGGCTGAACTCATGAAACGAATGCAACGTAAGTCGACTCCCAAAGTCAAAGATGGCCGCGTGCAGAAAAAGAACGCGTGGCAAGTCGGCAGAGGTTATCTCGGCGAACCGCGTGTTGCCATCGAACGCCGCAAAGCAGGGCGCGGATATCGTCACGTGGTGACACCGCACGAAGTCGATCGCTTTTTGCAAATTCTTCCCGTTTGGGATCGATGGGGGCAATCGCTCGATCGGATTTGGATCGATAGCGGGAGTGAATTCCTTTCAGGTTGGTTTCGCCGCCGAGAGATCGGGATATGTGCGTTTCCTTGCAATTTGGAAGTGGCGTTCGCTTGGTGCGCGATCAATCGCGATATGGATTTCATCAAGCGTTTCGATATTCCATTTTGGAAGATTGAAGATGAAGTGTCGCTCGAAAATGGCTTCGATGTCGTTTGTCGGTTCAATCGTGCGACGGCTCGTTACTACACCTTGATGCGTGTCCTGGTTCACGAACTTGGGCATCACGTTGATCGGGAAACCAACAAGAAGCAATGGTGTTCCCGTGGTGAAGAATTTGCTGAGAACTACGGCCGCGATTTGGAACGCCGGATGTGGGATGACTATGTCCGTGAATTTGGTGATCCACGCGTCATGAACTAAATGGGCCTGCATGCCGATGGGGGCGACTGATCCTTGCAAGATCGGTGCGATCGGTTCGACTCCGATGAGGTCCACTGTTTTATTCACACTCCAGTTTGGGAGAAACCAACATGGCAACCGAAATGCTAGACGCCTTCGCGGCGATTGGGGCGGAGGTCGAAGTCGTCCGCCTAGGTGGGGCTTTTGAAATTGACATCACGCGTTCCAAAAATCGTGAGCGGTTCAAGTTGACGTTGCCTTCGTTTCGGACGGTAGAAACCGAAGTTCTGGACATCCGGCCGAAGTTGCGTCACCTGGTGCTCGACGTCTGGTCGCCAGACTCGCCGGTGGAAGGGCGTTACTTGTGCGGCCACGACGAACGGCATTGGTTCACGGCCATGGTTCCCAATGTCGGTACTTCGACGGTGAAGTCGGCAATGGAATCGCTCAAGCCGCTGGAAGTCCGCCGCGCCCAAAAGAAGGCTGGTGTCAAGCATCGTAAGCATCGTCGGAAGACGGCCGCTTATGTCCGGCAAGGAGAATGGTTCTTCCTGCCGCGACCAATGATGCACGTTGGCGAGAAGGCCGAGGCGAAGGGGCAATTGGTTCGAGCGGCAGGTGGCAAGCCGCATCGTGTTGACTGGATCTATCGTCCGCCAGGTACGAACGAAACGTTTGTCCGTGGCGCGGTACGTCATGCCGATCACGCGACGATTTATCTCCAGGTTTGGCATCGCGTTGTGCAAAACACCGAGGCCCAACCTACGCCGGAAGCGGAACCGGTCACGCGGATGGCTTACTTCGATTAAGCCTCGCCTGAATAGAAAACCGCCGGGCATTAAGCTCGGCGGTTTCACGATGGTGACTGAAGTGTATGTGGCAAGCACGCCTGCCTGTGAAGCAGGAAGAGGGAGTTCGACTCTCCTCGGTCGCCCTTCTGGGATTCATGACTTGATAGTGTAACGGATCGCACGAGACCCTCCGAAGGTCTAAGTCCTGGTTCGATTCCAGGTCGAGTCACTCGAGACTATTCGATTTGCTGGCCATCGTTTCCGTTAACAACAACGATGGCAGATCGAATTGCTCACAAGCCCGCCCGGATACGGGCGCATAAAAAAGTCCTTGGAGTGTGGTGGATTCGCACGCAAGTTTGCGATGCTTGAAGACCAGGTTCGATTCCTGGCGAGGACACTTTTGCGATTCGCTACGCGTCATCCTCAAAGCCGTAGCGATCGCAAAATTCAACACCAGCTGAGCGATGATAATGCCAAGCCTTCCTGATGTTGGGCGGATGAATTAGTGTTTCAGCATGGGCTCTGGACCGCGTTGCAAATATTCGGTTGGGATGGTCCAGATCTCAGGGACAGCGTTCTCGTCCGAACCAAACCAGACACCGGTGTGATCTGTTGAATCACCGGGCAATTCGTCGCCCGTCAATACGACGACACCTACCCGATTGTTGATCGTCACGAAATCACCCTTCTTGAACATGTTGATTCCCTTCGTCTGAGAAGACGATCGGCATTCATCCGATCGCGGACCACGCTATCGATTTACATCGCAACGATTTACTCGCCGAAGATCAAAACACGTTTTATAGCGACTTCAAGTAAGCCGTCAGGTCAGCGATTTCCTCTTCGGTGAGATCGCGCGTGCCGGAGACTTCCGCTGGGGAATGGAAGTCGGTTAAGACTTCCGGCAGGTCACGTGCGCGGGCGTCGTGCAGGAAACGGACCTTGCGATAGATGCCAACCAGCGTCGGCGTGTTGAAGCCATCGTATTCGTCTTCGTCGGAACTGAGGCCGACATCGTGGATCTTGCCGTCGGTGAAGTACTTGCCGCTGTGGCAGCTCGCGCAGTTGGCCTCACTGCTCTCGAAGACTTGCTTGCCACGCTCGGCCGCGGGACTTAGCGAGCCATCTTTTTCGCGAAACGGATTGGGAGGAAAACGATCGGTGTTCAAGTAGGCCAGGATCGCTTCCTTCTCTGCTTCACTCGCCCGGCGTCCTTGCATCGTGGTGGTGAACGACTTGTGCATCGCATCGTTTAAGTCGACTTGCCAACCATGCCAGGTCCAAGGGCCCGTCTTGCTCAGGTTATCCAACGGCAGCACCGTCTTCATCGTCAGGGCGGAACCGTCGTTCCAGGTATCCATCGCCTTTGAGTTCACACCACCGTTGTAATGGCACGTGTGGCAGCTGTACCACTGATCGAGACTATGTCGGGCATCGTAGAAAACTGCTTCACCCTGCCGGATTTCACTCACTTCGACCGACGGGCCAAGGGGAATCTCACGCACGACCTCATGAGCCGCGATGTCAACGACCTGGACGTTATCCTTCAAGTAGTTCGCCACGTAGACGGTTCGATCGTCATCGGCCATGGCGATTCCCATCGGACGGCCGCCCAGTTCGATGCGGGCGAATAAATCACGATCGCGCATCAGCTTCGGATCGATCAAGTCGCCAGGTCCGCCGATGCCTTCCCACGGAAGATCAGCCCGCCGATAGACCAGCAGTTCGTGTGTACCAGAAGCCCCCACAACCAAGCGTTTCTCGTCATGGCTCATCGTGATCCCAATCGGATCGGCGACTGCGGTGCCAGGGACGTCGAGCGTGATGGCTTCGCGATATTCTGATTCATCCAGACGCACCCGACCGATGCGGCTGCCCAGCACCCAGCCGCGACGGATGTTATCGCGATTGATTGGATTGCTGCGATAGATCATCCAGGGGAAGTAAACGTACTTGCCGTCCGCCGAGCACTGCATGTGCCCGATATTGATCCCGCCTGAAAGCTTTTCGGTGTAAGCGACTTCCCAAGTCGGTACGTCGATCACCGCGATCCGGCTTTCTCCGCTGCAGCCAACCGCCAGACGGGACCCATCGGGCGAGAGAGCCAGATAACGCGGCCATTTGCCAACTTCCAACTTTCGAACGAGCTTCCCCTCGCCCAGATTCAACTGAGCGACTTCGCCGGTGGCGACCAGTCCGACGTAGGCCGTTTGGCCGTCACCGGAAACGGCGATCCCGGTTGGTTCAAATCCAACTTCAATCGTCGCGTGCAGGCGAAGCTTACCAGCGGTCACCGCGATCACGTGGACCTCGCCCCCGAACGTATCGGTCACCACCAAGTATTCGCCCCCCAAGCACTTCTGCAAAAAGCTGGGGTGGCTGCCACATGCCAGCTCGTCGGTGACTTGTCCCGAGGCGATATCGATCAAGCTGACACTGCCCGAAGTTTGATTGGCGGTGGCCAGCCAGCGGCCGTCGTCCGCCAAAACCACATCAACGGGCGAACGGTATCCGCTTAACGCTCCCGCTAGCAGCTCGGTCGTGGCAAGCATCAACAGGGCAATTGGGAGGAGATTGGCAAAGCTTCTCATTGCGTGGCATACCCCTTGAGGGCGATTTGGCGGGAGTTTTCGGCAATTGTTAGCAGGATAACAGAAAATGAAAATCGTCTGGATAATCATTTCCAAGGCTTGAAGGTCGCAAATGGATGGCAGATACTGAATCTGACTCGTAGAGTAGCCTGAAGTCAACCGTAAAGTGTAAAACGAAAAGTTCGACATCAGGTTTCCCCTCTCCGTTTGCTCCCCCACTGTTTTCCCCTCGAAAAGTTTCAGGAGATCTCTTGATGAGACATTTGACTGTCGCTCTGACGATGTTCGCTCTGGTTGCTGGTACCTCCCTGGTTTCCGCGGAAGAAACCAAGAGCGGTTTGCAAAAAGGCGAAATGATTGGTGCCTTCTATGTGACCAAGCTCGCCGGTGCCAAAGAAGATGGCGTCGATGTCGGCAAGAACCTTTGCTACCGCTGCAAGAACGGTGGTCGTCCGCAGGTCGTGATCTTCACCCGCTCGAGCGACAAGGCCGTGATTGACCTGGTCAAACAGCTCGACGCCGCGATCGTGAAGAACGAAGACAAGCAGCTGCGTGCATTCGTGAACTACCTGGGCGACGAAAAGGCTTCCGCCAAGTCGGACGCTGAAAAGCTGGCCAAGGTTTCCGAAACTTCCAACGTGCCGTTCGTTCTGCCGAACGAATTTGAAAACGGCCCGGAAGATTACGGCATCAACCCGAAGGCCGAAGTCACCATCATCATGGCCAAGGGTGGCAAGGTCGAAGCGAACTACGCTGCCGGTTCCGCTAAGGACCTGAAGGTCGACGCCGTCATCGCCGACCTGAACAAGATCCTCAACTAGTTCCCGCTTTCAAGCGAAGAACGATCCAACTCAAAAAGCCGCAGGCCTACCAAGCTTGCGGCTTTTTCATGCGCCCATGCCGGTCGTATGGCATCTCCTTCGCGTCCGCGAGCCTCGACGCGGAGAGGGCGAGGGAGCGAAGGGCTTTCGATTAAGCCTGACCGAAACACGGAGCCCCTTCAGCCTTCACAAGAGCGGGAGGACGACTAAGCCCCGAAGATATCCGTGACCGCTTGGCCTTTGCCATCTTCCGTGGCATAAAACGGACGGCGTTCAATATCGAAGACCGTTTTTGGGCTGATCCCCATCGCGTTGAAGACGGTCGCATGCAGGTCGGTGACCGAGATGGGATCTTTGGTCGCGACGAAGGGGCGTTCATTTGCCGTTTCGCCGTGCAAGTGCCCTTTGCGGACACCGCCGCCCCACATCATCACGCACGAGCCGCCGGTGAAGTGGCGATGTTGGCCGTAATGTTTCATTTCCTTGAACACGTCGACTGCTTCCGTAGCTTGGTCGCGCGCGCTGGAGCCAGGCTTTCCTTCCATGATCATGTCGCGGCTGAACTCGCTCGCCAAAATCACGAGCGTCCGGTC
Source organism: Blastopirellula marina (assembly GCF_002967765.1). Classification (NCBI taxonomy): domain Bacteria; kingdom Pseudomonadati; phylum Planctomycetota; class Planctomycetia; order Pirellulales; family Pirellulaceae; genus Blastopirellula; species Blastopirellula marina. Next base: position 649,786 of record NZ_PUHY01000006.1, on the reverse strand, counting down.
GAGCAGCCCGCGGGCTTCCAGGTCGCGAATCAGCTGCGCCACCGGCAGGTCGATTTCTTGCTTCATCCGTTTGAGCGTCGTGTTGCCGTTGGCGTGTGTGTCCCAGTTTAAAAACGGAACATACTCGGTGGTCACTTCCACAAAGCGAGCCCCATTCTCGACCAGACGACGGGCCAGCAAACAGCCGCGGCCAAATCGGCCGGTATCGTATTTCTCGTAGCTCTCTTTCGGTTCCAGCGAAATGTCAAATGCTTCTCGCTCTTTCGCGCTAAGCAGACGATACGCCTTCTCCATCGAACGGAGTTGCGACTCGCGCTGGAAGTCGCCGGTGTAGTCGCGCATCGGCGACTGATCGATTAGCTTGTTGAACAGCTTGTTTCGATTGGCGAATCGCTCTGGTTTCATCCCTTCCGGCGGACGCACCGACTGCGCGGCCTGTTCCGGGTAAGGAAGGTTCATGGGGCCGAACTCGCTGCCAAAGAAGCCAGCCGTGGTGAACGCTTTCAGCTCTTCCTGCTCACCCACACCTTCTAATCGCTGGCCGATGTTGATAAACGCAGGCATCACCGGGTTAAGCGGACCCAGCACGCGGGCCATCCACGCCCCGATGTGCGGACAAGCGACCGTTTGTGGCGGGACGTAACCGGTATGCCAGTGGTATTGATGCCGCGAATGCAGAATGCTTCCCAGGTCAGGCAAGACGTGCGAGCGAATCAGCGTGCCGCGATCCATGACCTGAGCGATGTTCTCCATTCCTTCCGAGATCTTGATATGGTCGACGTTAGTATCAATCGAAGGGAACGTGCTTTCCACCTTGGCGACCGGCGTGCCGACCTCAAACGGAACGTACTTCTTCGGATCGAATGTATCAGGGGCCGCCATGCCGCCAGCCATCCACAGCAAGATGCAGCTATCAGCCGTGGCAGCTGGATGTTCGATCGGATTGCCTTCGTTGGCGGTCAGCATTCGCGGCGCGCCGGCCATCATGGTGGCGGTGCTGGCCGCGGCCAATTGTTGTAGGAATTGTCGACGTTGTTGTGCGCGGTCCATGCGGAACCTCACGAAACTAAAGGGAGATTTGTTTAGCGAACCAATTGGAATTCGGGAAGCATGAAGACTGCCCACAGGACGTCTTCCACTTGGCTCGTTTCCAGGCGATCACCAATGGCCGCCGAGAGGGTGCTGAGTTCCTGGTCGGTCGGATTGCGGCTCAATGCATAATTATAGAGCCACGTGACGAACTCGTCCGGCGATTTCCACTCACGCTGCTCAAGGTTAACTGCCCCCTGATGCAGCAAATTGGCGAGCGTTTCGCCATTAGAAAGATCGATCGCTTCGAGCGTGGTTAGCTCTAATGGGCGAACCGTAACTACTTGATCGCGGTTTGGCCGACCGAGCGAACGCATCAGGAAATCGCTTTTCAGCAAAGCGGAACGCACCATCCGCTGCGAGGCATTATTTCCTTGGGCTAATAGGTTGGTCAGCTGGCCACTTACCCGCGGCGACCAAATTTTCTCGTTCTCAGCGATTACTGCCGCTGCCCAGTCTTCCGGCTTCTTTTTGAACTTGCCATTCTTCTCGGGCACTTGGCTGGTCCATTGCCACGACGCATCGGAAGCGACCGCTTGCTCGGTCCCTTCCTGGCCGGGAATGCGTCCCTCGAAGAACAATGCGGCGGCGTTCGGTCCGTTACCTGCATTCTTGGCGACGATCAGAATCTCGTTCTGACCTTTTTTCAGTGGTGGCAGTACGACCAGTTCCGGGGCCAGCCAGTTGTCTCCTTCGCTTACCTTCTTCCCGTTGACGTACAAGGTGTAGGCGTTGTCGCACGAGATCACGGCGTATGCTTGGTCTGTGGCTTCGTCTTGTTTCCAACGTTTCCGCAGCGAGATCGTTTCGCCAGCGGCGGCATCGCCGGTGTTCGCTCGACTCCAGATCCAATGTCCGCCAAGTGCCAGATCTTTCCCGGCGATCGCGTTCGGATTGGCGCGAATCACCGGAGCATCGTACTTCGTTGGAGCGGTCTGGGTGATCTCCCACACGCAGTCAACAAACTGCTCGGCCGTCATCCGCTTCGTTCGCGGGCCAGCATACTGGTAGCCGCCGTTGTCGCTATCTTCGGTGACCAATTGAGCACGCGATTGATAGGCATGCGAGGTAGCAATCAGCTTTAAGGTGGCTTTCAAATCGTAATTGTTCGCGACCAGGTCTTCCGCCAGAAAATCCAACAGGTCGGCATTCCATGGGGGATTTTGCATCGCATCGGTTGGATGAACGATGCCATAACCCATCATGCGATGCCACAAACGATTAACGATCGTCCGCGTGAATCGACCGTTCTCGCGATGCGTCATCAAGCTGGCCAATTGCTTCAGTCGTTCTGGCTGCGAGGCACTTGCGTCGATCTGGCCCAGTTCGGGAAAGAGCCACGCCGCTTCCGCATTCTCACCGATCGGCTTGTCGCAGCGATGAATCTCCAGCGTCCGTTCCGCGTACACGGCGGCCAGGCCGAACGAATCTTTCAGTTTCCAGCGATCGATGAAGCTGTCGTGGCACGACGCACACTTCAAGTTGATCCCCAGGAACGATTGGCCGACGTTCTGGGCGAATTGAATCTCCACGGTCTGGCCGGCGCTCACTTCGCCCCGCCACTTGATCCCGCCAGCGAAGCCGGCGCTTTCCTTGGTCGGTGGAGCGATCAACTCGCGAACGAACTGGTCGTATGGCATGTTCGTGACGAGGGCTTCGTATAGCCACTTCGAGATCTGCGTGCGGCCCCCAGTGATAAAGCCCGTACCGGCATAGTCGTTTCGCAGCAGGTCGTTCCAAAAGGTGAGCCAGTGCTCGGCGTAATTGATATCACGGCCAAGCAAGTCGTCGACCAGCTTCGTCCGTTTGTTGGGTGACTCATCGCTGAGGAAAGCAGCTCGCTCTTCGGGGGTTGGCAGCAGACCGATCAGGTCGAGGTAGACGCGACGGAGGAACGCTTTGTCCCCCAGTGGTTCTGGCTGAGGACGCTTCTCGCTGGCAAGCTGCGCATCGAGGATGCGATCGATCGGATTGGTGCGTCCAGCGACGGCCGGGGGAAGCTCTGGGCGACGTGGTTTCAAAGGGGGCTCATACAGCGGCTCGCCAAACGTGAAACCAGGCTCCCACTGGGCACCCGACTCGATCCAGCGTTTGAGCAGCCCGATTTGCTCGGCAGTTAACGCATCACCCTCAGGCGGCATGCGCGTGAACTCGTCGTCGGTGGTAATCCTCGCGATCAGCTCCCCTTCCGACGGTTTACGCGGAACGATCGCCTCACCCGATTCCCCACCGGCGATCAACTCTTCCCGCGTGTTCAGCGAGAAGGCTCCTTCTTTCTGCGTACCACTGTGGCAGTTACCACATTTCTGTTTCAACAGTGGCACAATCTCGTGCGCGAAATCGACTTCCGCACCGAGAGCCGGAGCGAGGGCGAAGGTAACCAACAGCAGAGAGAGAATTCGCATGGGTGAATCGCAGGAGGGAAGGAGGGGACAATATCCCCTTGAGTATATACCAAACGGGCACGATCGCCCAAATTGCCAATGAACGATTTCGCGTAAAGAACGACTTGCACCCTTGTCTTGGGGGAAGGTTCGCCGATGCTATCAGGCGATCAAGTCGTGAATCACGTGTCCGTGGACATCGGTCAGGCGGCGATCGATTCCGTTGTGGCGGACGGTTAACTTTTCGTGATCGATTCCCAGAAGATGCAGCATCGTGGCATGGATGTCGTAAACCTGGGTTGGGTTATCGCGATCCAACGGCTTGTAGCCCCACTGGTCGGAAGGCCCGTACGTGACGCCCGGCTTGATGCCGCCGCCACACATCCAGTTGGTGAAGACGTACGGATTGTGGTCGCGGCCTTTGCTCCCTTGGGTCGACGGCATGCGGCCGAACTCGGTGGTCCACAGCACGATCGTATCGTCCAACAGGCCGCGCTGTTTGAGGTCTTGAATCAACGCCGCCGAACCGACCGCCATGCCGGTTGCCAGGGGGCCATGATCGCGACCAATATCTTCATGACTATCCCAATTGCGGCGAGGGAAACCGTTGTCGTTGCCAGACCAAACCTGAATGAAACGAACACCTCGTTCAATCAAGCGTCGGGCGATCAAGCATTTCAGCCCGAAGTACTCGATCTCTTCCGGAGCGTTGATTTCGGAAGGATACTCGGCCCCTAAGCGATCGACACCATACATCTTTAAGATGTGGTCTGGTTCGCCCGAGATGTCGAGCGCTTCGGGAGCACTCAGTTGCATCTTGGCGGCCAACTCATAGCTACGAATCCGTGCCTCCAATCGCGAGTCGCCGGGGCGGTTGTCTTGGTAGCGGCGATTCATCCGGTTCAGCAAATCCAATCCGGCGGCGTCGCTATCGTGCGATGTGGTGAAGGTCGGCGCGGGGTACAAATCTTCAATCGGGTTTTCCCGTTGGGGGAAGATGGCGGTCCCTTGGGTACTAGCCGGCAGGAAAGCACTCGCCCAGTTCTTGGGACCGTTGCTGGCAAAACCGCGATGATCGGGCAGCACGACGAACGCCGGCAAATTGTCGTTCAAGTTCCCCAGCCCGTACGTCACCCACGAGCCCATCCCCGGATAGCCTGGCGTATCGAAGCCGGTCGCTTGCAAGTAGGTTGCTTGCGAGTGAACGCCACTTTTGCCAACCATGTTGTGGACGAACGCCATGTCGTCGACGCACTTTCCCAGCGGTGCGGCAACTTCGCTCAGCATCTTGCCACACTGACCGTACGGCTGAAACGCGAACGGCGACTTCATCCAGGGACCGAGCCCATTCTGAAACGTTTCGACATGTTCGCCGAAGTCCGCCTCTTCGCCGTGATGCTGTTCGAGGTACGGTTTGTGATCGAACAAATCAATCGGGCTCGCCGCGCCGCTCATGAACAATTGAATAACCCGCTTCGCTTTCGCCGGATGATGCGGAGCGTGCAAGATGCCTTGCTGGCCAGGGTTCGCCTCGGCGTCATCTTGCAGCAGCAGCGAAGTGAGCGCCAACGAGCCGAAGCCCCAGGCATTGCGTTGCAGGAATTCGCGACGGGTGGAAATCATGAGCGGGACCGAGGGAGGTTAATCGAGGTAGACGAATTCACTCTGGTTTAGCAACACACGACACAACTGGATCAGGCCATGCTGCTGGGCGAAGGTGGCGTACTCGCGACGTTCTAATTCCGTGGAAGATCGACCGAGCGTCAGCCAGATCGCACGATCGACCTGCTTTTCCAGCGTCTCGCCTTCCGCTTCGATCCGTTTGGCGAATGCCTCGGCCATGACCAATTGGAACGGATTGTTCAGCATCGATAACGCCTGGAGTGCGGTCAGCGTTTCATCCCGCTGCGGGGTGCTTTGCGACGAATCGGCACAGTCGAGCGTTGTCATGTACGGATCCGGCTGCGAGCGGACCACGAAGCGATAAATGCTGCGGCGGTGCGAAGCGGCCTCGCGCGGATCGAACTTGTGGTACTCGTAGTGGGGCGAATGCTCCGCCTTTTCCAGCTCGAACAGGTAAAAGCCAGGCCCGCCCATCGTCAGGTCCAACTGGCCGCTGACCGAGAGGATCGAATCGCGAATCTCTTCCGCTTCCAGCCGGCGGCGATTCATCCGCCACAAATATTGATTGCTGCCATCTTGCCCGGCGTTGGCTTCGTTGTGAGTGGACGATTGGCGATACACGCTGCTGGTCACAATCAACCGATGCAACTTCTTGAACGATTGCCCGTTGTCGCGGAATTCGACCGCCAGCCAATCGAGCAGCTGCGGGTGGGTTGGCTCTTGTCCCATCCGGCCGAAGTCGTTCGGCGTGCCGGCGATCGGTTGATCGAAATGATACTGCCAGATTCGATTGACGATGCTGCGCCAGGTAAGGGGATGATCGTCAGCGGTAATCCATTTTGCCAGTGCTGCGCGACGATCGGCTTCGCTGTGCCCCGTCGGCAGCGAGAATTGGCAGTCTTCATCGCCAGGCAAGGGAAGGGCACACGGAATCGCTGCTTCCTGAGGATCAGTGACGTTGCCGCGATGCAGCACGTGCACGTCACGCGGCCTGCCCCCGGTTGGTTTGAAGTTGCCCTGAGCGGGAAACTGTGTCGCGGCGGCGTAAACCATTCGCCCGACTGGCAGGCCGCTTAGTTCTCGATCGATACGTTGCTGCTCGGCCTGCAGCTTGTCGCGACGCGAGATTCGTTCTGGCGTTTCGATCTGGCCTTCGAGCTTGGCCAATTGTCCCCGCGCGACGATCAGCTTTTCGGTGGCAGTCGGATCAAGTGACTTAGGCCAGCGGCCATCGACTAAGTTCGTACGTCGCCAGCGGGGCGGAGCTTCGATCGAATCGTGCGAGGTGACCACCGACGTGCGAGCAACATTCTGATTCGCCGCGTCGAACACTTCGACTTCGGACAAGGCAAAGATGAAATCGTTTTGCCGCGTCGCCAGCTTGGTGGCGGTAATGCGAATGAACTGAGCCGTGCGGTTCGCTTCCGCCTGGTAACTTCCCAGCAGGGGATTGGTAACGTCGTGCCTTGTTTCGTCGACCACGATTTCCGCATCGTCAAACTGCGGATTCGCGGCGACCTCGATCTTGAAACGTACCGGGAAACCGAAGCCAGCCCCAATGCCGGCATAATCGTCGTAGCAAGGGTGAAGCACGATCTTGCTAAGCTCGACTGGATGTTCGAGATTGATCTGTACCCACTTTGCGGCGTTGGCGGTTGGCTCGATCTGGCTGTGATAACCATGTTCCGGCACGTTGGCGACCGGCAAAGTTTTACTGCGGAGCGATTCCACCTGCTGCCGCAGTTCGACCAGCTGATTACCGCCAGCTGTTTTGATTTCTTCTTGGAGCGAAGCTAACTGGGCGGCGACCTCTTTCTTTCGCGTGGCCAGTTGTTGTCGCCGCTGCTGAACCTTGGGATCGAGGTCGTATACCCGCTCGGCACGGTCGACCGCCGCGAACACCGCTTGCAGCCCGTAGTAATGCTGCTGCGTGTACGGATCGAACTTGTGATCGTGACAGCGAGCACACTGAATCGTCACGCTGCAAAACGTATTGAGCGTGTTGGTGACCATTTCGTCGCGATCGAGATTGCGGGCATTCTTGCCATCGATCTTGGTTGCCGGAACTTCCACGTGCCCGATGAAATCCCACGGCCCGGCCGCGATGAAACCAAGTCCGAGGATGCCGTCTGCCTGGCCAGGGAAGAGAGCGTCGCCTGCGATTTGTTCCTGCACGAACTGGGCGTACGGTTTGTCTTCGTTGAAGCTGCGAATCACGTAGTCGCGATAGGGCCACGCGTTCTGGCGAAGCTTGTCTTTGTCATAGCCACAAGTGTCGGCGTACTTCACCACATCCAACCAATGCCGCGCCCAGCGTTCGCCGTAGCGGGGCGAAGCCAACAAGTGATCGACCAGCTGGCCGTATGCTTCGTCATTCAGACCAGGCGTTTCGTCTGATTCTCCAAGCTTTTGCGACCAGGTTCGCATCTCCTGCGGCGTTGGAGGCAAGCCCGTCAGATCGTAGTACAACCGACGGACGATCGTTCGGGCATCTGCTTCCGACGAAAGCTGCATGCCTCGCTTATCCAGCTGCGCGATCACGAACGCATCGATGGGAGTCCGAACCGAGGCTTGTCGTTCGCTGCGAAGGGCGGGCACCTCTGGTCGAGTGAGCGGTTGACGTGACCACCAGTCATCCTTCACTTCCAGCTGCAGCTCGCTGGGCCACTTCGCACCGTCTGCGATCCATTGCCGGATGTCGGCGACTTCTTCGGCAGCAAGGGGAGGGCTTCCTTTCGGCATCTCCGGCTTCTCGCCCACGAGATAGTCCAACAGAAAGCTGGCCGAAGCATCCCCCGCGACGATCGACGCGCCGCTGTCACCGCCATCGATTGCCTTGTGGGCAGTCGTCAGCGAAAGGCCGCCCCCATGTTGAGCGTCGTTGTGGCATCGCAAGCACTTGCCGGCCAAGATTGGTGCGACTTGCTGGCGGAAGAACGTTTCGTCGGGCTCGGCAGCTTGCACCAAGCCGCCGCAGAATAGCACGGCGATCAAAGCAAAGCGGACGAACAAACAGTTCATGGGTGATGACATCAGAGCGAAGCTTAGGCAGGCGGGAGGCAGGGGCCCGGCTTCGAATGGTCTGAAACCGTGGCACCGTCTGAGTTTGCCATACGAGTCGCCTGATTGGCAAGTGAAAACGTAGGCTTTTCTGCGGCAGTCCGTTTCTCTATCTCGTTGGTAACAAAGGAGATCTCTCCATTAATGGTCGCATCGCGGAAATGTGGTGTAGTCATCTTGCCTTAATTGTTTCGCATGTAGAAAAAAACGCAGCGGCGCGTTATCTTCAAGCGATTACGTTTGTCCCCCTTGGTTAGCAGCCTGTTGAATTTCTCAGATCGGCTAAGCTATTGAGATTGGGGCGAGGGCAAGGCGTGAGTCCGCAGGCATATCCACGAGATATGTCGAGGACTTCTCAACGCCGCAATCTCAATTACTCGCTAACGAAGCAGAAAATCAACCGACTGCCAGGCCCATAGTTCACCCATGATCGAGTCTCTCGCGCTTCTCGCTTCCAGTCGAGTTACCACGCCCCTTGTCCCGATTCAGCTTCCAGAATTTGGTGTGCCGATTTGGTGCAAGCTGGAATACTTGAATCCCTCCGGTTCGACCAAGGATCGCATTGCCCGGTACATTTTGTCGAAGGCGGTTCGCAGCGGTGTGCTTGCGCCAGGGGATGCGGTCGTCGAGGCATCGAGCGGTTCGACGAGCATTGCCTTCGCGTTGGCCTCGGCTCAGTTGGGGCTGAAGTTTACGGCGATCATGCCGGAAGGCGTGAGTCGCGAGCGGGTCACCATCATCAAAGCCTATGGGGCAAAGGTCGAACTGACGCCAGCCGACGATGGCATTCAAGGCTCGATCGATCGCGCGAAGCAACTGGCCGCCGAGCAAAATGCCTTCTGGCCAAGTCAGTTCACCAACCAGGACAACGCCAAGGCTCACCGCGACGAAACGGCCGGCGAAGTGCTCTGCCAGATTCCAACCGGTAAGGTCGATTTGTTTGTTAGTGGCGTCGGCACCGGCGGAACGCTGGTGGGCGTCACCCAGGGCCTGGCGATCGCTGGCTGTCAGGTCACGCCCGTTTTGGCCCGACCGGTGAGTGATAAGCTGTTGTCCGATATCGAATGTTGCAGCTTCAGCAAACGCATCCCTGGCGTGGCGGACGGCCTGTCTGATATTTTCCGCAATGCGGGCTTTGCGAATTTGAAAGAGTTCGAGATCTCGGACGACGAAGCGATCGACGTCACGCGAAGACTCATTCAAGCAGGCTTCCCCATCGGTCCAAGCTCTGGCCTCAACTACTTGGCTGCGGTCCGGGCTTACGAGGAACATGGCGGCCAGCCGGTTTGTTTGACGGTGTTTCCAGATCGCATGGAACGTTATTTTTCCACCGAGTTGTTCAGCGGGATTTAACGTTCTCCGTTTTCTGTGTTCAAGCAGATAAACGGGAAGGACGAAAACCTCGGGCGGCCGCGATTTACGGAACCCAAATCACCCACACGGCGACGAGCAGCACGGTGCCCACCACGGTGACGATTAGGCCGGGCGTGCGTGTTCTCTTGAGGAACAGTAGCAAGATCAAGCCGGTAATCGAGACCAACACCAGCAGAATTGCCGAGACATCGATCAGCACCGACCACTCGCTGCCGGAGTCGCGTCCCTTGTGCAGGTCGTTCATGATCGCCACCACACCACTGGCCGTTTCGGTCAGGGTGTACTTGCCGGTCTCTCGATCGATGAAGATGTCGGCCGCGTACCCAGGCCCTTTGAAGACGACCATGCAGTCGAAGTCGGTTACCTCGAACTCGCTGACTTTTCCTTTCAGCTTGTGCGTGGCACGCAGTTCTTCGGCGATTGCCAGCTTGTCGATATCTTCCCCTAGGGCGGAAGTCGGAAAGCTGCCGCTGTCGTCACGAATGACCGGTTCCGAGGCGCCAAACCACGTGGGGTGATTCAGCGTCAGTCCGGTCACGGCGAAGAACAACAACGTGGCGAAGCTGATCATCGACAGGTAGGTGTGCAGCCAGCGAGTCCATTTGGCGCTGGCGGCATACCATTTTTTGCCAGGATGGGCTGGCTTGGCGTCTGACTTCATGAGGCGTCCGTCTTGGCCTCGGCCTTCTTGGCGGGAACGTAGCGGTACGAGATTTTGTCCATCTCGGCGTTTTCTTTCAGATCCTTCTTGGCGATTGGCTTCTCGCCCCATTCGATCTTTTCACGAATGAGCTGATAGCTTCCATGTTCGCGAGCGACTTCCAAACACAGCGTGTAGGTGCCCGGCTTCAGCGGTTTACCCGCGTTGTCGGTGCCGTCGAAGTAGGCGTCGTAGTTGCCGGGGCCGCGTGTCGCGCCGGAAATGGTACCAATCAGTTCGGTTTCTTCCACGACTTGTCGCAAGCGATCGTTGCGGTACCAACGAGTCAGGTCGCGGTGCCAACGTGGGCCAGGCTGTTCGGTCTGCATCCACAGCACGGCGGTTTTGACGGGGAAGCCATCGGTGTCTTCCAGCCAAACGGCGACGTAAGGCCGACGATAGCCACGGCCACCTTGCGGACGAACCAGCGAGAAATCGACCCACAGGCCAGACTCTTGCTTCTTTTCATCCTGTAGCATGACGAGCATCTGAGGTGCGGCGGTCTGCGAGTGGAGAGGCCAGCCACTGGAATGAACGACGCGCCCATCCTGCATGACAAGGCAGCATTCGGTTGCCGTCAGGTTTTCGATCAGGGCCAAGCCTTCGACGGGGCCCAGCACGCACAGGGCAGTGGCCAACGCATCGGCATCGGCTGCGTTTTCGGCGACCACCGAGGCGGATGTGACTTCGCCGGCTGGCAATCCACTGCGAGGATCGAAGATATGGGAATAGCGTCGCCCGGCGATTTCGAGATAACGGCGATAGTCACCACTGGTCGCCATCGCGATTGGCTGCGTCGCGACGAACTTTTCCAATGGACGTGCTGATTCGGCCGTGTGACGCGGGTCGACGACCGAGATTTCCAGCGGAGCGTCGCCCAGCTTTCGCAGGTCGCCGCCGATGTTGATCGTGAAATCACGGACCGAGCTGAACTCTCTCTGCACCATTTCGCAAATGGCGTCCAAGATGTAGCCCTTGGCAATCCCATCCAGGCTGATCGCCATCGTATCGAGGCGATCTACCTGGGAGGAATTGCTGAGTTGGTAGGGGGGACGTACCAACTGCGAGAGCATCGATTGTCGGGCTTGATCGGAAGGAACCATGCCTTGCCGAGCTGAATTTTCCCACAACGTGGTCAACGCTCCGCACCGGATATCGAACGCGCCACCGGTGACGCTGCGCCAATGTTCGGCACGTTTGAGCACCGTGACGAGTTCGGCGGAAAGATCGGCTGACGCAATTTGGCCCGCTTGCCACTGCATCAACTCACTTTGGGCGTCGTAGCGGCTGAAGATCGCGGCCTGGCGGTCGATCTCGTGCAGGACGCGTCGCTCGATCTTGTCGGCTGCGGATTGGTTCGGGGCGGCGACGATCAGTTCCAGGGAAGTTCCCAGAACATGTTCGTGCTGAAAGCGGAAGTCTTCCGCATTCACAATCGGGCCGCTGACGCCAAAGGCCAGCAGCGAGAGGCAAATCAAAGAAAGCAACTTCATCGATATCGTCCGCGGGAGCTTAGTAACGAAAAGGTTGGGCTGGGCGTATTATCCAGCGAAAATAGAACCGGTCAAAACCGAGTCGTTAAAAGGGGGCCATGCCCTGGTGAGCATGGCCCCCGAAACGACTAAATTGGCCCACTTTAGTCTTGTTTCGATTCGTCGGAATCGACGTCCGACTCGGTTTCGTTTTGCTTCTGAAGGGCTGCGACAAGTTCGTCCTGGTCGAGCAGTCCATCGCCATCCTGGTCGCCCGATGCGATCAAAGATGCCAGGCGATCACCAAGCTCGTCGGCTGACAACTTGCCATCTTTATCAGCATCCTTTCGCATCATCGACTTGGCGTTGGCTGCTGCTTCGCCACCGCGTCTCCGGCCACGGCCGGAAAAGCTCATGCCGGCGACTTCTTCTGGGGGTGCGTGTGGCGTGGGGTCCAACAGCACGAAGTTCGCCTGACCGTCGACTTTTTTGTCTATACCATAAAACAACAGACGCCCGCCAAAGTTTCGCAGGGTCATGGAAGGTTCTACACCTTCAATCGTTTCGGCCAAGATGGTCCAGCGATTGGAAGCGGGATCGTAGACCTCTAGCGACGGTTCTGGGGCGAAATGGCCGTTGGTATTCGAAAATCCGCCGAACAGAAAAAGTTTCTCGCCATCGGTCGTTAAGCTGGGGAACACCCGATGCCGATTGGGGGACGCGATCTCGCGCCACGTTCGATCGGTGAAATCGAATACATCGACCGTTTCGACAATTTCGGTCCCTTCGCCTAACCCTCCGACTAGGAAGTATTCGTCACCCAAACGTGCTGCGCCGAATGAGCGTCGGGCATGCGGCAGCGTCACGCCAGGGAGCGGGGCGATGGACGATTCGTCGCCCCACCAATGAACGATGTCGGTGATTAGGCTGCCACCCTTTCCGGCACGGCTGCCACCGAAACTCCAGATGGCGTCGTCGTAGGTGGTGGCCTCGAACATGCCGCGGGGCTGCGGCAAGTCGGCCGACGCGATGCTCCAGGTTTTTGATTTAGGATTCAGCGAAAGCACGCCGCCGAGCGAACCGAATTGCTGGCCATTCATTCCCAAGCCGCCCAGTACGAAGATTTGATCGTGATTGCTGGTGACGGACTGGGCGACGGCCGCTCCACTTTGCATTGCATAGGGCATGTCAGGCAATCGTTCGACCGACTGCGAACCGATATCGAACACGAACGCCTCGTTGACGAATGCTTCTGGAGAGAAGTCATGTGGCGAGCGGCTGGCATTGCCGCCAAAGGCATATAGCTTGCCTCCATCGAGCACCACGGTTTGGCTGTGCTTCGCTTGGCCATCGAACGGAACCGACCATCGCATCATGTGCGGGGCATCGCTTTCAGCTTGTACGTTGACCGATTCCACCACCGCCATGCGGCCCCCCACGGACGAAATTCCACCCAGGGCCAGCAGGCGTGAATCGTCCGCCGGTAGCAAGCGAAGGAACATGCGGGGATACATCAAGCGCGTTTCCACTTCCCAATCGGTGCCGTCGTCGCTCAGGCGATAGACGATGCCCGATCCGCCGGAAACGTATAGGTGACCGCCGGTGGCGAACGAACTCGTTGCGAAGCCAGAGGTGCTGCTGTCCGCTTTCAACTCGGGGCCTTCGCTCCAACGATTTGCCTCGGGATCGTACACCGAAACTTTGCGGCTGATCCCGCCAGGCTGAATGCCGCCGAACAGGTAGATTTTGCCATCGTGGGCGGCTAACGAGATCGCTCGTGTTTTGTAGCCAGGCCCGGCGAGTGATTCCCAACCTTTTTCCGGATGATCAAGGTCGAACCGCAGCATGTCCTCATGCCAAGGAGCGTCTTCAGATGATTCCCCCTGCAGATTCCAACCGCCAGCGACGTAGATGTGGCGTCCGAGCACGGCGGCATCAAGCGACGAACGTGGCTCCGGCAGAGGAGCGAGTTCGGTCCACTCGTTCTTTTCGACATCGTACTGGCTGAAATGTGCGGTCGAATTGAAGTTGGTGTCTTCTTCGCCACGGTTTAAGAAGCTGAGCCCGCCAATGCGATACAGGTGCGTTCCATCGGTTACCAAGGCCGTGCTTTGCGAAGGTTCGTGCTTGGCGAGTTCTTCCCACTCGGCATCGGGATCGTCGAACTTGATGCGCCGGAAGTGATCGGCCAGCACGTCCAGGCCAAAGCCGTGGGCATCGCCGTCATGGCCGCTGAATACGTACAGGTAATCTCCCAACACGGCCGCACCGAAACTGGTGAGCGATTCGGGCATCGCTTTGTGCAGTTGAACTGGCTGCGGGGCGGGCAGGTGCAATTGATGGCCGCTGAATTCGAGCTTACGCGTCGATCGCTGGCCATCGCTGCCGACCTTGATCGTGTAGCAGTTGTCGGGCAGATAGAAGTTGCCTACCTGTTTCCAGCCGAAGTAGTTCGAGAGATTTGATTCAATGTTGCCAGTGTCGGGATCGCGGAATGTGACCGACGTGGTTCTAGGCAACACCTTACCGGCTGGCGTGGTGAAGTTTTCGAGCGTGGTGATCTCGAACCAGGACGATTCGTTCCGGCGAATCACTTCTTTCAGCTCACCGTTCTGGATACGAAAGATACCCGAGCCGTCGTCTTCGGCGATCAGTCGTCCGCCAGCGTGGCCAGGGCCGTTATCCTGAAACTTGACTTGATACTCGTGTGGTGCTTCTTCAGGGCGACGGTGCGCGATCACCGATCGCAGCTTCGACTTCAGCCACGGCTTTTCGGCTGCTTGGTCGATGTTGAGGACGTATTCGAAGTCGGGACCGACGTCGATTGTTCCTTCGTACCGCTCGTTGTCTTCGCTGACCACGATGTTGGCCGAGAAGCCAGGAAAGTTATGCCAAACCTCGCGGGCATCGTGGGCAGCTTTACGCAGATCGGCCGCAGTGGGAGTGGGCGGATCAGCGGATTTTTTGTGTTTTAGTTCGGCTGCTATTGTCGGCAAGGCGAACGCTGCGATCAAGAGGAACGTGAGGTTGGAGTATTGAGTTCGCATGGAATCGATTTCGCTGAATGGGATCAGGGGGAATGTTCAGGGATGCCGCGTTTGCTTACTTGGTGGTCTCTTCCGGATCGTGAAAGGTGACGGTTAAGTAGTGCGAGGCGGAATCGTATTTCTGATCGCCGATCGAGCCGCTTTCGTCTTTCACGGTGTGCCCGACCATGATGCCATTAAGCCCTTCTTCAACTTCCTTGTCGGTGAAGGAAACTTTGCCGTCCTGGTCGGTCTTGGCGGTCGCCTCTTCGTGGCCTTCTTCGCAGAACAGGTGCACATCTGCGTCGGCCAACGGCTTGCCTTTCCACAACACGTAGGTGTCGATTCCCTTGTCGGTATCGACCAGCAAGGTTTTCAGATCTTGGTCGGTCGCCGAGTTGGCGGCGTCGTCCTTCGATGTAGGCAATTTGCCACCGACATGCACGGTGTAGTATTCCAGTCGCGAACCATGGTAGATGCCAAAGGTGACTTGCGACTGAAGCGTGGTAGCGGGGTCGACACGGTCACTCGATTGACGACCGATCAGTTGGTCAGTCTCTACACCGTGCAGCGTGACCGTTTGTTTCGCCCCTTTGACGGTAACCGCATACACATCGCATTTCGCGATCGGGCCGGGCAGTTTGTACATACGATCGGCCGGGTTCTCGCCGAAGAAGTAGGTCACCTTCCCTTCGTCCGAAATCGTGACCCACGGAAAGTGAGCATATGCTGGCGACGCGGAAGCCAACAGGCTGGCCAGCAGTAGGAAGAGGCGGAGACATTTCATGGGAATACCTTGGGGGAAGTTGGTCTGCGTGAAAGGACTTGGCGTGGCGAAAGGCTATTCCGACGATTGATTCTTCAGGGCGTACAACGTGTCACCGGTCCGCAACAGCAAGTACGGTGGGACGGCGACGGCGGAGTACAGCGTTTCTCCTCCGCGTGCTGGCCGACCTTCTTCGGCCGGGGCAGAGGCGAACAGTTCGTTCTCAGCTACCGAGTCGCCACTGGTCATGTCGATGACCGACGTGGTTCCTTTCGAGCCGAACAAATACAACAGGTTGCCTTGGCTGAGGGGCGTGGCCCAAATGCCGCCGATCGGTAGGCGAGCGGTCGATTTTTGCTTGCCGGTTTCCAGATCGACACCGAACAACACGCCGCCACGATTGACGAAGTAGGCGGTTCCTTCCGCGACAATCGGACTGCCGAAGCTTGATTTGGCTTTCGCGGCCTGCCAGGCGAAGTCGGCTTTGAAAGTGCCGTCGTCTTGCTTGACGATTTCGATCACGCCGTTCGACGTGCCGTCGGTCTGAGCAGCTTCTTCACCGCGTCCATCCGAGGCCCCAATCAGAAATCGTCCGTTGCCAACCGGAATGGGTGTGCAAGTGGTGTTGTTGGCAATTTGATCGAAGTCCCACAAACGGTCACCGGTCGCGGGATCGAAGCCGGCGATCTTGCCGCTGGCACTGCAGATCAATTGTGTGGTTTCGCCAACTGGGATAAGTCGAGGCGAACTCCACGAAGTGGAACCAAGGCCGTCGACCTTCCATGCGGTTTCGCCATTCGATTTGTTGAGTGCCGCCAGGTAGGGCTCTTCGGAACGTTCGACCCACACGAAGACATGCTCGTCGTTTTGTTCCAGGGACGAGGCAAGTCCATGCCGCGAGGTGATTGGTCCGTAGTCTTCTATCAGGTTACGTTGCCAGCGAATCTCACCCTGGGCATCCAAGGCAACGACCAGCCCTCCTTCAAAGTAGGTGACAAATCCAGCGGCATCGGCCACGCCCGTTGGGGCGGCTCGACTGACGTACGACGTGTTTTCGACAGGGCTGGGATTCTTCAGTTCGACCTGCCACAGCTTCTCGCCGCTGGCCAGATTGAGCGACGTCACAAAGTACGCTTCCTTATTCGGTCCGCTGGTCGAAGTGACGACGATTTGCCCGCCTGAAACGATTGGTGTCGATTGACCGTAGCCTTCGATTTTCGCCTTCCAAGCCAGGTTGGCGTCGGCCGACCACTCTTGGGGCAGCGCCGCGCCGGTGATCACACATTGGCCACCGTTTTGGAAAGTGGGCCAACCGCTGCCGGACGTCAGCTCCGCAGCCGAAACGGTAACGCTAAGGCCGCAGAGCATGACAAGGGAGAACGCAAATGAAGTCAGTCGAATGGTATTCATGGATTTAAAGCCTTGGGCTGGTGTTCTTAGTCGATCCGATGGCGGCGCTGGCAAAGCGAGATGCCAATGCACTAATCGTACGAAACTTCCCAGGATGGGAGGTAGAAAACACGGCGGCCTTAGGTGGAATGCGAGGACAGGGCGAAGCAAATCACTCAATCTGCCCGTGGCAGGGAGTACGCCCGAATGCTGGCAGAGAAGGCTGGCCGGCGCGGAAATGGAATTGAGATTAAATCTCATTACTAGCTCAGGATACCAATCTAACTTGGTTTTGCAAGGTGAACGGTGTGAATTTCCGAAACTTCGCGCACAAACGGTCTCGCCACGGCGCGAATCGCCGCAAGGAACGAACGCTACCTGGCAGCGGCTTTCTAATCAGGAAATAGAATTCTGGGGCAACCCTTTGAAATATCAGGGTTTACGTCACTACCTAAGAATTCGTAGATTTATTTTGGCCGCTCGCTGCGTCGGCGCTCGCTGGGTAATTTGGACAACACCCTGTGACACACACGCAAGGACCTTTCGTCATTAATCATTCCACCGTGATCTCGACTCCCACCCAACCTCTGGCCAGCCTGGCTCGCAAGCTCGACGCCTACCTGTTGGCCTTGCTGTTGGTGGTGTACGCCTTGGCGGCATTTCTGCCGGGGCCTGGGATGGTCATTCGCACGCAAGAAGTCTTCCACTGCCCGGTGACTGTGCTGATGCTCAGCGTGATGCTGTTTTTAGCCGGTCTGGGAATCGAAGCTCGTGAAGTGCGTCAGGCCATGCGATCGTGGTGGCACGTGTTGATTGGTTGCGTTTTGCTAGTAGCTGCTCCGTGGGGGATCGTGGCAGCGCTGGGGGCCTTGCCGTTGTTGTTGCCAGTTGGGTTGTTGGCCGGGCTGGGGTTGGTCGCCCTGATGCCTTCGGCAGCATCGTCGGTCGCGTGGACGCAGCTTTCCCGAGGCAATGTGGCGATCAATGTTGCGTTGATCTTGCTCAGTACGATCCTGACACCGGTCTTGCTGGGCGTGATCACGCAACAAACTCACGCGAGTTTTGGTGAAGCAGGCACGTCGATTTTGGAAATTGGCATGTGGATCGTGCCGTCGGTTTTGCTGGGAGCCCTGGTGCGACACTTGGTCGGCGAGGCCCGCGTTCATGCCGCCAAGCCGATGTTGAAGGTCGGAAGTGCTTCGATCTTGCTGCTCTTGAATTATGCCAACGCTTCGGCTGCGTTGCCGAAGATCGTCGGCGACTTCCAACCGATGGTGCTGCTGGTCTTGGTGCTGACCGTGTGGGGCATGTGCGGGGGGATCTTCGTGTTGAGCTGGTTTCTGACCCGTTGGTTGAACGTTGGTGATTCCGAAGCTCGCTCGCTGGTGTTCGGCATCGGGATGAAGAACACCGGCATGGCGTTGGTCTTGGCCGGCTTGTGGCTCGAACAGTTTCCCTTGGCTTTGGTGGCGATCATCATCTACACGTTCAGCCAACACTTGTTCGCCGCTGGCTTCCACCAATGGAACCTCCGAACCGGTGCCGTCTCTGCCGACTAGCAGAGAACAAGCTTCCAATTTCAGATGCTCGTCGGCACTAACTTCTTTTGACGGTTGCCAGCCGCCTCCTTCATCAACCAAGTCTCGGTGTGCCCCGGACCTCTGGTCCGTGTCTTCCGTCGTGAAATATTGGTGATCGTATGCTTCGATCACATCGCTGGACTGGTAGGTCGCACTTTTCGAAGACGCGGTCAGGATGCCTGGGGCACACAGATTTTCTGCTTCGGCCAGGTTGATTGAAGGGCTGATTCCTTCGACCAAATCATTCGGCGTCTCGAGGTTCACTTGTGGAGGGGAATGCGAGCGACGTTGCTTGGGCCCCGGTGTTGGGCCTGGCGGGCGCCACGACCAGAGGTCTTTCTCTTCCTGCTCGCGTTGTGCTTGATAACGTTGGCGGCGATCTTTCTCTTGGCGGGCATCTTCCTGTTCGTCGTTGACGCGTTGGATCATCCGGCGCAGCCGCTTGCCGATTCTCGACCAGGAGAACTTGCTACGCGTGACCGGTCGGGTGACGCACAGCTGGATGTCGTCAAGAATCTCTTTTGGTGTTTGTGGGGGTAGGGGTTGATCGTTGCCCGTTTGTTTAAGCTGTTTCTCTTTCAACGAAGCGTCCAAGGCTCGCAAACGTCCCGACACGTCGACCAGCGTTTGATCGACATGCGAGATCAGCTCGCGGACCGAATGTTTGATCTCGTCTCCTGTTGGAGGCTTCGACCGGCGCAACGGCGGCAAAACGCCTGCGGTGTACGCGTCGAGTTCGGCAGCGAGTTGGAGATACGTGTCGGACATGAAATCGGAACGAGTGCTGGCACCGCATGAAATGTTGACTTGTGGCTTCGGTTATCCAGAGATCGTGTAAACCTAGCAAGCAATATTTTGGTGAGTCACCGCATGGGACACGATAGAGACGCTGTTTGCCCAGCGATGGGACGCATCGAGACTCGCACGCAAAGCGGAATCGGTAAGCGCGATCGTCGTGGAAATTCGCGGAGATTTCCTTGACGCGTCCGATCAATGTCCGACAACGTCTTGCGCGTGTCCGGCAAGAGAAGTGCCGATTGTTACGCTTCGGTAGAGGGAGCCATCGACATCTCGGAGGGCGATGGCTGATTCGCGGCGGTTCTGGCTTCGACCTTGCGGGCCAGGCCGACGATTGCCAAGCCGGCGAGGAGAACCAAGCCAAGGGCCCAGCGTAAGGTAATCACTTCCGAAGCGAAGCCGATCAGGGGTGGGCCGACCAGGAAGCCGAAATAACCGACCGTGGAAACCGTGGCGATGGCGACCGCAGGCGTAATGCCGCGAATCTTGGCGGCGGCACTGAAGATCGTTGGGACCATGGCCGAGGTGCCTGCTCCGACGAAGCTGAAGCCAACAATCGCGACGGCCATGTGTGGCACGAGCACCGCGAGAGCGATGCCCAGGATGGTCAGCGTGCCGCCGAGGCGAACCGTGTTGATCGCTCCGATCGCGGTGGTCACGTGATCGCCAGCCAAGCGGCCGATCGTCATCATCGTGGAAAATGCTGCGAAGCCCATCGCCGCGTAAAAGTCTGGGGCGGCGGAAACCTGGCGGAGGAATACGGCACTCCAGTCGGCCATCGCCCCTTCGCTGAGCATCGCACAGAACGCCAACAGACCGAGCAGCAGGCAGCGGCTTTTGTGTCCTTCGCTGTCGATGAAACTGAGCGTCGGTTCTTCGACCAAATCAGAAGCCAACGCGCGGGACAATAACAGCGTGAGGATCACCGCCAGCGTGCCGACTAACGAGAAGTGAACCAGCGGCGAGATCGACTGCGAAGCGGCCACGCCTCCCAGCAATGCGCCGGCGATGCCGCCCAAGCTAAACGCTGCGTGGAACGACGACATGATCTTGCGGCGATAATGTCGCTCGACCGAAACGGCCTGGGTATTGATGGCAACGTTCATCGCTCCGAAGCCAGCCCCGAAGACGAACAGCACCAGCGAAAGCAGAATCACACCACCTGGCAAGGCGAGCAAAGGAAGCGACAAGCCGAACAAAAGGGTTGCCAACAGCACACCCCAGCGACTACCCAGGTGAGCCACCAGCCAGCCGGCCAGCGGCATCGCGACGAGCCCGCCGACGCTCATCATCAGCAATGCCATCCCCAGGGCAGCGTTGTCGAGTTGGAGCTTCTCCTGGATTTGAGGGATGCGCGTCACCCACGAGGCAAAGATCAGCCCGTCCAGCAAAAAGAAGGTCTTTGCGGCGAATCGTGCAAAACGAAGCTGAAAATGTGGCGAATTCGGCGTCATGCGAGGTATATTATGCATGATTCGTCATATCGACAAGTGCGGAAATGGGCAATCGAATGAGCGTCGACGAGCGAAAAAACGAGATTCTCCGGATCTTGGAGGAGAACAACGCCATCCGAGCGGGGGAGATGGCTGCACGATTCGGCGTGTCGGAGGACACCATCCGGCGTGATCTACGCAGCTTGGCGGATGAAGGGCTGATTCGCCGGGTTTACGGCGGAGCGGTCTCGCCGACGCATACTTCCCAGGTTTTCGCCGATCGCTTGAACGAATCGGTCGGAGCGAAGTCGGCCATTGTCGAGGCCGCGGTCCAGCTTGTTCAGCCGCGGCAAACTCTCTTTCTCGATGCCGGCACCACGGCGGCTGCCTTGGCGGCGAGCTTACCCAACAATATTCCGCTGACGGTGCTGACCCACAGCTTGCCGGCAGCGATGGCGCTGGTCGGTAAACCGATGATCGAAGTGGTAGTACTCGGAGGGAAGCTGTTGCAGATTTCGGCGGCCATGGTCGGGACCGAAGTCGTATCGGGTTACACGCAGTGCCGGGCCGATCTGTGCTTCTTAGGGGTGACCAGCGTGAGCGCGGAAACCGGCGTCAGTGTCTTCGACTTTGAGAATGCCGAGGTGAAGCGAGCGATGATCGGTGCGGCGCAGCAAGTCGCCGTGCTGGCCGCGGCAGATAAGCTGGGGACGAACGCGCCGTTTCTGGTCGGCGCGCCGTCGGCAATCGATTGGCTGATCACCGACGCCCCCTCGAATTCGTCGCAAGTGGAAGCGATTCGAGGCGCAGGCGTGGAAGTGATTACCGCCTAGGCCGTGGCCGACTTACTTGCCGGCCGCCATCAGCGCTTCGATCTCTTCGACTTCGACTGGGATGTCGGCCATCAGATCGACCGGTCCGTTCTCGGTAACCAGGATGTCGTTCTCCAGGCGAACGGCGAAACCTTCGTCGGGCAGGTAGATGCCCGGTTCGACGGTTAGCACCCAGCCTGGGGCAAACGGGGCATCGACCGGGGCAACATCGTGCACGTCGAGACCGAGCGGGTGGCCCAGGCCGTGCATGAAGTACTTTTTGCAGGCCGGCTGGTCGCGGGTATGCTTGGCGACGTCTTCCTTGGTGAGCAAACCTAAGCCGACCAGTTCTTCGTTGATCATCTCTTGGGCTTCATGCTGCCAGTCGCGATGCAGCTTGCCGACAACAGCCCCTTCGATCGAGGCTCGCATGGTGCGGAGGACGGCGTTGTAGACATCGCGCTGCCGCTCGGTGAACTTGCCGTTGACCGGAATGGTGCGCGTCATATCGGCGTTGTAGTTGGCGTAGTTCGAGCCGACATCCAACAGCAGCATGTCGCCATCATTACAGACTTGATCGTTGTCAATGTAATGCAGGCCGCAGGCATTCTTACCGGAAGCAACGATCGGCGTGTAAGCGAAACCGCCTCGGTTGCTGATGAACTCGTGCGCGAGTTCGGCTTCGACTTGATGTTCGGTCACGCCTGGTTTAACAAACTTGAGAAGACGCTCGAAACCTTTCTTGGTGATGCTGACCGCTTCGCGAATCAGATCGACCTCGGGCCCGGATTTGACCGCTCGCAGTTGATGCAGCAGTGGAGCCAGGCGGCGATAGGTATGCAGCGGGTATTGCTGTTGGCACTCGAGTAAGAAGCGATCGTCGCGGGTTTGCACGACGGCAGCGGCTCGACGATGTTCGTTCCGGTTGAGGAAGACCTGATCCGCGCCGAGCATGCAATCTCGCAGCACTTGCGGGAAGTCTTTGAGCCACTTCACGGTGGTGACGCCAGATGCGGCGGTGGCGGCTTCCTGGGTCAGCTTTTGCCCTTCCCAGATTTGCAGCAGTTCGGTCGGTTCGCGGAGGAAGAGGATTTCGCGATGTTTGGGCTCGAACGCGTCGGGGTAGATCAGGAGGATCGATTCTTCTTGTTCGACTCCTGAAAGATAGAACAGGTCGGTGTTCGGGCAGATCTTCAGGCTTCCGTCCGCGTTGGTTGGCAGCACATCGTTGGCATGAACAATCGCCAACGAGTTGGGGGGAAGCATCTTGGCCAGCTTGGCACGGTTTTCGACAAAGAGGTCAGAGCTTATGGGCAAGTGTCGCATCGAATGGCTTTCCTACGAAATGAAGGGGGTGCGGCATCATTCTATTCGCGGGATCGATCTTATCCCGCCAGCACCCAGCAACACAATTGTAGCAAATCGCGCACGTTGCGACCTCCCTCCCCACGCCGAGATTCTCGGCGTGGGGGAGGACGAATGTTCATTGGATATTAGTCGAGCACCATACGGACGACGATCGGAGTCTTCTTGCCAGAGAGTAAGTTTTTATGAGTGCCTTGCCATAGTTTGGGTTCTTTCCCTACCAGGACGAATTCCCAGATGCCGTTAGAGGCGACATGAGCCGGGTTTGTGATCTTATCGATTTCGAGTTTGACCTCTTCCTCGGTTCCTTTCCATTTGCCCAGTACCTTTGGCTTTCCTTCCGAAGGTACGTCCCAAATGTTGCCGTTCGGTGTAGCCCGAAATTTTCCATACCAGGCTAATTTCCCCTTTTTGTTTTTCATGCCCCATTGCCAAATGATGCCAACAACTTTGTCCTCGGCCTGAGTCATTTGAAAATCCACAGAACAAACGATCAACGCAAGGCTGAAGATGAGGATTCGTAAGGGATAAGCCATAGTGCTCTCATTAAAAAAGGATGTATCCGATTAATCTATCTCGCCTTACCATTAGTTCGGCGATAACGTGACTTGCTTCTATTCGCTAGTCTTCTATTAAGCGAATGACGATTGGAATTTTGACGCCACTTTGATGCTTGAATGTGCCTTCCCAGACCTTGGGTACTTTCTTGACCAGGACGAACTCGTACTCACCAATAAATCTCTGCATCCTCGGGTCTGAATGTGGAGGGACCTTCGCATTCGTTTTCTCTTCGTCACCGCTCCATTCGCCAACCACTTCTGGGGCATCCGCCTTTCCCATGGACCAAAGTTTTTTATCCGGCGTAGCGCGGAACCTTGCCTCCCATTTCACTTTGCCATTCTTCTGTTTGCGGCCGATTTCCCAGATGATTCCCACAACGTTGTCTTCGGCCTCGGCGGGCTTTAAGGAGAGGCAGATGGTGGAAAGAGCAAAAGCAACGATTAGCAGGCGAGACCAAGTTTTCATGATGTTTTCCTTACAGTGCTGTGAATAAACGAAACAATTGATGGGATACGGCAGCTTTATTCACGCACGCGGTGGCATGTGAATTTCCAATGTCGACCGTCGCCCGCGATCAGCAGGCCTGACCAATGTCCGGGCTTTTCCATCTTCATGAATACACTGCCCTGGATTCCTTCAGTGGGAGTGTGTTTGCCATTGACGTTTTTCTTCGGTGTGAATGCTCTAAGATCGGTGAAATTCAGTCGGGTACGTGGCGAACCATTGCGAGTTTTTCCACCGACGTGGATCTCGTTGCCCGCAACTTTCTCTTCATGATTATCCGGACCTGGCGTTACCTTTTGGTAGATGACTTTATTGTTCACGCGAAAAGCACCAGACAATTCGCCCAGGTTAGGATTCTTAGGAGTCATCGTGAATCGCCAGATCGCGCCCTCAAAGGCTCCCAGATCCTCGGCCCGGGCATCGCTGACGGTAAACGACGCGACAGATATCATCAGCAGTGCGAGTGTCAAAGGTCGTATCAAGATCATTTAAGAAACTCCGATTCATGAAGGTTGTGGATTATTTCTTACTGGCCGAAGGCTCCAGGATCACGTTGAGGCGGAGGCGGGGCTTGATCGGCGGTTGCCAGTTTTTCCCAAGCCACCAGGTAGTTAGCGATACCATCCTGCATGTAGGAACCAACACAGGTCGGATACCAGCCAGCAAAACGACGTCGGATGAGTTCTTGTTCGTACTGCGATTGGGTCAGTTCGAACGATACGTCCCAAGCAAGCTGGTCGAGGTTCTCGCGAAAGACGCACGAGACCTTTGGCTCGCTGGTCCCGACTTGCATTTGGAAGACATGAAGGCGCCATTTGCGGTCACGGAACTGCGGGACTTTCTGTTGAAATTGTGCAAGCGTGAGACCGACGAAACTTTGATTACCAATGCCTGGGAAGTGATGGTGGACGTAGGCACTGTTTTTACCTCCACCTGACTCGGTGTAGGCGAGTGACATTGGTAACCAGCCATCGCGTTTCGATTGATCGACGGCTGGCTGTAGTTCACGCTGCATCACGTTCCAGGTAGCTGAGTCTTGCAAGGTTCGCCACCAGATTTTCAGGCCTGGGCCTTGAAGCGGTGGTGTGTCAGCCGACGGGAAAAGTACCTTCCAATAAATGTCGTGCGTGCGTCGCATTTGGTTGAAGTTGCGTCCGGCACCACGATCGTCGTCGAAGAAGTCGACTTGCCACCGAGGGTTTCCCGAATCGTTGATCGCGACGGCATCGAATTTCGTTTCTGGCGACCCCCAGCGAACATTGATCCGCTGCGGAACGAACTTGCCATGCAGCGAATCGAGCCATGTTTTCAGTTGATCGAGCGACGCTGCATGGAGCTCAGAGAAGTCGGTCACAGGGGCCGTAGCAATCGTCGGTTTCACCACAGCAGGGTAAGCTTCGATGTCGCAAGCCAGGCGAAAACCGATGGTGTAACCAGAGCGTTCTTTTTCATCGACATAGATGCGGTAGGCGGAACGGGAGTGATAGGCCCACCACCAGAAATCACCTCCGCGGGCAACACGATTGGTCAGATTCTCGTTTGTAGGACCAAGCGGATCGATCGTTGTGGGCCCGTCCGGCGCAATGTCGTAACGTGAATCCCAACGATCTTGGACGTATTCGTGAACATTGCCAGACATGTCGTACAGTCCGAAGGGATTCGATTGAAAGGATCCGACATCGGTAATGCCGCCGGCGTAATTGGAATGATTTTCTTGGTCGAACAGCGAGTCAATTTGATCTCCGGTCCAATAAGTCGTTTGGGTACCGCCTCGACAGGCGAATTCCCATTCTGCTTCGGTGGGGAGTCGATAGGTGGGCTGATCTGGCGTGATGCCAAGTCGCCTTGCCAGTCTCCGGAGGAACTGCTGCGTTTGCTGCCAAGTGATGCCCTCGACCGGAAAGTTGAGGGTCACCGCTGCGGGATTGGACAGAAGTTCCTGCTTCTCGCCCCCGGCTTGAAAGTAGGAAGGATTCTGCGACATGATCGACTCGAACTGATTCTGCGTGACCTCGGTGGTGGCGAGGTAGAATGGTTTCGTCAGGGCGACGTGATGCTGCGGTGCTTCGCTGAGCAAGCAGGCCTTCCAGAACACTTCGTCCTCGACATGATGACGGCGACTTTGAATGTCTTGAGCCGACGTTCCCATCATAAACTCGCCGGGCGGGATCAAGCGGAATTTGATTCCGAGGGCGTCGGTGAACTCGACCGGCACGCCCAGGTACTCGGCCCATTCGGTTTGGTGCTTTAAGGCCGCTTCACGGTCGAAAGGTGTGATGGCCGGAGTAGGCGCATCGGCAGCAAGATGTTGCCAGTGGGCTGCCAGCGGTTCTTTCTTTTGTGGCGAAGGTTCAGGGGTGGCTGCGGCGACGACAGCTTCCGGCGGATCAGGCGGTTGGGTTGAAGAGGCCTCCGCGGGATCTTGTCGGTTAAAGGCCAGCAGGCCAATCGTCAAAGCCAGAATCGACATCGCAGCGATCCCACCACCAATGAGCAGCTTGTGGTGCGAGCTTGGTGTGGCTTGTTCCACGGGCGAGGAAACTGGCTGCGGTGTTGGTCGAGGCGTCGATGACTTGCCGCGGCTTTCGATGATCTGGCGAAGCTCGGTGGCAGACTGAATGCGATTGTCGCGTGACTTTTCATGCAAGCGATTGACGAGTTGTTCGAGCCAGGGCGGGCAATCGGGAGCGAGCTCGGAGATTGGCCGGGCCTGATTTTGGACGACGCGCTGTAAGACACCGACGGTACTGCGCGAACGGAACGGCATCCGTCCGGTAATCATTACGTAGAACACACTGCCAAGGCTGAACAAGTCCGAGCGATAGTCGAGTGTCTGGCCTTGGGCTTGTTCGGGGGACATAAAGATCGGTGTGCCAGCCAGGACGCCAGATTGCGTTAAGCTGGCATCATCCACCGCGCGAGCGAGACCGAAGTCGGTGAGCACTACGCGGAGCTTGATCCGATTCTCGATCAGGATGTTGCTGGGTTTGATGTCGCGGTGGATGAGGCCGACGGCGTGGGCCGCTTCCAAGCCAGAGGCGAGTTGTTCCGCGATTTCGATAACTTCGGCGATCTCCAGCGGACCGGCGTCATCGATCCGATCTTGCAAGGTCTGTCCTTCGATTAGCTCCATCGCGATGAACGGAGTGGGCTTGCCGGTGATATCGTACAGATGTACCACGTTGGGATGACGCACCTTCGCACAAGATTGCGCCTCGCGAATAAAGCGTTTGCGCGGAGGCGACGTGGTCGCGAGTTGCGGGGCGAGAACTTTGATGGCGACTTGCCGATGGAGTCGCCGATCGAACGCTTTTAGTACGATGCCGAACGCCCCGTGGCCAAGCAAACTGATAATGTCGTAATACCCCAGCTTGCCGATGAACTGCTTACTGGTAGGTGGTTCCAAAAAGTCGAGCGAAACCGAGGGACTCGCTGGATTGGCACGTACGTTCGTTTTCTGAGCGGAGCCTCCTTTCTCGGCCGATGCCGCTTCGGAAGAAAGGGCGGGCTCAAGGAAGTTGCCGATGCTGTCGGCTGCGGCTAACAACGCATCGATTCGTCGACGGAGCTCGCTGTTTCCTTGGCATGCTTGGCGCAGAAAGCTGGCCCGCCGCGCAGGATCGGCGATGTCGATTGCCTCGAAAAAGAGCTTCTTCTCACGCATGTGGAAGGTCCCTAGGTCGCTATCGCGCCAAACGCACCTCGGCCGCTCGCCAGAGCATCGAACCGTTCGATGCCACAGAACCTAAGCGCCAGTCGCGAATGGGGACTGCCAAAGTTTTCTAAGAATTATGGTTCTTTTCCCGAAATCCTGTCGTACAGCCAAGCTTTCGCGAAATTCCAAGTCCGATGAGCCGTTCGCTCGGATATTCCCAAGGCCGTCGCGGCCTGTTGAACCGATAGGCCTGCGAAGTAACGCAGGTGTACCAGTTCAGCCGCGGTCGGATCGACTCCGGCAAGTTTGGTCAGGGCTTCGTCGAGCGAAAGCAAATAGTCGGGCGTATCGAGCCGATCGGTTTCCGCTGGCAACTGATTCAGGTCGATTGGAACGCGCGACCACGCAGCGCCTCGTTTTAGACGCTTCTTGTGTCGTGCGTGATCGACCAAGATTCGCCGCATGGCTTGGGATGCGGCCGCGAAGAAATGCGATTGATCGGCCAGTGGGGCATTGAGATAGCGTATCGCGGGATCTTGCGGCTGAGACGAGGAATGCCCATTTCCATTCTGGCTGTTTCGTTCCGGTCGGATTAGCCGAAGGTACGCTTCATGGACAAGGGCAGTTGGTTGGAGCGTGTGAGCTGATGATTCCCCTTGCAAATGTTTCGCTGCCAGCGCTCGAAGTTGATCGTAGACCAACGGGAATAATTGGTCGCCTGCCTTTTGGTCCCCTGCGTTGATCCTCTCCAGCAACTCGGTGGCGTCGGCCATGTACGGAATCCATTAACTCTGTCCGTTTGCCGAGACTTTCCAGGGTAAGACTGTTACGGCGGGTCGGTCGATTACTGATCAAAAGACTCCGTTTTATAGTCATTCTGGGTGAAAGTCAAAGGTTCCCGCATCGGTGTACGCAGGTTACCGTTCGCCAAATCTCTCCGCACGGGCCAGGCGAGCTTCGAGGGCCTGAGAAAGAGCTTCCGTTCGCTGCGGAGTGGGTAGGTCTTCACGGCCGAGAAGCGATTTGGCGAACGATTTTGCCTTTCCGCTTTTTACGGTGAGAAGCTTCTCGCGGAGCGAATCGTCGATGGCCAGACCGAGGCGTTGGTGGCATTCGTCGAGAAGTTCCAAGAGCTTGGCGGACTCTCGGGGGAGATTTGTTTGTCGAGCGAGGAAGGTGGCGATCAACTTGGCCGAGATCCACGCCGGCAGCGGCCCGGCAGAGGTGGCCTCAGTAAGGACGTCAACCACGCGGCTGAGCTTCATCCACCCGCCAGCGTAGACATCGTTCCAGGCATCGACGAGCAATTGGATGTGGCATCGATCGCTGTTCATCAGCTCGACCCAGGCTTCGATTGCCATGGCCTTGGCGTTGGTGTCTTTGCTGGCGGTGGCAATCCACAAGGCCCGCGCAGCCATCGTCGTAACGCAGCGATCGGGCTCGAACAAGGGAAGCAGGAACTGGGCATATCGTTCTTCGACGCTACTGCCGCTTTCGATTCGATCGACCAGGCAGAGCGTGCTGCGACTCCAGTACCAGTCGAGCTTCATAGGCCAGATGGTAGCGAGATAAGCGTAGACGTACATCGGCGCATGGGCGACTTTCAGATCGTTGAGCTTTGCGGTGAGAAATCCGAAGTGGCGCCCAAGTTGGCTTTCCGCGTTGCTGATCTCCATGATGGTCTGAATGTTCTCGGGGCTGATCGCCTCTCCGCTGAGCGATTCTTTGAGTTGGTTGATTTCGTCTTCGAGAGGATTACGATCTTCTTCTGCCATCGCCGACCATTTGATCGGACGGAGGTAACGTGCGCCCCCTTTGGTCGCTTCGACCGCTTTCCACTGGTAGTTGGCTGGCTTCAAGACGTCGGGAAGTCGCCAAAGTTCAACGGGCACTTGAGCGATCTCTTCAGCAGGAAGATGGTTCTTAAGATCAATCCACGGATCACGGGCTCGAATCGCGGCAATCCAAACTTGAATCGACCAGCGATCGTCGAGCTTGAGATCGTCGAAGGTATCGGTCGGTTTGATCGCAACGTTGACCAACTGTTTCATGCGTGGCGATAAGGGACTGGCATCGTCGTCAACCAACTGCCAGGCCTCATCTCGACGGTCGGGGGCCAGGCGTAGGAGGGAACGAACCATGTCGCTGTCCATGATGTCGGCTTCGCTCGCTTCGACGGTTTCCAGCCGGCGAACCCATGCCACCGGATCGATCCAGCCGCCGCGGTGCGTGGGCGTTGAGAGGAGCGGATAAATCGTGTTCTGGCGAAGCCGCTCGGAGACTTCCCACAAAAACTCAGCCGGCGGGAAGCCATTGGGTTCCATCAATTCACTGAGTACCCCTTTCTCTTTCAGCCAGGCGACGATCAACCGCGTCA
Organism: Blastopirellula marina; assembly: GCF_002967765.1. Classification (NCBI taxonomy): domain Bacteria; kingdom Pseudomonadati; phylum Planctomycetota; class Planctomycetia; order Pirellulales; family Pirellulaceae; genus Blastopirellula; species Blastopirellula marina. Next base: position 619,818 of record NZ_PUHY01000006.1, on the reverse strand, counting down.
TCGACTCACCGCTGTAACCTCCCAGCATGCCGCGTAAAGGGCGTGACATGATTGGTTGGCAGGCCCGATTGCGAAGCGACTTGGTAAGGGCAGGGAAGTGCTTCGGTTTCTCTTTGTGTAAACGAATGATGCCATCAACGATTCGATCGAGTGTGTCGGGGCATTCCAAGGCTTCAACTGCGGCCGAAGTAACTTGCACCAACTCGTCGACCGTTTCAATCGGCGGGATCGCTTCGTAGTGATCGAGTACGCGGATTTCGTTCATCCGCCACTGGCCTGGCTCGGCCAGCTGATGCGAGTCGAGGGCTGCCACGGCTTGGGGCAGCGCGAACCGTTGGGCTGAGGTCTCATCGACGGCAGCGATTCGCTCCGCTTGATCTCCCAGGTCTTCTGTGGAAGGTGCCTCGAGTGTGCTGGTGCCCACCGTTTCCGTGCTCGGCAAAAGAGTTTCGAGGCGAGCGCGAAGTGTGGGGGCGACCGTTTCGAGATGCAAGCGAATTGCGTCGAGGGCATCTTCGTCGGAGTTCTCCAGGTGCACGGCCAACCCTGCGATGGCATCCTCTTGCACTTCCTTGGCTGGGTGAGCCAAGGCGAACGTTAAGCCACGTACGGCCTCGACACGTAGATCGGCCTGCTTCGCCAAGCGATCCAAGAGGGCGACGGCCTTTCGAGCGTGCCCCTTGGGTTTGTGTTGGAAGATGTTGGGAAGCTCGACGACGACTTCCGCGCCGTTGAGCTTCTTCTCCTTCTCGATTTGCAGCAGTTGATCGAGTGCAAAGCCAGCGACCACCGCTTGGGCGTCGGAAAGAAGTCCGATCCACTGCGGCTGGAAGAGAAGCGAATCCTTGCGGCTTTTGGGGTTTGGTTTGCCCATTGCCGATTTGGCAAAGATGATGCAACTGTTGCGTTCGGTTTTGTTGAGTGGTTCGTTGAGTGCTTCCAAGCAGGCCGTCGTCATTCGAGGGCGATCGAGCAAGCCTTCTTCGTTAAGCCAGTGAATGAGTGGTTCCCAAGTTTTCGGCACCGAAAGAGCCCATCGACTGCTGGGGACTTCGTAGAGGTGATCGATGACGTCTGGGACTTCACGTAGCAGTTTCTGGGTTGCTTCTGGTTGCTTCTCGAAAGCATGTGGCAAACTGTTATCGGTCCAGTCCATGACGAGGAACTTCCGATCGACGCGGGACAGCAAGCCATGCTGATAGAGAAGTACCCAATAGGAAGCGCTGACGGTTCTCCCTTTATCGCGGCCTGACGGACTGGTGACTTCTTCAGTCCACTGCTCAAGCCACGGGGGCTGTCGATCGGCCATGATCTGGGCGGACTCGGCCTCGTAATCGGGAACCGACGAATAGATGCTACAGTGCGCTTGATCTGCTACTCCAAACCAGGCCAGCCACGCAATGTACCCGAGTTGGTAATCGTAGTTGCGGCTACGCTTGTCCATCGGCGTGAGCTTGTATTGCGCACGTTTCTTGAGAACATCGGGATGCTCTTCGTTCAGATCGGTATGCACACTACGAAGAATGTAAGTGTCGATTCCCTTGGCTAACCACAATGTCTTAAGGGGACGCTGCGCCTCGGCTCGTTCTTCTTCCCTGGCCGTAGAAAGGATCTCGACAATCTTCTGAGGATCTTTGTTTAGAACAGCAGTTTCCAGGGCTTCGATCATAGTAAGGCGTCTCTGACGAGGATTTAATTAAGGGAAGATGTGCAAGCATTGGTCCTAAAGGATGTTTCGTTCGGCACGTGCTAAGCGAGCATCCAAGACTTGGAGGAGTGCGTCGGCTTGATCAACGCTTGGTTGGTTCTCGCGAGCCATTAACGTTTGCACGCTTTGCTTCGCTTTACCGCTTTTGATGGCGGATAGCTTTTCATGGAGCGTATCGGTCACGGCCAAGCCAAGTTTCTCGTGGCATTCGTTGAGAGCGATCAAGACTTGATCGACATCACGAGGAAATTTTGCTTGTCGCACAAGGAATTCGGCTAGCAGGTGCGCGATTCGCCAGGCAGCGAGTGTACTGGTGGCGGCCACTTGCTGCAGCACTTCGGACAAGTGGTTGAGATTCATCCAGCCACCGGCTAACACATCTTCCCAGGCATCGATCAACGTCTGGGTTTCGCAGCGATCGCTGGCAATCAGTTCGAGCCAAACTTCGATGGCGATGGCCTGGTTACCAGAATCTTTGTTGGCGGTGGCGATCCACAGAGCCCGAGCCGCCATCGGTGTGACGCAGCGATCGACCTCAAGCAGCGGAAGCAGAAACTGCGAGTAGGCTTCTTCCGGCTTTCCATTACAGGAGATGTGGCGAGCCAAAGCGATGGTTGCGGCAGACCAATACCAATCGAGCTTCATTGGCCACTCGCCGGCCTGGGACGCGTAGAAGTGAGAAGGAGCCGCCGCGTAACGGACGTAGTTCAGCTGCGCCGTGAGGAAGCCATGTTGATGAAAGAATTCTTTCTCTGCTTGAACGACTTCTCGAAACGCACGCGACGCTTCCTTAATGTCGGTCGATTGTTCGCGGATACGCGCTTGGAGGTCGCCATGAACTTCGGAGAGTCGCGTCAGTTCGGTTTCGCGGGAATCGCGATCCTCCGTGCGAACGGGGCTGCTTTCAATACGGTTGGCTCTCGTACCACCTCTTGTCACGGGAATAGCCTGCCAGTGGTAGTTCGCCGGTCGCCAGGCGTCAGGCAGTTTCCAAAGTTCGGTGGGAACTTCCGCAATTTGCTCGGAAGAAAGAACGTCGGCCATGTCCATCCACGGATCACGGGCACGAATTGCTGCTATCCAAACGGTCAACGGCCAAGTGTCATCCGCATGATAAGCCGCCAAAGACTTGCCTGGCTCCAGCACGAAGCTGGCCAACTTTGTCATTCGTGATGAAACTTGGCACGTATCTTTGACGACCAACTGCCATGCTTCGTCTCGGCGGTCAGGTGCCAGACGCAGCATACTTCGGCATAGGTCTTGTTCCAGAATGTCGGCTTGATCGCCTTCGAGCGTTTCCAGACGTTGCACCCAAACACGTGGATCGATCCAGCCACCATGGTGCGTCGCCGCTGAGAGAAGCGGATAGGCGGTATTGGACGCCAGTCGCTCGGATATTGCCCACCATAACTGAGCCAAAGGGAACTCGGTGCTGGAAGTGACGTCGGACGAATCTCGCGTGGCGTTAAAGCTCAGCTTCAGTCTTCCCCCTAACCAAGCCGCAATCAGACGTCCGAGTGCCTGGCAGGCGTAGTTTCCGGTGATGCCTTGTTTGGGCCGGAGGGTGTTTCCCTGGCAAACGCGATCACGTAGGGAGGCTGTTAACGCAGAGAAATGCGCCGGTCGATCGTCACGTAGACGTGTGATTGCTTCGACGATGCGATCTGCCAAGTCTGGATCGTCATACGTCTCAACGGCGGCGGAGGTAATTCGCACCAATTCTTCAAGTGACTCAATCGGTGCCAGCCGCGGATATTGATCCAGAACGCGAACGTGCGTCATCCGCCACGTACCTGGTTCGGCCAGTTTTCCAGATTCCAGGGCCGCGAGAGCTTCATTGAGGCGGAACCGCTGAGCAACGGCTGGAGGTAAGGCTCGGATACGTGCCGCACGATCTCCCAGGCCAAGCGATGACTTTTTTGCTGCCGCACAGGTAGTCGCCGACGAGGCGATTGCAGATACGGGAGCCACGGGAAGTATTTCTTCCAATTGTTTTTGCAGCGTCGGTGGAATCGTTTCTTGCTGTCGACGGATCGCTTCGATCGTTTCGGTATCGCAGTCACCGAGCAGATTCCCCAAGAGTTGGCTCGCGGCCTCTTGGACTTCGCGGGCAGGATGCGTCAAGGCGAAGGTAAGCCCGCGGACTGCGTCGTTCCTAAACGGTACTTTCCTGGCAAGACGCCCCAGGAAGGAGACCGCCTTCTTGGCTAACGGCTTGGACTTATGGTGGAAGATCTGGGGTAATTCCAGGACGGCATTGGCGTCATCGAGTTTGTCATTCTTTTCCAGTAGGAGAAGTTGTTCGAGCGCCCAGCTCGATGTGGCTGCTTGCGCGTCGGCCAGCAAGGTAAACCACTGAGGCTGACAAGCAGCAAGGACCGCAATGCTTTCCGCGTTGGAAGGACGGATCGCGGCGTTGACGAAATAGAAGCAGTGTTGCCGATGTGCTCTGCGAAATGGGGTGGAGAGCATGGCATTCAAAGCGTTGGTGACGATCCGTTTTCGATCCAGCAAATTCTCTTCGACGAGCCAATCGATAATCGGCTCCCATTCCTCACGCCGCATCCATTCTTCCGAGTCGCCAGGTACGTCGTAAACTTGCTCCAAGACTTGAGGTAGCTCACGAAAGATGCGCTCGGTTGCCTCACGGTTCTCGGCGTAGGCAGGCGTCAGGCCCAACCGATGATCTTCGCGTCCGACAAATCGTCGATCGAGTTGTTTGAGGAAGCCTTGTTCGTACAGCGCGACCCAATAGGTCGTCGGAACAGGCGTAATCTTGTAAGGTGCCTTCGTCCGTTCGACTTCCTTGATCCATTGGTCGAGCCACGGAGGACTGCGGTCGGCCAAGATCTGGGCACACTCCTTTTCAAAGCGAAGAATGTACGGCTCCTGCGTACAGTGTTTCAGATCGGTCAGACCGAACCAAGTGAGTTGTACCAAGCCGCTGGCCGAATCGCCTTGACGAGGATTGCGATCGAAGACTTTCTTAGCCTCGAATTCGCCTCGTTTCGTCACAACTTCCGGATCATCGGAGTTCAAATTGAAGTCGCAGTATTGCGAAGCGTTCAAGGTTTGGTTGAGGGCCAACCAGCGTATCATGACCGGACGCAACGCCGCGGCTCGCTCCTCTTCACTGGCTGAGGCGAGAACCTGGACGACTTGTTGTCGATCGCCGCTGAGGATGGCTGTTTCTAACGCATCGATCATTAGGGAACTTGTTCTCGATGCGTCAGGATACGGGCAGCGAGGACATGTTTGCATGGGCCGCGGTCTCCCTGATGGCGGCTGAACCACGGGCACGTGCAGGTGTCCCCAGTTGAGGTTAGGCGAACGAAGTAGGTCAGATCGCCACTATCGACCTCGGCGCTCCGCACATTGTTGGCCGGATCGCCGGTGATGCGAACGGCTCCGTCGGCAACCAGCTTGGCGGCGTGCTTGAGCCGTGGTTGATCCTTCTCGATGCGTGAAAGATCGATGGGGAGTTTACGTTGAAAGTAGTAGCCAGTTGCCGCGTCAAAGCCGGCCAGGCCACTGGAAGCCAATGCGGCCAGGGTCGCTTCCGAATCGGCGACGCTCCAGCCTAAGGTGCTGGCGATTTCCGCAGGGTCGATCGTCTCGGCGGGGCCTGCTGTACTGATCGAATTTGTACTGCGACCGGCGAGCCAATCTTCAAGCGTCGCGACACGATCTTCCCAATCACCGGTCGCCAAGAGGGAAAGCGTCTGTCCTTCGCCTGAGAAACCACGATAAAGCTCGGGGGAAAGCACTAGCCAGTAACGCAGCGCCTCGGCTTCGCCAAGCCAGGCATGGACGCCGGAATCGGGATCGGCGTACAGATGGACTTCGCGCAGCAGCGGCAAGATCGAACGGAGCGTATCGAGCCGCTGCATGCCGCCGACCTGGATCGAGCCAGGCGTTTCTCGTGGTGACAAACGTGGTTTGCCGGCGGTAACAGTCAGGTAGGCGGGATGCTTCGCGTTACGGCTGACTTGCTGCAACAACGGCATGATCAGCCCCGGAGAGAATCGATGGGCGAGCCGCAGCCGAGATTGATAGACCTGAACCTCGCACAGTCCCTTGATCCACCGCCGGGGAAGAGTGACCTGTTTTTCGACCACGCGCTTGTTGTCGTGTTCGACGGCCAAACTTTCGGGTGAGATGTCGAGTGCAACGTCACTGGCCTGACCAATTTGATCGAGATGACCAATCATCTGAGCATTGAAATCGACATTGGTGGTGCCGAATCGAATCTCTTCGGCATTTAGTGCGGCTCGGTCGAGATCGAGACGAACGTAGGCTCCACAGCAGCCGCTGAAGCCCTCGAAGCGAAGTGTATTGGTACTCGCGGTCGCGATCGGATCGAGCTGGGGAGGGCGGGCATCGAAGTAGTGCGTCCGAACCACGCGACTTAAAGCTCGCAGCATTCGAGCCGTTTGCCGGGGATAGACCAGCTTGCTTTGCAGGAAGAGACCATGTTTAGCTGCCGTAGCGGATGAAATCTTAGCTTGCGCCATCTGATCGCATGCAGCTAATTGAATCCCGGCGTCGGTTGCGGCGGACGCGAAAGGATAGTGGTAGCCAAATTGATCGAGGTCCGCAGTCATGCTGGTAGGGGCTTCGTTGCATCAGGCAGGCGTTGCCCGGAGGAGAATGAGGGAGGAAGAGTTGTCGGGAGAAGTTGTTGGATTCAATTTGTAACAACTAGATTTTCGGTTTGCCAGAAATTTCCTGAGGCCTTCCTTATGCCAAAAGCGTTGAGTCGATTCGGCGAGCTCTGGGATGCAGCGATTCAGGTTGCCAATTGGGCCTCTGCCGCAGTTCGGGCGGCACCTAAATGGGTTGCGGTTTCCCGTTGTGCGGGCTTGCGGCGGTGTGCTTTTCATTATCAGCAGTTAAGGGGTAAATGCCGGGAAATTCCGATGTTTTGCCATCAATAAAGTGAAGATGTCTTGAGGTCTGTGGCGAGATTCAAGGCAAATTTCCCGGGGCTAATTTGCAATTTGTCATCCGCAGATTTCTTGTTTCTGCCAATTGAACTTGACTCCGTTGAGCAAATGAGCGCTGCTATCTAGGATTCGAAGAGTTGTCTTATTTCTTCTAGATTCTTTGCCTAGGTTTTTTCGGTTTTTACCATGACATCACGAGTTGCCCGGAAGGGATTTACGTTGGTGGAACTGTTGGTGGTTATCGCCATTATTGGGGTTCTGATTGCTTTGTTATTGCCAGCCGTGCAGCAGGCCCGTGAGGCCGCACGACGTATGAGCTGCTCGAACAATCTGAAGCAACTCGGCCTGGCGATGCACAACTTCCACGATACCTACGGCGCCTTCCCAGTCGGTACGACCGACGACGATATGAACAACTGGGGTTGGGGTGTTTACTTGCTGCCGTACATCGAGCAGGACAACCTCTACACCGCGATGACGACTCGCTCGTCGGCTGGTTTCCCACCGGCGTTCCTAGTTTACAAGTCGGGTACGCACGTCAACGTTGATACTTACGACAGCACGAGCAGCACCTCGAACCCAACAGCCGTAGTGAACGCCAACACCGGCGGAACGGTCGCAGGTCAGGGTGGGGCAACGGTCAAGCTGGAAGCGTTCATCTGCCCAAGCGATGTTCTGCCGGCTGAAGAAGATCAGGGTTTTGCCAAGAGCAACTACCTGGGATGCATGGGATCGAACTACGGTGGTAACGCCCCAAACATGCCGAACGCTTACTCGTGGAACACGGGTGTCGAAGGTGGTCAATCGCCAGGTTCGCTCGGACGTAACTACTGGGGTTCGTCGATGAATGGTGTCTTCGGTGCTGACAATAACAACACCGAAACGTGGATGCGTCGCTTTGCTGATATTACCGACGGTACCAGTAACACGATCGCGATTGGCGAAGTGACCGTTTCCGAACACGTGACCACTTCGAGCGTCAGCGATACGCGTTTCCCGATCTGGGCTGGTGGTAACGGCTTCTGCTGTGCAATGCGTCGTCTGGGTGGCGTACTTCGCATGGCGAACAGCCAGTTCTACATCAATCGTCGTGTGGGCGATGCTTCTGATCAGAGCTTCGGTAGCCAACACCCAGGTGGTGCTCAGTTTGTGTATTGCGATGGTTCGGTTTCGTTCCTGAGCGAGAACATCAACACCAACGCCTACAGCTACTTGGCTGGTCGTAACGACGGCAACGTCATCTCGAACAACTAGGTCAGGCTGACTTGAGCCCACAGTTCAAGTCGTTGGAATGACGTTTCGGTGGCATCGCCTTGATCGGCCGTGCCACCTACTTGATTGAACGATCACGCAGGGCAAGATTGTCGGATCGTTTTTCTGCATCATTTGTTTTCGCTCTCCTACTTGGGGTGTTTTAAGGTGTATCGTCCATTATTCGCCGGTTTGTTTTTGTTAGTCGTCACGGTTTCGATGGGGTGCGGTTCGCAGGGTGCGTACGACACCTCGCCCGTTCACGGCACCGTGACCTTTGAAGGCGAACCTGTCATCGAAGGAACCATCGACTTTCTGCCGATTCCGGGTCCCGGTTCGGAGGAAATGGGCAAGCCAGGTGCAGCTTCGATTGCTGAAGATGGCACCTACACGGCCAGCACTTATGGCGACAGCGATGGCATTGTTCCTGGTCGCAAACGCGTTCAGTACAGTGCCCCGCTGCCGGAAGACACGCGTGAGAACGCCAACAAGAAGCCAAGTCCTTACGTCGGTTTTGAGATCGAGCCTGCCGAGATCGACGTGAAAGATGGCGACAACCAGATCGACTTCGTGCTTACCAAGCCGAAGAAGACTCGTTAACGCGATGGTTTCATCAGGGCTGGTGTGCGTAGCTCGATCCCAGCGAGCACGCACACTACTGCCCGACTTTCTCTTGGACCATCACGGCCCAGCCCGGTGTTCGGTTCGGACCCCGGCGTCCCTCGACAACCAGCTTTTCGATCGCCACATTCCAATGTTCTTTGGTGATCGGGTCGAGGTAGTCGATCAGCCGTAGCGAAGTTTCTTCGGCGTCGACTTTCTGGAGCGTGTCTTGATCGATCCGCGTACTGCGGCGTTGTCCGGCAAGCGATTCAAACGCTGGATGATGCAAGATAAGTCCTCGCTGTGATACGTCGTCGATCGTATCAGGACGAAGATCGATCAGCACGACCATCTGGTTTCCGCTGATATCGGTATCGAGAATGCCAAAGTCACCCAGTTCGACCGACATGCCGAGCACGCCGATGACTTTGCGTTGGGCTCCGGTACCGGCGAAGATTGGCACCGAGAATGCGACTTTCAGCGTATCACTTGTATCGCTGGAATACGTCGCCGAGAGGTTCGCTTGTTGTATCGGAGCGACGTCCATGCTTGATTCTTCAAGGTCGTGCCCTTTGCCGTGGAAATAATCGCGGAACGCGTACAAGTTACCAATCGTGTTGCTCATCGGAGCACGAGCAACTTGTCGGCCGTCCACATCCAACAAGAACAGACTGTTCACATCGAGGGCGTTCTCTTCCTGCAGTTGAATGAACTGTTGGTTTAGCCAGGCCTGGGCTCCTTCCCAGCGAGCTACGTCGTCTGGTTCTTCATTGATGGTTGCCATGGCCTCTTTGATTTGCGAATCACGAACGGCCGCTTCCAAAATTCGCCAGCGTAGGTCGATCTGGCCAGCGATTGTTTTCGCCGCGAACTTCGCAGAAGTCTGCAAGCTTTGCTGTTTCGCGAGTTCAGCGGTCAAACGCGCATCATGCTCGCTACGGGCCATGTAACCCAGCCACAGCGCGGATCCGGTAATGATGGCCATCAGGATGGCCGTGCTGATAAGCATGGTGCCCACCAACGATCGGTGTCGCCGCGACCAGCGAGCCACACGACGGGTCGAAGGTTCGGCATATGCTTGGACAGGTTCGTCGGCCAGGTAGCTTTCGATGTCGTTGGCCAGATCGAGCGCTGTGGCATATCGTTTGTTGGGATCGAGCGCCATCGCCTTGAGGCAAATTGCTTCGATCGCCTTCGACAAGCGGCGTTGGTGTTGTGTCGGAGGAGGAAAGTCACCACTGAGAATCTGTTGGCGAATCTGTGGGAAGCTGCTCCCGTTGAAGGGAGCTACGCCAGTCAGGATTTTGTAGAGCGTACCACCGAGGCTATAGATATCGGTCGCGGGACTGAGCACGAGCGCTTTCTCGGCGACTTCCGGACTCATGTATGCAGGCGTACCAGCCCCATGGTCGGAACCTTGGCTCGAATCGCTGTCGCTGGGCATAAGGGTCTCTTCACCAGTCTGGCGAAACTGTTCGTCACGACCAAACGGCTGCGCCAATCCCCAGTCGACGACCAGCGTTTCTCCATACTTGCCGAGCATGATGTTCGACGGTTTGATGTCGCGATGGATGATGCCGCGATTGTGGGCGTAGGCAATTGTTTTGCAGACCGTTACAAACTGCCCCAGCAGTTTGTGGAGCTGCGATTGATTGAAGTTGCTGCCACCTTGATGCAAGCGAGCGATCGCTTCGTCGAGCGTTTCGCCTTGAATGTAACGCATCACATAGAAGATACGTCCATCGAAGCTTTCGCCCAGGCCGTACACCGGTACGACGCCAGGGTGGTCCAAGCGGCTGGTGACTTCCGCTTCGCGACGGAAGACGCTGCGATGCTCTTCGCTCTCGCTAATGTGGCGATGAATGAACTTGAGAACCACTTCGCGATGCAGCATGTCATCTTGAGCGCGATAGACTGCACCGAGGCCTCCTTGGGCGAGCCAACGGAGTTCTCCGAAACGGGACGAAGTGAAATACTCAGGCTCTTCCCGAGGTGTGCCCGCTTTCGTGCGACACTGAGTGGTTTCTTCTGAGTTTTGCAGACGCTGGTTCATCGCCTTGAGGGCCTCGATCTGCCGCTCGAGATCTTCCTTAAGTTCAGGTGCGTCAGCGCAAAGCGAGGCAGCGTCGAGATCTTCACCTCGTTCGGCGGCCTCCTCCCATTGATCAAGCATCTGAGCCAGGCGGCTTTGTGATGTCTCGCTCATCGCTTACACATCCTCTTCATGGTTGTCCACTGCTGTTCCTAACAGCACGTCATGCAGCATCAACCTCGCCGAACGCCACCGTCGGCGAATGGTGCGAACACTGGTATCAAGGACATGAGCCGCTTGTTCCTGGGAAAGATCGTGATACCAAAGTAAGTCAAAGACTTCCTTTTCTTCCGTAGGAAGCTGATCTACGCGGCTATGAAACTCTTGCCATTCGGCTAAGTGACCCGGGTCGTTGGTCACTTCGGCATGTTCGTAGCCTTGCGGACGCTCGTTGTCTTGTTGGTCGACGAATTGCGTTTGATGGTTGGCTCCCATCCCTTGGGGACCTTGGTAACGCCGCGCCATGTCGACCAATTCGCGGCGGATCTGCAAGGCAGCCAGGCGAAAGTAATGACGGGCGTCGGTTAGCTGTGTTTCTCGCAGCGCCTGAAAGAAGCGAAGCGAGGCATTTTGGAAGACGTCATCGGTTTGTTCCCAGCGAGCCACATTCGGAAAGTTCTTTAGCATACTACGCGTTAGCCGCGTTAAGCGTTCGCAAGTGATATTCAAAAGTTCCGATGCAGCGGTCGGGTCTCCCTCGTTCAAACGGTTGATGCATGCATCGATCGTTTGCCCAGGATCGTGGTGGTCGGTCATGGCAATCTTGTTCCCATGTAGGAACTCTCCCCCTATTTGTGTTGCAATGTCAGTCTACTGAGACAACCAGAGTGTCGCAATCAAGAACCCGCTGAGGGTGGGGCTTCGGAGGGCGACTTTTGGCAGATTGCTAGATGCTGGTCTCGCGGTCGATTCATTCGAGGGAGTCGCATACCGATGGAGATATAAAAAAAGCGGCATGATTCAGTTCATGCCGCTTGATTTGATCTCGACTTTTTGGCGTTAGATACGCTGGACCGAAACGCGTCCCGCTTTGACGTACTGCTTATTCAGGCCCAAGATTTTGAACTTCGGCTTGTAACGATCGGCGGCCGAGTAGCTGCTGAACTGCTTGGAATGGGTGGGTTCGCCGATGCCGTTGTACTTCCAGATCTTCCAGTGCTGACGGCGGTAAGTATCGGAAATGCGGTCGGCGTCACGCTGCGAGTTGGCGACCGAGGACCAAACCACGCCACCACTGAGTGGATGGTACAAGGTGACGCGATAGCGATGATGCGGAACTGGACGTGGTTTGGGCTTGGGTGGGCACCAGCCAGGAACGTCGATTTGGATCGGACCGACCTGGAAATCTTTGGCACTGACTTGGTTGGTAACAGCGGCGAATGCGACGGCCACGAGCAGGAGGGCGGTGAGTCGTTTCATGGGACTGGCTCCGGACTTCGGTAGGATGGTTGTGGCCGTTGTTGATGGCCGGTGAGTGTCTTGCTTATTGAGCTCAGCGAATGCCAGCAGCAATAGCGGCCACAATTTCGGAAAGTTTTTCTGGTAGCCGCCGAGAATGCCGACATTTGGGCGTTTTCATCCCCAGTTCCGCAAAGCTGGAAGTTTGCCGAGAGGGGCGGCGGAGAGTACCATGAGGGTGACTAAAAGCGTCTTGGTCTGCCGAGCGAAAATGGTCAATTCCTGCCTAATCGATACCATCCCACCTCCTTGGTTCCGTCCCCCTGCGTGCGAGGAATTCCTGAAGATGCGAATTGGCCTGTTTGCCATTCTGCTGATCCTGTCTCCCTTGGCTGTGACCGCCTCCATGGTTCAAGCCGAGGAACCGGTCGATTTCAATCGCGACATTCGTCCAATCTTGGCTGGCAAGTGTTTTGCTTGTCATGGTCCGGACGAAGGGCATCGGGAAGCGGACTTGCGGCTCGACGACCGTGACGCGGCAATTGATCACGGCGCGATTGTGCCGGAATCGGCCGAAGAGAGTAGTCTGATCGAGCGGATCATGACCGATGACCCAGACATGGTGATGCCGCCTCCGAAAGCGAAAGATACGCTCAAGCCGGAACAAAAAGAACTGCTGCGTCGCTGGATCGAACAAGGAGCGGAGTACGCCAAGCATTGGGCGTTCGTCGCACCCACTAAGCCAACGCCTCCAACGGTTGATAACAAGGCCTGGCCACGCAATCCGATCGATCACTTTGTGCTGGCAAAGCTCGAGGCCGCAAAGCTCTCGCCATCGCCGGAGGCGGATAAGTACGCCTTGGTGCGTCGTATTTACCTTGACTTGATTGGCCTACCACCGACTCCGGAAGAAGCCGATGCGTTCGTGCAGAGTGATGATCCGGCGGCCTACGAAAAGCTGGTCGACAAGCTGCTTGCTTCGCCACGCTACGGCGAACGCTGGGGACGCGAATGGCTCGACCTGGCACGTTACTCTGATACCAATGGCTATGAGAAAGATCGTGAACGATCGATCTGGCCGTATCGCGACTGGGTAATCCGAGCGATCAACGATGACATGCCGTTCGATCAGTTCACCATCGAGCAGATCGCTGGGGACATGCTTCCTGATCCGACTCCCAGTCAACGAATTGCGACCGGGTTTCATCGCAATACGATGCTAAATGAAGAAGGGGGTATCGATCCGCTGGAGTATCGCTTTTATGCAATGGTCGATCGGGTTGCCACTACAGGAACGGTCTGGTTAGGCATGACCACCGGCTGTGCGCAATGTCACACACACAAATACGATCCGATAACCCACACCGATTACTACGCACTGATGGCGTTGATGAATAACGCCGACGAGCCTGACTTGGTGCTCAAGCCGGAAGAGCTGGTCGAACGCACCAAAAAGCTGGAGCAGGAAATTCGTTCGCTGGAGGACTCCTTAGTTAACGATTTTCCTCCTGAGGAAGGGGAAGGAGCCGAGGAAGAGCGTCGAACCCAAAACTTCGAGAAGCACTTCCAAGCCTGGCTGCTAAAGCTTCAGGATGAGGCGGTTGATTGGAAGTCGCTGAAGGCCACTCATTTAAAAACCAATTTGCCACTGTTGGAACAGTTGCCCGATAATTCGATTTTCTCGACCGGCGATATTACCAAGAGAGACGTTTTCACGCTGTTTTTCCAATTGCCCGAACAATCAGAACCCGTCACGGCGATTCGCTTGGAAGTACTGCCTGACGAGCGTCTTCCCGCCGGCGGACCGGGAAGGGCTTTCTATGAAGGACGCAAAGGAGACTTCTTTCTAAGCGAGTTCTCGATGCGAATTGATGGGAAATCGATTCCGCTGAAAGATGCGTCGCACGACTACGGCAAGATTGCCGTGGGCAGTGGCTCGGCCGATGCGGCGAATGTGATCGACGGCGAAGGTTCTACTGGTTGGTCGACTGCGCAGGCAGAAGGGCAGCCGCATCAATTGGTGCTGAATCTGGCCGAGCCAGTTACTGGCGGACGGGAGCTACGTGTTGAGCTTCTGTTTGAACGCCACTTCGCGGCTAGTCTCGGTCGTTTTCGAATCTCGGTGGCTCATGCGGACAAGACGGTGGCCGCCAAGCAGATTCCTATGCAGCTGGAAGAGATCCTGGCTCGCAATGCCACGTCCTGGACCGAGGAAGAGAAAGATCGCTTGAAGCGTCAATTCATCCAAGACTCTCCTGAGTTGGCGGAAGCTCGCAAACCGATCGACGCCCTCAGAAAGAAACTGCCCGACTACCCGACCACGATGGTGCTGGAGGAACGCCCCGAGGAAAACCCGCGGGTTACCCATTTGCATCACCGCGGCGAGTACCTGAGTCCTAAACAGGAGGTCGATCCGAACATTCCTGCTTTCCTTCGGGAGGGGGAGGAGGCTGGTCCGAAGAACCGACTAGAGTTCGCTCGCTGGCTGGTCAGTTCCGAGAATCCCTTGGTCGCTCGTGTCACCGTAAACCGTGCCTGGCAAGCAATCTTTGGAAAAGGATTGGTCGAATCAAGTGGTGACTTCGGGACGCAATCTGAGCCCCCTTCGCACCCAGGCCTGCTCGACTATCTTTCCGTCAAGTTCATGGAAGAAGGCTGGTCACGCAAGGAGTTGCATCGTGCGATCGTGACCAGTGCAACCTATCGGCAAAGTTCGGTGACCACGCCTGAGCTGAAAGAGCGTGATCCCTCCAATCGATTACTGGCACGGGGTCCCCGTTTCCGGGTCGATGCCGAACTGGTCCGCGATACGATGCTCAAGTCGAGCGGGCTGCTTTCCGACAAAATGTTTGGCCACGGCGTTTACCCTCCCCAGCCCAAAAGTGTGACAGCACTGGCTTATGGCAATGTTCCTTGGAAGCCATCGACGGGTGAGGATCGTTATCGTCGTTCGATCTATACGTTCAGCAAGCGAACCGCTCCGTTTGCTTCGTATACCGTGTTCGATGCTCCGACCGGTGAAGTTTGTACCGCGGGCCGTGACCGCAGCAACACACCGCTGCAAGCGCTGACGCTACTGAACGATGAGATGTACCTAGAACTGGCGCAACACTTGGCAGAAGTTTCGATCACGACCAAGGCTACCGAAGAGGAAATCGTCACGGCCATATTCCGCCGGTTGCTGACGCGTCCTCCTGAACCGGCGGAGGTTGAAACGTTGCTTGATTACTATCACACGCAGCTGGAACGTATCGAACGTGGCGAGTTGGAAGCGTCGCTGGTCGCCGGTAGCGATCAAGCCTCGCAGCAGCAAGCGGCTTGGGCGATGGTGGCCAGAGTGCTGATGAATGTCGACGAAGCGATTGCAAAACCATAGAGACGGAACCGAGAAACATGAGTTTGAATCCTCTACAGCGGCAAACGCGACGTCACTTCTTTCAGAACTGCGGCGTCGGTATCGGTAAGATTGCCTTGGCATCACTGTTGGCTCAATCGTCTTCTCCCAGCCAGGCTGTGGCGAGCGAGGCGGCGGCGAGTCCGTTCGCGCCGAAGGAAGGTCACTTTCCAGCGAAGGCGAAACGGGTGATCTACTTGTTCATGGCTGGTGCGCCGAGCCAGTTGGATATGTTTGATTACAAGCCGAAGCTGGCCGAACTTGCCGGAAAACCGATTCCTCCGTCAGTCATTCAAGGCCAACGGTATGCGTTTATCCAGCCAGATGCCGCCGTGCTAGGTCCGCAGTTCAAGTTCGCCAAACATGGGCAGTCGGGGGCGGCAATCTCGGAGGTGCTGCCTCACTTGGCGAACGTCGTAGACGACATCGCGATGGTTCGATCGGTCCACACGGACTTATTCAACCATTCGCCCGCCCAGCTCTTTTGTAACACGGGCAGCGGTGTCCCCGGCCGGCCAAGTATGGGTTCCTGGCTGAGTTACGGGATTGGTAGCGAAGCGAATGACTTACCTTCGTTTGTGGTGCTGAAAAGCGGCGGTAGTTTGAGTGGTGGAGCCGCGATGTGGAACGCGGGCTTCTTGCCGTCGGTTCATCAGGGAGTTCCCTTTCGGGGGCAAGGCGATCCGATTTTGCATGTCTCGAATCCGGCCGGTTACGACAAGCAAGCCCAGCGTGAATCGATCGATGTCATTCGCCAGTTGAACCAACGCCGCTTCAGCGAAGTTGGCGATCCTGAAATTCAAACGCGGATGGATGCCTATGAAATGGCCTTCAAAATGCAAACCCGCGCGCCTGAACTGATGGACTTCTCGCAGGAGTCGCAAGAGACGCTCAATTTGTACGGAGCGAATCCCAGCGATCCTGGTCAGGCGTTTGCCAACAATTGCTTGCTTGCCCGTCGCTTGGCAGAACGTGGCGTCCGCTTCATTCAGGTGTATCACGCCGGATGGGATCATCACAGCAATGTGAAAGGTGGCGTTCAAGGGCAATGTAAGCAGACCGATCAGGCATGTGCGGCGCTGATTCAAGACCTGAAGCGTCGCGGCTTGTTGGATGACACGCTGGTCGTCTGGGGTGGTGAATTTGGCCGAACGCCGATGGTCGAAGCCAGTGCCGCCCTAGGTCGAAGCCAAGGACGTGACCATCATCCGCAAGCATTCACCATGTGGTTCGCCGGTGGCGGGATCAAGCCGGGTATCACGTTGGGGCAAACCGATGAGCTGGGCTTCCATCCGGTCGAACAACCCGTGCATGTACATGATGTTCAAGCTACGATCCTTCGTTGTTTGGGGATCGATCATGAACAGCTCACGTTCCGGTTTCGCGGTCTTAATTTCCGACTGACGGGTGTCGAGGAACATCACCCGGTTGATGACTTGTTGGTCTAACCATACCCTGCCTGTTTATTCCCTCCTTTCCCCATCCCACCTTCAGGATCTACTAATGCGCACTTTGCTTTTGCTATTGGCGATGGCTGCGACGACCGTCGCCCAAGATGCCCCTTACGACGTCATGCCTTCGGTCGAGTCTCCGTATTATCGCGTGCGTTACGAAGCGAATACCGAGGAAGGAAAACTGATCTATCCGGTGAGCTACACGATGTGGTTGCCACCGGGTGTCGATAAGCTGCGTGGTGTGATTGTGCATCAACATGGCTGCGGGGTTGGCTCGTGTCGCTCGGGTCAGACTGGAGCGTTCGATTTACATTGGCAGGCCTTGGCCAAACAGCACGATTGTGCCCTTGTCTCGCCGGTATACGAACAGCCTGACATGGCCGATTGTCAGAAGTGGTGTGATCCTCGCAACGGATCGGACGAGGCGTTTCAGGCAGGCCTAAGTGATCTGGCGAAGCTTTCTGGGCATCCTGAACTTACCAGCGTTCCGTGGGCCTTGTGGGGACATAGTGGCGGAGGACATTGGGCTGGCGGCATGTTACTGCTGCACCCGGATCGCGTAGCCGCCGTTTGGCTGCGTTCGGGTGTGCCGATGATGAAAGAGAAGGAGGGACGCCCTAAACCGTACGAAGTGAACGAAGCTGCTTGTGGCGTGCCAACGATGTGCAATCTGGGCACGAAGGAGGGGTTCACGGTCACCGATGGCCGTTTCTCGGGGGTGTGGCCCGGAGTGGAAACCTTCTTTACGGCGATGCGAAATGCGGGAGGCCTCGTGGGTATCGCAGTCGATCCGCTCACTAGTCACGAATGTGGCAACCAGCGTTATTTGGCCATTGTCTGGTTGGATGCTTGCTTGACGCTTCGTTTGCCGGAGAATTCGGGCGAGCCACTTCGTCCGATCGCCGCGAATAGTGGTTGGTTGACGCCACGCTACGAACCAGGTGAAACACCCGCCGAGCCAGTCAACGTCAGCAAATTTTCACAGGAGGTCGCCAACTCGATTTGGCTACCAACCAAGAAGATTGCCACCGCTTGGCAGCAGTATGTGAAAGACACGAACATCGACGACACTACGCCGCCGCCAGCACCTTCGAGGCTGCGTGTCGAGGGTAATGTGTTGACCTGGGACGCCGAAGCGGATCTCGAAAGTGGGCTCGCTAAGTTCGAGATCGAACGGGATGGCAAAGTGATCGGTCAGGTTCCTGCGAAACTGAAAAATCCATTTGGCCGACCAATCTTTCAGGGGCTACAGTACAGCGATACACCCGCTCAGCCGTTGGTCGAAATGCGATTTATCGACGAGTCGGCTGAACCGAGTAAGTTGTATTCGTATCGCGTAATCGCCGAGAACACCGTGGGCTTGAAGTCAAAATAACGGAATGTCGCTGATTACTTCGTCGTCGGACGAGTGATTGAAGCAGCTTTCAATTGAGCAAGTCGCTTTCGCAAGCGATCGGCGATATCAGGTTGCTCGCGGACAAGATTGGTACTCTGCGAGCGATCTTTCTGAAGGTTATAGAGCTGCGAATTCGGGGCATCGGGTTTGAACTTGCCGTTCTCGATGTCACTGTTTTCTTCACCAGCAAAAAGCAGAGCAGGGGGACCGCCGAGGCCATGGCCGGCTCGGGCCGTGAATCCGCCACCTCCCTTGGCACTGATATAGACCCAGTCGCCTTCCCTTAGCGTTAAGTGGTTGCGATTGCTGGCCGCCAGAACCAAATGATCGCGAATCGGTTCGCTTGACTCTTCTAGCAGGGCTGGCAAAATGTTGTAGCTATCGGGGCCTTGTGTTTCGCCCAGCGACTGCGAAGTCAGCGCGGCGAGCGTGCTCAGCAGGTCGACGTTCGAGATCAATTGATCCGATTGGCTACCGGCTTTGATTTTGCCAGGCCAACGCGCAAGAAACGGGACACGGTGTCCACCCTCCCAGGCATCGAATTTGAAACCAAGGAGTTCTCCGTTTAAGCGGTGACCACTTTTCACCGCGTGCTGTCCGCCGGCGTTGAGCATGCCACCGTTGTCGCTTGTTAAGATCACCAGCGTGTTCTCTTCGAGTCCTTCCTCTTTCAAGGTCTTCATTAACTCACCCACGATCCAGTCAAGCTCGTGGACGAAATCTCCGTACGGTCCCGTCTCGCTGGTACCTTGAAAACGACGTGCCGGTGTGAAGGGGTGGTGAATGTTGGTGGTCGCATGATAAAGGAAGAATGGTTCGTCCTTGTGGCTTTTGATCCATGCTTGTGATTTTTCGAGAAGCTTGGTGCCGACCGATTCGTCCTGGTAAAGAGCATGTGCTGCTTTTGCTCCACCGATCTGGTTCAATCCAAACTTCTCAGGAAAGGCTTTTGTTTCGGCTTTCTGGTTGTAGACCAACGGATCGTCTGCGACCAAACCGACTACGTGATGATCCTCCACGAAAACAAACGGCGGGTGGCTGTTTACCACCGGCACGCCAAAGTAATAGTCAAAACCAAGTTCCAGCGGGCCAGGCTTCAGTTCGCCATTCCAGTCAGGCGTCTTCTCGCCGAAGCCAAGGTGCCACTTGCCAATGCAGGCCGTCGCATAGCCAGCTCGCTTCATGACATCTGCGATCGTGGTGCGATCAGGATCGACGATCAGCTTCGAGCGTAGAAAGACCGGGTTATAGACATCGGCTCGGAATGGATATTGCCCCGTCAGCAAAGCATAACGCGAAGCCGAACAGGTTGCCGAAGCTGAATGGGCATCGGTAAAGCGACGCCCCTCTTGGGCCAAGCGGTCGATGTTCGGCGTCACATGTTTAGTGGCTCCGTAGCACCCAATGTCTCCATAACCCAAGTCGTCGACAAAAATCAGGACCACATTGGGGGGCGAGTCCGCGGCTTGGGAGGGTGACGTACAACAGGCGAGAGCGAACGCACAAACCAGGCAGGCCTGCCAAGCAAGGGGAAATGGATTAAAAGGCATCGGAGGGAATTCCCCTGGAGGTCGATTGCGGAACAAAGAACAGCGGGCGGGGTACTTATAAGGAGTGGAACTAGGAGAAATGTGTTTGTAATCGACACAGCCTGTCAGGATCAAGTTTTCTGACGGAAAAGCACCGATTAAGCTTGTTTGTCTTTTCTAGTTAAGGACGGATCGTCCCCATTGTTGATAAATAATTCTTGTCTATTGCGAATCAAGCTCTCTACAATGGCGTGTGCGCGGAACCTCGGTTGTCGATCTAAGAAGGAGCCGGTTTTGCCAGAATTGCGCCGTAGGCAGAGGTCGCGATCCACTATTTCTCGTTCAGTACTTACTCAAACGTTGGTTGGGGTAATTGTCTGCGTGGGAGTTCTTTGCGGCATCCGCTCAACCGCCGCGGCCACCTTGTTGGAAACACGCGAACTGTTTCGTACCGGGCAATACGCCGAGTGTGCCGAACTATCCGGGCAAGAGATTGAAAAAGGTTCGTATTCGCTCGAATGGCGTTTTCTGAAACTGGAAAGCGAGATGGCCCTTGGCCGTTACGCCGACGCTGCTGTCACGTTGGAAGAAGCGAAGAAGGTTTCCTCCTCCAACATGAAGCTCATGTGGATCGAACGGGATGTCCGTCGCTTTAATGGGCAGTCCGCCAAAGCGGATGAGGTTCTCGCTGATATCGGAGCACGCGTCGAACGATCGAGCGGAACCTATCGCGACCTGGAAACGATGATTGTCATCGGCAAGTTCTTTCTCGAGATCGGTGCCGATCCTAAGCAAATTCGTATCGACGTTTACAAACAACTACAAAAGCGTGCTCCCAGTTTTGTCGGCTCGTACTTGGCATCGGCTGAATTGGCTTTGTCCAAAAACGATTATGCCCTTGCTGCGGAAGACTATTTAAAAGCGCTTGAAGCGGACGACGACAATCCAGAAGTGATGTATGGTCTGGCGCGTTCGTTTGAATCAAGCGACGCGGAGAAAGCCGAGGCTTATCTTAAGCAAGCCCTTGAGATCAATCCGAATCATGTGCCCAGCTTACTGCTCGTTGCCGAGAATCATCTGCTTTCCGAGAGCTACGACAAGACGGAGGAGGTGCTTGAGCAAATCTTTAAGGTCAATCCAGCCGAGCCGCGTGCTTGGGCGATGCAGGCGGTGCTCGCTCACTTGGCCAATGATCATGAGAAGGAAAGTTATAGTCGAGCGAAAGCGTTAAGTCACTGGACGGACAACCCGGAGGTGGACTATCTGATCGGCAAGTACCTTGCGCAGAAGTATCGTTTCGCTGAGGCGGCTGAATCTCAGCGAAAAGCGTTGGCGTTCGACAGCGATTACCTGCCGGCCAAGATGGAGCTGGCAAACGATTTGTTACGTCTTGGTGAAGTCGACACCGGTTGGCGGTTGGCAGAGGAAGTGTTCGACCGCGACAACTACAACGTGGTCGCCCACAACCTTTCGACCCTGCATGAACACATGCAGAAGTTCCGCACACTTCAAAGTGACGGCTTTGTTGTACGAATGGATGCCAAAGAAGCCGAGATCTATGGACCACGTGTACTGGACTTGCTTCGTGAAGCGAAAAAGGTTTTGTGCGAAAAGTACGATGTCGAGTTAAACGAAACGATTGCTGTCGAGATCTTTCCGAAGCAGCAAGACTTCGCGATTCGGACGTTTGGCTTGCCTGGCGGAGCTGGCTTTCTGGGCGTCTGTTTTGGCAACGTCATTACGATGAACTCGCCAGCGTCGCGCGGCGATAATCCTTCCAATTGGGAAGCGGTGTTGTGGCATGAGTTTTGTCATGTGGTCACGCTGACCAAGACACGCAACAAGATGCCACGCTGGCTCAGCGAAGGAATCTCGGTCTACGAGGAAGGACTCAAGAATCCAGCTTGGGGTCAATCCATTTCGCCCGCGTATCGCCAGATGATCTTAGGTGACGACCTGACACCGGTCAGCGAACTAAGCAGTGCGTTCCGGCGGCCTCCCAGTTCCCAGCATTTGATGTTCGCTTACTACGAATCGGCGGTCGTGGTTGAGTTTATTGTTGAGCAGTTTGGGATCGAGTCGTTGCGTGCCATCTTGGTGGACCTAGGTAAGGGATTGCAGATCAACGACGCCTTAGCACGCCATGCGGCTCCCTTGGACGGGCTGGACGCGGTCTTCGAAAAATACATCCGCGAGCGTGCCAATGAGTTCGCATCGGACGCCAGCTTCGAATCCGAAGAGCTTCCCCCGTTTACCAAGTCAGCGGACTGGAAGGAGTGGATCGGTGAGCATCCAGACAACTTCCTTGCGCTGCAACAGTACGCGATGACCCTTTTGCGGGAAGAACAGTGGGAAGCTGCGCAAGAGCCGATAGATAAGCTGCTGGAATTTGCGCCAAATTACGCAGGAGAGGGGAACGCGCTGCGGATGAAAGCGAAGATCCATCAAGAATTAGGCGAAACCGAGCCCGAGATCGAGGTGTTAGAACAACTAGCCGATTTGAGTTCCGATGCGCTGGACGTCTATCGCCGCCTCGCAGAATTGCATTCGGCAGAGAAGAACTGGGCATCGGTGGTAACCAATGCTCAGCGAATTTTGGCGGTCAATCCGTTAACGTCTGAACCTTATCAGTTGTTAGCGACCGCTGGCGAGCGGTTAGACGACCGCGAAGTAGCCCTGTCTGGTTTGCAAATATTAACGCTGATGGATCCCTACGATCCCGCGGATATCCACTATCGCGTGGCGTTGATGTTGAAAGAGACCGGCAAGCTGGAAGAAGCTCGCAAGCACGTCCTATTCGCATTGGAGGAAGCCCCTCGTTATCGAGACGCTCACAAGTTACTCCTTTCACTGGCTGATTCACCAGTTTCTAAGCCGGAAGATGCCACGAGCGACACCCCCATGACGCCAGGCGAAGGAAAGGAAGCTGAGAACAAGGCGGAATCCATTAGCCCCGAGATGGCATCCTCAGAATCGAAAACATCGGAGACTCCATCTACTGACAAGCCGTCCTCTCCTGAAAAGGAGAGCCTCAAGGACGAAGTACCAAGTACAAAGACGATGAATCCCACGCCTCTGGGAACTGGGGCGGAAAAAGCCGCTCCCAACCAAGGCCCCGCCCCGGACAATAACCCATCTGCCGACACTCCTGATTCCGCTATTCCCGCTTCCTCGCCGCTTCCGGACGACAACGAATGATCTTGAAATCGAAACCGGCAAGGTTACTGCTTTTGGTTGCCTGTCTCACGCTGATTACTGGGGTCGTCTTCGCTCAATTTGGTGGAGGGGGCCGACGCATGCGCGATAACTTCGGTGGTCGCGGATATCGCAGTAGTCCGGAACGGGGCGCGAAGAATGACTGGGAGATCGACGAGCGTTTTCAGCACGATGCATTTCGCTTTGCGCGAGTTAAGTACACCTCGTACGGTTGGCGAGATAAGTGGGCAATCGACTTTCCGGAAAGTGATTTGAATTTACCGCATCGCTTGCGGGAGCTAACTTCGATGGAAGTCCACCCAGAGAGTGTCATTGTCGAATTGACCGACGATGATCTTTCTGACTATCCATTCCTATACATCGTTGAACCGGGCGATATGAATCTCTCGCAAGGCGAAGTTGAAGGGCTGCGACGTTATTTGCTCAACGGTGGTTTTCTGATGGTCGACGACTTCTGGGGCGAGGACGAGTGGTATACGTTCTACCAGAATATTAAGCGGGTTTTTCCCGATCGTGAACCGCAAGAGTTGCCGCTCGAGCACGATATCTTCCACTTGGTGTACGACCTCCAAGAGAAGCCGATGATTGTGAGTATCGGCACTTGGATGCGGGGCAGTTCCACCGAACGCTCTGACGCCCAAGAACCGCATTACCGAGGCATCTTCGACGACGACGGCCGCATGATGGCAATTATTTGTCATAACACCGATCTGGGTGATGGATGGGAAGAGGAAGGGGTCGATCCTACCTACTTCAAGCAATACTCCGAGCGATTCGCTTACCCCCTGGGAATCAACATTATTACCTATGCCATGACCCACTAAGACTTGCCCTGACGCCGTTTGGCCAATCCTCCGTTAGCACCAGCGAGAAAGATCAACCATCGTGAGTACTGAGACTGAAGGCCATGATGCCGAGCAACAAGTTGTCGAACAAATCCGTGTCGGCCGCGAACAGATTCTAAGCGAACTCTCCAAGTCTGTGATCGGTCAGCACGAAGTGATCGAACAACTTCTCCTGTGCTTGTTTGCTGGCGGGCACTGCCTGATCACTGGTGCCCCTGGCCTCGCAAAAACGTTGCTGGTCAATTCGATCTCGCAGATTTTCGATCTTGAGTTTCGTCGTATCCAGTTTACGCCCGACCTGATGCCAGCCGACATCACCGGTACCGAAATCTTAGAAGAAACCGAAGAGGGGCGTCGTAAGCTGCAATTCGCCAAAGGGCCAATCTTTGCCAACGTAATTTTGGCCGACGAAATCAACCGTACTCCGCCGAAAACGCAAGCTGCCTTGCTGGAGGCGATGCAGGAACATCAGGTCACCGCCGCCGGGGTTCGCTACAAACTGGAAGAGCCGTTCTTTGTGCTCGCGACCCAAAACCCGATCGAAATGGAAGGGACCTACCCGCTTCCAGAAGCACAACTCGACCGGTTCATGTTTAACATCTGGATGGACTACCTGCCCGAGGATGACGAAGTTGCGGTCGTTAATCAAACGACCTCTCGCTCCAACGAGCCGATTAACTCTCTGTTCTCGGGTGAAGATGTTTTGCGTTTCCACGGTATTGTCAAGAAGGTGCCGATCGCCGAGTCACTGGTGCGCTACGCGGTCCGCATCGCCGATGCCTCACGGCCAGGTCGGGCAAACACGCCTGATTTTGTCAACGAATGGGTCACTTGGGGAGCCGGGCTGCGCGCGGCTCAGTACTTAGTACTGGGGGCGAAAGCTCGTGCCTTGCTGCAAGGTCGGCCTCATGTTGCAGCGGAAGACATCAAGGCGTTGGCTCATGTCACACTGCGACATCGAATCTTGGTTGGTTATCGCGCGGAAGCGGAAGGCGTAACCGTCGAGAAGGTGATTGATCGCTTGCTGAAGACTATTCCGGTACCGGGGGCCTGATGAGTAACGGATCGACTTCTTCAGCCAAAACTGCCGCCGGTAAACGAGGTTCGGCCGCGTTGATCGACCCCGGTTCGCTCATGCGCATCAAGAACTTGGAATTGCGGGCCAGCGCGATCGTAGAAGGTTTTCTCACTGGATTGCATCGCTCGCCGTACCACGGGTTCTCGGTTGAATTTACTGAGTATCGCCAATATTCTACCGGCGACGATACACGTTTTCTCGATTGGAAACTGTATGCCCGGTCCGATCGCTACTTCATCAAATGCTTCGAGGACGAAACCAATCTACGATGTCACTTGCTAGTCGATCTCAGTCGCTCGATGAGCTTCGGTACGGTCGGCTACGACAAAGCCGAATATGCCAAAACGGCTGCTGCCACGATTGCTTACTTTCTTTCGCTGCAGCGTGATGCCGTCGGTTTGCTGACGTTTGATGAAGCAATTACCGACCGCATACCGGCCCGCTTTCGGCCTGGCCACGTGCATCAATTGATGATGAGTCTCGAACGAGCACCAGCGGGCAAAGCAACCGACATTGAAAAGCCGCTTGAGCAGATCGCGGCGACGGTTGCCAAACGAGGCGTCGTGGTGTTGATCTCGGATCTCCTGACTCCCATTGGTTCGCTCAAGAAAAACCTCAGCTATCTTCGAGCTCGTGGGCACGAGGTGGTCGTCCTGCGTGTCCTTGATCCTCGTGAGATTGATTTCAAATTCGATCAACCGGCGATGTTTCATGATGTCGAATCGGGACGAAACTTGTACATCGACCCGGACGCAGCCCGCGAAAACTATCTTGGCCAGTTCCAAGAGCACGCCAATGCCTTGCAGACGATCTGCAATAATCTGGGAGTTGACTTACATCAGATTTCAATCGATCGACCTCTGGAATTGATACTGTTCGATCTGCTTGCGGATCGAATGAAGCGGGGCCGCGGGACGGTTCGCCAACGGACACCCATTGCAGGAAGTGGCTCATGAGTGTTCTTTCCGGATTCTTTTTATTGGGAGCGGCTGCGATCGCAGCGCCGATCTTGTTTCACTTGATCCGGCGAACGCCAAAAGCCCATTACGAATTCAGTTCATTGATGTTCCTTAAACCATCTCCGCCGAAATTGACGCGACGGAGTCGGCTCGATCAGTGGTTCCTTCTCTTGCTTCGTTCGCTGGTGATTTTATTGCTGGTGATTGCCTTCATGCGGCCCTATTTCCGCAGCGAAGCACAACTATCCCCTGAGGATGTGGCCCAGCGGCACATTGCGATTCTTGTCGATCAAAGTGCCAGCATGCGAAGGGGTGATTTGTGGCAGCAAACAATCGACGAAGCCAAGTCTACCGTCGACAATTTGGAACCGACCGATGAGGTGTCGTTGTTTACTTTCGACGAAACACTTCACACCGTGGTCACCCCGGAAGAGACTGGCCAACTCACACGCAGCCAACGGCGTGAATTGGTGCGTGAGAAGCTCGACGAATTGTCGCCTACGTGGGGAGCGAGTAACCTGGGCGGCGCCTTGTTGAGCGTGGCCGAGCGTTTGGAAGCGACCGACGACCTTCGTCAGACGCACGCGGCACTACAAATTGTGCTGGTAAGTGACGTTCAATCAGGCTCGCAGTTAGATGCCCTGCAAACCAGCCAGTGGCCGGAGTCGGTCCGGTTAGACGTTCGCACGATGGCTCCGACCGATGGATCGAACGCCCGTGTTCGAATTCTCGCCAGTGAAGAGGATTCCATTGATGAACAACGGGCCCCGCGAGTACGTGTACGGAACGTTGCCGATGCCAAGATCGAACAATTTGAAGTCGCATGGAGCGATGGTTCAACCGATCAGTCCCGCTCGGTGGCGTTTTATGTTCCCCCTGGCGAAAGCTTGGTCCTGGACGTTCCCTACGATGTTGGCGGGGCGAAACCAGATCGGCTGCTACTTCGCGGCGATGGTGAAGGAATGGAGTTCGACAATACGTTCTTCGTAGTTCCGCCGCTTCAAGAGCAGATTCAAATTGCTTATTTCGGATCGGAAGCAGAAGACGATGCGAACGAAATGCGGTTCTATCTGACACGGGCATTCGGCGAGACACCGGCCCGCAAAGTCGAAGTACAAGCTTACGACGCGGAAACGGGTCCCAAGTGGGAATTTGACGCCGCGCCACGTTTCGTGGTGATCACACAAGCACCAAGCACAGAGCAGCAAGCCGAGATCGATCGCTATCTGAATCACGGCGGACATGCGTTGGTCGTCTTGAAGAGCGATGAGATGGTCAACCAGGTCAGTGAATGGTTGGGGGGAATCAGTTTGTTTCCCAGCCAACAGGCAGATGACGATTCCCAAGAGGACTACGCGATGCTGGGGCACATCGACTTCCGGCATCCGCTTTTCGTACCGTTCGCAGCGGCACGTTACAACGATTTCACCAAAATTCGATTCTGGGATCATCGTAGGGTGAACTTGGATGGAGTTGACGGTGCGAATGTAATAGCTCAATTCGAAGATGGCACACCTGCCCTCTGGTCGATGCAACGTGGCGTGGGCAATCTATACGTCATGACCGCTGGCTGGAATCGCAGTGATAGTCAGTTAGCTCTTTCGACCAAATTTCTCCCGCTGTTGTCCCGTTGGTTGGAACTGGGGGCCCGTGGTCAATTAGCGTCGCAGTCCTATGTTGTGAATCAGGCCGTGCCTCTGCCGGATGCCAACGGAAAACAAAGTGTGCGAACGCCAGATCGTAAGACATTAGAACTGACGGACGCTGCGGAAACCTTCGCCGAAACAACTGTGCCTGGCATTTACACGCTAATCCACGATGGTCATGAGTCGTCATTTGCGGTGAACCTGGCCGACGCGGAAAGTGAGACTGATTCGCTACCGCTCGAACGATTGGAACAGTTCGACATCGCCATGGGGACGACCCCCACCCAAGCCGAGCAGTTAGAGCAGATGCGACAACTGCGCGACGTCGAGCTAGAGAGCCGCCAGAAAATTTGGAAGTGGCTGGTCGTGGCAGTCTTGGTGCTCTTGGCTGTGGAAACTTTGCTCGCCGCTCGGCGAACGCATCAACCCGCTCAGGAATTGGGAGACCTCGCATGATTGATCGCGAACTCACCCGTCAGCTCGACCGTGTCGCTCGGCGATTACGGACATTCCGTTTCTGGAGCGGTATGGGCATTGTCTGGATCTTGGGAGCGATCGCCGTTGGCTTGCTCTACTTCGCCAGCAAGTCGACCGGTTACATCGTCGAAGGAGGCATCTATTGGGCGACCGGGATTGCCCTGGTGGGTTCGTTGGCCGTTTACGTGATCAGTATGCGATCGGCCCGCAATGTGCGCAACGTGGCTCATCGGATCGAAACCTTCTACCCTCAATTAGATTCCGCTTTGGTAACGGCCGTTGAGCAACAACCCGATAAGGAGACTGGCCGGGTAGGGTATCTTCAGCGAGAAGTCATCAATAAAGCGGTGTATCACGCGCTAAGTCATAACTGGGAGATGATCGTTTCCCGCGGGAAAATGGGTCTGGCCCGGTTCTCAGCTTACCTTGGTGTGGCATTAATGGCCCTGGCCGCGATTGCGCTCGGATCGCTCAATTCGGAGCTTGCCGCCAACCTACCCGACTCCGACCTTAGCTTCGACGACGTCGTTCTCAGTGGAACGCAGTACGAAGCGACGATCGAGCCGGGGGATACCGAAATCGAGCGAGGTACTAGTTTGCTGGTGTTGGCTCGCTTCGCCGATCGTCTCCCTCCCGACGCAACGTTGACCTATACGACGGAGGAGGGTCAGGAACATAACGTCAGCATGTCGCAGTCGCTCGACGATCCTTTGTTTGGCGGAAGGATTGCGTCCGTGACGCAACCACTCAGTTATCGTGTGGCCTTCGCCAATCAGATGACACGCGATTTCGAGGTGACCGTCTTCGAGTATCCTTTGCTTCTACAAACGGATGCCAAGCTGGTGTTCCCGAATTACACCGATCAGGAAGACAAGTTTATCCAAGACGTCCGTCGCGTTTCGGCCGTAGAAGGATCCGAGCTAACTCTGTTTTGCAAGGTCAATAAACCACTAGCCAGTGCTAAATTCGTCGAACAAACGAAAGAGGGCGAACAGACAATCGAGTTAGCCGTCGATACTACCGATCCGCTGACGTACAGCACCACGTTTGTGGTCGATCGATCGCGTGAACTTACGCTGCACCTGACCGACGATGCTGGCCGAACCAATAAGCATCCGCCCGAATTGCGGATCACAATGATCGCCAATTTGCCACCTGATATCAAATTGGCTCAACCGACTCGCGATATTGAAGTGTCACCGATTGAAGAAGTCGACTTGGCTGCTTCTGCCTGGGATGACTTTGGCTTGAAACGCGTCGGCATTAGCTACTCAATCCCCGGCAAGCTCGATCGCGAAGTCCCGCTCGGCGACACTTTCCCCACGAAAGAACGGATTGAGACGGCCCACCTCTTGGCGTTTGAAGAACTCGCAGCCGAGCCGGACGAATTGCTTTCTTGGTATTTCTGGGCCGAAGATATCGGGCCAACCGGCGAAGTACGACGAACGTCCAGCGATATGTTCTTTGCCGAAGTACGACCCTTCGAGGAAATCTTTCGCCAGGGGCAACAACCACCTGATGGCTCGCAGCAACAGCAACAACAGCAGCAACAACAAGGCGGCGAGAACGCTCAGCAAGCTCAGCAGTTGGCCGAGCTTCAGAAGCAAATCATCAATGCGACCTGGAAGATCATCCGTCGTGAAACACGAGCGGAACCGACTGATACATTTGCGGACGATGTCACCCTCATCGCTCAGTCGCAAATTGATGCCCTGACGCAGTTGGAAGAACTGGAGCAGAACCTGCAAGATGTCGAATCGATCGAACACGCGATGTCGGTACGCAAGAATATGTCCGAGGCCCAAATCACCTTGGAAGATGCTGTCACAGAAACGGCAATCGAGAAGCTGAAGCCTGCCTTGCAATTGGAGCAAGCCGCCTACCAAGGTCTGCTTCGGCTTAGAGCCCGCGAGCATGAAGTTGTTCAATCGCAGCAATCCCAGCAGCAGTCTCAACAGTCTCAGCAATCGCAGAACAGTCGCTCGCAGCAGCAACTTCAGCAGTTGCAACTCAACGAGGACGAGAATCGCTATGCCCAGGAACAGCAAGCCCAAACCGAAGAGCAGCAAGAGGCACGTGAAGATCGCCAGATTCTTAACCGCCTGCGGGAACTCGCCCAGCGACAGGAGGACCTAAACGATCGGATCAAAGAACTGCAAGGAGCCCTGGAAGCCGCTGAGACCGAAGAAGAGCGGGCGGAAGCCGAGCGGCAACTTAAGCGCCTGCGCGAAGAGCAAGAAGAAATTCTTCGCGATACGGATGAACTGCAAGAGCGGATGGAGCGGCCTGAAAACCAGGAACGCATGGCCGAGCAGCGTCAACAATTGGAAGAAGCTCGCGAGAATACCCGCCGTTCTTCGGAAGCATTGGAACAACAGATGGTCACCCAAGCCGCCAACGAGGGAACGCGTGCCCAACGTGGCCTAGATGAACTAAAAGAAGAGTTCCAAAAACGTGCCTCCGGCGAGTTTGAAGAGCAAGTCCGTGAGATGCGTCAGCAAGCCCAAGACTTGGTCCAGGAAGAAGAGAAATTGGCCGAGCAACTTGAGAATTTAAACAGCGGCTCGAACGAGAACAACAACTCGCTTCGAGAATCAGACGGTCAAGACGAGACCGAGCAACAACTGGCTCAACAACAAGAGCGACTTGAACAGCTGCTAGAACGGATGCGAGAAACGATCGAGCAAGCAGAAGATTCACAGCCTCTCTTGGCGGAGAAATTATACGAGTCGATTCGTAACACACGTAAAGCCGATCCCAAAGAAGCGTTAGAAAACACCGAGATGCTGCTGGATCGCGGTTTCCTGAACGAGGCGGCTCAACAGGAACGCCAGGCCCGTGAAGGGATTAATCAATTGGCAGAAGGGGTCGAAGAGGCGGCGGAACAGATCTTGGGTGACGAGACCGATACCTTGCGTCGCGCCTTAAGTGAACTGGAACGCTTAAACGATGATCTGGAAGGAGAGTTGGCTCGCGCCGAAGGTCGCCAATCGAATCGACAATCAGGCCAGTCGTCTGATAATGAGCAAAACGGTGAGCAAGACCCTGACGGCACGCCCCGTCAGTCAGCTCAGCAGCAGGGTCAGCAGCAGGGTCAGCAGCAGGGTCAGCAGCAGGGTCAGCAGCTCAGCAGGGTGAGCAGCAGCAGGGTCAGCAGCAGCAGGGTCAGCAGCAGCAGGGTCAGCAGCAGCAGGGTCAGCAGCAACAGGGTCAACAGCAACAGGGTCAACAGCAACAGGGTCAACAGCAACAGGGTCAACAACAACAGGGTCAACAACAACAGGGTCAACAACAACAGGGTCAACAACAACAAGGCCAACAACAACAAGGCCAGCAGCAGGGTGTAAGTCGTGGTGGACTGAATGATATGGCGGGTGGTGGACTCGATCGGTTCCTCAACCAAGGCGGCCTAGATCCAACGGCGCCGTTCTCTGGCAACGACTTTGTCGACTGGTCTGATCGTTTGCGAGATGTCGAAGAGATCGTCGACGATCCTGAGCTTCGTGCGGAAGCAGCGCGTATTCGTGACGAGGCCCGGGAGATTCGCCGAGAAATTCTTGATACGTCGGCACCACCT
Organism: Blastopirellula marina; assembly: GCF_002967765.1. NCBI lineage: Bacteria > Pseudomonadati > Planctomycetota > Planctomycetia > Pirellulales > Pirellulaceae > Blastopirellula > Blastopirellula marina. The sequence goes on along the minus strand of NZ_PUHY01000006.1, from coordinate 588,249 downwards.
CAATGGGATATCATCAAACAGCGGATTGCTCGCCCATTGACGCAACTGCAAAATCGCGTTGCCGAAGAACTTCTAAAACGTACCAAGGATGACGCCAGAGTACCGATCGATAAGGATCCGGTGCCTGTCCAGTACGAGAATGCCGTCCGTCGCTATTACGAACGTTTGGGGAGCAGTGAATGAGCGACTGGATCCAGGAGCAACTAATCCTTGAATGGCCCAATGTCTGGGCGGCTCGCAACTGGATTGTTCCCGCCTGTTTACTCGGTGGGAGCGTCTTCCTGCTCGTGCTATGGGCCTACCGAAGCATCGAGGCACCTTTGTGGTTGAAGGCCTGCTGCGCCACATTTAAGTCGCTGGCAATTGTTCTTCTGGCCATGATGTTGGTCGAGCCGATGCGTAGCGACTCGAAGCCAGTCCCTGGGGCAAATCTGTTTGCTGTAGTGGCTGATCGTTCGCAAAGTCTGCAAGTCGCCGATCAAGACGAGGCAAATACTCGGGCTGAATTACTGAAAGAACAACTCGAGCGAAGCCAACCATGGCAAGTTCGTCTCGGTCAGGAATTCGATGTTCGTCGCTACGAGTTTGATCAGCAGCTTGTTCCGGTAGGTGAATTTGAGGAATATGCGGCGGAAGGAAGTGGTTCCGCGATTGTCAATTCGTTGACCTCGATGGCCGAGCGGTACGCGGAACGTCCCATTGCTGGGATCTTACTCTTCACCGATGGCAATGCAACCGACTTTCCCGAAGTGGACATCGATTGGAGCAGCTATCCACCCATCTTTCCTGTGATGCTTGGCAGCGAAGACACGGCCAGTGATATTGGTGTGCAGCGCGTGACGGCCAGTCAAACCAACTTCGAAGCCGCCCCTGTTACAGTCACCGCAGAGATTGAAGGGAAGGGCTTCGCAGGGCAATCAGTAGTGGCGGAGCTTCTCGATGAAAAGGGGGAACTACTGCAAACGCAAACGGTAACCGATATCCGTGACGACCAAGCTTTCTCGGTTCGTTTTCAGGTCAAACCTGAGCAGCGTGGTGTGTTGTTTTATCAGGTTCGTGCCTACGCCCAATCGCAGAAAGGACTTTTCACCGATGCGACCAAGAGTACCGAGTCGACGCTGCTGAACAACAGCCGGATGGTGATGGTCAATCGCGGGCAGGGACCGTACAACGTGCTTTACGTGTCAGGACGGCCGAACTGGGAATTCAAGTTTCTCAATCGCTCGTTGGCCGACGATATCGAAGTGGAACTACACGGTTTGATTCGAATTGCTAAGAAAGAACCAAAGTTCCAGTTCCGAGAAAAGGACTCAAACGCGAATCGTATCTTTACTAACACGGATGACGAAGATAAAGAACAAGTCGAACAATACGACGAAGCTGTTCTGCTGCGGGTCGGTAATTTAGAAGAAGGAGAGCTGTCTGGGGGCTTCCCCAAGTCGGCCGACGAGTTGTTCGAATACCATGCGATCATCCTGGATGACCTGGAAGCCGATTTTTTCACACAGCAGCAAAAGTCGCTTGTGCAGCAATTCGTCAGCTTGCGTGGAGGCGGGCTGTTGATGCTAGGTGGAATGGAATCTTTCGCGGAAGGTGACTACCACCGATCCCCGATCGGCGAATTGTTGCCAATCTACTTAAGCAGCGTGAAGTCACCACCACAACAACAAGAGTTCGGATTGTCACTCACCCGCGAGGGGCTACTGGAACCTTGGGTCCGCGTGCGAACGACGCAAGAGGAAGAATTACAGCGGCTCATTGAAATGCCAAAACTACGAACGCTGAACTCGGTCGGTTCGCTGAAGCCCGGGGCAAGTGAACTGCTGTCGGTGAAGACCTCCCAGGGAGAACAGCGACCAGCCTTGGTAACGCAACGGTTCGGTAAAGGACGCACTGGCGCGCTATTCGTGGGTGACTTGTGGCGGTGGAAGCTGCATCAAGCTTCGCCCGATAATGAAGATCTGGAAAAAGCTTGGCGGCAGACGATTCGCTGGTTGGTGGGCGATGTCCCGCAGCGCGTGCGGGTGGAGGCAATTCGTCAGCAAGACGATCCCAATCATCCCCTGGAAATTGCTGTCGAGGTCAACGACGAGAACTTCAAACCGCTTGATAATGCCAGCGTTTCGATCGAGGTCAGCACGCCGACAGGGGAAACGTTGACGCTGACGGCTGAACCGAAGGATGCGGTCTCGGGGCAGTATGCCGCGAACTATGTTCCGCGGACGCCAGGTGCTTATCGGGCGAAGGTAACAGCACGGAATCCAGATGGAAGCGAAATTAAACAAACCGAGACCGGTTGGGTTTCCGAGCCGGCCGGTGATGAATTCTTTACCTTGAAACCGAATCGTGACTTTCTCGAAACGATGGCCCGCGAATCGGGTGGCGAGATGGTCTCGCTCAGCGGTCTCGAATCATTTGTGCGAACCCTCTCTAATCGCGACATCCCTGTGGTTGAGCCGAAGATTCATTCGGTGTGGCACACTTGGGCTGTGTTTCTATTGGCGGTTGGTCTGCTGGTATTCGAGTGGGGACTGCGGCGCTGGAAAGGACTTGCCTAAGATGTTGTGGCTGGTTGCCTGTTTCGCCCTGATGGCCGAAGTAGAATCACAAGCGGAAGTTGCGGCCTCTTCCACGGCGGTGATTGTTGTCGTGGGAGAACCTGGCGAAGCGAAATATGGCGAGATGTTTACCGAGTGGGCTGCTCGCTGGAAAGAAGCTTCAACGAAGGCCAAGAGTCGCCATGTCGAAATTGGATTGGCTGAGCGAACGGAAGGGGCAAAAACAGATCGAGAGATTCTTTTTGAAACTCTGGCGTCTCTCACCGAAGAGCCGCCTGAGACGATTTGGCTCGTATTAATCGGACACGGAACCTTTGACGGTAAGAAGGCGAAGTTCAACCTCCGTGGGACTGATATTACCTCTGCCGAACTGGCCGAACAACTTCAGCCGATTTCTGCTCGAACGGCAATTGTCAACTGTGCGTCGGCCAGTGGACCGTTTGTCAGCGCGATTGCGGGCCCGAACCGGGTAGTCGTGACGGCGACTCAAAGCGGTTACGAATACAACTTCGCGCGCTTTGGCGATTACCTTTCGCGAACGATCGGCGACGCTTCCGGTGACCTCGATAAGGATGGGCACACCTCGTTGTTGGAAGCGTGGCTTGCAGCTGCAAAACAGACCCAGCAGTATTACGAATCAGAATCGCAATTAGCGACTGAACATTCGTTGCTGGATGACAACGGCGACGGCAAGGGAACGCCGTTTGATTGGTTCCGTGGAATTCACATTACTAAGACCGCCAAAGATGGGACGCTGCCTGACGGTACGTTCGCGAATCAGTTCATTCTGGTCCCAGGCGAAGATGCGACCATCCTTTCGGATGTGCTCCGCGAAAAAAGGGACGAGTTGGAACGCCAACTGGCTGAGCTTCGCCAGCAAAGGCAAGACTACTCGGAAGAAGACTATCTGAAGCGGCTGGAAGAGATTCTAATCCCGCTGGCCAAACTCTATGAATCGGCCGACGAGTCAGCTACGCAACCCACTGAATCCGAGCCTGCTAGTAAGGAAGAAACGGCAGGGGAAGGGGACAGTGAAACGAAGGGTGACCAAGAGGAATCGTAGTCGCTAACTTTTCTTTGGTGGCGAATCTTCGGGCATTGCTTGAAGTTTCTGGCTAAAATCTGCTTGCCTGCTGTAACACATGTCCATCGCGTGTGTGTAAACGGGTAGGAGAAAGCTTGTGCAAGGACCAGAAACGCGAAGATCACTGCTCGTACAGATTCAAGACACATCGCAACAAGCGGCGTGGCAAGAGTTTGTGACGATCTACGAGCCGCTCGTTTATCGCTTGGCTCGTGGAAAGGGGATTCAGCATGCCGATGCCGAAGACCTGGTGCAGGACGTGTTCGCTGCGGTTCAAGGAGCGATCGAACGTTTCGACCCCGAATCAGGAAAAGGCAGCTTTCGTGGCTGGCTGTTTCGGATTTCGCGAAATCTGATGATCAACTTTCTGACCCGTCAGAAGGAGCCCCAGGGTAGCGGTGACACGCGCATGTTGCAGTTGCTGCATGAACATGCCGCTGAAGATACCGAATCGGCCACGCTATTCGATCTAGAATATCGCCGTGAGGTTTTTACTTGGGCCGCCAACCAGGCTCGTGAGTATTTTACCGACGACACGTGGCAAGCATTCTGGCGAACTGGTGTCGAAGGGGAATCAAGCGAAAAGGTCGCTGCTGATCTGCGCAAAACACCTGGGGCGATTCGCGTCGCGCGGTGTCGAGTTCTAGCCAAGCTGAAAGAGTATGTCCAGCACATGGACCCACAGTCCCTTTCTGCGAAAGGCTAACGCGATGGTAGCCCGATTTCATTACGAAGACACGGTTCTCGAACGGCTTCTGCACGATCAACTTCGTCCACAAGAGCAGCAAGACGTCACCAAGCATATTGAAACGTGTACCGAGTGTCAGTCAAAGCTAGAAACTCTGGCCGAATGCGGTGTCGATTGGAGCGAGCTGCGTGGCTATCTGAAACCGAATGAAACGGCCACTTCGCACGAGGGATCGAACTCGAAGAATTCGATCTGGATTGGCTTCCTCCAGCCGAGCGATCAGCCAGACTCGCTCGGGCGGTTTGGCCGCTATGAGATTCTAGAGATTCTAGGTCGGGGCGGCACTGGCATTGTGATGCGTGGGTACGATCCATCGCTCGATCGCCAATCGGCGATCAAAGTTCTCTCGCCGGAGCTTGCAGCCAGCGCGGCGGCACGTAAGCGGTTCTCGCGCGAAGCAAAGTCAGCCGCGGCAGTGGTTCACGAGCATGTCGTACCGATTCAAACGGTCGATCAGGAACAAGGATTGCCCTACTTGGTGATGCCGGTTTTGGAAGGGCGTTCGCTGGAAGATCGGATTCGAGAAAGTGGTCCTCTCGAAGTGAAAGAAGTCCTGCGAATCGGTCGTCAGATCGCCGCAGGCTTGGCCGCCGCGCATCAGCAAGGGCTTGTTCACCGTGATGTAAAACCAGCCAATATCTTGCTGAATAACGGCGTCGAGCGAGTGGTGATTACCGACTTTGGCTTGGCTCGCACCGTCGACGACGCCAGTATGACACAAAGCGGGACGCTGGTCGGCACACCGCAGTACATGTCCCCAGAACAAGCCTGCGGCGAAACGCTGGATGCCCGCAGCGATTTGTTCAGTCTCGGCAGTGTGCTGTACGCGATGCTGGTGGGGCATTCCCCGTTCCGCGCGGAAACAACCATGGGCGTTCTCAACCGAATCACGAGCGACCAGCCCCGCAGCCTGACCGAGCAAGACTCGGAGATCCCAGTTTGGCTCGATCAGATTGTGCGGCGATTGCTGTCGAAACAACCAGATGCACGCTATCAATCGGCAGCTGAAGTCGAAACGCTGCTTGGCGATTGGCTGGCCCACTTGCAAGACCCTACCGGCATACCACGTCCGACCGAACCACCGTTGACCGAAAACGATGGAGGTGCGCGGCGTCGGAATCTTGTCATGGCGGCGCTTGGCGGTTTTGCGCTACTGCTGGCTGGTATCTTCGTTGTGCTGGAAACCAACCAAGGCACAATCACCATTCAAAGCGACTCCGACGATGTTTCCATACGAATTACTCAGGGAAACGAAATCGCCAAGCAGCTAACCGTGGTCAAAGGAGAAAACGAAGTCCGCCTGGCTGCCGGGCAATATGTGGTCGAGATCGAAGGAGAGCACGACGGGCTGGACGTCAAGAATGGCGAAGTGATGCTGACGCGGGGAGATCAGAAGCTTGTTCATATCGTCGAATCAGCGAAGTCCGTGCCTGCGAATGAGAAGCTGTTTCGCAATATCGGAATCGGGCGAAACGGAAATGAAACAGGTGTACCGGTCGACGCAGTCGATCCGACGAAGACCGACACTCGTGTGCCGATTCAACGCGACCTCAGTAACTACCGCTCTGGCGAAGCCTTGCCGTTTCCGATCCGGGCACTGCAAGGAACCTGGACGGCGATTACTCCGATCGGTGACGAACTGAAGGCGTATCGCGACCCGTTGGCGAGTGTCCGCTTTCGGTTCATCGGGATGAACGTAGGGATGCAGGTAGTTGATCCCAACCAAAACGTCATCGACGAAATTTGGGGAACGATGAGTGACCACGGCTACGTTGAGTTTGCGTTTCGCGATCAGCCGAAGTTGAAAGTCAGTTTTCAATCGCGGGGGAACGAGCTGACATTGGATGTTGAGAGTGATGATGCGAAGACGTTCCGCTCGATCGACTTGCCAGCAAAGTGGCAACTGCAGCGTGGTGTTCTGGTACGGGATCCTGGTGATGACGGGAAGGTTGTTACTGCCGAACCTAGTGTTGACTTGAACGAATTTCAGGTCTTTGTCCGGAAGCGAGACAATCTTTATTTCACTTACACAAAGACATCCGATACCTGGCATCGGTATCAGTTTTCCGCCGGTTTGAAAGTCCAGGAAGTCACAACCGGCGACTCGCCTGCCGAGACCGGATTTGTTGGTTTTAACATTTCTGGAGATCCGATTGCGGAATTGGTGGCGACAGATATACAAGGCAACTTCTGCCCGTATCGACCAGCACAACCTCTGATAGGCGAACTGTATGCCATGACGGCCGGTCAGGGCGTTGGTTACTATCTCGCCGATCAGCGTTTGATTGCCTTCAGTGCCGAGACTGGCACATGGGACGAGTTGGCAGTGCCGCACTTACCAAATATTACGCGTGATGGAACGGGAACGCTGCATGTCCCGCGTTACGAGAGCGGTTTCCATCCGGATGCTGTTGACGGTTTGGAAGTAGAGTTCGCTGACCATCGCCAAATCTTTTCGGTGGAAAGCGGCAAGTGGGTTCGTATGCCGTTGTCGCCGAACGAAAACACACCGAGCCAAGACGTTGAGCTTCAAAAGGCGATTGGCGAGAGAATCCTCAAGAAATTCAATGACCAAGAACCGATTTCGGATGCCTTGGCAAAGCTAAAGGGGACGTGGTTTGCCGTGGATCAGCTGCGCGGCGGAGAGGCAGATCTGCCGATGCCTGGCAAAGCATATCTTACGGAGTTCATTCTCACTGAGAGAAACGCGAACCTGGTCTGGAAGACCGAACGTGACAGTCCAACCCGCTCGATAATGCAGCGATCGTTTATTGGAACAATGGTTGATATCGAAGTTGGGAACGGCGGTGCTCCCAGTCGCATTATGTTCCACCGGTTTTCCCGCCAGGAGCAACCGCAGACCTTGATTGGCACCTACCAACAGGCAGAGGACGATCTTGTTGTCACAATCGATCAGGCGATTAATCCTCCAGACGAACTCGGCCCTTTGCCGGTGACTTGGAAGCTAAAGAAAGCCCGCAGCATTCAAAGTCCTAGTGGTGCCAGGGAGAATCCAAACTGGATAAAGGAACTCCCTCGCATCTATCCGCCGCGCCTAGGAACGAAAACAGAACTATCCAACTCAAAATCCAATGGGTCGCAGGAGGCCAACGCTGCCTCTGAGAGCAGTTCTAAAAATGCGGAATTGAAGCCTGAGGAAATCGCCGAGCTGAACCGTGCCTATGCGAAGCGAGTAGAGAAGATCCAGCAGCAGCTTCATTCGGAGACAAGAATTCAGTTCGTTCGCACACCGCTGGTCATGGTCGTTGGCTTTCTCGAAAAACTGCACGGTATCAGTATCGTGTTTGATCATACGGCACTGAATGCAGCCGGAATTCGAGAAACGGTGGAGGTGAGCTGTGATGTGAACGAGCTGACCCTAGAGGAAGGTTTGCGCAAGTTATTGAACCCACTCAAGCTGCGGCATGTCATCCGTGATGGCGACTTGTTCATTACCACCCAAGCTGATGTTAAACCAAAGTTTACCCGAACGGGACCTGTGTCCCCGGAATTGCAAGCCATGCAAGGGCATTGGCAAGCCGATGGGTGGCGGCTTATCGTCAACTTTAATCGGTTCGAGTTTCTGCAAATGAGAAATAACGGTGCGCATATCACCGGTAGAGTTCTCCTCAATTCCCCAAGCGAAAAAGTGATCTTTGAGGAAGAGGTAAGCGGACCTCAAGCAAACCCATTCGGTTCAACAAATCAAGGACGATTGCTTGCGGCCAATATCGACTTTGCCGAACTCGAAAAGGGACGCTTAAACTTAACTGCAATCGATATTCCCGATGATTCGTCATTGGCCGGGCAAGTCGCTGATACCTGGTCGTTCACCAAGACGAAACCGGCCGCTGATCCGTTTGCCGATCCCAGTCAAAAGCCGACCATCGTAATCGAGGGTACGAGTAGAACGATTCCGGATGGGACGATCATGTTTCGGATTCGTCTCTTCAACAACGGTGCCGTCATGCTTTCCAATATAAAGGTCGAAGCCAAAGTCGATTCCAACTTTGAAGTCATTTTTCGTACCGATCCTGCAAAGGATATCGAAGGCGGCATCGTTTGGTCGCTTCCGAGAATTCTTCCCCGTCAAGAAGCTTTTCTGGAGATCGTCTGCAAACCGAAAGATGGTGTCAGCGAAGGAACGTGTGAAGTAACGGTCACGGCGGATGATGGTTTCGAGCGAAAGATTACGATACAGGGAGATAAAAGCCAATCCCAACCGGAGGTCGACTCTTCATCGTTGTCCAGGACTGGTCCAAGTCGTTCTAATTCACAGAGACGGATAGCACCGCCAGAGATCCTCCTGCCTGAATTGACTCCACTTCAAGGCGTTTGGCAGAGCGAAGATTGGACGCTTAAAGTGCAGTTTGATCGATTCTGGCTTCAGGCTACCGGCAAGCGGGCGGGAAGGATCATTACTGGATGGGTTTCACGAGATGTACGGGCGAGTACGATCACTTTTGATGAAGAAGTCGCCGTTGGTAAAACGATGGATCCGTTTGGCCCGACTGAGCGTAAGCGAATCTTCACTGCGACTTGCGATTCTACGAAACTTACGGAAGGGCGTCTGCAACTATCCGATATCGACATTCCCGCTGACTCACCTCTTGCCGAAGACCTGGCGAAGTCATGTACATTGATCAAAGGGAATGATATCAAAAACCCGTTCATGAATGTTTCCGAGCAGCCACCCACCTTCGATCTTGATGGTTCCGCCAGGAGCAAGGATGATGGGACGCTGCTGTTTGTGATTCGTGTGAAGAATAACGGATACTCAGCTCTGAAGAATTCAAGCGTTAAAGTATCGATCGATCCAAATCTGCAAGTGGTATCCCGGACCGATCCTGCCAAAGATGGTGATCGAAGTGTGGTGTGGTCACTTCCGCTGATACTTCGCCATCAAGAAGCGGTTCTGGAAGTGGTTTGTAAGCTAAAAGACGGTGCTAGTGAAGGTACCAATGAAGTTGTTGTGACGGCGGATGGAGGTGTCGAGCGGAGGATGAAAGTTAAGGGTAAAGTAGAAGCTGAGATACTTGGCAACAAGGAGCAAGATTTCCGTTCTTCGCAAGACCATACGAATACAAGAGAATTGAGTGAGAGTGAAAAGGGATTGGTGGAATCTCCTTTGATAAACTTCCTTCCGCTACAAGGTCGCTGGCGAGAAGTCAGAGGGAATTCCAAGGAAGGAGGAGCGGCCCGTTTCGGAGGACGTGAGTTTCATTTTCATCGCCAAGGCTATACGCTGCAGCAGCATGATTTCGATCAAGGTGTCGATCAGAAGATGATGGGCATGCTAGAGATTGGTGCTTCGGAGGGTGATCAGCCAGTGCCCTTGGTGTTTCAACGGATCATCGGGAAGGAAGCGACCGCTCATCCCCAGAACGGAAAACCGTACCCGTTTCGCGTGACGACGATTCAAACAGTGATGCAGGGCGAATATCGTATCGAAGGAGATCGCTTGAAAATCATCATAACTAAGGTTCTGCAGCCAAACGAATTCGTGGACTTAGCCCCGACAACTTGGGAATTTGAACCGGCCGAAGAGATACACCTTGCAAGGGTAACCAATTCGACACGAACACAGGTCGAAAAGGAAATCGAACTTTGGAAGCGTCTGCAAGGTAATTGGAGAGAAGTTTCTGATTTCAAGTTCCAGTCGGATGATTCCGCCACGAAAAACGAACATACGCGAACCCGACTTTGTTTTGAGAAGTCGCTGTTTACCTGGCAGCGATTTGAAGTGGAGGAACGTCACGGCAAGGCAATTGTGGGTTCGTTTAACCTCCGGGCCAATTCTCTGGAGACAGGACCAACAATTGAGTTCAATGGTGAGTCGATTCCTCTGGCCGCGAATGAATTGTTGCCCAACGATCAGTTCGCCCAGTACAACGATCGGACGCTATGGGGACCTGTTACCATCGACGGCGATCAACTGACCATTCGTCTGACCGATGCAACGCGGCCACCCGAGTACTTGGGACCTCTGCCCAAAGAATGGAAATTCGTCCGCATATCTCGGACGGCCCGGATGCCATCCTCGGAGCAGCGAGACACTGATTAGAATAGATTTGCCAATTCGGTTAACACGGCAACGAAGGAGTTCACACATTGAATCTTGGCATCGACGGCCACACGGCTTTGATCACGGGTGGGGCAAGTGGCATCGGCTTGGCTACCGCGCGCGCGTTTGCTGCCGAGGGATGTTCCGTCGTGCTCTGGGATCTTTCATCCAAGGTTGGTGATGTCGCCCAGGAGATTGAACAAGATTTTGGCGTGCGCGCGTTAGGCAGCGTCGTCGATATTGTGAATCAAATCACAATCGACACGGCGCTCGATGAACTGGCAGCGATGGAAACCTCGATCGATCACGTGGTGCACTGTGCTGCGATGGGATCAGGTAAGTTTGGCTTTCCCTTTACGAATCTTCAGCCGGCAGATTGGGGCAAGACGCTGCAGGTCAACATTCAGGGTATGGTTAACATCGCGCACGCGCTGACGCCGCAGTTCGTGAAGCGAAAGCAGGGGACATTTGTGTTTCTCGCCTCAGTGGCGGGCCAGATCGGTTCGCAGACGGATCCGCCGTACAGTGCCAGCAAAGCGGCCAATATCAACTTCGCCCAGTGTATGGCCAAAGATCTCGCGCCGCATAATGTTCGGGTGAACACCGTCTGCCCCGGCATGGTGCAAACACCGCTAAATCGATCGGTTTGGCAGGCTTGGTACGACGATGCTTCGGATGACGAAAAGCTGAGTTACGAAGAGTGGGCCGCGGTCAAGATTAAAAACGTCGTTCCGCTGGGACGCTGGCAAACGTGTGAAGACATTGCCGCGATGATCGTGTTTCTTTCGTCAAAGAAGGCGGCCCAGGTCACGGGCCAGACTGTCAATGTGGACGGCGGTTTTGTAATGCACTGGTAACGATTACTTGTCCATCACCAGCACCTTTGCTCCTTGAATGCGTCCTTGCTTTAGTTCGACTAAGGCCTGGTTGGCTTGGTCGAGTGAGTAAGTCGTGACCTTCGGACGAATCGGGATTTCCGCGGCCAGCGGAAGGAACTCCCGAATGTCGTACTGCGTGATGTTGGCGACGGTCTTGATCTCACGTTCCATCCACAGATGTTCGTGGTAGCTCAACTTCAGCAGTGATTTTTTGTCGCTTTCTTCTTTACGAATTGCGTTGATAACGAGCCGGCCACCTGGTGCCAGATTTGCGAGACCTTCGACCACTGGTTTCCAGGCCGGTGTGGTGTCTATGATCGCATCGAGAGGTTCCGGTGCGCGCTCTTCGGTGTGGCCTGCCCAGACGGCACCAAGTTCCTGTGCGAACGCTTGTACTTCCGGGTGTCGAGCAAACACATAGACCTTGGTGTCCGGGAACTGATGACGCACCATCTGGAGCACTAAATGGGCAGAACCGCCGAAGCCTGTGAGCCCGAGTTTTTGTCCATTGCGAATTCCACTTAAGCGAACCGCTCGATAGCCAATCGCTCCGGCACATAAGAGAGGAGCCGCCTCGGCCGAACCAAAGCTTTCAGGAATGGGATAAGCGTAATTCGCCGGAACGGTCATGTACTCTGCATAGCCACCATTCACATCGCGGCCGGTCGCTTGGAACTGCGGGCTGACGTTCTCGTATTGGTCGCCGCTGGACGAATGAATCCATCCGACACCAACGCGATCGCCAATGCGGTGCGTGCTGGTGCCGTCTCCGAGCTGCTCGACGTAACCGACGACTTCGTGGCCTGGCACCACAGGGTAGTTAGGAGGGGCCGTTCGTCCTTCGATCTCGTCGAGTTCCGTATGGCAAACGCCGCACGCGACCACCCGAATTAAGATCTCCCCGGCTTGGGGAGTAGGAATCGGAAGGTCAACAAGTTGCAAAGGAGTTTTGTTATCGCTTAGCGAGCAAGTTTCGCGAAGTACCAGGGCTTTCATCTTCTTCTCCTGCACTAGCGATAGGCAGCGTTCGATCGTTCTAGCTCTATCGGAAAGTTTATCGCTCGTTGCTCCTGAGACCAACTGAATAGGCCAGGTGATTCCACGATATATCTGGAATTCGCTTCTGCGTCGTGGCAGGCTATGCTACGCTGAGAACACCCTCCTCATTTTCCTGCCTTAGCCGACGATCATTTGCCATGAGTGACGACACTTCTCCGGTTCCACGGCGAGCGTTCTTGAAGGGGACACTCGCCACGACCATGATTACCACTACGGCCGAATTGGCTCGAACTGCCTATGCGGAAGCCAGGTCAACGAATGACACTCTCATCCAAAAAGAGAACGCTAAGTCCGGTGCGGACGATTGGCAGCTAACCCGCGTGCGTGTCGATGCCGAGGGCTTTCGCAGCCCATGGATTGAAGGCTACTGCTCGAAGCAAAGTGTCGCTGCAGGCGAATCGATAGATGTGATGGTATCTTGCAACCCGGCACGATCCTTTCGGCTAGAGCTATTCCGAATGGGGTACTACGGCGGTAAAGGTGCGCGGCTTGTAAAAAACTACGGACCGTTGGAAGCAAGCACGCAGCCTACGCCGACTCCAGGAGAGAAGAACTTGCACGAGTGTCGCTGGGCAACCTCACTGACGATCGATATTCCCGCAGATTGGTTGAGTGGTGTTTACATCGGCCGCTTGACCACGATTCCTGAACCGGGGGAAGCCTATTGGCAGAGCCATATCGTGTTCGTTGTTCGCGATAACCGTCCCACCGATATCTTGTTTCAAGTCAGCGATAACACATGGCAGGCCTACAATCGCTGGCCGAATAACTACTCGATCTATACGCATCCGAAGGGAAACCAAGGACCTTGGGCCGATGTTAGTTTCGATCGACCATATGGTCGCGAGGCTTAGCATAACGGTGTGGTCGACGATCCAAGGACTGTGGGTTCTGGTGAGTTTCTTCCGTTTGAGTTTCCTTTAGCCTATTGGCTTGAACAGCATGGCTACGATGTCAGCTACTGTTCCAATAGCGACATGCTGACGCCCGAACGTGGCTTGAATTGCAAAGCATTCATCAGTGTTGGCCATGACGAGTACTGGAATATCCGTCAGTTTAACTCTGTGCAAAAAATGCGGGACGAAGGAGTCAATCTACTCTTTCTATCAGGTAACAGTGTTTGTTGGGTAACTCCGTTTCGCAAAAGCAGCAGCGGTTCGCCTAACCGAATCATCTTCCGAGGTGGGCCTTACGGTGGAGAGCAATCGCATGCGGTGACTCGGCACGCCGAGCATGGTCCGTTCCCGCATCGTGGGCCTGATGAAGGGATGTTGATGGGGGCTCGTAATGTGCGACCGGTCAACGGAGGTGGCGACTGGGTGATTACCAATCCCGAACATTGGATGTTCGCTGGCACGAACATCAAGGAAGGGGATGCCATCCCTGGCTTGGTCGGTTGGGAATACCATGGTGACCCAGCTGAAATCGAAGGCCTGGAAGTTGTCGCAGGCGGAACTGCATGGCAAGGTGGTGTTAATCCGCAGAACTGGACCGCAACGATTTATCCTGGTCCCAAAGGGAACTATGTCTTCAATGCGGCGACGATCTTCTGGGCGCAAGGACTTAGCACGCCGCCTGGGCATGTGCTGCCGTGGTCGCATTGGTCGCGCCCCCACGGGCCGGATGTTCGCGTCCAGCGAATCACGCACAATCTCCTCCGCCGTGCGATCCACAGCTAACAGGCTTAACCAATATTCCGGAGTCATTCTCTGATGTTCACGCGTACGTTCATTTGTGGTTTCGTGGTCCTTGGCGTTGCCACAGTTTCGATTGGCGAAGAGGCCAAGTTGTCGACGATCTCCGTTCCAGAAGAATACCAGGTCGAAGTGGCTGCCTCCTCAGCGCTGGTGGCGCATCCCTTGATGGCTGACTTCGACGAGCAAGGTCGTTTGTATGTCGCGGCCAGCGCCGGCGAGAATCTGCCCCGTGAAGAACTGGAGAAGCAACTTCCCAACTTTGTCCGCCGCTTAGAAGATACCAACGGTGACGGCGTATTCGATAAAGCGACCACGTTCGCGGACAATATGACGTTCCCACAAGGCTGTATGTGGCTTGAAGGCTCGTTGTACGTGGCCTCTAGCGGTGCGATTTGGAAACTGACCGACACCGACGACGATGGCGTTGCGGACGAACGCGTGAAACTTGTTGGTGACTTCGGCTATACCGGCAACGCTGCGGATGTGCATGGTCCGTTTAAAGGGCCGGAAGGCAGAATCTATTGGTGCGAAGGACGACACGGTCACGAGATTGTCGATTCCGAAGGCCAACTAGTCAGCAAAGGGAAAGCGGCACGCATCTTCTCATGCCTTCCGGATGGCAGCGATGTGCAGACGTTTAGTACCGGGGGAATGGACAACCCGGTTGAAATCGTTTTTACGCCCAGTGGCGATATGCTGGGAACGGTGAACTTAATGTACTCACGGCCACGGGGAGATTGCCTGGTCCATTGGCAATATGGAGGTGTCTACCCGCGAGAAGACTTTGCGGAAAGCCTCGACAGCGAGTTCGTGCGGACAGGCCCACTGCTTTCGGAAATATATAACTTTGGTCACGTCGCGGTCTCGGGCTTATGCCGCTGGACTTCCAAAAGTAGCGAGACGTTGCTCGTTACTGAGTTCAATACGAATCGAGTTGTTCAAGTCGATTTGAAGTCCGCTGGCAGTTCGTACGAAACGCAGCAAGTAGAAGACTTCTTCGTGTCGACCGACAAAGATTTCCATCCGACCGATGTGCTGGAAGCTCCTGATGGATCGTTGTTGGTAATCGATACCGGAGGTTGGTTTCGCATTGGCTGTCCCCAATCGGGCGTCGCGAAGTCGCATATCGAAGGAGCCATCTATCGAGTTAAACGGACGAAAAATAGTCCGAGTCGAAAGCTGAGCCAAACCGATTCAAAGGTCGATGTCGTTTGGAAACTTCGGAACAATCCAACACAAAAAACGTTAAAGCAGTTCATTACTCTATTGGAGTCTGGCGAACCGCCGATTCGCGAAGCAGTAGCTCGGTCGCTGCAAGATTGGCCTGCGGAAGTCGATCGGAAAAAGGCGATCTTACCACTGCTTCAATTGGCCAAAGAAGGAACACCTGCGGAGCGTCGCAATGCTCTCGCCACACTTGCCCATTGGAAAGTGAATGGCGATTTGTTCGTGAGAACATTGATTGAAATGCTGCCGGAAGTCGAGAGCGATCCGCAACTTCGACACGCTGCTATCTTGGGACTGATCCGAAGCGACCGTCGCGATCTGCTGCGTCAGGCCGTACTTGATCCGCGTATTGAGGTCAGTCATGCCGCTTCGCTGTCCCTAGAACAACTAACTCGACCCGCCGCGTTGGTCGATGATAGCGACTGGCTTGAGATACCGGCGCCTTCGATGGGGCAGCCGTTAACGGAATCGCAAAAGCAAACGCTTCTGGATGTTGAGGCGAAGCTTGGTGATGGGGATGCGATCCGCGGGCGTGACGTCTTTTTTTCCACCCAGGCAACTTGTAGTAAGTGTCACCGCGTGACAGGCGAAGGGGGACTGGTTGGGCCTGATCTAACCACGATTGGCCGCAGTCGATCGCGCCGCGATCTGTTGGAATCGATACTGTATCCGAGTGCAACATTTGCCCGTGGCTTTGCACCTTACCTGGTGATGACTGAGGAGGGGAAGGCGCACACCGGGATCATCTTAGGGGAGAGCCCAAAACAATTGCACATTGGAATCGATCATGAAAAGTCAGCAAAGGTTGCCAGCCGGTCGATCGAGGCCATCCGCGCCAGCGATACTTCGATCATGCCGGCGGAGTTAAACAAAGCTATATCTGAGGAGCAACTGGCCGATCTGTTGGCGTATCTGCAATCCCTAAGCACCGTTTCACAGAGTAGGTAATTGGGAAGCAAGCGATGGGCTTGCGGTATATTCACTTCTATCTCGCTAACTTGTGGTGGTTGCGCAGTGCGTTCCCGTAAGCGAGTTAAGTGAACTTGATGGTTGGCAAATGTCGAGGAAATTCTTCCAGAAGAACAGTTAACGCGATTCTCCTGGTGTTAGCTCTGAATGACTGCAATGTCGACATCTATGGATACTAATGCAGTCCATATCGGCTCATTTTATAATGTAGGGTACGTATGCTGACACCCAACATTCTTGCCGTTTGCTCACGATGAAAGTCGTTTGCGGCCAGGGAAGCCAGGATTGCTTCTTTCTCCGCAGACTCGGTTACTTCTGCTAATGAACGAAGTTGGTTTGAAGACTTGTTTATAGCGGCCGCATTGAGTTCGGCTGGCAAATCTTTGGCAGCAATCCTCTCGTCGTTAACGGTGACAACCAAACGTTCAATGACATTGCGAAGTTGGCGGACGTTGCCTGGCCAATTCGCCGACATTAGGACCTGCAATGCGTCGTCGCTGAGTGTCTTCGTTGGCCGATGATGACGCGTACAAAAGTGAATCAGGAAGTGATCCGTCAATAGAGGAATGTCCTCGCGCCGTTGCCGCAGAGGTGGGACGTCAATTGGGACAATATTAAGGCGGTAAAAGAGATCCTCGCGGAAGCCACCTTCTTCCACAAGTTGAGGTATGTCTCGGTTGGTTGCTGATACGATTCGCGCATCTGACGAAATCACATCCTCGCCACCCACCCTTGTGAATAGTCCCGTTTCAAGAACACGCAGCAGATCTACCTGGCACTTCATCGGGATTTCGGTAATCTCGTCGAGAAAGAGGGTTCCTCGCATGGATTGTTCAAAGCATCCAGGTTTTTGGCGAAATGCCCCGGTAAATGCCCCTTTTTCGTGACCGAACAATTCGCTTTCTAGCAAGTTCTCCGGCAGCGCACCAAGATTTACGGGAATGAATGGAGAGGCGAAACGTCGGCTCATATCGTGGATCGCCCTGGCAATCAATTCTTTACCGGTACCACTTTCTCCGTGAATAAGAACGGTGGCATCGGTATCGGCAACCTGTCGAATCTGTTGCAATACGTCGTTGAGGGCTCGGCAATTACCGATGATATTCGGCAACTCACCCGCTTCTGCTAACCGATCTTTCAGGAATCGGTTTTCTGTCTGCAATCGATGATGCGCGACAGCTTTAGCAATCTGTTGTCGAATCAGATTCAAATCAACCGGCTTCGTTATGAAGTCGAACGCACCACGGCGCATGGCGTCGACCGCCATTTCGACGGTACCGTGCGCGGTGATCATAATCATCGTCGTATTGGGTTCGCGTTGTTGGATCAGTGACAATAGTTCCAGGCCGTCGCAATCCCCCGGCAACCGGACATCGGCGATGACGATTTGGAAGTTGCCGGCATCGAATTTATCGATCGCCTCGACGACGTTACTAGCCGTTTCGATTCCGTCGACCTCTTTTTCGAGCCCCTTTGCCAAACCGGAGCGAATGTTGGGCTCGTCGTCCACAATCAAAATACGAAATGCTTCGTCCATGACGTTAATCTAAGAGAGGGGAGACTTGTAAGGTAGGCAACGTCATTACGAAAGTTGTACCATCTTCGCTACTGAGGAAGTCGAGGTTGCCATGATGCTGCCGAACGATTTTGTCACACAGGGAAAGCCCTAATCCGGTACCTTCACTCTTGGTTGTAAAATAGGCATCAAACACGCGTTCGCGGAGACTGTTGGGAATTCCATTGCCCGTATCGGATATTTCTAATCGAACCGAATCAGAATTCGCCGATGCCTTGATGATGAGTTCACCTCCATTGGGCATTGCTTGCATCGCATTGACCAGAATATTAAGCAAAGCTTGTTCCATCCGAACGAGGTCGGCCGTTATTTTGGGCAGCGGAGAGTCCGGTAGAATACTGTGAACCAATATTCCTTGCTCCCGGGCTTGAGGAAGTGCTAAATCGACTTGTCGCTTGATGAGCTTGGCAAGGTCGACCGGTTCCAGATTTAGTTTGTCCATGGATGCAAAATCGCGGAAACCCTCGAGCACACCTCCAATTCGAGTCACTTCTGCCTTGATGACAGCCAGCATCAGTTGAACTTCCTCTGAAACCTGACTTTCCTCCAGTTGCTCTTCCAAGAGTTGAACGTGTAATGACACAGCGGCGAGCGGATTTCGGATTTCATGATGAAGTCCCGCAGCCAAAGAACCAAGGCCCATATAGCGTTCCATTCGCCGCATCCGTTCTTCGATCAAGATGCGTTCTGTTACATCGCGTAACTGCAAGACCTGCCCAATCTCTCTTCCTTCATAGTCACTTAATTTTTGGCACGTCGCCCGTACGGTCCTTCCACTATTATTTGCATGAAAATCACGAGTCATCGAGACAGAACGATCCGACTGCCAGTCTGCTAGGAAGCGATCTAGAGGGATCGTCTTGGAAAGTGATTCCAAGTGCTTACTTACACAATCCGGTTTGCTCCCGAGTAATTCCAGACCTTGGCGATTAATACTGGTGATGAAACCGTTGCGGTCTGTCGTGATGACGGCATGGTCCATACTACTTAAGATATCCCCCGCTAGAGCCTTGAGGTCGCGGAGCGACTCTTGGGATGAGCGGTATGCCCGAGAAAGCAACACTAGGGCGAGCCCGGTTGCAACGAGATTTAGCAAAACCAGGATTGAGAGACGAAATTGCCATCCCAACTCAACGACTAACTCTTTGGCTGTAGCCGTTGAATCACGAGGTAGCTTTCGAGTTAACTCTTCGACGATGGCCTGTTCTCGTAAGAAATCAGCCATCGTCCAGATTGTTATTGCCAAAGCCGTCAAGCTAAGTAGCAGTAGTCCCGCAATGGGAAACCGGAAGTTGTTTTGGGTCCCGCCTTGATGATTACGAAACATAACAAGTTTAAAATATGACGTTATAGAAAACTGACTTAAGCCATTTCAGTCAGTTTTCCCAAACAGCACGGTAATCCATGCAGTGAGACCAAAAACGAAATGAAACGTTTCGTTGATCACGTCATATCGGCGGAAGGTTTCTCTGCAACTCGTTGACTGGAGAAGCGGTTTCCTGGAGAGGTAGGTACTGATTTTTGTCCGGATCGAACGCAAATACTTCGCCAGTCTCGAACTTATACACCCAGCCGTGAAGTTTTAATTCTCCTCGTCCTATCGCGGCGGCGACTGCGGGATGGGTTCTCAAGCTCTCTAATTGAACAAGAACGTTCTCCTCTACCGTCAGCGTCAGCCTTTGTGCGGGATCGGAAAGGTGTGAGTAGTTTTCCTCGACAATTCTACGGGTCGACTCCGCATGCTGAAGATAGGCGCGAACCGCAGGCATTTTCTCGACCATTTCGGGAGAGAGGAGACCTGCCATGGCCCCACAATGGGAGTGACCACAAATGACAATGTCGCGTACTTTCAATGCCGCAACTGCGTACTCGATTGTGGCGGCCTCGCCGCCCAGGATAGACCCATAAGGGGGGACGATATTTCCAGCAGTTCGTTGAATGAACAGTTCGCCAGGCTCGGTTTGAGTAAGACGACTCGGATCAATACGAGAATCTGAGCACGTAATAAATAGTGCCAGGGGATGCTGCCCATCGACGAGTGTCTCGAATAGTTTTTGATCCTTGCTAAATTGTTCTCGCTGAAAGCGATGGATTCCCTGGACTAATTGTTGCATCGGTCAATTCCTTGAATTGGGAGAGGCCTTCTAGTGCAAGTATCTGCATGTCGCCTGCAAATTGCTGCACGACACACGTCAACAGATTCTATTCACAAAGCACTTTTCTGTCCTCATCCCTTGCTGAAATTCTATGTGCCAAGTGAATACATTCGAATATCAGCGAGCCAGATGGGACAGTCTGAACCTTCCCCCATGACAGAATCGATCTAGGCACGAGAATTGCAATTACCTCGCGATCTGCGTACCCTTCATCATCGCCTACGTCCTCCCTTGCTTGCATTTTTCTGAAAAAATATCTAGATCCGATTAACCTTTGACAAACACCACCGTTTCTGCGACCAAGAAAGTCGACGGATCTTCCAGAGCTGATGAAATTCGAATGTGGGTGCAGCATGCTGCGCACCTGTTGCCCTCGCAGGGGCCGATCGAAGTATTTGTTCATCACAATACTCTGCACGCTTTTGAAGAACAGAGTTTTCACCAAGCCGTCATAATGGGGATGGAGCGTTATGGGGCTCATCCCTATCTACCAGAACAAGAGTATCGTCAACTCCTAAAGGAAGGCCGCATCAAGGATGAGGACCTTCAGGCCGTTCTGAGAGAGGATCTGGGTAATCGTGATCAGATTGACGGACTGGGGACGCACGAGCTGATCCGCCTCGCGATGCTTAGTCATCCGGTCCATGTAGGGTCAGATGCGGAATTGCGGTGGATCTTGGCCGAAACCGATGCACTCGATCGATTTCGCATGGAAGTGGCCAAAGATCGACGTGACCGAATCATTGCAGGTACACGGCAATGGTTGTGCCAAGAGCAGGCATCCCAGTCGACTCCCTATGCAGATCTGAATAGTTTGCTGACAAAATTGGGGCGGAATCACCAGAAGTGGGACGAGTCCGCCTGGGAAGCGTTTTCGTTGCATCTGCTATGGCGAATTTGCTGCAATGGAATTCGAGCGATCGCTCCTCGGCAACACACCCACCACATGGTCCGCCCTCGGAATCTAATACTGAATTCGCTCGGTGACGACATCGACCGGAACGTGCATGACTTGTTAATTCGGTTTTGTGCTTCGTATGTGGATCAAGGTTATTCCGATTGGGAATTGCCTTGCCGTGGCGAAGGTTTCTATCAAGCATTTTTGTCGATATACTCGCTGCCGAATTATTTTGCGGAACGATGGCAACAGGGACTTCCCGATGAGTTGCATCGATTAAAGCAATCTGGCATTTCTCCCGAAGAATCGATCGAAGAGTCGTTCCGAGAACTAGGTATTTTGGAATGCGATCGCGAGGAATTTGTGGCCCAAACATTGCTGAGCTTGCGTGGTTGGGCAGGGATGATTTGGCAGATCGAGTCAGGGGCCGGTCCCGTCGTCCATCGTATTCCACAAGGCTCGTTGCTTGGCCTATTAGCGGTTCACTTGATTCTTGAGCGATTTGCCATCATCGACGCAGGCTTAACCGAAACCGGGCAACGTAGTTCCGCCGCAGAAGTAATTCAATTCGCTCGAAGGAAGTTGTCCAAGTCGCATCCACTGAGTATTGAACGCCGAGCATTCCTCCTGTTCCAAGTTGCTCAAACGCTTGGCTGGCAGCCGTTGCAACTGCTGGAGTTGAGTCAGTCTCATTGGCAGGAACTTCATGACGAGGCGGAAGGATTTTCATCGATCGAGCGCCGTCGAATCTATCACGAGGCGTTTGAGCGAAAATATCGCCGGGAAGCCTTGGATGCATTCGTAAGTCATACGCGAAAGCCCCGCGATACTCGGCCCGAACCAGGAACATCACGTCCCAGCTTTCAAATCCTGACTTGCATTGACGACCGTGAAGAGTCTTTCAGGAGGCACTTGGAGGAAGTACATCCCTCGTGTGAGACGTTTGGAGCCGCAGGGTTCTTTGCTGTGGCCATGTATTATCGAGGAGCAGCCGACAGTTTCTATCAGCCGTTATGTCCCAATGTGATTACCCCTAGTAACTATGTTCAGGAGGACGTTGGCTACACGTTTGAAGGACTTCATCAAGAGCGAGCACAGTTGAGGCGGCAATTGGGGCTGGCTGGACATGTATTCCAAACACATAGCCGGACATTCTTGGGAGGCATCGTTGCCGGTATCATTGGATCGCTCGCCACTGTACCCCTCGTGGCTGGTGTACTATTTCCGCATTTAACGGCTCGGATCCGAAGGAAATTGGGCACGCTACTACAGCCACCACCCGTAACGACCCTCCAGTTGGAACGGTATGAAGATACGCCCGGACCAGAAAACGGACACATTGGCTTCAGCCGTGACGAAATGGCGGCCGTTGTTGTAAGGCTTCTTCAGGACATCGGTCTAACACGGTCGGAAGTATTCTCTCGTTTGTTCGTCATTTGCGGTCATGGTTCTTCAAGCTTAAACAATCCTCACGAGTCGGCCTACTGTTGCGGCGCATGTGCTGGAAAACGAGGTGGTCCGAATGCGAGAGCATTTGCCAAAATGGCGAATGATTGGCGAGTGCGATCGAAAGTCAGAGAGGCGGGGATTTCTATTCCGGATGACACCGTTTTCGTTGGAGCCTATCATAATACGTGTGATGACTCGGTCGTTTTCTTCGATTTAGATCTTTTGCCCGCATCGCACCATCGAGATTTTGAAGCCGCCCGGGATGCGATGGAAGAGGCACGTGGACGAAATGCCCACGAACGTTGCCGAAGGTTTGTTTCGGCTCCCCTTTCCATTTCTCAGCGCGAAGCGATTCGCCACGTCGAGTCCCGCGCACAAGATTTTTCTCAAGCTCGTCCGGAATACAACCATGCGACAAATGCGATTTGTATTGTCGGACGACGCCAGTGGTCGCGAGGGTTGTTTCTCGATCGCCGAGCCTTTCTCACGTCGTACGATCCTGCCCAGGACGACAACGAACACTCCATTCTTGCCCGGATCCTGGCAGCAGTAATTCCCGTTTGTGCGGGAATCAATCTTGAATACTACTTCTCGCGTATTGACCATGTCGTCTACGGTTCCGGATCGAAGCTACCCCATAACATCGTGTCGATGCTGGGCGTGATGGAAGGTACATCAAGCGACTTAAGAACTGGCCTCTACCAGCAGATGGTCGAGATCCATGAGCCACTTCGTATGCTCTTTGTTGTTGAGTCTACGCCGGAGGCGATGCTCTCTATAATGCAACGCAATGAGGCGATTGGTCGACTCTGTCGTGGTATGTGGATTCACTTGGCGGTCATCGATCCGGCAACGTCGGAAGTGCAGGTTTATCGAAATGGAAGTTTCGCGCCCTACGAATTCGGTGGCACCTTCCTTCCTTTAGCACCTTCGTCCGTGGCATGTTACCAAGGATCAAGAGATAACGTGCAATTCTTCACGATCGCGGATGCAATGGAGTAGCGATGACGGTCGAATCCGTTCTTTACATTTTAGGCGTTGTTGTCGTCGCCAGCCCGACAATCCTGTTGAGCTCACTTGGTCTTCCGCTTTTGATGGGACTCCATCTCAGCGAAGCGACTCAGTCGAAATTGACAAAAGGTGCTGTCGTTGCCGGGTTCCTAGCCTCCGTATGCATCCTTGGAGTAATGCTGGTCTCAGGCTTACGCCATGTTCCAATCGAATTTGGAAACTGGGTTTCTCTTTCGCAAGAGCACTTTCACTTTCATTTGAAATTCGTTTTCGATCGACTTTCTGTTCCATTTGTCATCCTTACATTTGTCCTTTGTGGGACAGTCGGGGCGTTCGCGTCGGTCTATTTGCATCGAGACCGCGGCTATAGGCGTTTTTTTCTGCTCTACGCATTGTTCCTCTTGGGCATGGTTGTTTCCTCGCTGGCGGGCACGATCGAGACCCTTTTTTTCGGCTGGGAATTGGTCGGGTTGTCGTCCGCGCTTCTTGTTGCCTATTTCCATGAACGTCCGGCGCCTGTTCGTAACGGACTTCGAGTATGGGCGACATATCGCATCGCGGATGCTGCTTTTCTAATCGCCGCCTTGGCCATGCATCACTTGACCGGCGCCGGCGACTTCGACGGCTTGATGGGATCTGGTCCCTGGCCGTACGGAGAGGCGGCGATTGGCTCCACATCCGCCCTGGTGGTTGGCCTTCTTCTTCTCTTGGCAGCAGCGGGAAAGTCAGGCATGGTGCCGTTTTCGGGGTGGATACCCCGTGCGATGGAAGGTCCTACTCCTTCGAGTGCCGTGTTCTATGGAGCACTGTCTGTTCATCTGGGTGTGTTTTTATTGCTGCGAGTAAGCCCTTTGCTCGATGTCTCGATCCCACTACGTATTGCCGTCGTAATGCTGGGAATCACGTCCGCCGTCTTTGGAGCCATCGCATCACGTGCACAGTGCGATGTGAAGAACGCTCTGGCTTTCGCCTCGCTGACCCAAGTGGGGATTATTACCGTCGAGATTGGATTGGGGCTACGATATGTAGCTCTCATTCATATGATTGGCCACGCTTGTTTGAGGACGCTGCAGCTATTGCGAGCACCTTCGGTATTGAAGGACTATCGGATGTTGGAAAATGCCGTAGGAATGCACTTAAGTGGCGATACGGTAGATAAGTCGGTCTCTATTTCTCCAAGTCGGATTTGGCTGTATCGATTCGCTATGGAGAGAGGCTTTCTCGACGCTTTGCTAAATCGCTGGATTGCCCATCCGTTTACAAGTCTCTTTCGTTTCTGCGATTCCATGGAGAAGCGTTGGACGGATCTCCTGTCTGGTGGTGACTCGCATGGGGCAGATCGCTTGGCGCCCTACGGAGATTCACTGGAGGACGTCGAGTAATGTCAGAATTTCACCTGCCATGGCTAAGCCTGGCCATGGCTATGCCGCTATTTGGCGCCATTGCCGTGTCCGTGATGAGGAGTCGAGATCGAGCGTGGAAGGTTAGCGTTGCAACTTGTGGCGTGACGTTATTGTTTGCCTGTGGAGAATGGGCAGATTTTGCGTTGCTCCATTCCTTTCAAGCACATGATCGCTGGGACCTTTTTCGGCTCTTCAATTTGAATGAGAAATTCGTCGTCGATGAATTGAGTGCTCCACTCCTTCCGCTTGGGGCGTTACTTTATTTCGCGACCGTGTTGACCACACTTCGTACGAAAATCAATCGATTTTCGTTCGCCCTGACTCTTTTTTCGGAAGCCGTCTTACTCGCCACACTAGCATGCCGTGAGCCATGGATCATTATTCTTTTGTTGATCGTGGGAGTCATTCCCCCGTGGATCGAACTGCGTAAACGTCGCCAATCAACTCGTGTGTACGTGTTTCATATGAGCTTGTTTGTGGGACTGTTGGTGGTAGGCCAATGTTTGGTGGGGCCAGAGGCATCGGTGACAGATCCGCCTGTTCTGGCTGGTTGCCTTCTGACAGCGGGTGCGCTGATTCGTAGCGGCATATTTCCTTTGCACTGCTGGATGTCTGATCTGTTTGATAAGGCAACGTTTGGGACGGCACTATTGTTTGTCACGCCGATGGCAGGTGCCTATGCCATTATACGGCTGGTCTTCCCGATTGCTCCTTCGTGGGCTTTGCAGAGTATTGCGATCTTATCCTTGGTAACCGCGGTCTATGCTGCCGGCATGGCTCTTGTTCAGAAGGAATCACGTCGTTTCTTTTGCTACGTCTTTCTAAGCCATTCTTCTCTGATTCTGGTTGGCCTGGAAATGGCTACGCCGATTGGCCTTACCGGAGCATTGTGCGTTTGGCTTTCTGTTGGAATATCCCAATTGGGGTTTGGCCTCGCGTTACGATCGGTCGAGGCGCGCACAGGGCGACTCTCGCTAGATGGATTCCATGGGCTATACGAACACACGCCGTTTCTCGCAAACATGTTCTTGCTGACGGGGTTGGCCTCCATCGGTTTCCCAGGCACGATCGGTTTCATCGGCACGGAACTGCTTGTAGAGGGAGCGGTTGATGTCTATCCAATGATTGGCTTCGCTGTTGTCATGGCGACAGCATTGAACGGCATTGCTGTCGTCAAAGCCTACTTTCACGTGTTCACTGGGACACGCCACGTAGCGACAGCATCGCTCGTGTGCCGACCTTCTGAACGCGTGACCATCTTGATTATGGTAGTATTGATCATTGGCGGCGGTGTCTATCCACAACCGGGAGTTATTTCGCGCTATCACGCCGCCACTTCCCTGATCAAGCTACGTGGTGCTGAGAGCGTCACGCCACATCAAGAGCAAAATCTTGGTAGCGAGAAATAAACCAATCCGATTTTGATTCAGATCAACTTTTTAACCTGCAATCGAGCTGTTGTGTCTTGAAATACCTATCAGAAAATTGCAACAGATTTTCCTCGTGGTAAAGCTCAGGCGTTCGCTAATTGATTTTCCTGTGACTTCGCTTCAAGGTTACTGCTCTTTCTGATCGCCTTCTCGCTCTGCATGGCAGTCTCGCTTACTTGCGGTTTGCCCCTATCGCGTGCATCTTCACTGTGGCCTTCTGAACGCTTTGTGACGAGTGCCTCGCCTTAAGTGCTAGACTCGTTGGCCGCCATCTGCGGTGCAGTTCTTCACGAGGCAGTTCATTTATGGAGTTGTCTCAAGGAGATGGCCGGAAGCCACCTTTTCTATTTCGGAAAATGGACTTGCTTCCATCACGAAGCAGTGTTTTCAGAAACGCCGCCAATCTATTTTGTATTAACCCCCATACGATAAGCAGGTTGCCGCCGGGAATTGACTTAGAAAAGTAGAGAGAGGACACTAGGGGCGGGAACCGGTTTCGGTTCCTTACTGCCTAGGGATCAGCATACGGGTTGCAACTCGTGATCCCATGGTCCTTTCTTGTGTGTACAAGCCCCTGTACATCGCTTGTCTTGCAGCAGATACGAGCGCATTGCACCCATAATCCAAAGAATGGGATTCATCATGCTTCAATTCCTTGCCGTTTCGACGCAAATTCTTAGCAAGCTAGATTGCCACCGAACATTCTCGCGTCATCTACTACAGCGGATAACTACACTGGCATTGTTGTTCAGTGCAGTTTTCTTTACGCAATTTGTTCTTGCAGCACAACTTAATGCGGAATCGAACAACCGCCCAAACGTTGTGGTAATACTGACCGACGATCAAGGCTACGGCGAGTTCTCTTGCAATGGTAATCCGATCGCCAGCACGCCGAATATTGATGCTTTGGCCAAGGAGGGCGTTCGGCTAACTGACTTTCATGTATCGCCGATGTGCACGCCCACACGCGGGCAACTTTTATCGGGGCTTGATGCGTTTCGCAATGGTGCGATCAATGTAAGTAGTGGTCGCACGCTACTTCGTCCAGAACTCAAGACAATGGCCGATGTCTTCCGCGCCGCCGGCTATCGCACGGGTCACTTTGGCAAATGGCACTTGGGGGATAACTATCCGTTTCGGCCTGAGGATCGTGGATTCGATGAAGCCGTGTGGTTTCCTTCTTCGCATATTAACAGTGTCCCTGACTATTGGGATAACGACTACTTCGAGGATACTTACGTTCACAATACAAAGCGAGAGAAGTACGCCGGTTATTGCACTGACGTCTTCTTCCAGGAAGCTACCAAGTGGATTGAGAGCGGAGATGACGACCGACCATTCTTCGCTTACATCGCCTTGAACGCAGCGCATTGGCCTTGGTTTGTGCCGGATGAATATCGCGAACCGATTCGGCAAGCCATGCAAAAGAATCCAGAGATCGTGAAAGACCTGAGATCACAGCAGCGTGAGAACCTGGTGAGCTTTCTGGCAATGGGAGCGAACATCGACGACAACGTGGGCCGTTTCGATCAAGCCTTAGAACGCGCTGGGTTGAAAGAGAATACGATTGTGGTCTTTCTAACCGACAACGGCAGCACGATGGGGCCGGATTACTACAACGCCGGCATGCGTGGAAAGAAGACCACCTTATGGGAAGGGGGACATCGCGTTCCTTGTTTCATTCGTTGGCCCGCTGGACTTAGCAAGCCGCACGAGGTTGATGACTTGTCTCATGTCCAAGACTTACTGCCCACGCTGGCTGACTTGAGTGGGAATGCCAAGCATCTTCCAGAGACGCTCGACGGAATGAGTTTGAAGCCGGTTCTATTGAATGAGAATGTAAGCTTGCCTGAGCGAATGCTGGTGATCAATTACAGCCGGATGCCAAGTTTCAAAGTCAGTTACACGAAAGGCAACCCGGCGATTCCACAAAAGAACGGTGCCTGTGTGATGTGGAAAGACTGGCGACTGTTGGAGAACCGTGCCCTCTACAATGTTGAAGATGATCCGCATCAAGACAACGACGTTGCAGCCGATCATCCCGAAGTCGTCCAGCAACTGCGGGCGCATCTTGATGCTTGGTGGGATGAGGTCAAGGGGGACGTCCTCACACCGCAACGAGTAATCCTCGGTTCGGATTCAGAGAATCCGCTTTTGCTTTCCGCTTGCGAATGGCTCGATGTATTCGTCGATCAACAAGTGCAAATTCGGCGCGGCGTCCGCAAAGATGGCAGTTGGCACGTAACGGTGGCTGAGCCAGGAACCTACGCATTTGAACTACGACGTTGGCCCAAGGAAAGTGGCTTAAAGTTGGCGGAGGATTGTCCTGAGACGAAGGTGACCGATGGTACCTACGTGAAAGGTCGCGCTCTGCCGATTTACCATGCTCGGATGCGTATCAATGACGAGGTTCACGATATCGATCAGCCAACCAAGGATCTTACGGCCTTCGAGTTTGAAACAATGCTTGAAAAAGGTCCTGTGGAAATCCAGGCCACACTCCTGGACGATACGAAAAAAGAGATTTGCGGCGTTTACTATTTGTACGTCCATCGCGTCTCTCCCTAAGCGGCAAGCGGTCAAACTCGTATTGGCTAATTGGATAAGCTGGGTTATTCTGTCTTGCAATTCGCGAACCCCTTCATGCCATTGGGTTCGTTCGACGTTCTGCGAACACGAAGCCTGGTTGAAGTCTCATGGAATCGGATTCCGCTGCCGCGCCATCGAAGGTCTCTCAAAGAAGCCTGATCGCTGTCTTTGTGATTACAGCAATCGTCGGCACTCTGCTCGCATACGGCATTCTGTTTTTAGCGGTGCAAGCACGGCATTGTGGCGAGTGGAGCGGTATGTTGCTTTCTGGCTACCAGTTCGGCGTGCCAGATCAGCTTTACGAAAGGGGAGTCGTTCCGAACTGTGAAGTCGGCTGGGATGGTCAATTCTATTACCTACAATCGAACTACTTGAACCCAAAACCGGAAGCTTACCAACACATCGATGCGCCTCCGTATCGCTATCAACGAATTGGTTTGCCGCTGGTGGCTTGGTGCTTTGCCACGCTTACCGGCAGCGATTACGTTTCGCCGCAAATGTACCTATTCGCTTCGCTTCCCTTCTTGGGGCTGGCGATGGGGGCGCTGGCGGCTTGGCTGTTCGCTCATGGTTATTCGCCGTTATGGTGCTTAGGATGGTCTGCGAATTTGGGCATTCCGATTTGCTTGCTGCATGGCCAGCCAGATCCGCTGGCCGATGCCTTCTTTATTCTGGCGATGCTGTCGCTGATTCGTGGAACCCCGATTGCCTATGCGTTGGCCGCATCCATGATGTGCTTAACGCGGGAACCTTATTTCGCGATCGCCGCTGCGGTATTTGCTGCCTCATTCGCTGGTTTTGTTCCTTGGAAGGGCAATCCAGATGACGGTGGCTGGGTGATCACTGTGCTGCGGAAGATGGGGCTAATGAGTCTGGCAAATTGGTTGATGGTCGCCCCGCCGTCAATCGAAGAACCGACGGTACTCGATGGCCGACCAAGCGCATGGAACTATTGGGCCTACCGAACTCCGGTTTGGCAACTGTTCATTTTGGCGATCCCATGCTTTGTGTTTGTCGCTTGGCAGGTTTATCTCTACCGAGTGTTCGGTCAAACAGGTTCGCAATCAGCCGGTGGAACGATTCTCGATTATCCGTTCTTTGCGTTCTTCCGATCCTCCTTCAACTCGCCCAACTATGTGATCCGGCCATTCTATTTCGCCGTGATGATTCTGGGGTTTTGGGTTCTGTGGAACGTGCGCCGAAAGTGGGCATTGTCGCCAATCTTGCTGCCGTACTTTCTGGTACTTACTTTAATGTCGGAAGTGATTTGGATCGACTTCAGCGGATTCACCAAGGCCATGGGTACGGTGTTGGCCACGATGGTCCTTAGCCTTCCACTGTTAACACGACGCACACGATTCTTGATTGGAGTTGTGCTCATCTGTGCGGTGTTAACGTACACACAGGCCTATCGCCGAATCTTGGGTGGCGTCGATTTAGTACCGATCCCAGATTATCAGATCATCAAGCAGATTACCGACATCGATCAGCCGATGCTTAGTGCCCCCAGTTGCTCGATCGAAATCGATAAAGATAAGCTGAAGGAATTGGCTGCCCAGAAGGATGGTGACTATTTGTTTGTGCTGGGGGGACGTCGCTATCCACAGCATTACGTTACCATTCCCATTACCGTGACCAACACTGGAGACGAGCCATGGCTTCGCAGTCGGAACAATCCGGTTCAAATGGTCTATCGATGGATCGATGAGAACGATCGAACCTACTGGTGCCCTGGTGTTGAGCTACCCTATACGATTGAGCCAGGCCAGTCGTTGACGCGTGAGATTTGCTTGCTCTTGCCGCGCGAGTCGGGCCAATTTATGTTTCGCATTACAATGCGACAAGGTTGGGACGATACCTTCGACCAGCGCGAAAGTGGAGGCTTCGTTGAATTTCCGATGACGATTCGCTAAACAGCGTTTGCTTTTCTAACAAGCGAAACCGATGGACCGTAGCGACTAAGCGGCAGACCGTTTCTCGTAAGAATCGTTGTTGGATGCGACCGTTGGTGTCAGCTTGGGCGGAGCTGCTTTCAGGGATTTTCGCAGTTTCCAGATCTGGCCGAACGTCCGTTTACAAAGTCGATACTTACCGGCAAGCGTGCCGCCACCTTTAGATTCCCCTTCGGTTCGCAGATCAAAACGGACATCGACCAGCTCGATCGCCAGATCGAGCTTCTCGGCGACGTACAACAGATAAAGGTCGAGAGTGAAATCATAAGGTGCATCGTCCAGATGATTCATCAGCGAATGATGAAAGACCTTCGGTTGGGCGTTCACGTCAAAGTACGAGCCACCCAATGCCGCGGAAGCGACCCAGCCCATTCCAGAGGTAAAGAACTGATCGAAGAAGGGACGTCCCTTACGATTGCCGCGGACGAGGCTACGCTGCGGGTTAGGCATCTGTTCGATGCGATCGAGCGCGCGAATTACGTCTTCCGGAGGAGTCTGCATGTCGGCGTGCGTCCAAGCCAGGAACTCGCCGTGCCCAGCTTTCAAGCCGAACAGAATCCCATGACCGTAGCCTTGGTTCACTTCTACGCACACGGAACGGGCGAAGTGGTTTTCCGGCCGAGCAAGTAACTGATCCATCACGGCCGGCGTTTCGTCCTTCGAGCCGTTATCGACCAGAATCAACTCGATATCCCCGCGGTCGCCGATGGCATCGCGGAAAGCGGAAACCAGGCGATCGAGGTTCTTCGATTCGTTGTAGCACGGAACGATGATGGAAAGTTTCTTGTTCAAGGGAACCCTCTTGCCGGAAAGTCGGTGATTCGATGGTCCGAATAGGCGTATCTATAGGACATCGGTCTGACCAGGGTCAAGATCAATGGCCGTATGAAGTTACGATGAAGCGGGCGACGTTATTCGCCAATCGCGGCCTTCCACAGATCGGGGCGTTTCGTGCAGATAGCGTCCATCGGATAAGGCTTCAATTCTTCTGCGTACTGAGCGATCGTATCGACACTGCGTCCTTGAAGCTCTGGTGAGACGGCACACAGTTTGAAGTGTGGCTTAAGCTTGGCATAAGTTTCGTCGGTGAGGGGCATCTTGGTAAAGCAATCGACCCAGACCCACTCGACCTCGCCAGCTAACGCCAATGCTGATTCGACCGGTTCGTATTCCGAGAAGCGGACAGCAATCTTGCGTTCGCCCAGTTTGCATAACGTACGAATCATGGGATAGGACGAATCAAGGAAGAAATAATCTTTCAGCTTGCCTTGAATCATTTCTAAGACGCGATGTTCGATCCGTTCGCTCTTGATGTTTAGTATCATCAATCCGTGATGATACTGTTCAAGGTAATCTGCGAAGCGTTCGCCGTCCGTGAACGGATCGTGCTGCAAGATGAGATCGTCACCATGATCACGTAGGTCGAGTTCGACACCATATTCCGGTGGAACGTCAGCCAGTTGGTGACAGGTGTTGATTCGGTGGGCGATATATTGCATCAAGAAACCTACTAGGCAGCATTCCGTTCGGTGCTTGCTGGGTCGAACGCTTGTTCGAGCGGAAGCACGGATGGGGTGTTTGCTGCGGGGCTGTGACTTTCGCGAAACGCGAGAAACTTCATGCCAACAAAGTTTGATACGGTCGTGACGCCAGTTGCCAGAAAGAAGCCGAGCAAGCGGTACTCGTCTCCGGCCAACGATAAAACAAGCCGATTGATTCCGATGTTGATTCCCAGCGTGCAGGCATAAATCAGCACGTACAACAACGGCTCAGAAAGCGAGCGTTGTTTCGATTCGAATGTCCACAGCTTATTGCCCCAGAAACCAAAGATCATGCCGCAAAGGTAGCTGATTCCCTTGGCAAGATCTGGGGAAAGGGCCGAGAACGAAGTGATCAGTGCGTAGCAAAGTCCATCGATGGCGACCGAACTGCCACCTATCACAATGAAACGCACGATCTGTGTCGAGACCTCAGGCCGCGTGTTTTCGCTGCATTTGCTGCTGTTGGACAAAGTACTTCTCCCATCGCTGGTAGTCCCGCAACTCTTCCGGGGTTCCCCAGCCGATGTACTTCTCGACCTCGAACGTACCAAAGCGATTGCCAGCGGCGATCATACCGTTAGGGACGACGTCGAGGTAAAACTCGTTGTTAATGCGTTGGTTGGAAGCTACCAAAGAATCGATCGCGTTGAACAGAGCGAACGCCGAGCGGAACCAAAAGAAACCGCTGACAACGTGATCGTTCAGCAGATCCTCAGAGATGGGCTTCTTACACGAGATGTTGGTGACTTGCTGTCCGTTGCTCTCGACTCCAACCCAGCCGTAGCTGGTTGGCTTCGGCAGCACTCGATTGTCGCCACGATAGGTCCAGACTAAACCGTCCCACTGACCCGAACTGGTATCGCGATGAAAGACTTCGGAATCGTAAACGTGCGTATTGTCGCATGCGGCGACTAGGACATCAGTATCTTCGGCGAAGGCTTCAGCGGCGAGACGAACCGTGCACGCTTGCCCGTCGGTCAGACCAGGAACGATCACGATCTCGCAAGTCGGAAAGTGATGCTTTAGAACTTGATCGATTTGGAAGTTAGCAACGTGATCAGCGTGAACTAAAAAGACAACGCGTTCGGCCGCAGGCAGGTCACGGATCGCACGCACAACCATCGGTAGTCCGTTGACTGGGATCAATGGTTTCGGCAAAGTGTAGCCAGCGCTGGAGAAACGAGATCCGGCTCCGGCCATCGGGACGATGATGTTCATGACGCGTTCGCTGCTCGGGCAAAGTTTTGAAAGATCGCGCGTTCGACTTCTGGTGATAGATCGATGAACACGCCATGCTCGCGTGTTTGCACAAATGTGATTGGGGCGAGGTGTGGAATCCGTAGGCGATACCATTGATCTGCCGGGATGCCCATGGCTTGCCCGACCAGACAACGTAGCACAACGTTGTGCGTACAGGTTACGGTATCGTCGCCGCTTTCTTGCCAAATCTCTTGCATGACTGAGGTTGCTCGCGACAGTACGTCGGACGTGGACTCACCGCCTGGGAAAGGCGGATCTTCACCTCGCAGCCAGGCTTGGAATAGGGCAGGATGTTGGTTTCGTGCGGCCTGTACGGTTTGACCTTCGCAGGCCCCATAGTCGATCTCTTGGAGGCGATCGTCGAGGGTGACCCGATCAGCCGAAGTCGCGGCTGCCAAAGATTGTTGACATCGAGCCAGAGGCGAACTGTAGTGCTTCGGCGATTCCAATGTATTGATGGCCGCCTGAAGCAAAGTTAGTTGCTCAGACTTGAGTGGTAGGATGTCGGGATTACTTCGGCCAACGAACCGAACGCTTCCCTCAGTGGTCGAATTCAGTGGTGTTTCGGCGTGACGAAACACGATGTGCCGAGTTGCCTCTCCTTGGAAGACTCGTCGAAACTGCCGTTCAAATGTCGCTACGAACGCTTCGATACGTTCATCAAGGTCCGCAACCGGAGGATCGAATTGCAGTTTTTGCTTTCGTTCGGCCAACTCAGCAAAGAGTTCACGAATCGAATCCTCCTCATCCGGAAAGTAGCTGAAGAAACGGAATTCGAGTTCCGTACGCGTCAGGTCTTCGTTATTTCGGTCCAACAGTTTGACGATGTTCTTCATCAAAAAGCGGATGATATGATACGCGAACTCGTGCTGGTCGCGCGTCGTCATCGGTTTCAGGCACTTCTTTTCTTCATAGCCGACGTCGTTGCAGATCAGTTCGCGGTACGAGACAACCCGTTCGCGATAGTCTTTCAGGTAGTCGGAGATACTTCGGCGGGCACTGACGAAATGTCGTGGCTGCAAGGCAAAGGTCGGATAAACCGAAGCCATGCTCGCCCCGCGATAGTATTCCGACGATTGCCAGTCGAAACAAGTGAACGGGCTTTGGATGACGTGTTCGACATGACCGTCCCGCGAGTACGGCATCAAGTGTAGCACTGCCGTTTGAGGATCGTTGAATTTCAACGGACCCAACGTCGGATTGATTCGAAGGTTCCAATCGCGAGCACGCAAAACAGGTTCGAGTGCGGCACGAAAATGCGTTTGCAGTTGCGTGAAGCGATCGTTATCGAGGCGATCGACAATCACGATGAAGTCGATATCGCTGATCCCTTCTAGGCCGTTAGCATTCAGGAAGCTGCCAGTTATGGTGGCAGAAAGAATCCAAGGATGCTTGTCGACGGTCTCCCACAGCGACGTGATGATCTCACGTTTCAGGGGAGGAAGGTGTGCCAGACTGGTTTCATGTCTGGCCTGGTTCGTCTTCTTGGTATCAAGCAGAGACATTCTCGACTCGCTTCAAGTCAAACGTTGAGATCGGATGAGACTCGCCGTCGATCACGCGATAGTGAGTTAGCGACGAACAAACCGAAACGCCGGCGGGTGGATTATTCCACAGTGCGTCACGAACGGTTTCCCAAGCAGCTGGATCGATCGAGGCGATCGTAAAATGTGGATGCCAATCGCTACCCATGAAGGGGAAGCCAACGCTGCGAACGGCTTCCTGTTGCACTGTGCTAAACTTATCAAAAGCTGAGGCATAACGGGCGAAGGTGGCTTCGGTATCGTACGCGCCTGCCAATGCTTGGGCGATTTGGCTCTGCAAAGTTCGCAGGTACGCCTGAGACTGAGGCGTAAAGTCGACGACCAAAGTACGACGCTGAGTCATAGGGTCGGCGTCGAATACATGCCAACCGGTGATATCGATCTCGAAGGCATCAAGCTTGGCAGCCAACTTCGAGGCAGCTTCGCCCGCCTTCTTACCATCGGCAAAGCATGCCAGGTACGCGGTCATGTGAGGCGGCTCGGCGAGATACTGCTGATCGCCGACTAGTTCGCGCACCTGGGCTTTGTACCCGTCGATAATCTTGGAAAACGACGGCGACGGATCGATCGAGATGAAGTCGGTTACCGGAGGCATAGCTGGTTAGGCGGCCTTTCGTTGGCCATATCGATTCTGATAACGGTCGTGATATTTGGCTGCCGATTCCATCGAGAGAATACGGGGCTCGCCCAACTGCTTGGCCAGGAAGACTGTCTTGGCGACGTCCTCGGTCATAATGGCCGCTTTCAGGGCTGCTTGGGGAGTTGGTCCCCACGCGAATACGCCATGGTTGGCCAGCAAGATTGCTGGAGCTTTGCCGCGATGCTTGAGGATGCTCAGGCCGATTGATTCTTCATCGCATTCGGCGAACGGAGCACAAGGGATTTCACCACCGAACTCGTCAGCAATAGCCGTCAAGCAAAGTGGAATGTTCGAGTTGATTGCCGCGAAAGAGCTGGCGTAATTGCTGTGCGTGTGAATGATGCCGCCCAGTTCCGGCAAGTTGCGGTACAGCATCAAGTGGTGAGGCAAGTCGACGCTTGGGCGAAGGTCGCCAGAGATCACCTCGCCGCTGGCCACATCGACTTCGACGAGCATGTCCGGCGTAAGAGCTTCATAGTCGACGCCAGATGGCTTAATGACCAAGTGACCAGACTCGCGATCGAGTCCGCTCGCATTGCCAGAGTGCATTGTCACTAGCCCGGATTGCAGCAACATCTTGTTGGCATGACAAACCGCGGCTCGCAGTTCTTGAGGACACATAATGACAATCCTCTCCATGGAATCGGATTGGGGGAAAAACGTTGATGGGCGGGCGATCGCAATCCTTGCATTTTCGCCCCGTTTTCGAGAATCGGACGATAGTTAAATTCCAATATTGCCGAAAGAGCAGTTGCGAATTTAAATCCGATCTTGTGGATCACCCCAGGCCTTCAAACTACTTGGTTTAGGCAGCCTTCTTAGCCGGGAAGTGGGAACTACGTCGAATCTCGTGCACTGCTAGCAGCGGATTATCGGCTCGTAAAACAGCTGAGGCTGAAACGACATACTTAGCTTCGATGTCAGCAATGTTGCCTGGATTCACACCCCCGTCAAACATCAGCTCGAAGCCGTAACGACCGCGAACTGAGTTAAGAATGGTGACCAACTCAATTGCTTCCGGGCATGTCTTTTGACCTGATTGTCCAGGCTTGGCGATGCCTAAAATCATCACGAAGTCAACGTGTGGCAAGTACTGCATCAGTTGGCTTTGTTGGTTGCCCAATCGCCAAACGATGCCCACCTTCTTCTTCTTTTCGCGACACGAGAAGATCAGGTCATATAAACTGTCTTCACAGTCGAGGTGGAATAGGAACCAGTCGGCATCGTTCCAAGCTGCCGGCAACCAACGGGACGGTTGGCTGCTCATCACGTGTAGTGCGATTGGATGCGTTGGCCAAAGTTGTCGAGCTTGACGAAGTTTGAATAAGTTGACTGGTGCTGGATTCTCACCCATCGACTCATCCACTAGGTCGACGTGGACGTGATCGCAACTGCCTCCTACGGCACCAAAAATCATGTCAACGTCTTCATCCGCGGAAGCATAGACCGCGATACCTAGATTCCGTGCTTGATCGAATGTAAAGCAGCGATGAAGTCCGTAAGCGAACAGGAATAGTACGCCGGCCGTCGCCATACGTTGCCACCAGTAATTCGATTCGTTGGTATCGTGCAGATAGTAAATGACGGCCATGTTCAACGAGAACGACAGCACGGAGATCGCTGCGTACTTCATGAACGTGCTGGCCAAATACTTCGGAGCGACTTGAAAGTTGAGCTTCGCGTTCAATAAGTAGCCGACCCCAATCCCGCAAGCCAACGCCAAGCCAGCGCGGACCGGACGAGGCCACTCAGTGGGGATCACGGCGTACATCAATGCCAGTTCCAGGCAGATCGAGACAAAGCCAATCAGAATGAAGCCGACGAGGTATCGGGAGCGATACCACGTTGTCATAAAACGGTGTCGGAGTGTCTGCATGGTAGTTCTCGACTAGAAGGCATGATCGGATCGGGATAAGGGGAACGACACGCTCCGTGCAATATTAGGCGGCCATTGCCGAGGTACGAAAGCAAGAGAGCGTGCGGACGTAATCTTGGATCGCCTGTTCGAAGGAACATGACGTTTCAGCGTACACGCGACATTGTGCTCGCCATTGGTTCAATTGTTCGCGGCTCGTGCTGACTTGATTGAATCGGTGAATCAAGCCGCTCAGCATTCCTTCGCGTTCGATGGGCAGCTTGTCAACGCATGGCGGTAGCTCGGCGTACCAGCCGACATTATTCACAATTGTCGGAAGTCCAAGTTGGAGGGCCCGCGATACGACCGCGCTGGTTTCGCCCATCGTTGGGAATCGCAATGAAACGCAGATGTCGACTTGATTCATCCACGCCAGGAATTGGTCTTCCGAGAGTCGACCATGAAAGGTGATGTCGTTCGTGATACCCAGCGATTCGACGTATTCAGGGAGATCTTTCGAGCCTCCTTCCAGCGCACCCGCAATGTGCAGATGAACTCGTTTGCCCTCTGCATTGCAGGCTTTAACCGCTTCGGCGATGACATCGACATGTTTGTGCGGCTGCACCATGCCGAAGGCGCCTAGCTGAAGAACTTCACCATTGTTGTATTGCGCCGGAGGATGCATGTTGAGATACGCTTGGCGAACCTGGCGAGTATGCAAGCTAGGGACGCGTTTTTGAACCGCTTGTTGAGCGTATCGCGAATGAACGATGCAACCGGTCGCGTGTTCAAGCACCGGGTCGAAGAACGGAACCTCATTAACGTAGGGACTGTCCCAGAATCCTTGATTGTTCAGTTCGTTGTATGTTTGAACACGCTCGGCAATCTGGGACCCGTACCATGCCCGCAAGACACGGTAATAGTCCTGGGTATCATCACGGTACAAGAAGTACGCGATCAAGTGGTGCAGGGCGGGGTCGTGCAGATGGACTACGCCAGGGTTCTCGAACAAGACAGGAAGCTGCTCGCCGTGAAAGGAACTGCAGTTTCCCATCTGGTAAACAACTTGATCGTAAGGATAGTTCCCCGGGAACTTGTCCAGGTCTTGGATCTTAACCCCTGAGATCGTTCGCGAAGGCTTCGTACAGGTAGTGAAGACATCAAGTTCGATTCCCGCGTGGGCTAATCCGTTTGCGAGGTCGTAGGCATAATCGGCGATCCCCGTTCGCTGATCTGGCCATGGAGTAATCAGGGCGAGTTTACGAATCACAGTTGTTCTCCGATGCCATCCGCTTCTGACCAACCAAGATGACCGAAGTAGAAAGGTTTTCGTCGTTCCCAGAGGAAGACTGGGGAACTATGTTGAATCCACAAGCCGTCAAAGCCGATTCGAGACGTAAGCGGGCGAAAGCCAGATCGACTGCTTCCTCTTGAATTACAACCAGACCAGAATCGCTCAAGGAGCGATGAACAAGAGTCAGGCCATGAATCACTTCCCGGTCCGTCAAATAGAACAATCGGGAGTCAAGCACTATGCCTCCGCACGAGCCGTCCGCCAAGAGACCAAGCGAGGATCGGACATCGTACGGCTCCGCTTCTGCGGGAGTGCCGATCGTGGCGACTTCGAAACCAGCGTTGTGACAACCTCTTGCGACGTCGTGCGGATGCTCTCCGAAGACCGCCCAGTTGCAAAGCACGTTCGGGTCGCGAGCGATCGAGTCTGGCAGCGATTGCTTGAGTTGTAGAATGGCCCGCTCAAGCTTGGTGGGAGGGAGTTGGGCTAAGCCCGCACCGAGCATCTTGTTCATGGCTTCGAGTTTGGCATCGATCTCACTCGTTTGGATTTGCGAGTTCATTGCTAGACGCGGCGAGGAAGCTTGCGTGCTTCGAAGCTGAATGCGAATTTGTCGCAACTCGAATTCGATCTGCTCCGCAATCTCGACGCTATTATCAGCCAAGTAGGCAAGTTTGCGTTCGGTGGTATTTACTCGGTCGCTTAGCGAAGTCTTCGGTAAACGCGACTTCGACGAGAAAAATCGCTTCCACCAAGGTATTTTTCTCTTCGGAATGACATGCGTTCCGGTGGTATTGTCGTTCAGGCCAAGAACGCGGACGTTGCGTTGCCGACCTTCACGCGAACGCGCGATGCCGTAGATGACATCGGTCCGTGATAGTGATCCATCTTGCAGGCGTCCTAGCCAGTTGTTGATACAGTTCTGGCTCGCCGGTCGATGAACGAGGCGGCGGTAAGCGTTTCGCAAAAAGTCGATATCGTCCGACGGAGTCAGCAGGATGTCGATATCGACATCTCTTTGGGCTTGCTCGCGCAGGCGGTCGATCGGCAGCAGGTTGGCCATCAATCCAGCACGTACGTTCTGGATGGTCGTTTCACTGCACATGTAAGTGGTCCTAACGATTGGCGGGGGTTAAATCTGGGTTGTCCAATTCGCGCGAGGCAGTGTAAGCGGCAGCGTCCTGTCCTGGGATTACCGAAACCGTGTACTTTACGGAGTTTCGGAAGAACCAAGAGCCTTGAGCCACGCTGTAGCGGTTGTTGTTGTTCGTTTCATTCTTGAGACGGTCGTTCTTGTAGACCGGCAGATCGAATTCGCTGGTTGCCGAGCCTTGGGCGATAAACTCTTCAATGTCCTTTCGCCTTTGGTCGTAGTCAGGCACAAAGCGATACATGTCGAAGTCGTAGTTGTCGAGCACCATCAGATCGACATTGGAGGGCAGGGGATCTTTAAAGAGGATGTTCTTCTTATGGTCACCGACCGCCGATTGGAAACGCTCGGAGATGACGATCGTCGCGCCAGACGGCAACTGAGCGATTTCATTACGTAGCTGTGCTTCGACTTCAAAGAACGAGGCAGGGCCATGGTTCAGAACGCGTGTCGCCAGGAACGAACTGCCATTTAGCAGTGTCACCACAACAATCGAACCAGCGGCGAATCGAATCGCCTTGTTCCGCGTAGGATCGCTTGCCAAGAAGCAGAGAATACCAATTGCATAGATTGCCACGATGGGAGAATACGTCGGATTGAAGTAGCCCGAAGCATAAAACATGCCGAGTGTCAGCAGTGGGATCGAAGCGACAAACCGTGCTTCCCAAGTTCGCATCAACAGCGGCAGCGGAAGGGCAATTGCCCAGATCGTCGTCGCAATCAAACAGTGCGAGATACTGGGGATCGACTGAAACGAGACGAGTGAGTCCCACAAGTTCGTGTTCGCTGCCGAGTCATTCAGAAATTGAGGGCTATTCCAAAAGACGTTCACCAGAAAGTCTTTGATAGATGGCTTGGCTGCTGCGGCGTCGCCAACGCCGCCAGGCAGAAGGGCCACAGGAGTTTCCAAGATCCACCCACGAACAATCCGGTTGGCGAAAAAGCCTACGGCCAGCATTCCGGCGGCACATCCTGAGAACGTGAGTCCCAAGTGTTGTCGACCAAACAGTGCGAGGTACAAAACCAGGAAGAACGCAGGAAAGACGCTGAGCAGGTGATTCATTGGCAGCGCGAACAAGGCTACCAGAAGCAACCCACCAAACATGTAGCTCTTCTGAAAGCGAAGTTCGGCCAAGCACCAACAAGCCAGACTCGTGACCGCGACCCAGGAGATTTCTGGACGGACGCGAAGGATGGTGAAAACGCCTTGATACGAAATCGCAACCGAAAGGGGTACTAGCACTGCTAGCAGGATCGGTTGTGTCGGAATCAGTCTCTGGAGTGTTTTGGTTAGCGAGAATATAAGCAAGCAACCAAACGCCAGCGAAGCCAAACGTGCCGACAGCGGCGTAGGATCGCCCCAGCCCGACGCGAGATATGCGCCGTGAAACACGAGGCCTGAGTCGTTACTGGTGCTGACCGGAACGCCTGTCAGATAGATCGCCTCATCCGCATGGAAGTCGATACGCGGAATTGCGACCGCTAAAAGGCAGGCAGCCAAGGCTGTCGTGAGCAATGGGAGGACCCACAGCGTGAATTGAGGCTGTCGCCAGAAGCGGGTGTTCGACGTAGGCTTCTGTGCGTCATTTGACGACAAAGCGTTGCTGTCCATCGCATGCATCCTTGTTCGCGACGACCGATTTAGCACTGAGAAACGAGTTTTCGCAGCGTATATTAGATCAAGTCGCAATCTCGGCCAATACGAATTGAATGCAGCGTTAGCATGCGTCTGCTAGTACGTTTTGTTAGGCGATTCGAGTGACGCCTGACGAACGCTATCAACGGCTTCTTCCGTTGACAGCGAACCAGTCGTGGTCAGCTCGTAAACTAACGTAAAAGGCAGATCGAGAAGTTGCGTGCAGGTCGTACCTGGCGGGGACTTGGGAATGATGTTATCCCGCGAAAATGTCGGCATATCGCCAACAGCGTGCTTCGCTGATAGACGTTTCGAGAGGACCAAAAGGACCGATTTTCCTTCCGTCCCGTTTTCGCCCAGTTTAAAGATTTCTGACAACGCAAGTGCTTCCACGCCGCGGCCCCCGCTCGTACGAGGATCCTTAGGTCCCGACTTGTCCCCCGTGAATGCGGGGAAGCTTGGTGGACTCATCTGAACGATATCGGTTTCCGGTGAGGTTGGGAATGTTAGCCCCCCGACGTGGGAGACTTCCCAGTAGTCGATTACCCGATCGTAGTGACGATCTTTGATCTTATCATCAATGGCCAATTGCACCTCGTCGAGTTGCGTGAGTGCAATTGCCTGTTGCGATTTCATCTCGTAGCGGCCCAGCACTGCTGGAATCTGGTAAATCACGTTGAGCGTAATTGCAGCCACGATTGCGGTCATCAGAACACGATTCGACGAATGTTCGTTGATCGACCACAAAATCGCGAGCACGATCATCGGAATGAATCCGAACCAATACCAACCCAACAAAGCTCCACTACTACAGATCATCAACCAGCAACCAAGAAAGGTAGCCAAAAGGATCGCGAAAACGCGCGGGCTTTTCAGTAAGAAGGCAGCACCCAGCAAGCCAATCGCCAGCGGACAAGGACCCCACTGAGCGAGACCGCCAGCGAAGACGCCGTCCCATCCCCACAATTGGTTGCTCAGGGCCAGCTTGGCAATGTCCCATCGCCATGCATTGTCTCGTGGTAGCAACGTGACATTGTAAAGGAATTCGTGGGGATCGAGCACGGCAACCGGGGCGCAAATGACGAATCCAACGCCCATCATGCCAACGGCATAAAGCATTTTCTTCATGACATCGAGCTTCGACTTATCTTCCCATACATTTGGCATACCAAACGCGATGAGAAAGGCGAACATGGCGCAGGGAAGGTAGGTGATCTTCAATGAGACCGCGCCACCGATCAACAGCCATGCGAGAGTCTCGGCAACAGCCGGCTTCGGAAACCAAGGTAGTCGCTCGTCACGCGAGGCCAGATAGAGCAGTAGGACGCCGAAGATTGATAAAGCCAGTGAAAAAGTTTCTGGACCCGTGACTTTGCCGAACCACCAGGCAATCGGCATCGATAGCCACAAGGCAGCCAAGAGGTAGCCTAAATAGCGCTGAACTGCGTTACCCACAGCGGCGATGGCCAAGGTCATGCTAATGAAGGCAGTGCACGAGAGGACTCGCATTCCCCATAGTCCATAGGGGCCCAGTTGATCGACCACGTTGACGTAAAGCGTCCAATAACTCGAGCCATAGCCAGCTCCATTGGGGCGAAACAGGAAGCTCCACATCGAGGCGTTTCGACTGTTGTCGGCCATCGTATCGCTCCAGATGAAAAAGCCAATTTCATCGGGAACAAACGCAGCAATGAAAGAGATATGAATCGTTAGGCAGGCCGCTCCTACGAGAAGCATTAATCCAGGAATGTGTCCCCAATTTTGAGTCAGCCAGGTCGGGAGTTGAAGTTTCGAGTTCACGCGGACTTCTTTCGATTCGTTTGTTCGCTGGGAGATTCAATCGCAGATGGAGAACAGGGAGCTGTCTTGCTTACTCGCAACACATTTTCCCGGAGCAAGCTCCAGTTTTGGGCAAGGTCGTCAGGTAATACTATTTGCGAGTCTGCGATGCAAGCGGTAATTCGATCGAACCACAACTGATCGTGTTCCCTGCGGCGTGCTAGCGTTTGAGAAACCGTAAACTCGAACTGAGGCAGGAAGTGATCGAGCGTATGATTCCCGCGGATGAATTCCCCAGCCGCCATCCGTACTTGTTCGGTCAGTTTCGGATGGTTGTTGATAAATAGGAGCATGTCGCGCAGATCATTCACTTCGTGTTGTGCCGCTCGAATCTCCCATATCGTTCCTTCGGGGAATTCCGATGCCTCGGCGGTGGTTGAAACAACGCAGTTCGCTTCGCTACCCATTGCAACGAGCAACTCGGGAGAGATCGCACTTCGCGTCGGATTATGAAGCTGAACACAGACATCGGCGGCAGTAGCAAGACTTCCGAGGTCTTCGACTGACAACTCGTCGACGAAATGAATGGTGAGGTCTGGCGGTAGTTCGAGGAAGCAGGTTGTTTGGGGAGGAGACGGAGACCCCGCAATGATGACGTGACATTGACGTCTCAGGTCGCTGGGGAGACCGGCAGCGGCCTCAAGCAGCGTATCTACCCGTCCAACCTGACCGTGAACACCTAAGGAAGCAATCACGAATGCATCTTTGGCAATTTCAAAACGCTCTCGCACTTCCTGGCGAGGCCGATTCTTATGAAATGGTCCGCTGTATTGTGGTATGAAGTTTACCGGGCAAGTCGAGTTCGCTTTTACCCGTTGCCACGCCCATCGGGAGTGAACAACTACGTAGTCGGCAAGCTGAAGGATGCGGTGGTTCAGCGGGGAAAGCTGATTAACCAGCTGCGGAGAAATTTGCCCCGCGACCAATAGATTTGCCAGTTCGACGTGCCCTTCATGGTGCAGAGTTTGTTCGAGTGAGAGGCCCCAGGACCCTCGATCGATGGCCGAATGAACTAGGTCTCCGAGAAAGTACTCGTGAAGGACAACCAGCCCACGATATTTTTGCAGCAGAGGCAACATGTAGCCGTGAAATGGATCGTTCCCCAAATGGTAAATGAATAGGTCGTACGGATGGGCCTTGTGGCGGTCACCCACTTCGCCATCGGAT
Source organism: Blastopirellula marina (assembly GCF_002967765.1). NCBI lineage: Bacteria > Pseudomonadati > Planctomycetota > Planctomycetia > Pirellulales > Pirellulaceae > Blastopirellula > Blastopirellula marina. The sequence goes on along the minus strand of NZ_PUHY01000006.1, from coordinate 543,575 downwards.
ACCACCAAAAAACGATCGGCGAAATTCGAAGTCATCTCAGGGGCAGCGGAATCGACAATCAGTTCGATTTCAAATTGTTCCGACAGTTGCCCTAACAGATCTTCCGAGTAATTGGCGACCGGTGAAGATAGCGGAGGCAGTGGTGAAACCCAGGCTAATCGTGGGCGTTTAGGTTTCAATCGCGACGCCGTAGCCGGCTGCGTGATTGCCTTGGCCGCCCGCTGTGCAGTCTCGTGCCAGGTGAATTGACGTGTAAACTCTAATCGCTTTTCAAGGGACTGATCACGTGGTTCCGCGAGAGCCTGCTGAAGCGACTGCGACATTTGCTGGGGAGAATGAGGGTCGGCTAGGTACGACAATTGGCCCCCATACTCCGGAAGGGACGAATTGTTGGAGCAAACAACTGGAGCACCGCTCTGCAACGCCTCTAAAACCGGCAGCCCTAGTCCTTCGTAAAATGACGGAAAGAAGAACAAGCGGCAAGTCTGATACAACGCATGCAGTTCTTCCTCGCTGACCCAATCGGTTAGTTGGACCGTTTCAGTAAGTCCAGCTTCGGCAATGAGCTCAGCGTATTGTCGCTTATGGTCACCATGGAAACCGCACGTGATGACCAAGTGATGCCGCTGCTGTACGTCCTTGGGAAGCAGAGCATGCGCCTCGATCGCCCCTCTCATATTCTTGCGATAGTCGCAGCCACCGACGTATAAGATAAAATCTTCCTGCAGATCGAGTCGCCGCAGTTTCCTACGAGCATCTTCGTCAGCTGATGGCAGGGTGAAGTCACCACTGGTTGCTCCGCGGATGTTGACGACCTGAGGGGCATTGATGATTTCGAGGTCTGAGAAGTCTTTACGAGTTGACTGGGAGATGGCCAGCAAGAGATCCATCTGGCAGAGCTGCCGAAAGCGATGAGCATAAAGGGCCGCATCGTCGGGTCGCCAGAGATACTCTTGGTCGAAAAGAAGCGGAATTAAGTCGTACAGGATTGCGGCTGTCTTGGGCGGACGAACCTCGGTGAAGCAAGGGACGACAGCTTCATGTTCGAATATATTGCAAAATAAGCAGACATCGGCCGCTTGACTGCAAAGCCAATCGGCATAGTAAAGTTCGTTCAGCTCACGGTTGGCAGGGAATTGATAGCCACTTGCCAACGGTGGCGTAAAGCGACGAATGGAGAACTGGGACCGAACTTCCGCAATGATGGCTGGTAAGTGGGTGTTTTCAACGAGTTCAATTTGCCAATCCGGATACATCGAATGAATTTGGCAAATCAACGCTCTGGCATATCGACCAACCCCGCGATTACGCGAGTTTTGCGTCTGCAGTGCTTGGGCGTCAATCAACAGAAACAACGGATCAACCCTTTTCCATTGCGATGAGAATGATCGTTTGGGTCCGTTCAGCAGGAATATTCCCCTCAGACATCGCTCCGCCGGAAACAATATTCCAACAGCCTCCGGTCTCAAGTGCAAAGCTGGTTTCGTGAACATGGAAGGGACGCGTGATCGCTGCCATCAGCGACCAGTCGATCGAGGTTCTCTGAGGTGTCTCGAAAGGAGCAGTCAGTAAGAATTGTCCCCCTCGGCGTAGTGCTCGCAAAACTTCTTTCGTCATAGCAGGCGTTTCCGCTGGTTCGGACGGCTTGCTAAGCTTCGTGCATTCGATTGCGGATGGAGCAACGACCATATCGAAGCTGTCTGATGCGACCGGTAATTGATCCCCATGGATTTGAATCGTCGTCAATCGCGGATGACGAAGGGTGCTTGGCCGATCGTCGACACCTACTACCTCAAAACCAAGGCTGGCAAGTTCCAACGCAATCTTGGATTGGGCACATCCAAAAACAAGGACCCGAGCGGGTGGCTTAGGAAGATGGGAATGAACAAACAATGCTTCCATGGATTGGTCAGAAACGACGTGCGGCTCCTCGATTACCTTTCGTCCAACGACTGCTTCGTGGAAGGATTGCCGCTCGCTGGCAATAATCGCTTGGTAGCGGATCTCCAGGTCTTGGACGCGCTGCTCCGATCTCGCGATCAATTGCTGACAGACATCGAATTTATGCTGCATGTCCTCCGTTAGATGCGCGATCGCACGTTCTGCCTTTTTGCGCGAATAGAACGGCCATTTGTCAGCCAAGCGACGAACGCGACGCTTCCAACCAGCGTGGATCTTCTGAAGTGTTGAAATCGTTGGGGGCTCGACCGGAGTTGATTCGGTTTCCTTGGGCGTTTCTGGCTGGGGCTCTTCTTCGACGCGGGAATTCTCAGTTGCGACGGGATCGGGCGCTGGGGTGATGAACTTTCGTGCTTCCAAGCCATTTTGCATTGCCTTGGCCAGTTGTGCCGTGCGCTGCTTCGGAGATTCGGCTTGAGAATGTTGAGAGATCATAGTTCGGCTTGGGATTCGCGGTGTGCTAGTTCGAGAAATCTTGAAAGCCACTCATCGCGTTATTTGAGTTGGAACCGATACCGTCAAAAAAGACTGCTATCGTCCATCGCCCAGGTTCTCCCTTCTGACACGGAAGGAGGGAGATGGGAACCTCGTATGTCGGAGGCAAAATTCTAATGGGGGGGGCGAATGAGGGTCAAGATTGGTTTTTGCCGTACGAATCTCCACGATTTCGTAGTCGGCTAGGACTTATCGCGTGATCGATCCGGAAGTCGTTACATCCGCCTTTTCTGCCAAGCGAATTGCCTGCATGTCCTCGAAAAGAGGCACAAGTGTCGGTCGGAGCAGATTCTGAGCACCGAGCCGCGAGAGATGGTTACCATCTCGGTAAAAAGAACCTTCCAGCGAGCCAATAATCGAGCGATCCGAGTCATTGAAACAGCTGCCAGCTGGATCGAGAACATGAATCTGGCTACTGGCCGCGGCCAAGTGGTCGATGACATCGTTTGCCTGGCGTTGTCGCTGCAAGTGTTCTCGGCGCGTGACTCCGCTTGGAATCTCATAGCCAATGAAGCAGGCTCGAGGCATTTCCAGTTGGGGATTGCACGATTGTTCTGGAGGTTGTTTCAATATCCAGACGTGGCATCCGGCGTCTTCAAGCGAAGCGACTGTTCGCTGCATGGCGGCCTCAAAGACAGGCATTGCGGATTTTCCGTTTGGTGTCGGGTTGGCTTCATCGACCAGAATCTGTTGGTAACGGGCGAGCGTGTTCTCAGGGGGGCCGTCGATATAGGCGGACCATCGTCCCACGAGGATGACGTTTTTGGGCTTCCGCGACACAACGTAGTTCAACGCAGCATTTCCCCAAGCAAGTCCCTCTTTTCCAACATCAGCGACTTTCCAAACCCCTTGCAGCGGCGCGACGCCTGCCTTGACGACGAATTCGCCATTGACATTGTGTTGCTGGGTTAATTGCTCGAATAACGTAGCGACCATCATTCCGTGGCTGTCGCCAAGTAGTACGAAGTCGCATGAGTCGGCGAGCGGTAATGTGGTTTTGACGACATACGCTTTACCGTTTTTCAACTGTTCGGTCTCGGCGACGTATTTGTCGTAGCCATGTTTGAGCGTGATCATCTCACGAATTTGTGGTGGCAGTCTCTGCGGTAAACCCTGAGTTTGCACCACTACGAGAGCCAGACAAGCAATCGCCAGAGATACGGCAAATGCTGAGCCTGCGGTTTTCCAAACCGGTGTTTCCGAAAAGTGCTTGCGGAATGGTGTCTCGATGTATCGCCAGCTTAAGACGCCAGCCACAATGCTGCCCGCGAGTGCCAGAGTTGTTTGGAGCAGAGTAAGTTGGGGACCAAACAAGTAATGCATTGATGCCAGGATCGGCCAATGCCACAGGTAGAGCGAATAAGAGATCAAGCCAACAAAGACCAGCGAGCGATGCGATAATATCTTGACCAAGGACGTCGGTTTTTGGCAGCCGCACGCATAGATAAGCAGGGCAGTACCTAGAACCGGTACTAGTGCCGAGGTGCCCGGAAAGACCATTGAGGGATGATAAAACCAGCCACTACCTAGGATCGCAGCGAGTCCCAGCCACGCACACAATTCTCGCGCGGCATGAGGCCATCGTTGCGGAGCAGGAATGAACGCAACCAGAGCACCGACTAATAGTTCCCACATTCGTGTTGGTAGTAGGAAGAAAGTTAGCGTCGGGGATTGTGTCATCCCCCACACACTTAGCGCAAAGGATGCCAATGCCAATAACGCAAGGAGGGTGAACACGGCACGCTTGCCTAGCGGACGAAAAGCAACGAGCAACAGTGGATAGAAAAGGTAAAACTGTTCTTCAACGGCCAGGGACCAAGTGTGCAAAAGCGGTTGGGTTTCGGCGGGACCGGCAAAGTAGTCAAGCGAATAGCTGAAATAGACGTTTGCTAGCATCAATTGCTGGGCGAGCGCCGATTCCGCCAATTTGTGGAAGTCAGAAGGGAGAAAAAGGAAGAAGCCGGCGGTGAGAGTGACTAGCACCACCACGAGCGAAGCAGGTAAGATTCGGCGTATGCGTCGTTGCCAGAACGCTCCCATGCTAAAACGACCTTCATCTTGTCCTTTCAGAATCAGCCCGGTGATCAGGAAGCCGGAGATGACGAAGAAGACATCAACCCCAACAAAACCGCCTGTAAAACCGAGACGAGCATGAAATAGCAAGACGAGAACGACGGCAATTGCCCGTAGTCCGTCAATGTCGGGCCGATAGCGGAATTCGTTTTCCAAAGACATGAGCGTGGTCTTTCGGTCGAGCCAAATTGCAATGACAAAGCATTGCGTTCACTGATCGCATCAGTTGGGCATGTTAGACCGAAGAGAACCAACGTCAAACAGCAGTTTCCTTACGGATGCCTGACGTCGTTCGTGAAAACTTCCGAAAACGTTAAATTTGGCCCCATGCAAACCACGTGGAGGAAAGCTTCGTAAGCGAAACTCCTTTTGATATGAAAAGTCGCGAAATTAAGGGATAAGCTATGGTCGAAGCGAGGAGACGATAGGGCGAAACGATCAATCTCGGGCTATATATCATCGTTTAGGCAGCGCCGGATGGTCTCGCGTAAGCGTGTGATTTCCAGCGGTACCGTTAAATAGGCATCGATGTTCTCGATTTGGGAATTGTCCATCTTGTCAATCATCAATCGATCGGAAATGGCAATGATTTTGGGACGTTTTTCCTCTTGGTTTCCCTGCGTGATTCCATCAATTCGGTTAGCGATGACAAAGACGTCGTGGATTGGCAAGTGACAGTCGATCATCAAGAGATCGAAGTCCTTTCTCGCCAATAGATACATCGCATCACTTCCATCCTTCGCGGTATCCGCAGAATGTCCGAGCTGTCGCAGTTGCTCGACCATATACAGTTGTAGGGCCCGGCTCTCATGCGCGACCAACACATGATGCTTTGCTGTTAGCGGTCTGCTTGGTTTACCGTTACCATTCTGGCGTTTGAGAAAATTGGGGCCTTTCAGCAGTGACTTGCTGCTTGAATCGATTCGACCGGTAACTTCCTGTTCGGGTAAGCGAACGGGAATATCAACCCAAAAGGTCGAGCCTTTCCAACGTTCGCTTTCTACTCCCATTTCCCCTCCCAGTTGCCGCGTTAATTGCAACGCGAGCGAAAGGCCGAGGCTAGGGCCAAGTAGCGGTGGCATCGATCGTAGACTTCCTTGCGAAAAGGCCGCTTTCAATTCGTCCAAGGTGTCGGCCGGAATTCCCACACCGGTGTCGGACACGGAGATTCGAATGTATCCACCGTGTGAGTCTTGCGAGAGACATGCTCCGTGCAAATCAATTCTGCCTTGCGAGGTAAACTTAATCGCGTTCGAGAGCAACAAGATTAGTACTTGGCGAATGACCTTTCCATCGCAGATTACCGATTCGGCAAACGCTTCGTCAGATGCCCACTTCAAAGCAATGTGCTTCGAGCTGAGTAGAGGATAAGCCGTAGAAGCGACTTCCTGAAGAATGGCCGATAGGTCACATAGGAATGGTTGAAGTTCTGCCCGCCCCGACTCGATCCGAGCGATATCGGACATCTCACCGACCATGCGGTAGAGAACGGTACTGTTAGCCAAGCTGGCGTCAACGAATGCCTTTTGTTGATCGGTCAGGTGCGTTTGTGCCAAGTGATCATGAATCGACAGAATTCCTTCCATCGTCATTCGTAATTCGTGACAAACGGTCGCTAAGAATTCACTCTTGGCGCGACTTGCTTGCTCGGCTTCCACGGCCATAATCGCTATGGCATCCTTACTAACGTGATTGGAGAGATGTTTGAAGTCTGTTGCTTCGGTTTGAAAACGGAGTTGATGCGCGTTCTTGAGTAGCTTATTCTCCTCACTCAATTGCTGTGAAAACGACTCTAAACTTCTTTGTTGCGTTCGTAAGTGATCGACGAGGGCTCGATGTTGTCGGACGAATCGTTCGCATCGCAGCGAATGCAGTATCGTGCGGATGATCGCTTTGCCTTGAATCTCGCATTTGACGAAATAGCCGTGTGCTCCGCGGCTGAGAACTTCCTGTTCCAATTCTTCGTCATCGAGACCGGTCATCACCAATAACACGGTCTGCGGACATCGCTCTGCCAGAGAGACAACCGTTTCGACCCCCTCACTATCGGGCAATCGTAAATCGGCAATGATCACATCGTAGTGACCCTGACTGAGCGTGTCGCACGCATTTTCCAACGTGCGGGCATGGGAGATCTCGAATTTAGTTGGCCCAGATGCCAAATGACGGGTCAGGGTTTGGTAGTCAACGTCGTCATCCTCCAGTAACAGGAGGTTTACGATCTGTTGATCGGTGATAAGGACTTCATGATTCATAGCCGTTCTCCCGGATTGGTTCTAAACAGACTACGGATTTGATGAACGCCTCTGCCCTCGTTTGCGATTGACCGGAGTTGGCTATTTGCAGCCCTGACGAATTCGTCTAACGCTTTCCGAATGCGCAGCAGTGTGCAGTCGAAAGGGATTACTGAAGTGCTTAAAGAGTGGACAAAGAGAAGACAGCCGAACGAAGGTGAGCAACATCGCGGAACGGCGACGCAAAGTAGATTGGCAGAACGCACCAATGAACGGCAGGAAAGCTTCCTGTGAGTAACTCGAATTGTAGGCACGACAGAAGGTCTCGCAATGAGCGCGAAAGCGTTGCTTCCAAGCGCAGTCTGGACACTAGACAGCCGAAGACGGCTGTTGTAGCGTCAAAAACTTCATGTTCAGAAGGGAAACGTCCCTTCAGACGCGCAATCCATTGCGGTTGCGAGCGAATCGGCTGCTCGCGTGCCTATTTGAGTTCAGCAGAGCTTAGCTCTTTGATCGAATCGGATCTGCCACTTCATCAATTATATACATGGGATTAATTCCCTATTTGAATTGAATGCTTTCACTGCGGCTTACCGGAAAGTTAACTTCGGATCGTCAACGAGCTAATCATGAAAAAATGTTTTGTCTTTCGTGAAGTATATCGTACACTCGCAACATCGGTTGAAAATGCGCGGGAGAGCTGAAGCGTTGCCTCAGCTCTCCCGGCGATGGTTAGCCGCTGGAGTATTAAATCCAATCTCCCTTGGAATTCTTTCCGCTCTCCCTGCGGTGAACTTCAGCGGCTAAGATGATTACGACTCCGGTATTCGACGAGTTGGTTTCTTGCTGATGGCTTCGATCGCGTTGATGAGGCCTTGTGGGTTAACGGGTTTGGGGAACCAGCGATCGATCCCTTTCACACCGCTCTCTAAACCGTTTTCTTTCGGTGATGTTCCGCTCAACGCGAAAATATGTGTGGAACCGATACGCGAATCAGATCGTATTTGCCGCACGGTTGTTGGCCCGTCACATTCGGGCATTTTCATGTCAACAAGGATGACCTTCGGCGCGATGTTCTCCTTGAGGTAATTCAGCACCTCTGATCCATTTGCGAACGTGTTGACACCGTAACCATGAAGACGAAGAAAGTCGGCTAACATTTCGCGTTCGTTGGCCATGTCCTCAACTAGCAGAACGTTACCCGAAGCAGAGGATGTCGGTGGTGTTCTCTGGAAGACTTCGTTTTCGTCTAGCCGTTGCAAACAACTTTGCATCACTTCAAAGGCTTCTTCCGCCTCTTGAACCTGTCCAGCTTGAAGCAGCTCGCGATAGAGGTGCAATCCAATACTGATTTGGTGTAGTTCGTTGCGAATCCCATGACGGATATCACGTGGCAGTCTAAGAAATTGCCTGCGAATAAGTGAAGCAGTCGTCTCCGTACTGTCGATTTCGTCGCGGACAATAGCGATGTCCCGCGGAGCATCGATTCCGATCTTCACGTTTCCGGAATGGACCCGGATGAAGTGGATGGTAATGCCAACCTGAGGGAAAGATATCTTATCTTTCGAATGGCGAGTAACGACTAACACAACGGTCTCCTTGCTGCAGTCATGAAGGAAGTGACTACATACGAGGTAAGGAGGCCAGGAATTCCTGACGAAGGAGAATTCTGCCCCAAGTTTAGGTTTGCGTAACTGCAAGCATACCTAGACTCGAATTTCCTCGAGTGGGCCGTCCGTTGCTGAAGCGAGCTATCGGCTGCCCGCACGCCATGACCTCAACCTATCAGTCGATCGGCATTGGGTCAACAAGAATTGATTCATTTATTACAGAAACAGGGTACATCAATCTCCCTCCTCAGAGATGGCAGTTGCGTTTTGCGCAGCATTAGCAAAGCATTTATGACGAAGATGGTACCGAATCATTGGGCAGTAGAAACGGAGCGATAGCAGAGGCTAGCTCGGTTGGATCGATCGGCTTAACAAGATGCATGTCGAATCCTGCATCTAAAGCTTTACGTCGATCTTCCTCTTGGCCATACCCAGTGACAGCAACCATGAGAACTTTGCTATGGTTTTTCAAACGGACTCGTCTCGCTAGTTCATATCCATCGATATCAGGCAATCCGATATCAACAATCGCCACCTGCGGAAGAAAAGCGTCAAAACGCGACAGGCCTTCCAAGCCGTTGCTGGCGGATTCTACTTTGAACCCCTTTAATTCGAGCGATCGAGCGAGCATCCGACGAATCCCGTCGCTATCTTCGATCAACAGTAGGCGAGTACCAGGCGTGATCTGAAAGCTGTGGCTTTTTTGGCTCGATGGCGGTGCGGAAGTAAGCGGAAGGCGAATTGTAAATTCGCTGCCAAGTCCTTTACCGAGGCTCTCGGCGTTGACTTTACCTTCGTGGGCTTCGATGATCATTCTCACCAACGAGAGTCCCAGCCCCATTCCGCCTTGGGAACGATCAATCGTTTGTTCTGCTTGAACAAACGGCTCAAAAATCTGATCGGCGATCTCGGGTGGGATGCCGTCGCCTGAATCACCCACGGTAATCACAACTTCACCGCCATCTCGCCAAATGTTGTAACGAATCGTACTTCCTGGTGGGCTGTATTTACTGGCATTGATTAGGAGGTTGACCTGGGCTTGCTGCAATCGCCCAATGTCTCCTTCGACGAACAGGGGAACGTTAGGATGATTTAGTTCCAGCTCTTGATTGTTGACTTCCAGCTGATGCTGGATACAGTCGACCACATCCAAGACGATCTTGTTGATATCGATCACTTCAGTGTGAAGAACAAGCTTGTCGTTGGTGATCCGAGCAACGTCTAGCAGATCGTCGAGGAGTCGAGACACGTGCTGTAGTTGGTGTTCGACGACTTCACGTGCTTCGTCTGTGGTCGTTTTGTCGACGCCCTCTTCTTTCAGTAAGCTGTTGGCATTCAGGATAGCCGCGAATGGATTACGTAATTCGTGTGAGAGCATCGCGAGGAATTGATCGCGACGGCGAACCGCTTCGCGAATCTTCAATTCGGCTTTCTTCAATTCAGAAATATCTCTGGCAATCGCTGACGCACCATGCACCGTCTTGGAAACATCACGAATTGGGGAAACGTGCAGCGAGATATCGAGCACCTTCCCTGTGCGACTATGCCAGACCATGCGATGATCGTTGACTGAATTACCCTGGGCAACTTCACTCAAGAGAAGCTGAATCGCCGGATCAGAATTGTCGGGCATCAGCAGCGAAAAATTTTGGCCAATCGTGCTCGACTCGGAATATCCGAGAAGCTCTGTCGCGCCACGATTCCAGGTGCGAATCGTTCCATCCAGGTCAATACGGATGATGGCGTCGGACGACTGTTGAACGATTTCCGACAGCTCGGTTAATCGGAGTTCGGCGGACTTCAGCGAGGTGATGTTGATCAATGTCATCACCAGGCCTTCGACCACGCCCTTGGAGAAATAGGGCAGGATTCGCAGCAAATACCATTCATCCTTAGCGTCGTCGACTTCAAGCTCGAGGGGTTCTTCCGATCGAAGAACTCTTTCCAGCGCGTCCAGTAATGCGAGGTTCTTCACGTTATGCGTGAAGCTATCGATTCGCCGACCTACGTCTTGTGGGATCAAGTTAAACGTCTTAGCGATGCCCGGGGTAAACTTGCGAATACGGAATTCGCGATCGAGAAAGACCGTGTCGACTTCAGTGCTGTTGAGCAGATTCTCCATGTCATCCGTCATTTCGGTTAACTCCGCGATCTTTCGCTGGTGTTCCATGTTGACGGTATAAAGCTCTTCGTTGACGGAGTTTAGCTCTTCATTCGTGCTTTGGAGTTCTTCGTTTGATGCGAGTAGTTCCTCGTTGGATGCTTGGAGTTCTTCATTGGTTGTTTCCAGTTCTTCGATCGTCGCTTGAAGCGTTTCCTTCGCGTACTGGAGTTCCGATTCCAAGGCCTGGATCTGTTCCCTGGAGATGCCTTGCAAGTCAATCGAGGGAAGTGTTTCTGTGACGTTCTCGCATTCGCGTGCCTCAAAAATGATGAGGAACTCGTTTCGATTGGCGGTACGATTGAAGAATGGTTTGACCACCAATTTGATCTCTTCGTTCGGTGGTCCTGCGAACGTCACACCGGAGTGGACGACCGGAGATTGATCCTTGATCGATCGCTGAAGTGCGGTGAGGATCGGGACTTTGAGATCTGGATGCACGTTCTCCACAACATCCGTGGAGGGACGACCATCTTTACGAATCAGATAACGACTGGCTCCTGAGAAGGTGTGTAGCAGGTCGCGACTGTCGGTCACGAGGATGCTAGGCGGCATGAATTCATCGAGTAAACGATCGTAAGTCTCCAGTTGGTGCGCAACGATGCCGCGGGAGCTCTGAGTCGGAACGTTACTGCCGGGCGATCCAGCAGCAGTGCGAATCGCAGTTCTCTCACCTGCGAGAATACGAACATCGCGACGCTTGCGAAAGATTCGCCAATGTTCGTTTTCAACATCAAACTCTCGCCCTAATTCTCCGGGTGTTTCGCTTGGGCCAAGCCACATCGTGCCACCAACTTTGAGGGCAAAATGAAATAGTGAGAGGGCTTTCTTCTGTGCCTCGGTTTGCAGATAGATCAGCAGGTTTCGACAGCTGATGAAATCCATAGAAGTAAATGGAGCGTCCCGGATGATATTGTGGGGCGCGAATACGATCATCTTCCGTAGATGTGGTGAAACCTGATAGCCATCACGACGTTTGACAAAGAATTTGGCAATCCGCTCGTTTGAAACATCACGTAGTTCATCTTCTGTAAAGATGCCTCTAGCAGCAATTTCTAGCGAGCGATGATGGACATCAGTGGCAAAGATACGGGTAGGAATTACGTGAGGGAGATTGTCTAGTTCCTCGCTAATCTGCATCGCGAGGGAGAAGGCCTCTTGTCCGGTGCCGGTACCGGCAATCCAAAACCGTAATTCGTTGCGAGGATCGGCCTCCTGGATTAATGGCCGAAGCACATTGCGATGAACGAACTCAAAGCCTTCCGGGTCGCGGAAAAAACGGGTTACTCCAATCAACAAATCGCGATAAAGCTTGCCTAACTCGTCAGCGTCATTTGATAAGCCTTCGGCATAAGTGGCCAAATCATAAACTTGATTAAGCATCAACCTCCGCTCAATCCGACGCGTGATCGTACCTGATTTGTAGTGAGAGAAGTCGATGCCATATTTGTTTCGTAGCAAGCGAAAGATCTGTTTGATGTACGCTTCCGACGATGCGCCGTCGAGATTGTCTAGGATGGAGTCAGTGTTGCCGTTGTTTCGTTCCGCGAATTGATGGATAACGTGATCCATTTCCTCGGCAAGTAGAATCTCGTCGACAACGCCCGTTTGAATCGCGGCGATTGGCATGCCATCGAAGCGAGCCGAGTCGGTGTCTTGTGCCAGAACGAGGCCACCAGCTGCGTGGATTTCGCAAATGCCTCGTGAACCGTCGGTACCGGTGCCGGAAAGAATGATCCCAATTGAGTTTCGACCGCAATCTTGCGCAAGCGATCGAAAAAACTGATCGATTGGTAGAGAGAGGCCATTGTGAGGAGAACGATCGGCAATCAGCAGCTTGCCGTCCGCGATAATCATGTCCTTGCCAGGCGGAATCAGGTAAACATTACCAGGCATGACTCGTAATTCATGCGTGGCTTGTTGTACCGGTAACGGCGTGTAACGCTTGAGCAGATGGTCCATCATGCTCGGTTGTTCCGGCGAAAGATGCTGGACCACTACGTAGGCGACTTTCGCGTTGCCCGACGCACCTCGAAAGAAATATTCGAGTGCTTCCAGACCTCCTGCCGAGGCACCGATTCCGGCAATGATCAAGTCATCAGCGGGATCGATAGAGGTTGTCTCGTTATCATTCACGTGAATCTGCCCCAACAAAATGACAACAAAAGCGAAGGGTATCGATGTCGAGTCGTGGCGTCATACGCACGTGACATCGGTCAATGTTTCAATCGCGATAGCGGCAGACGTCATGGCTGCCTAAGTGCTTCGCGTATTGGAAGTCAGCGAGATTTATACAAAGTAGTCCCCCGATTTAGGTTTCTGGATCTTCTAAATGACGATGAAGAGAAATAATCGTGGTGGTGTCGATCAATGTCAGCACAACGCCGTCGACACCACTACTACCGGCGTATGGTAGCAAACGCATTAGGTAGCTTCCGCCTGTGCGAGATTCGATGGCTCTTTCGACGGGGCGCATCGACGAGAGGACGCTCTGCGCTTCTTCGATTAGTTCGACATCTTTCAAGTTATGGGCGATGTGGCTAATGGGCCGACCGATATCCTGATCGAGGATATGAAAGGCTTCCTTCGCTTCGGCGGTGAACTTGCGGATCTTTAAATCGGTATCGAGGAAGATGGTGCCAATCCGAGTGCTCTTAAGCAGATGATCCATGTCCTCGGTAAGTTGGGTCAGCTCGGTGATCTTCTTCTGGTGTTCTGAGTTGACGGTGAAGAGCTCTTCGTTAACGCCGTGAAGTTCTTCATTGGTGCTTTGAAGTTCCTCGTTTGAGGCGACTAACTCCTCGTTGGCCGATTGCAGTTCCTCGTTGCTCGTCTCGAGTTCTTCGACGGTTGCTTGGAGGGTCTCCTTGGTGTAGTCGAGTTCACGTTCCAGTGAAACAATTCGTTGTGCTGATTGATCCGCCGAGTCGAACGGAACCGCTTCGGCCTGCGGGGTAACGTTGGGTTGGGTCATTTCTTCCAGGGAGATGAGAAACATTTTCTCTTGCCCCTTCAGATAAGGCTCGGCAACTAAGCGATAAGTCTGTTCGCCTTGATTGGTTCGTGCACGGACGCCTTCGAAAACGATCGATTCACCTTTTACCGAGGCTTTATGAAGTGCGGCGTTCATTGCCGTGCGAAGATCTCCTTCGACCATCCGCAAAACATCGAGAGTTGCTTTTCCTTCCGGTTGAACGAGCAAACGACGTGTGTCCCCGAACGAGTGCACCAGTTCCAAGTGCTGATTGATCAATAAGCTGGGCGGAACGTACTTGGCTAGTAAATGATCGTAGACCTCGGGAACCAGCCACGACTTGTCGCCACGCGTTTGGGTCGAAACGTACGATGGCCGGGTAAAAACAACCCGGTTCAAAGGGGGCTGAGGAGAGATCGGTCCGGTATCCGCGAGTCGGACGTTGCGCAGTTTACGGTAAATTCGCCATTGCCGATCGACAGGCTCGAACTCTTTCTCAAGGTCACCGATGCTTTCACTGGGCCCAAGAAACAGAACGCCACCGACGGTTAACCCAAAGTGGAAGAGAGAAAGAACTCGCTTCTGAACATCCTGATTGAAATAGATTAATACATTACGACAACTGATCAGATCGATTCGAGTGAATGGTGGATCTTTGGTGATATCGTGCGGGGCGAAGATCACTTTCTGACGAAGCTCGGTCGAAATGTGATAAAGATCGCCAATTCGAGTAAAGAACTTGTCGCGATACTCGATCGGCATTCGCGAGACACTCGTCGAAGAGTAAACACCGGAACTCGCGGTTTCCATCGACGTTTGATGGACATCGGATGCGAATAGTTTCAGGTCGATATTTGCGTTCTGGCGTTCAATACATTCCGTCGCGAGCATCGCCAGCGAATACGCTTCCTCGCCGGTGGCACAGCCTGGTATCCAGATTCGCATTTCTCCCGATTCGGCAGCGCGCTCTACCAATTGCGGCATGATCGTATTCCGCAAATGCTGAAATGCTTCCAGGTCTCGGAAGAACTGCGTTACCTCGACGAGGAGATCACGGTAAAGGACATCAAGTTCGCGAGAATCTCCTTCGACAAGCTTGGAGTATTCAGCCAAGGAGGAACAGCGAGAGAGTTTGACACGACGCTCGATACGACGAACGATCGTCGTCGGCTTGTACATGCTGAAATCAATACCATACTGATTTCGGAAGAGCTTGAAGATCGTCGCTAGTTCTCCCGCGTCGGGTAAGTCATCGTCTTGATCGCTATGGCTGATGAAAGAGGAGGGACTTTGGATATATTCCAGAATGCGGCTAGCCATGCTGTCAGGCGGGCATACCACATCGGCTAAGCCGGTCGCGAGGGCGCTACGTGGCATTCCATCAAACGCGGCGGATTGAATTGATTGCACGACGACCAAGCCACCACTTTCGTGAATGTCCTGGATCCCACGTGACCCATCGCTGCCGGTCCCGGAAAGGACTACCGCAATGGCTTTTTCCTTGGCATCTTTGGCGAGAGAGCGGAAGAAAATATCGATCGGAAGGTTGAGTCCACCGATATCTTGATCGGTCAGCCACAAGCTTCCATCGGCGAGCACCATGTTTTTCTTCGGTGGGATTAGGTAGATGGCATTGGCCTTTAGCTGCATGCCATCTTCCACCCGAAAGATCGTAATATCGGTCCGACGAGCAAGCAGTTCGTCCATCAAACTTTTGAAGTCTGGTGACAAATGCTGCACGACGACAAAAGCCATGCCGCTATCTTTTGGCATATTGTCAAACAAGCGTTCCAAAGCTTCCAGGCCACCAGCGGATGCACCGACGCCCACCACATAGGATGGTTTTGTTGTGGACGAGACGCTTTGCTTGGCCTCAGTCGAAGTCTGATTCGGTTCGCGTTCGTTCATGATGCGGTGCCTTGTCGGTCATGTCGGATCTTCTTGTCACCCTTAGGCAACTGAACGAAGAAAGTGCTGCCACGACCGGGTGTCGATTCGACCCAGATCCAGCCATGATGGCGTTCCAGAATTCTGCGACATAGAGCCAAGCCTAGGCCCATTCCTTCGGTTCCTTCCTTAAACTCCAGTCGCTGGAAAATGACGAAAATACGTTCGTAATGACGTTGCTCGATGCCGATCCCGTTATCGTGAACAGAGATAAGCCAGCCATCGTCTCGCACCCGTGCCCCGAGGTGGATTTTAAGTGGCTTATCGCTGCGAAACTTAATTGCGTTTCTCAGCAGTTCCTCAAAGCAAGCCAACAGTTGGCTGGAATCGCCCTGGACTTGCGGTAATTGTTCGAAGGAGATTGTTGCGTTGGATTCAGCGATTTCGTTCTTAAGATTCGCCAGGACATTTTCAAGAACTTGATCGAGCGAGACAGATTCGAAGCCGACTCCACGCGTGTTAACGCGAGAATAGGAGAGTAGGGAATCGATCATTCTTTGCATACGTTGGGACGACATCTGAATGCCATCGAGATGCGATTTCACTTCGCTGATATTTGGATCGCCTTCCTCTAGGCGGAGGGCAAACTCTTGGATGTGTCGGAGGGGCGCTTGAAGATCATGCGAGACTGCGTAGGCGAAGTCTTGCAATTCTCTCTGACTTACCGCTAGATCTTCTTCCGCTTGCTCTGCCTGAGATGCGGCGATCTTCACGGCCGTAATGTCGTCGAACGTCAGTACTAAACCATCCGAGGCACCCGATTCATTGAAATATGGGCGAACACGCTTCAGGAAAGACCGGCCGTCGCGGCTGCGTACTTCTTTTTCTAGCGCCTCGCCTGATTCGAGAACCGTGGTTAAGTCGGTCAGTAGATCAGGGTTCTCGAGATTGTAGCTGATATGTTGAATAGGCCGTCCAATATCGTGTTCGACGACATGGAACGCCGATGCAATCGATGGCGTGAACTTGCGAATTCGCAAATCGTTATCAAGAAAGATCGTGCCAATGTCCGTGCTACCCAATAGGTTGTCCAGGTCATTGGTAAGATCGGTCAACTCTTCGATCTTACGTTGGTACTCCGAGTTGACCGTGTAGAGCTCCTCGTTGACGCTGTGCAATTCTTCATTAGTGCTCTGCAGTTCCTCGTTCGAGGCAATTAATTCCTCGTTGGTCGACTGCAATTCTTCGTTGCTCGTTTCCAATTCTTCGACGGTTGTCTGCAGCGATTGGCGCGTATGATCAAGTTCTCTTTCTAGCTCTTCAACACGACCTTCTCTATCTTGATCAAATTCAACCGAGTTATTCGCGATTTGCTCGGGCCGAGAAGCCGTTTCCTGTTCTTCCAGGCAGATCAGAAAGAGCTTTCGACTTCCTTTCAGGTAAGGTTCAACGCGGACGTTAAGCCGCCTGGGCCCCATCGCCGTGTTAGCACTCACGCTTTTGAATGTGACAGATTCGTCTTTCTGGTTAGCACGATGCAGTGCGGCCGTCATGGCCGTTTGCAGGTCACCTTCAACCATTCGTGAGACATCGAGTGTCGTTCGGCCGGGAGGCTGAACTAATAGCTTCCGTGCGTCTCCAAAGGTGTGAATCAGCTCGTAGAATTCGTTAACAAGCAGGCTAGGGGGGACGTACTTGGCGAGTAGATCCTCGTAGGCACCGGGTAGAAACCAAGAGTCTTCGGTCTTGGAGCTCCCGCCGCCACCGCTGATGGTCGTTCGACCTTGAAAGATACTGGCTGGTGCCGGATTAATCGGCAGACGTGTCGACTCGGGCAGACGAACATCGCGCAGCTTCCGATAAATTCGCCAGTGCTGATCGATGGTCGAGAACTCTTTCGAAAGCGAGCCAATCGTTTCGCTGGGGCCCAGCATCAAGGTTCCGCCGACGCGTAGGCCGAAATGGAACATCGCCAGAATTCGCCTCTGGATCTCCGGCTCAAGGTAAATAAGGACGTTACGGCAGCTGAGCAAGTTAATGCGAGTAAAGGGAGGGTCTCGCGTCAGATCGTGGCGCGCGAAGACCACCATTCTGCGAATCTCTGGCTTAATATGAAAGAAGTCGCCGTGCTGCGAAAAGTACTTGTCCCGAAATCGCTTCGGTGTGTTCTCCATTGCCTTCGGGGAATAAATTGCAGAACTAGCAATCTCCATCGACTTCTGATGGACATCACTCGCAAAGATTTTGACGTTTACCGATCGCTTAAACTTCTCGGCGGCGTCGTGTAGAAGCATCGCGATCGAGTAGGCTTCCTCTCCGGTCGCGCAGCCTGAAACCCAGACGCGGATTTCGTCGTCTTCAGCACAATCTTTGAAAAGCTGTGGAATAACATCCGATTCAAGCCGCCGGAATGCTTCCGTATCACGAAAGAAGTACGTGACCTCGACGAGTAGATCGCGGTAGAGAAGATCGAGTTCATCGGAGTTATCAGACAGCTTGGCCAGATAGTCGGAAAGATCCGTGATCTGGCTGAGTTGCATTCGACGCTCAATGCGTCGTTGAATGGTAGCTGCCTTGTAGAAGGCGAAGTCAATTCCAAATCGTTGACGAAACAGGCGAAATAACGATTGCAATTCTCCTTCTTCGGAAGCGTGAGAATCTTCGACCTGCCCGCGCTGAAATTCGCCTGGCTGACCTGCGAACTCTAAGATCTTGGCGGGCATTGATTGTGGTCGGCAGACGACATCCGCCACGCCGGTTGCCGCGGAAGCTCGTGGCATTCCGTCGAACCCAGCCGATTCGGAATCTTGGATGACGACCAGTCCGCCCTTGGAATGGATATCACGAATTCCTCGCGATCCATCCGATCCGGTGCCAGAAAGGACGACACCGATCGCGTACTTGCCTCGATCGTTCGCCAATGATTTGAAGAAGACATCGATGGGCAGTTTCACGCCCATTTCACGCTCGTGCTTGGTTAACCGCAGCACGCCGTGTTCGATGGTAATGTCATGCTTAGGTTGCAGAAGATAGATCGCGTTCGGTCGAACACGCATGCCATCTTCCACACGGTGGATTTCAATTTGTGTATGACGGGCCAATAGTTGGTCCATCAAGCTTTTGAAGTCAGGAGAAAGATGCTGGACCACGACGAACGCCATGCCGCTACTGGTCGGCATGTGATCAAAGAACAATTCGAGCGACTCAAGTCCACCTGCAGACGCACCAATCCCCACTACGTAGAAAGGAGTTTCCGCTGACGTTTCCGAAAGAGATCCCTCGTTAGCCCCTGTGGAGATATTGTCTGAGTTCATCCAGCACTACCAATTAGCTGCCATACGTTGAATTCATCGTATTGTAGCAACTGGTTTTCCTCCTACCATTCGGTTCTCAACCGTTTCGATCGATGCTAGATGATAAGTGCTGGACTTGATGGATCAGGAAATTTGCCCGACTGAAAACTGGCTACGCTGATCAGTTCAGAACACTCTCTCGTGTGTTGGCACCGTGAATGATTTCGTCCACGAGCGTGCTGGGATTGATCGGCTTTTGGAACCAGCGATCGCATCCGCCTGGACCAACTTCAACGCCGTATTCTGTCGGATGAGCTCCGCTGACGGCGAAAACCTTGAGATGTTCGAACTTCGTATCTCGACGGATCTCACGAACGGTCCAGCCACCGTTGTATTGAGGCATGTTCATGTCGAGCAAGATGACATCGGGCGTTTCGTTATTGGCCAGATACGACAATGCATCGGCGCCATTGTAGACCGAATCGACCTGAAACTGTTTGAGGCGGAGAAAGCTTGCCAGCAGCTTGGCTTCGTTCTCGTTATCGTCGACGACCAAGGCTCGGCGATGTTCTTCGCCGCGTGGTGTCGTGGGGGATGGCGACCACATTTGGACTTGGCGATCGAGTACTTCCAAATCGCGAATAAAACGCGTCAAAAGCGCGAGTACGTGATCTGACTCGGTGATCTCAGCGGCAATTTGCACCTTCCGCAAAGAATCAACCGCGGTGCGAAGGTGCTCTGTAATAGGAGATTCCGTGATCTGCTCGTGATTCTTAGGTAGGCCACTGAAGTCGTCAGGTGGCAGTTCCTGGCGTCTTACTTGAACATCTCGCGGGGCGTCGATTCCGAGTCGAACTCGGGAACGCGAAATTTGTAGTACCTTGATGGAGATTCCCAAATTAGGAAATTCAATCGACTCCTGGGCACTTCGAGAGAGCACGAGAATAGCTTGGTTTCCTTTCCCGTCGGATTCGTTCAGGTATCGTCCTACCTGAATGTACAGAGGCACCGATAATTGACGTCACGTAAGCAGTTTGGAATACATTCCACAAATCACGCCCTCAAGAAGGCGGACTGCTCGCATGACAAGAGCGTGACGTCCAGTCGAACCGGTGAAGAAACCTGCCGGGAATCACTTCCCCGCATCTCGTCTTTAATACGTAGTAAATGTTCTACATGTCAAAAGCGAGTTCGACAACATCAAACAGGAATGTTATTTGCGGAAAAGACTAAAATACTAGCTCAAAGCTGCTAGCGAGAATTCAATGTTCCGGTGGGAACTCGATATAACGCCAGTACAGTTGTAGCGAGTTAAGCTGATCGACAAACGGGTCACCAAACTTGCCTTTGGGGAGATAGCCTGCGACATGCTTCTCATAGGATTTAAGAATGTCACGATCGTCGAGCGAACTCGAGAGGACAAACACGATACTGTCGTGAAGGTTTTTGTCGTCCCGGAGTTCCTGCAGAAATTCGATGCCGGACATGCGGGGCATGTTCAGGTCGAGCAGAATTAAATAGGGACGATTCAGAGCGGCTTCTGATTCGTTACCGCGAAGGACCGTTAATGCTTCTAAGCCATCGCGAGCACGTACGATCGGGTTCGCAATACGTTGCTTCGTGATCGCTCGACGGATGATATCGGCATCCACATCGTCATCGTCTACAAGCAAAATGGTAATTTGGTTGGCGACCATATGGGCAGGAATTTCCAGGAAGACAGGAAAGGTCAAGCTGGAATAAAGTCTATCAGGCAAGGCATAAGCTGCGACAGCCTACGTTCAAGCTCATCCGCCTCAGGGTGAGCGGCTTCGAATTCGTTGTTAAGTCCCCGCTTTTCAAGAGTTTCCGCGATTTTCGAGGTCTCGATTTGATGGAAAAAACGGAGTGCACTTTTGAGTTTATGCGCAGAAATCGTCAGCAAATGGCCATCGGACTTTCCTAAAGCCGTGCGAATGTTCTCCATGCTCTTTTCCATCTCAGGGGCATAAGCTTCTACGATATCAATTAGCGTTTTGTGGTCATTGCCAAGTCGCTCAAGAAGTTTCTCCCAAGGGATTTGCGTATGTGCCGATTCTGATTTTGGTTGTTCGGTGGACGCGCCAAGAGATAGAGTCAACGGGGCCGCTGCGTTACCGTTGCTGCGGTGAATCGCATTCTCAATCGCTGCGAATAACTCGTCGGCAGAAAGTGGTTTTGAGACATACTCGTCCATACCGGCGGACAGGCAACGTTCCCGATCCTTTTTCAATGCATGAGCCGTAGTGGCAACAATCGGAACATGCCCGCCGTGCTTTTGTTCATGCTCACGGATTTGAAAAGCAGCCGTCAGACCATCCATCTCTGGCATCTGCACGTCCATCAGGACAACATCAAACTGGTTGTGCTGAACAGTCTCTAATGCTTCCAGGCCATTTTGCACAATGGTAACGTCATGGTTACGTCGTTTGAGAATAGCCATCGCAACTTTCTGATTCGGTAGGCTATCCTCGGCCACCAATACACGAAGCTTGGGAATACTCGATTCGACCGTTTCCAATTCGTCGGAGGTCGAGATGACTTCTTCCGTAGTGCCAATTCCGAAGCCATCGATGATCGCCTCGAGCAATTCCGACGGTTTAATCGGTTTGCGAATCCGGGAGGCAATCTGGAGCGTCGTGTCTCGATCGTGACTGTTGATGCCACCCGAAGAAACCAAGATGACGACTGGCTGCCCGTAGGTTTCGGGTGCCGCTTGCAGCTTTTGAATCATCTCATAGCCATCCATTTCCGGCATCCTGACGTCGGCAATCACTACGTCAAATGGATATTCGTCTGTTGCCGCGGCTCGCAAGCGTTCGAGCGCCTTTGCACCAGAATCGGCGACTTGAGCTTGGATATTGTACGATTCGGCAACTTCCTTCAGCATCAGTTGGTCGATTTCATTATCGTCCACGACGAGTGCTCGTTTGCCAGCCAGAATGTGAGCAGCGTCTTGCCATGGCTGAGGCGTTTGAAATTGAGCCTTGCGAAGTTTGACCGTGAAGTAAAACGTACTTCCCACTCCCTCTTCGCTTTCAAGCCAGATCTCGCCACCCAGCTTTCGTACTAGAAGCGAAGAAATCGTCAGACCCAGGCCTGTGCCGCCATAACGACGCGTAACCGAAGTATCGGCTTGCTCGAAGACATTGAATATCGAATCCAGCTTGTCTGGTGGAATGCCAATGCCCGTATCACGGACCGAGAACTTCAATTGGATTTCATCGACACTTGCGCTCTCAGTAGGGACGTTCACCACTTTGACTTCAATCATGCCTTGGTGAGTAAACTTGATCGCATTGCCGACCAGGTTCAGCAGGATCTGTCCGAGTCGTCGAGCATCTCCCTTGAGAAGTGTCGGGACCGATCGTTCTACGTGATAGACGATTTCGACATTTCGATTGTGGAGTTTCGGAGAAAGCGACTTAAGTAATTTTGCGATCAAGTCTCGTGGTTGGAATTCTTCCTCGTCGAGTTCGAGTTTGCCTGCTTCAATCTTTGAGAAGTCGAGAATGTCGTTGATGATTTGCAACAGGGTATTGGAGGACTCGGCAACCGTACGCAAATAATCTCGCTGATCGTTGGTTAGTTCGGTTCGCAGTACCGAGTCGGTAAGGCCAATGATCGCGTTCATGGGCGTACGGATTTCATGGCTCATATTCGCGAGGAATTCGCTCTTGGCCAAATTGGCTTTTTCAGCTGCAAGTCGTGCTTCTTTGGCGACTTCTTCGCTTGTTTGTAGTTCGACCGTCAAGTTGTGCGCGAGCGCCATGTTGCGACCCATCAGCCAAATGACGCCGACCAGAAGCATGCTCAACGTAATTCCCCCCACACCAATCATTGCCGGTGTGACTCGATCGATTCGATTTTCAAATCCACGGGTGCTAAACACACTGATCCGCCATTTGCGGCCTCCGGCGATAATTTCTCGTGTAAGCGAGAACTGGCGAGTATTAGGGGCGAACTTCGAATCCCTGGAGTTGAGAAGTGTGTCATCTCCATAAAGGAGGGTCGGTGAATCAGGATCTTCGACATCTTGAATGACGACCTCAACGTTCCCAAGCGTGAGACTTTCGATGCCGGTTAATGTTTGTTCAAGGATGATTGGTGCATAGATCAGTCCTCGAAGTTGTTTGACGCGTTCTTCGGGCGAAAGCGGCGTTTCCGCGGATTGGTAGATTGGTAAGAAGTAAAGGAAACCACTGGTCTTCTGTTTGTCTTGCAGAAGTTCGATCCGGCCCGAGATTGTCGGTTTCCCGGTTCTGGTTGCCTTCTCTACGGCTGCGCGTCTGGTAGTCTCCGAACCGATATCATAGCCCCAGGCAGTTTGGTTTTGCTCTAAAGGATAGATGTAGCGAATGATGAAGAGATCGGGAGCGTTTCCGGTCGTTAAGACTTGAAATTCTGGAGTATTGTCCGCGCGAACCTCCGCGATATAGTTTTTCAAATTGGAACGCTCGACTCGTTGAATCAAACCAAACCCGATTGCGCCAGGAAACTCAACTGCTAGATTTCGCGATAAAACGAACTTTGCAAACTCATCGCGCGAGACGTGTTGGCTGCCGATATAGAGACCACGAAGTCCACGCAGTCCGTAGACGACACGGTTGATGCTGCGATCGATGTCTTCGACCGCCAAGTTGGTGTAATAAGCGAATCTGGCGTTGTTTGCTTCTCGAATGGTTCGCTGGGCATCCCAGACCAAGCTTCCTGTGACGAGCAAGGCGACGGCCAGCATTCCGACAACGACTCCACTGATAGGGCGTGCCCGTCGAAGTTCTGCGAGGACAATATCTTGATCGCTCTCAGTATGAATAAATCGGGATCCACGCCAGACTAGAAAGAAGCCAGCTGCTACAAAGACGAGTAACGTTGCCGTGTGAATCGCGGTCGTCGAAAAGATACTCGTTCCGCGAACATTGTTGCGAAAGAGGAAGAGGAAAATGCTAATGAGCCCCAAGATGCCAGCTAAGGAGGCGATCGACTTTCGGACCCAAGTGGGCACGAAGTTGGAAATGATTTGACTGACGGCGAGTAGCCAAAGTCCGATTGCCGTTCCGGTAGACATCAGCCCCGGAGTTCTGCCGATACGGATTGATCGAGGATCGTCACTGAGAAGCGTATCGATGCCGAAATCCCAGGAGAACGCGACTTCTAGCAGACTTATTGTTGCTAGCGCGAATACAAAGGCCGCCAATCCAATCGCCGCCCAGTCGATACGGTTGACCACGAAGTGCACACGAGATCGGAGCAGTCCTGTTGCGGCCAGTGCGGCTAGACCAAGTGCCGTGTTGAACTTCATGGTAGGAAGGCCGTCGACTAGTGATCGAAGGCTAATCCAACCGGCGGGCCAAGCCAACATGACAATGCATGCGGTGACGAGAGCCAGACATAGAAAGATTCTTCCGGCGATCAATAACCATGCCGCAGCGATCAGTCTCGACTTAGAAGAGGGGGCGGAGGTGGCGTTGCTGATCATGATGTCTATCTGGCAAGGACGACGAATCAATCCTAGGTCGATGGATCGGGAATCGTGAAGTAAAAAGTAGAGCCCTGGTCAGGCTCTGATTCAACCCAAATTTGGCCATCATGTTGTTCGACGATCTTCTGGCATGTTGCCAAGCCGATACCAGAGCCTTCGTATTCTCGCTGGGCATGTAAGCGTCGAAAAGGGGCAAAGACACCTTCCAGGTATTCCTTGCTGATCCCAATTCCATTGTCGGAGATCGAAATCTTCCACTGACGCTCTTCCCGCTGAGCGGAAATTCGGATGCGTGGGGCCTCTACTCCTCGAAATTTGATCGCATTTGAGATGAGATTTTGGAAGAGAAGTGTGAGTGTTGCGTCGTCTCCGGTGACATTCGGCAACGGTTCCGATTGAATCGTCGCTCCCGATTCTCGAATCTGAAGATCGAGGTTGAATAGGGCGGCATCACGTACTTGGTCTAATGAAACCTCTTGCCTTCGGCTTTCGAGCGAGCCGTTACGGGCAAACTCGATCAAGCTTTGCACCAACGCTTGAAGCCGCCGTGCATTGGTGCCAATGAGGTCGACATTGGTTGCACAAGTTTCGTCGAGCTTCCCTTCCAGATCTTCCTTGAGAAACTCAGAAAGCTGGGTGATGCGGCGAAGTGGGGCCTGAAGATCGTGCGCTGCCATGTGAGCGAAATCTCGGAGCTCTTTCTGCCGCTTAGCAAGTTCCCGAGAGAGTCTTACCTTTTCAATCGCATTAGTCAGTGCGCGGTGTACGGTCTCCGCAGTAACGGAGTCCTTGACCAGATAATCTTGAGCACCCAGTTTTAAGCCCTCGACGGCAATCTGTTCGTTACCCGCGCCTGAGATGGCGATGATTGGCACATCATTTCCGGCTTCACGAATCTTCTGAAGAAATTCCCAGTGGTCGGAATCCTCGAGGCGATAGTCCAAGAAGACGCAGTCGAAGTTGTTTTCCTGGATCTGCTCGAATCCTTCCTCTCCGCTTAGTACGTGTACCGATTCGAATCCTGCGGGGCATGCCTGGATAAGCATGGCCTGAAGGACACGGGCGTCGGCAATGCTGTCATCAATCGTAAGGAAACGCATGGGGAATATGCTGGCTATTTAGGAAACACGAGGATTGCGATGGGGCACGTACATAGCGAAACGTTTTGGCGAGTAAGTGCTCGTCTAACTCATCATTCCATGTTTTCGACCATTTGCAACGAGATCTGATGATTAAGCAAGGCGACGTCCGGTATTCCGGATTCAGATCGGATATACCCATTTAGACATGAGATTTGGAATGGTTGCCTAGCGACCAATCCCGAGGCCAGTTTGAACGGCTTGTAACGGGTCTATCAGTTTCTATATGCATCAGCACACATTGAAGTGATATTCTGCATGCCATCCCGTAACTGGCTTTTCAAGCTAGTGCGCAAATCCGCAAACTAGCTTCGGCAAGATGCGAGAAAGATATCGCAGGGTAGGTTGTTGATGGAGGGGGTAGATACCTCCGATGGTGAAGTGAGTGACGAAATTCATGCAACGATCCGGCTACTTGTCGGTCCAGAAATATCTGCGTTTTTCATGGTTGGTCTCGAATTGACCTGCACGTGAGTTCCAAAGGCAAAAGGGCAGGACGAATGAAAACAGAGAACGCAACAATCAAGGTGTTGATCTTAGAGGATGACGACGCAGATGCGCGCATTATCACGCGTCAGCTTCAACAATCGAGGTACGGCTTCCATATTAAATGCACGCCATGTATGGAGGCGGCAATGGCTTATCTGCAACGCGGTTCAGTCGATGCCATCATTGCGGATGTTCATGTACCTGACTGCCACGGGATCGCAACCGTTGCAAAGCTGCGTGAACTGAGCAAGAACTCTGCCATTTTAGCAATCACATCGGTGGCGACACCGGAAATTGAAGACGAAATATTGGCAGCTGGAGCCCAAGACTTTCGTTTGAAGGAAGAACTTTGCGGCAGTGCCCTTGCTCGGGCGGTTGTTCATGCCATTGAGCGGCAAAGCAATTTGAACCGCATAAAACGCTTGGTGCGTCACCTTAAGCGAAGTCAGGGACAACTGCGTGATCAGGCGACCCAACTGAAGCAGAAGAACCGACATTTGCGCAAGCTCTATCGGACTGCGAGAGAGTTTGTAGATAACGTTTCGCATGATCTTCGAACGCCGTTAACCGTGATCAAGGACTATGTTTCGATTGTCCGCGACGGGATGGCTGGCGACATCAACCCCGAGCAAAAAAAGCTGCTTGGTAAGGTAGCAGTACGGGCGGATGATCTTAACAACATGGTGGACGACATCCTAGACGCGAGCAAGTTGGAGGCTGGGCTACTCAATGCCTGGCGGCGTCCGGTCAGTATTCCACAGATCGTTGCTCATGCGGCCAGTTTGCTGCGAGAACGGGCTTCGATCAAGGGAATTGAACTAGTTATTGATTGCCCGAAAGACTTGCCAGATGCTTATTGCGATAGTGAGAAAACGGTTCGTGTGATTAGCAATCTCGCGGTCAATGCAATCAAGTTCTCCGAACCGGGTCAGAAGATTGTTTTGTGGGCCAAATATCATCCGATCGAGGCTGAGATCATGATTGGCGTGACCGATCATGGCCCAGGTATTGAACCGGAATGTTTAGAGCAAATCTTTCAAAGGTTCGAGCAGCTTGAAAACAGTGAGTCGACCAGCGGTAAGGGCTTTGGTCTCGGGCTGAGCATTGCTCAGCGGTTGACTCGCGTCAATCTTGGCAAACTCAGCGTCGAAAGTGAGATTGGGCGAGGAAGCACATTCGCTTTCACTGTACCACTCGCCGAACCAAGCGAGGTCTTTTGGCGTTGGCTAGAAATTCGCAATGGTTCTCCCTTTCCGTTGTTCGTCAACAAAATCTCGCTTGGGGAGACGATTGCTGAAAAGGATGCAAATGACTTCGATCGTTTCATGAACTGTTTACTACGCAGGCAGGATCTCCTGTTTCGATTATCGACTCGTGAGTGGCTGCTCGTTCTCTCGATTCCCGAAAACGAGATGCCACGGTGGGAAGAAAGAGCCAATCGTGACTTCGGTCGATTCAATCGAAACCGGCCTCAAGGACCACTTCCCGGCTACTCACGACGCATTATCCAAAAGTGGCCAGCACAGATCTCAGCACGTCGGATTCTTGGCGAATTTGATCGCATTCTGAAGACAGAGTTTAGTCTTCATACGGATGAGTCCTTGGCAGTACATTGAGCCAAGACCATCTCATTCCTTTTTCGATAGGGGCAAAGACGAAAATGGACGATTCAAAGCAAATTCTGATTGTGGATGACGAGCACGATATACGTGACGGCGTATCCTACTGGTTACGGGCCGCCGGTTTTTCGCCATTGTTCGCGAAGGACGGACCAAGCGGAATTGAGGCAGCCAAAAGGAGTCATCCGGATGTAATTCTGTTGGATGTGCAAATGCCGGAGAAGGATGGTCTGGATACGTTGCATGATTTGCGGATGGATCCTGCTACCTCGGAGATTCCGGTCATTATGCTTTCCGCCAGTTTGTCGGACGAGTACCGCGCACTGGACGCTGGTGCCAGGTTCTTTGTTCAGAAGCCATATGAAGGCTATCGAATCATTTCCGCCATTCATGCCGTGCTGATGCCGGTCTTGGCGTAAACCTACGTTTTCCCTGATTCACCCCCCAGAACCATGTGGAGACTTCGATGAAGAAGACTGTCCTGATCGCGGACGACAACACCGATATCGTCGATGTGCTCAGGCTTCGTTGTGAGAAGCTTGGGCTGAATGTCTTAGAAGCAAGCAACGCGATGGAGGCCCTCGCCAAAGCGGAAGCATTTCATCCTGAGGCGATCGTTCTGGATGTAAACATGCCACATGGTAATGGCCTTTCCGTTTGTGAAATGCTGGTTAATCACGAAAAGTTGAACTCGATTCCTGTGATTGTGTTGACCGGCAATACATCTTCGGAAGTCGTCAAACGTTGCCATCAATTGTGCGCGTTTTATATTCCCAAGACGACCGATATTTGGAGTCAGATTGAGCCACTGCTGTGTGATCTGCTTAAAATTCCTCCAAGGAAAAACGAAATGAGCGAAGCTCTCGAAGAAGACGCCTCGACAAGTTGTGTAGAGATTCTAGACCGTGTATTTGACATCCTGGGAGTTGAAATGGAACAGCGAGAAGCCAAACCGACAACAGACCCAACGGAAGTTGATTCAAGTCCATGGGTGCTCACGATCGAAGATGACGAGGACGTTGCGTTTTCGCTTCGTCGACGTCTGCAGGGAATCGGAATTACAGCCGTCAATTCCAATGAGGGCGCAGATGGATACCGATACGCGTTCATGTCTGCACCCAGCGCGATCATTCTCGACTATGAATTGCCAGGCGGAGATGGAGCCTATGTGATGCGTCGGCTGAAAGAATCACCGGTCACGGCCGATATTCCCGTCGTCGTATTGACCGGAAGAAAAGAAGGCTACATCGAGCGTCAAATGCGAAGCATGGGAGCCTCTGCTTTCTTTACTAAGCCGATCCACTGGGAGCAAATCCAAGAAACGCTGACGGATCTGGTTCCCAAGGCCTTCGTGAATTAGTCCCGAAGTACGCATAAAAACCCGAAGCGTTGGACTATGCCCTGAGAAGGTCGTGTATGATCCTTGCTGGCTGTCCATCGGTAAGCGTCTGATCCCGTTCGCTGCGGCGGTAGGTTAGCTTGTCATGCTCTAGGCCGAACAAATGGAGTAGCGTGGCGTGATAGTCGAAGTGATTAACTACCCCTTCGATCGCGTGATGTCCCCACTCGTCGGTCTTGCCGTGGACATGGCCTCCGCGGAAGCCGCCACCCGCGACCCACATGCTGAACCCGTACGTATTATGGTCGCGACCAATCTTAGCGGGCCCGGCGTCATTCTGAACGACCGGTAGTCGCCCCATTTCGCCTCCCCAGTGTACTACCGTTTCGTCGAGCAAGCCTCGCTGCTTCAAGTCGGCGACCAGGGCGGCTGACGGCTGGTCGACCTTCTTGCAGGCGTTGGGCAGCAGAGTCGTAATACGTCCGTGGCTATCCCATAACTGATTGGAGGTGTAGATCTGGACGAAGCGAACGCCTCTCTCAATCAAACGTCGCGCGATCAAGCAGCGACTGCCGTAGTCGGCCGTCTCTTTTTGATCGATCCCATACATCTTCTTCGTCGCTGCGGTCTCTTGCGACAGGTCGAGTGCTTCGGTCGCTGCCAACTGCATTTTGGCGGCCAATTGATAGCTAGCCATCCGCGCCTGGAGATCCGAAACATCGGCAAATTGCTGGACGTGTTGTGAATTCAACTGTTCTAAGAATTCCAGCGATTTTTGCTGCGTCATTCCTTTCAAGTGAGCTGGCGGCGTCAGGTCCAGAATTCGCGGCTCGGTCGGGCGAATGACCGTTCCCTGATAGATCGACGGTAACCAACCGTTTGACCAATTCTCAACTCCCAGTACTGGGAGTTGTCCTGGATCGATCAACGCAACGAAGGCTGGCAGATTGTCGGCTTCTGATCCCAATCCGTAGGTCATCCAACTTCCGAGCGTTGGCCGACCACCGGTGATACGCCCACCCTGTAACGCCCGAATCGATTGACCGTGATTATTCACACCTGTTTTCATCGAGCGAATCAAGCAGATGTCATCCGCCACCGTTTGTAGGTGAGGCAATAGCTCGGAAAGCTCCATCCCGCATTGTCCGCTGGGAGAAAATTTCCAGGGTGAAGCAAATACCTTGGAACTTGCCTGGGCTTTGTTATCTTGCTTTAGTTCGCCTGGGAACTCCTTGCCGTCGTATTTCTTCATTTCCGGCTTGGGATCGAATAGGTCGTGATGACTCGGTCCTCCCTGCATCCAGAGCGATATCATAGCTTTGGCTTGAGGGGGCTTTGCCGGAATCTTCGGTGTGTTATCAAAGATCTGCGGCCCAATCGGTGGCTTCGTTTGTTCGGCGGCCAAGGCTTCCTGCTGCTGCATCCAGGAAAAAGCCAACGAACCAAGACTCATCGCACTCGTCGCCATAAAGTGGCGGCGACTACCGACAGCAAGATCGTGAGGAGAAGTCATGCTCTTTCTTCCTGTTACTGGACGTACAAAAACTCGTTGGAGCTAAGAAGCACCTGACACAATACGGCGAGGGCTTCCTCATCGGCGGAACGAACCGGCTGCTTCTTCCCCTTAGCTTGATAGGCTGCTTGCTTCTCGAGGTCTTCCGTCACGGACTGAATAAACGCCTGAGCGTCGACTAACTCTTGTTTTTCAATCGCACGGCAATAGATCGTTTGCCAGGTCGACTCAATCCGTTTGGTCGAATCGTCTGGAAACTCTCGCGTCAAGTTGGATGCTACTTTCCGTGAACGGTCGATCAGCTCCACGCTGTTGAGCATCATCAGTGACTGCGTTGCGCTCGTGGAAGGTCGACGTTGATCACAATTCGGACTCATCGCCGGTTGGTCGAACGTCTCCATCATGCTTAATGGACGACTGCGCCGAACCTGAATAAAAACGCTTCGTCGTAGATCTTCCCCTTTCATATCAACCACCGCGCCTGGTCGACCCGCGTTAGTGTTTTCTTCACCAACCACGATCCGGCCGACGACGTCCGGCATCACCGGAACCGGCGGACCGAATTGTTTTGTGTTCAGTTCGCCGGAGATTGTCAGCAGGCTATCGCGAATCGTCTCGGCATCGAGACGTCGCAGGCGAGCTCCCCCATACCATCGATTGTCGGGGTCATCGATTTGCAACTCTGCATCATCCCGGACTGCCTGTCGCCACGCATTGGACGTTAAGATCAGCCGGTGCATGTGTTTCAGGTCCCAACCACTTTCGATAAACTCGGCTGCCAGCCAATCGAGAAGTTCTGGGTGCGTCGGCCGTTCGCCCAGCACACCGAAGTCGGTTGGCGTTGTAACCAAGCCGACGCCGAAGTGATGCATCCAGACACGATTTATGATCGCTCGGGCAGTCAAGGGATGCTTGGGATCGGTAAGATAGTTTGCCAGGGCCAATCGTCTGCCAGAGGTTGGCAGGTTCTCTGATGTCACCGGAATCTCCGGAAGGCCTGACACCTGACGGACAATGGTTAAGCCGGCCGGAGTCAGCTCTTGTTTCGGTTGCGCGTAATCGCCGCGATAGAAAAGTCGAGTTGTCGGAATCTGCTCCGATGTCTCGATCAACGCTCGCACGTACTGTTGTTTCGGCTTTTTGGCTCGAACGTCCGTCGCCTTCTTTTGCATCTTTTTCAGTTCGTCGTCCGCTTTCCGGTTGTAGAGGTAAAGCGAACCTGCGGAGACGTTGAGGTTCGGGTGTTTGCGGAAAATCTCTTTTTGCTCAGGCGTCCGCTTTTTAGCGTCGATCGCAAATCCGGTTCGAGCTACCTCGTGAATCTCAGCAGGCAGTTTGGCCAGTTGCTCTTCAAAAGTCGCCTGGATGAACTCGTTCCGTTTCTTGATGACAGCTGCATCGATGACTTTCGCCTCTTTTTCGATCTCCGCAGCCGCTTGGCGATCGGCATCGGTATAAAGTGAGATGAGACGCTGTTTGGGGTTTTTCCATTTTTGCCAGTCGAACGCCGGATCAAAAACCGCACGGAAGCGATAATAATCGGCCTGCGAAATTGGGTCGTACCGGTGATCGTGACATTGGGCGCACGACAACGTGATCGACATCAGTGACGAGGAGACGATGTGAATGGTATCGGCTATCGTATCGTTACGTGCTTGCTGAGCGTCATCGACGGCACCGCCAGTTCCGTCAGGTGCCATTCGTAGGAAGCCGGTAGCTGCGAGCAGCTTGACATCTTCGGGCGAGAGATCGTTCATGGGGGATGATACCAGCTCGTCGCCGGCTAGTTGTTCACGAATGAACTGGTCGAAAGGCATCCCGTCGTTCAACGCGCGAATTACATAGTCGCGATAACGCCACGCATGCGGACGCTCGGCGTCGACATCGCTGTAGCCTTCGCTGTCAGCATATCCAGCGACATCCAGCCAATGTCGTCCCCAACGTTCCCCATAGTGCGGCGAGGCGAGCAGCTTATCGACCAGTTTGTTCCATCCCTCAGGATCTTCGCTCGCCTGTAGTTCCGACGACCATTGCGACTCAGGCGGTAGGCCTAATAGATCGAGCGACAGTCGACGGACCAGCTGATCTGGTGTGGCTGGCTCGTTGAATTGATAGCCATGTTTTTCTAGCTTCACCAATAGAAACGCGTCGATTGGGTTTGCGACGGCGGCAGTATTCTTCACTCGCGGAACTTCGGGCCGATTGATCGGCTGGTAGGCCCAATGAGCCCGCTCTTCGTCGGTGATCAGATATTCGTCGCCTAGCGTCTCTGGTTCTGGGCGGGCCGTATTAGCACCGCCGTCGATCCAACGCTTCACCTTCGCAAGTTCCTCTGTCGAGAGTTGCTTGCTAGCATCCGGTGGCATCTCATGCGACTCAAGTCGCTGATAGATCAAACTTGTTTCCGATCTACCCGCCACAATCGCCGGGCCAGAATCGCCACCTTCGATCATCCATCGCACCAAGCGGAGGTCAAGACCACCTTCAACAGTCTCTTCCTCACCGTGACAATGAAAACAATGCTTTTTAAAAATGCCCCGGACATCGGTTTCAAAATGGACTTCGTCTTGGCCGTAACCGTTCGCAGCAAATGCTAGCAACAACGCAATGATGATTCCACGAGACATCATGTTCACTTGGGATTAGCAGGGCGGGAGTTATCGAAGGACATTGCGAGAGTAACGCAGGCGGGAATTAGGCGTGACCTTCAGTATAGTGTGCTGGCAAGAGAGTTCTAACCCCAAAAAAGGCTTCACTT
Source organism: Blastopirellula marina (assembly GCF_002967765.1). Taxonomy (NCBI): domain Bacteria; kingdom Pseudomonadati; phylum Planctomycetota; class Planctomycetia; order Pirellulales; family Pirellulaceae; genus Blastopirellula; species Blastopirellula marina. Next base: position 510,532 of record NZ_PUHY01000006.1, on the reverse strand, counting down.
GGCAACTCAACAGGTTACTCCTGTTGCGGAGTAGATTGGGAAGAACACGAAATACGGTTAGAAAACGCCCAGCTGCGGAAGCCTAAGTCGTTCTATTCGCGAAGAGCCTAGGGGCGTTTATTGCCTTCAGCTTCACTGAAAAGTTTGCTGTTCTCAGGCGGAATGCGTTCAAACGCATCTAAAGAAGACCGCAACTTCTAAACAAATCAGAAGATGACGGCTGATGCCGACCATTGGCAGGAAATCTAAATACAGAAGCATTAACAGATCTAAAAGAAGTCGGGGTGACACGATTTGAACGTGCGACCTCTGCGTCCCGAACGCAGCGCTCTACCAGGCTGAGCCACACCCCGAGGTGGGAGATTGACCATCTGGGCCATTCTGGTCAGCCTCGATCCGCCAGGGTACGGGGGATGAGGCTCGACAAGGACCGGATTGTACTGATTGGGCGAAGGTTCGGTCAACTGGTATGACTTGCCGGGACGTTCGATTCGGTGGGCTTCCAGGCCACCAGGTGAAGCTCGACATTGCTGCGACCGCGGAACGTGTTGATGACGGGGTGGTAGGCGATATCGAGGGGGCCGTCGGTTTGCTCGAGTTCTTCGGCCCAGTCTCCCCGACCGAACGCTACGCCTCGGATCTTAACGCCGTGATGCTCGAGCTGAATTGCCAAGTGCCGTTCGCCACCGCCGATTCGTTTCGGGGGCATGGCTAGTTTGGCTCCGGTGGCACACATAAGCGGCCTTGGATTGCCTTGACCGAAGGGGCCAAGAAGATCGATTTGTTCGACGATCTGGCGAGTGAGCTGGGTGAAAGGCGCTTCTGCGTCGATGACTAATTCCGCGACTCGGTCGGCTTCGTTGACATTGGTAGCCGCGTATTCAAAGAACTCATGACGGAAGTTCTCGATCTGCGACTCGTCTATCTGCAGTCCAGCGGCTGCTGCGTGTCCGCCGTGACCGAGCAGGAGGTGGTCGCAGGCTTGCAGCGCTTCGTGCAGATTCAGCCCATTCGCTGATCGGCAGGAGCCCACGCCTGGTTTCACGCCAGCTTCGTCGAGGGCAATCATAACCACCGGTCGGTTATATTTTTCGGCTAAGCGTCCAGCGACGATGCCGATGATCCCTGGGTGCCAGCCGTGTCCAGCCAGGACCAATGCAGGATCATTTTCTGGATCGAACTCGTCCTTGATTTGCTTGGTCGCCGCCAGTTGGACGCTTCGTTCGAGGCTCGATCGGCTATCGTTCAATTGATGCAGGTAATCGGCCAATGCAGTGGCGCGTTCGTTCGAATCCGTCGTAAGTAATTCGATTGCCAGCTGTGCTTGTCCTAAGCGACCCGCTGCGTTCAGGCGTGGGGCGAGTGTAAAGCCGATATCGTCACTCGCGAGAGCGGGCTTGTCGTTGAGCCCTGTGATTTTCATCAGGGCGCTGATTCCAAGGACGGGGAACTCGCGCAAACAATTCAGCCCATGTCGCACCAGCAAACGGTTCTCGTCGGTTAATGGTACCACGTCGGCCACCGTGCCGATCGCCGCTAAGCCAACTGCGGAAAGCAGATAGTTCTTATAGCGATCGGTAACCCGTTTCGATTCGCATTCCAGTTGGCAAAGTGCCCAAGCCAATTTCAAAGCGACACCCGCGCCGCACAATCCGCCGAAAGGATAATTGGTGCCGGGAAGTCTGGGGTGAACTAGGGCGGCTGCATCGGGGAGCGTCTCGCCCATCTCGTGGTGATCGGTGACGATCAATTCGAGGCCCAGTTCTTTCGCTCTGGCCGCTTCGGTCACACTGGCGATCCCGCAGTCAACCGTTATCACGAGATCATTTCCGCGGTCTGACAGCTTCTCAATCGCTTCGACATTTAAGCCATAGCCTTCGTCGATGCGGTGTGGCACGTAATAGCCAACCGATGCGCCCATCAGCTTCAAGCAACGATAAAGGATGGCGGTCGAAGTGATCCCGTCCGCGTCGTAGTCGCCGTAGACGATTATCTTCTTGTCGGCCTTCACGGCTGCATGAATTCGAGCTGCTGCATCTTTGACGCCTGGCAGTGTGTCAGGTTCTCGCAGTCCAGAAAGCTTGGCGTCCAGGAATTCGCGGGCGGTTTCCGGATCCCGAATTCCGCGACAGACGAGAAGCTGAGCGACAACGGGAGGGATGCTGGCGGCCCGTTCTAAGGATCGGACTACGGCTACGTCATGTGGGAGAATTCGCCAGTTTGCATCCATGAGTCAGGTCGCGTCGCTCCATCGAACAAAGGATAAGGTTGGGGCTTGCCCTCAATTATCGGGACGCCCCAGCGTATTTCCAGCCCTAAGGATATGATTTGTGGAGATGCCTTGTGAGAAGAGAGACTATTGGAGAGACAGGATTTCATTCGGTTGGCGAGAGCGCATGCAATAAGCCGGATTGGTATGATCCGGCTTATTAATCTCGCCTAATACGGGCGAAGAAGTTGCCACTGACTACGTACCGACCTAGGCGATCGGCCGGAGGGCTTACTTCTTCTTTTCGGCGTGTACGGTGTGCTTTCGCAGGCGTGGACAGTATTTCTTCAAGCGAAGCTTTTCGCCGCCTGGCTTGCGGCGGAGCGAGTAGTTGTAATCGCCAGTCTCTTCGCAGACCAGAAATACGGTTTCAGCTTTCTTATTCTTTTTGGCCATGGCGTTTGGACCAATTACCTAATGAAGGTCAATGGAAGGTATTGTCGAAACCTTCGTTTTTATCAAATTGCCGCCGTCCTGGGAAGGGGCAAGCGGGAATGTAACGGTTGGCTGGCAGTGGTGATATCACCACGCAAAAAAACTACCGTTGGGCTAACGTTTCGCGAGTACGAATGCCTACCAAAAAGCGTTATTAAAGGGAACATCCTGGGAATAATACACCCTATTAGGGACGAAGACATCAATGCGGGGAACAGATACCTCAGGCGGCAATGTCCGAGGTGATGGCTGCAATGCTACCCTGATTGGGGGTTCTGTGGTGGGTTGTCTCCCGTAAGATTATGATAGAGTGAAGATACCTTATCCTTTTCTATCAGCCTGCATGCTGGGTTCCCGCAGTTTCGAGTAGCTCGTCCAATAACTCGGTTGGGAACTATATTTCCTGGTGTGCAGGCGATCTTGTTTGGCACGTAGTTGAATGTCTCCGCTTCTAGCGTGAAGCGACGAAATATCCGGAGAATTGCCATGGCGAACGACAATGTTGATCACGAAGGACGCTCTCGCTTAGCGAGCCGGTTCTTTCTATTCACAGCTGTTCCATCGTGGCTGGTTAGCTTGGTTGTCCACCTTGTCTTCTTCATGATTCTGCTGACGATCTTCATGCCAGAAGTCGATAAGCAGCGACAGATTTTGACGGTCGATGATGCGCCAGATGCGGAAGAGATCGAAGAGTTCGTCATGGAAGAGTTCGAGCCGATCGACGAGCAGAAGCTCGAATTCGACGATCCGCTCGAGCAGCCCGAAGAGGCGGAGATCGCTGAAGAGGCTAATTTCTCTGATTTCGACGAGGAGATGGCAGCCACACAAATGGCCGATCTGAGTGACTTCGCGGAAGACACCATGCCGTTTTCGGACATCATGACAACGCAAGCGGGCATGACCGGCAACGCGACTTCCGGTCGTGGGAAGGCCACTCGTACACAGATGTTGCGAGAAAACGGCGGCACCGGGGCTTCGGAAGAAGCTGTTGTGTTTGGGGTGAAGTGGATTGCCGATCACCAGCTCAAGAACGGTCTCTGGAGCTTTGATCACCGCACGGGAGCAAAGAAGCCTGGAAGTAAGGACTGGGGCGAGTTCGCGAACTCGCCGCGAGCCGCGACAGCAATGGCCTTATTACCGTTCTTGGGCTCAGGAATGACGCACAAGGAAGGGAAATATCAGAAGCAGGTCGAGGCGGGATTAGCTGGTTTGGTCAACCTGATGGAAGTCCGTGGAGACACCGGAAGCTTCCATGAAAAAGATGGCAACATGTACTCGCATGGCCTCGCCACGATTGCGTTGTGTGAAGCTTACGCGATGACGCAGGACAAGAATCTCATGCGGCCTGCTCAGTATGCTGTCAATTACATTCAAGCGGCTCAAGACCCGATTGGTGGTGGGTGGCGTTACCAATTTCGGCAACGTGGTGATACCTCGGTGGTCGGCTGGCAAGTCATGGGCTTGAAGAGCGGTCATATGGGATATCTGAGCGTCCGAAAGGATACAATCGCTGGTGCGGTAAAGTTCCTGGATTCCGTGCAAACAAAGAATGGGGCGGCCTACGGTTATGAAGACCCAGGCGACCGTCCACCGTTGAATGCCGTGGGTCTCTTGTGCCGCATGTACACCGGCTGGCGGAAGGATAACCCCGCGTTGCAGCAAGGGGTTGCCAATCTGGCGAAGCAGGGACCAAGCGTCGGGAACAATGCCAACATGTACTACAACTACTATGCGACTCAGGTGATGCGTCAGTATGGCGGACCGCAATGGGAGCAATGGAACACGAAGATGCGTGACTTCCTGATCAAGTCCCAGGTCCCGCAAGGACAAGCCGAGGAGGGTAGTTGGCACTTCAATGGCGCACATACGGAACGTGGAGGACGCTTGTACAACACGTCGCTCAGCGTTCTGACGCTGGAAGTTTATTATCGACATTTGCCGATCTACAAATCGGCTGCCGCGGAAGAAGATTTCCCGCTCTAATCGTTACAATTGATACGATTCAAATAGGAGAACCTCGTGGTGGAATCCGTTTCGCTACGAGGTTTTTTGCTGCGCGAAGGGAAAGGGATTGCGACCTAGAGTTGGGGGCTGCTTCGCCATAGCACTTATGCAAATCTGTCACGCAGTTGCGCCTTCGTAATTCACTTCCTTGTCCACTGCTAATTCCAAAGCGAAATCAGAGGATGCTTCGTCCGATCCGGTCGAGTCGCAATCGGTGCGCGTTGAGTTTCGGTTTGGAAGATGGGAACTGCTTTCTGCCGACCGCTTGCGCGGCAGCATCAGCTTCTTGGTCAGTGCGGCCGTCCATTTCGTGCTACTGGTCATTTTGGCACTGTGGGTGGCTCCGGTCGGTCGGGGAGGGAATGCTAACGAGCTGCTCTTGTTGCCGGCGGAAAACGAGCCGCTTGATCTCGCGATGGAGCAGATTACCACGCCGATCGAAGTTAACACCGCGCAAGATGTACTTGAAGAACAATTGCAGACCGATTCCGCTGCGATTGGTGAGTTGAGTGAGTTGGTCGATCCCAATTCCAATGAGGCAGCGACGGAAGCTCAGGCAATGACCGTCGACACAACTTCAGACCTGCAGAAGAACTTGCCTTGGCAGCAAGCAATTCCTTCCAAAAAGGGAGGGGGCTTCGAAGGGCGAAGTGGCGAGCTACGACAAGAGCTTCTCGCTGCTCGTGGAGGTTCGCCAGCTACCGAAGATGCTGTGGATCGGGCGCTCGGTTGGATTGCTGCTCACCAACTACCTGATGGATCGTGGAGCTTTAATCATCACAAGACCGAGGTGGGAAAACTAAGTCCAAACCCAGGCGATCCCGTAACGGCGACCGGAGCAACCGGTATGGCGTTGCTGCCATTTCTAGGGCGTGGCTACACGCACATGAACGACAATCCCTATCGTGAGAAAATTGAGAAGGGGTTGTACTACTTGCGAGCGAATGCCATTGTCGGCCCCAATGGTGGCGACCTGCAGATGGGCTCGATGTATGGTCAGGGACTTGCAACGTTAGCGTTGTGCGAAGCCTACGCGATGACGGGAGATCCAGCTCTTGAAGCGGACGCCACGCAAGCGATTCGTTTCATTGAGTATGCTCAGCACAGCGAGGGTGGATGGCGGTACGAGCCCAAGCAACCAGGCGACATCAGTGTTTTCGGTTGGCAGCTCATGGCGCTCAAGAGTGGGCTCTTAGGCGACATCAAAGTCTCAAGTTCGACTATCGGCATGGCGGAGTTTTGGCTTGACAAGGTGCAACAGGCCGACGGTGCCTACTATGGGTATCAGCACCCCGGCAAAATGATCTCGCCGACTTCGATTGGGCTTCTATCGCGAATGTACCTGGGCTGGCCTCGGGGAGACTTGCGATTGCAGAAGGGTATCGAATTCCTGGCGGACGAAGGACCATCGAAGAGCGACATGTATTACAACTACTACGCGACGAACGTCTTGAGTCACAACGGCGGCCCTAAGTGGGAGGCGTGGAACGAGGAAATGAAGGAATATCTCGTCAAAACGCAGTCTCGCCGTGGTTACACGAACGGTAGTTGGTACTTCGACGATCAGCACGCCAAGGTGGGAGGGCGATTGTACGTAACGTGTCTCTCGGCGATGATCCTAGAGGTCTACTACCGACATATGCCCCTCTATTCGGAAAAGTCTCTTGAATTCACCTTCTGATCGCCCAGCCTGGTACGACGCCATTTTGCCGGTGATTGATCTTCGCCACGGGCAAGTCGTCCATGGCATTGCGGGTCGGCGGGACGAGTACTTGCCAGTGAGTTCGCGGTATGTCGAAGATTCGCGGCCAGGCACGATCGCCATGCTTTATGCCAGGACGTTCGGTTTTCAGGATTGTTATGTCGCCGATCTAAACGCGATTTGCGAGGGACAGGTAGACGCAGCGGGGCTGGAAGCGATCGCCGTCCAAGGGCTTAACGTCTGGTTAGATGCTGGAATTGGCAATCTTGATCAATGGCGTGCTTGTGAACAGAGTTTGCGAGAGTGGCGTCCCTATCGCTGGGTTATCGGGCTCGAATCTCTGGAAAGCTGGCAATCACTCAGCGAGCTGATTACTGAGATCGGGGCCGAGCGGCTTGTCTTCAGCCTGGACCTTCAAAACGGAACGCTGCTAACCAGCCGTAACGACTTTCGCGATCTGACGCCCCTGGAAGTTGCCCAGCGTGCCGTTCACTTAGGCGTGCGGCAGCAAGTAGTACTCGACTTGGCTGCAGTAGGTGAAGGAGGTGGGACGGGGGTGGAGCCGCTGTTGCAGGAGCTTCGAGAGCAATTACCGGAGGTTTGTCTATTGGCCGGCGGTGGCATGGCTTCCCCTGCGGATGTCGAGGCATTGGTCGGTTTGGGGGTGGGGCGAGTTTTAGTTGCTTCGGCGCTGCATAATGGGCGTATCGCACCGTTCCATGCGGAGAGAAGGCAAGGGCAGCCCCGGCTCGCTTAATATTTCCGTCCAGCGGCAATAATTTTTTTCTTTGCAAAAACAGTTCGCTGGCTAGGTAAATTTAGGCGACTCAGGAAATCAAATTCACCATGTCGGGTTTTGCAGGTGAGGGTGTAGGCTTCGTAGTTGGCAAGTCGATGCCCTTATCACCGTTTTGCGGCATCTTGTTTTCCCCAGCGGTCCGAAGGAGATTGGCCTTTTGAGGGGATGGTTGAACCTAAGAACTTTGTAAAGAAAGTCGGGGGTTTTAAGTGGCGGAATCTCCCCTTGCTGCATAATCTGAACCCATTATCATTTCACTTGTCGAGCTGGTCACCCCACCATGCACTGACTTGTTCTCTGAAAGATTTCCTGGCAGGCAATTCCAAGAAGATGTTGGGAGGTTCCTGTCGACTAAGGTTGCGACTATCTTTCACTCGGACACGACGCAGAGCACGCATCCAGTTTCTCCGAGATTTTTAGCCCAGAAAGCATATTCGGGGGGTCATTCGACTTTGACATTGTGATAGTTTTCACAATGTCCTCCTTGCAAGTGTTTTGAACCATAGCCTCCCAAACGGGAGTGAGGCCCAAGATGCCACGTCGGATCACGATTAGCAAAGGCCTGGATCTGCCGATTTCAGGCAAGCCAAAACAATCGGTGGAAGAAATCGCCGATGTCCGAAAGGTTGCCATTCTGGCACGTGACTACGTTGGTATGAAGCCAACGATGATGGTCACCGAAGGGGACGTGGTCAAAGTTGGCCAGCCTCTCTTTGAAGACAAGAAAACACCTGGCGTATTCTTCACGTCGCCTGCCGCCGGTAAGGTGGTGGAAATTAATCGCGGGGCCAAGCGAAAGCTGCTCTCTGTGGTGATCGAAGTCGAAGGAGACGACAAGGTCTCGTTCACTTCCTACACGGAAGATCACTTGTCGCAACTGGATCGTACTAAGGTCGAAGAGAACCTTATTCAATCCGGATTGTGGACAGCTTTTCGTACCCGTCCCTACGGTAAGGTTCCTGCACCAGGAACGTCCCCTCGCTCGATCTTTGTGACCGCGATGGACACCAATCCTTTGGCCGCGGACCCAGCACCGATCATCAAGGGAAGCGAGATCGAATTCATCGCCGGCCTGGAAGCGATCAGCACGCTGACTGAAGGCAAGGTACATGTTTGCCAAGCTCCTGGGGCTGCACTCCCTGGAGAAGGTCTCGACTTTGTCAACGCCGTCGAGTTTGAAGGCAAGCATCCTGCGGGTCTGCCCGGAACTCATATTCACTTCCTCGATTCCGCTGGCCCAGGTCGCGTTGTCTGGTACCTCGGCTACCAAGATGTGATCGCGATTGGTCATTTGTTCCGCACCGGTGAACTCGATCCGATGCGAGTCGTCTCGCTGGCGGGTCCAGGGGTTAAGGAGCCTCGCCTGCTGAAGGTTCGCCTCGGCTCGAGCTTGGAAGATCTGACCAAAGATCAACTCAACGAGGGCTCCATGCGAATCGTCTCTGGTTCGGTTCTTTGCGGATATCAATCCGCAGGCGTGGAAGCCTATTTGGGGCGTTACCACAACCAGATCTCGGTTCTGGGTGAAGGTGGCCATCGCGAAATGCTTGGCTGGCTGGCACCTGGATTCAAGAAGTTCTCGGTGAAGTCGGTCTTCGCATCATTTTTGTCGCCGAGCGAGTTGCCGATGACGGCGACTGCTAACGGTAGCCATCGGGCGATTGTTCCGATTGAAGTCTACGAAACGGTGATGCCGCTCGATATCGAGCCGACCGCCTTGCTGAAGTCATTGATTGTCGAAGATACCGATTCGGCTCAGGCCCTGGGGGCACTCGAATTGGAAGAGGAAGACATCGCTCTTTGTACGTTTGTCGATACGGGTAAACACGATTTCGGTACCATTCTGCGGAAGAACCTGACCCGCATTGAAGCCGAAGGATAGCCATGAAATTTTTACGCGGAATGCTCGATAAGGTCGAGCCAATGTTCCTCGAAGGAGGAAAGTTGGAGCGACTCTATCCGCTGTACGAAGCGGCGGATACGTTTTTGTACACGCCACCAGATCGTGCCAAGGGTTTGACCCATGTGCGCGACGGTTTGGATCTCAAGCGAACGATGATATTCGTCGTTCTCTCCCTGATTCCATGTATCTACATGGCCCTGTGGAACACTGGGTATCAGGCTAACTTGCAGATCGCAGCCGGCGCAGCACCGGTCGCCGATTTCCACGAATCTCTCTTCGAGATGACGGGACTGGAGCATAACCCTGACAGTTGGATCAGTAATATGATCCTCGGGGCGATCTTCTTTCTGCCGGTTTATATCGTCACCATGACGGTCGGTGGTACGATCGAATTGATCTTCAGCATCGTTCGTAAGCATGAAATCAACGAAGGGTTCCTGGTTTCTGGGATGCTCTTTCCGCTGATCCTTCCACCGACGATCCCCCTGTGGCAAGTTGCCGTGGGGATTGGCTTTGGGGTGTTAGTCGGCAAGGAAGTTTTCGGTGGTACTGGTAAGAACTTCCTGAATCCTGCTTTGACCGCTCGTGCGTTCCTGTACTTCTCGTACGCCACGGACATGACGGGTGACAAAGCTTGGACCGCTGTTTCGCCGGATGGATTCAGTGGTGCGACGACCTTGGGTGTTGTTGCGTCGTCGCCTGTTGGCACGACCATGCAAGACGCGATGGCCCAAGTCGACGGCCACGGGGTGACTTGGCTCGGTGCTTTCATGGGTTGGATCCAGGGATCGATGGGCGAAACTTCGGTTTTGGCCTGTTTGCTCGGGGCCGCCTTCCTGATCGCAACCGGCATTGGATCGTGGCGAATCATGCTCAGTTGTGTGATCGGTGCGGTTGCCACCTCGTTCCTGCTGATGGGCGTTGCAGGTGCCTTTGATGTATCCAATCCACTGCTGCTCGGTATGTCGCCGTGGTGGCATCTGGTAATTGGTGGTTTCGCGTTCGGTACCGTTTTCATGGCGACCGATCCCGTTTCCGCGGCAATGACCACAACCGGAAAATGGTTCTACGGAATCTTGATCGGTGTGATGACTATCTTGATTCGCAGTGTCGGCACGGCTTTCCCGGAAGGGATCATGCTCGCGATTCTGTTCGGAAACGTGATGGCGCCTCTGATCGATTACTTTGTCCTGCAAGCCAACATCAATCGAAGAAAGGCACGCTATGCGACGTGATAGTGTTCTCGGAACAATTATGGTTGCCGCAGTGTTATGCGTGGTCTGTTCGGTGGTGGTCAGTGTGGCTGCTGTCGCCTTGAAGCCATTTCAGCTGGAAAACGAGCGTCTGGACAAACAGAAGAATGTCCTCGCCGCTGCGGGCCTACTTGAACCAGGCGATGACGCTGCCGCGATCGATGCGAAGTTCAAAAAGATCAAGCGACAGATCGTGAATCTCGATTCGGGCGAAGTGGCATCCGAAGAGGAGCTTAAGGAAGCTGGTATCGATGATCCGGCGAACTACAGCCCAGACGAAGCACGTGAAAATGACAATCTAAATCGTCAGGTAACTGGCTTACCTGGGATTGAAAAGACAGAAAAATACGCAGTTGTCTACGTCATTGAAGACGATGGCGAACTACATGGTGTTGTGCTGCCGATCTACGGTAAGGGACTTTGGTCCACGATGTATGGCTTTTTGGCACTCGATGCTGACTTAATGACTGCCAAAGGTATCACCTTCTACAAGCAGGGTGAAACGCCAGGTTTAGGTGGTGAAGTCGACAATCCCAAATGGAAGGCCTTGTGGCCAGGCAAGAAGCTTCGCAGCCCTGATGGGGAAGTGTTGATTCATGTCGTCAAGGGACAAGGAACCGGTGACGAGCAAGTCGACGGTCTCTCCGGTGCGACGATCACCACGAACGGTGTGAACGACTTCGTCCGCTTCTGGCTCGGCGAAGAAGGTTTCGGACCTTACCTCAAACAGCTTGAATCGAAGGAGAATACCAATGGCTGATTCGCCATCTCCGAAGGCCGTTCTGCTCGATCCGGTAACGCAAAACAATCCGATTGCCTTGCAGGTTCTCGGTATCTGTTCCGCGTTGGCCGTGACTTCGAACTTAAACACGGCTCTGACGATGTGCTTCGCGGTTACTGTCGTGACCGGTTGCTCGAACTTGGGCGTGAGCTTGGTTCGTAAGTTTATCCCGAGCAGTATCCGTATCATCGTACAGATGACGATCATCGCATCGCTCGTGATCGTGGTCGATCAGATCCTCCAAGCGTTTTTGCCTGAGATTAGCAAATCGCTCTCGGTGTTCGTTGGTCTTATTATCACCAACTGTATCGTGATGGGTCGCGCTGAAGCATTCGCGATGAAAAATCCACCTTTGATCAGTTTCCTGGATGGTATCGGTAACGGTTTGGGTTACTCGATGATCTTGCTGGTCGTTGGTTTCTTCCGCGAACTGTTCGGTAGTGGATCCCTGTTCGGAATCACGATCTTCACGCTGACCAAGAACGACGGCTGGTATCAACCGAACGGTCTGATGCTGCTGCCGCCTAGTGCGTTCTTCTTGATTGGCTTCATCATTTGGGTTATTCGCACGTTCAATCCTGAACAAGTGGAATCGGAGGGTTAGGCCATGGCTGATTTGCTAACCATTGCACTGAAGGCCGTTTTCAGTGAGAACCTCGCACTGGCGTTCTTCCTGGGAATGTGTACCTTCCTAGCCGTTTCCAAGAATGTGAAAACGGCTCTAGGTCTTGGCGTGGCGGTGATTGCGGTGATGGCAATTACGATTCCTGCCAACCAACTGCTTTACTCCCTTTTCCTGAAGAAGGGGGCGATGGCTTGGATCAGTTCAGACCTTAAGGACATGGATCTAAGCTTCCTCGGCTTGATTAGTTACATCGGCGTGATCGCAGCGATCGTGCAGATCCTGGAAATGGGACTCGATCGTTACTTTCCGCCTCTTTACAACGCTCTGGGTATCTTCCTGCCGCTGATTACTGTGAACTGTGCCATCTTGGGTGGTTCGTTGTTCATGGTGGAACGTAACTACACGTTCACGCAAAGTGTTGTTTATGGTTTCTTCGCTGGGGTAGGTTGGGCGTTGGCAATTGCCTCGCTGGCCGCCATTCGCGAGAAGTTGAAATATAGCGACGTGCCTGCTGGACTGAAGGGTCTGGGGATCACGTTTATTACCGCTGGTTTGATGGCAATGGCCTTCATGTCCTTCGGTGGCATGATTAAATAAGACAGGCCACCAGTCAGCACAAAAAAATAGCGAGCCTGGCATCAGGGATAGTTAGATATGGTTACCGTAATACTTGGCGTGGCTATGTTCACCGGAGTAGTTTTGCTCCTGGTGGTGGTCATCCTCTTGGCGAAGAAGGCCTTGGTTCCGTCCGGTGATGTGCACATCGACATCAACGAGCATTCCAAGGACATCGACGTGCCCGCAGGCGGCAAACTGCTCAACGCCCTGGCCGATCAAGGGGTGTTTGTTTCTTCCGCTTGTGGTGGCGGTGGTACTTGTGCTCAGTGCATCGTCCGTGTGAAGAGCGGCGGTGGCGATATCTTGCCGACCGAGCGATCGCACATCAACAAGCGTCAGGCGCGTGAAGGCTATCGACTTTCCTGTCAGGTGGCTGTAAAGCAGGACATGGAAATTGAAGTCCCGCACGAAGCCTTGGAAACGAAGAAGTGGGAATGCGAGGTCATCTCGAACCGCAACGTCGCGACGTTCATCAAAGAGTTCAAACTGAAGATTCCCGAAGGGGAAGCGGTGAACTTCAAGGCGGGTGGTTACATCCAGATCGAAGTTCCTCCGCACGAGATTTCGTACAAAGACTTCGACATTGAAGAGGAATACCACGAAGACTGGGATAAGTTCAACTTGTGGCGTTATGTCAGCAAGGTAGACGAGCCTGTGATTCGTGCTTACTCGATGGCCAACTACCCGGGCGAAAAGGGCATCATCATGCTCAATGTCCGTATTGCTTCGCCTCCGCCACGCGCCCCCGAAGGTACGCCTCCAGGGAAAGTGTCTAGCTACATCTTCAATTGCAAGCCGGGCGACAAGGTGACCATTAGTGGGCCTTATGGTGAGTTCTTCATCAACGATAGCGATGCCGAAATGGTGTACATCGGTGGTGGTGCTGGTATGGCTCCTCTGCGAAGCCATATCTTCGAGTTGTTCAAGCAGCGTAAGACGAATCGCAAGGTCAGTTACTGGTATGGTGGCCGTAGTGTTCGCGAATTGTTCTACCTCGACGAGTTTGAAGCCATCGAGAAAGAGTTCCCGAACTTCAAGATGAACATTGCTTTGTCCGATCCGCTGCCGGAAGATAACTGGACCGGTTATCAAGGATTCATTCACCAGGTTTTGTTGGAAAACTACCTGAAGAATCATCCTGCTCCAGAGGACATCGAATACTACATGTGTGGTCCGCCGATGATGAACCAGGCGGTCTTCAAAATGCTGGACGACTTGGGTGTCGAACCTGAGAATATCCGCTTCGACGACTTTGGTGGCTAAGCCCCTTCAGCGAGCGAACTCGGCTCGCAAAAGTATCATGCGAATGATCACCGCGGCCAGCCTTTTGTGGCTGGCCGTTTTCCTTGGTTGCCAGAACCCCCCGGCCACGCCCGCCATCGATACGATTCGCGGCGAGACCATGGGGACCACGTACAACATTCGTGCGGTAACCAAACGCGAGTTGCCCAACCAACTGCAGAATCTTCAGGCCGAAGTTGACTCGTTGCTGGCCGAGGTCAACCGGCAAATGTCAACCTACGACCCACAGTCCGAGCTTTCTCGTTTCAATCAGGCCGCCTCCGACAAGTGGGTGCCGGTCTCCAGCGAACTGCTGACCGTCATCGATGACGCCCGTCAGATTAGTGATCTCACCAAAGGTGCGTTTGACGTGACGGTCGGACCGGTGGTGAATCTGTGGAAGTTCGGTCCCGACAAGGAGCGTAAGAACTTCCCAACTGATCAAGAAATCGCGAACGCGAAAAAGCTGGTCGGCTATCAGCAAGTCCAAACTCACTACGAATTGCTGGCCGTTCAAAAGGAGCAAGACGGCGTTTACGTCGACTTGTCAGCAATCGCCAAGGGATATGGAGTTGATGTTGTTTTTCAATTGCTGAAGGATCGTGGCCTGACCGACTTTATGGTCGAGATCGGCGGCGAAGTCCGAGCAACCGGGCTCAAGCCAGATGGTGAGCCGTGGCAGATTGGCATCGAGCTTCCCACCGAAAAGGCAGGCGACTTTGACGAGATCGTCGGCTTGCATGACAAGGCCTTAGCGACCTCAGGCGACTATCGCAACTTCTTTATGCATGACGGCAAGCGATATTCGCACACGATCAATCCTCTGACGGGGAGGCCGGTCGAACATAGTCTGGCCTCTGTCAGCGTGCTTCATGATCGTTGCGAAATGGCCGACGGCTGGGCCACTGCTTTCTTGGTCTTAGGCCCGGATGCGGGATATAATTTAGCAGAGCAACAGAAGCTGGCGGCCTTCTTCCAGATTCGCAAGGATGATGGAAAGGTCGAGTCGAAATCAACCACTGCTTGGCAGCAGTATCAACTGGATTAACGAGGATCACTCCCCATGCTCACCATTATGCTTATCACCGTCGGTGTCTTTGCCGTCGCCCTGACCGGCATGGCGATTGGCGTGATCATCAGTAATCGGCGAATCAAGGGTAGCTGCGGAGGACTGAACAACTTCAAAGATTCGGTGGGCAATCCAATCTGTGACGCCTGTTCGAATCCGTCCCCTTCCTGCAGCCGAATCCCTGAGAAAGAACGCTGCCAAGAGCCGACCGATTGCACCGATGCGGTGGTCGAAACAACCTCGCAAAGCCATTAATTCGTTGGTCCCTGTTGACCTCGAAGAGATTGTCTAGCGAATTAGTGCGATACCCTGGCGAATTTATGGGGTTTCTAACTGGAACCTCTCCCAATCGCTATCTAATCTCGTCGCATCTGCCACAGGGGTCTGATCATGAATCGCTACGCGCGGAATTTCTCTCTTGTTGGTTGCCTTCTTCTGGCAACCTCGGCGTTCGCCCAACAGGGACCATCGTTCGATCGCTTCGATCGGAACAATGATGGCAAGATTGAAAAGGACGAACTGCCCGTTGCTGCCCAGCGTCTGTTTGAACGCCTCGATGCCGATTCGGACGGAAGCGTGACCAAACAGGAATTCGAGACATTTGAACGTCGCCGGGCAGCCATGCAACGACAACGCGGTAATCAGGATGACGGAATGGTCGATGGCGTAAAAATCACTCGCAATATTCCTTACGCCGATCCTAAGATCAATCGTCAGAAGTTAGATATCGCGTTGCCCGAGAAGCGTGCTTCGGACGAACCGTTACCTGTGATCGTGCTAATTCACGGCGGTGGATGGCAGGGAGGCACGCATGGTCCTTACTTGACCAGGGCGATTCCCTTAGTTCGTAGCGGAGAATTTGCTGCCGTTTCGATTGGTTATCGATTGACAGATGTCGCCAGTTGGCCAACCCAAATTCACGACTGCCAAGCTGGCCTGCGATGGGTGAAGGCAAACGCTGAGAAGTATAACTGGGACCCTGAAAGAATTGTCGTCTGGGGAAGTTCGGCCGGTGGGCACCTGGTGGCTATGCTTGGTGTGTCGGCGGATGCCAAAGAAATTGACGGTAAATTGGGACCACACAGGGATGAGGACCTAAAGGTCGCTGGCGTTGTCGACTTCTTCGGTCCTGCAAACATGGCGACCATGGGAGATCCTCCCGGCTTCGAGCGTCACAACTCCGCCGACTCGCCCGAGAGTAAGCTTCTCGGTGGGGCGGTGAAGGAAGTTCCCGAAGTTGCGAAATCGGCCTCGCCTCAATCGTATGTTTCCGCAGGGGACGCTCCGTTCTTGATCTTACACGGCACCAAAGACGGAACCGTTCCATTCCAGCAGTCGGTTGATTTCCATGCGGCTTTGAAGAAGGCAGGTGTCGACTCAACGTTCGTTCCGGTCGAAGGGGCAGGGCATGGCTTTGCGGGGGCGGAAGTGAACGATCGGGTCCGCGACTTTCTCGATAAGATCTTACTAGGCAAGGATGTCAAAGTTAGCTCCGAGCCTATTCAATCGGCTCAGCGACCGCAGCGAAATCGCCAGCAAGGTAGCCCCAACCGCGGGGAGCAAGATTAATTCTTACGTGCGATCGTACAGCACTTCGACTACAATGGGCCGACAGAATCTTATGGTTCGTCGGCCTTTTTCGTTGGTACTGTATATGTTTCGTCCTGCTGTCCTCTCAGTTCTGTGTGCTCTATTTGCTATTTCGCATGTGGCAGCAGATGATCGCCCCAACTTCGTCCTGATTTATGCGGACGATCTCGGCTGGAAAGATGTCGGTTATCAGGGGAGCGACTTCTACGAGACTCCAGTCCTCGATCGTTTTGCCAAGGAAGGAATGGTTTTCTCGGCGGCGTACGCATGTGCTGGGAACTGTGCACCGAGCCGGGCATGTTTGATGTCAGGGCAATACACGCCACGACACCATTTGTACGCCGTATGGAGCACTGAAAGAGGACCGAAGAATGAAATGCGGCTCGTTCCCGTTCCTAACAGCGATGGGCTGAGTTCCGATAATTTTACCGTGGCTGAGGCTCTAAAATCTGCCGGCTACGCCACGGGGCACTTTGGAAAGTGGCATCTCTCTGGCAAGGATGGCGCTGACCCAACCGAACAAGGCTTTGACGATTCCTACGATTCCTTTGGCAACGGCGAGCTTACTGAAGGGACCGAGACGAATAAGAAAGGTCCACCGGAAGATCCCAAAGGTGTCTTCACCCTAACCGACAAAGCATGTGCGTTTATTGAAAAGAATAAGGATCGTCCCTTCTTCTGCTACCTACCGCATCACGCAATACACACCCCGCTTCAAGGCCAGCCAAGCTCATTGGAGAAGTTTAAGCAGAAAGAGAAGGGCAAGTATCACAAAGGCAACATGTACGCCGCGTGTACCTATGATCTGGACGAAAGTGTCGGACGATTGCTCAAGAAACTAGACGAGTTGGAGCTTACCGAAAAAACGATTGTGATCTTCACCAGCGATAACGGCGCAACGCCCCAATCTCCGCAGGAGCCACTTCGCGGTAACAAAGGTGGCTACTACGAAGGGGGAATTCGTGAGCCGATGATCATCAGATGGCCCGGCAAGGTTAAGCCAGGTAGCGTTTGTGATGTTCCGGTGATTCAGCTCGATCTTTACCCTACGATGCTCGCTGCTGCGGGGATTCCTGTGCCAGAGGGTAAGGTGCTCGACGGCGAGAGTTTACTTCCGCTGCTGACCGATGAAGGTTCGTTAAAACGCTCTGCGATCTTTTGGCACTTCCCAGGCTATCTGAACACACCGGTGATTCGTGGGCGAGAGTTGGATGTTCGCACTGGGTTCCGTTCGCGTCCGGTTACCGTTATCAATCGGGATCACTGGAAGTTACATCTCTTTCATGAAGAGTGGGTCCTTGATGGGGGCAAAGCGAAGCTACCTGGGAACGGAGCCGTCGAACTTTACAATCTGCGAGACGACATTGGCGAACGTCACGACCTGGCTGCTTCACACCCTCAAAAGCGGGACGAACTGCTGAGCGAACTTCTCGATTGGCACAAGCATGTCGGGGCAATCGTCCCCAGCCAGCCTCATCCTGATTATGCTCCGGCCCCCGAGGGCAGTCCGTCTGGGCAGAAGAAGGGTAAGAAGTAGCTATCTTCGCTTCCAAGATGCGACCATTCCACCCGTTGGATTGGGTGGTGTTTCGCCGCAAGTTAGGTGCTCCTAACGGGTTTCCTATTGGACTTCATGCTGGTTGCTCGTGTAAAATGGAGGAAAGCCTGAAAATAATCCTTTGGTAACGTCTGCTTCGAAAGACGCGAGTTAAGGCGGCCAGTCGGATTTCAGGAAAAACTAGCAGCGAGAGCGGTCGATGTAGTATGAAGCTCCGCTCGCTAGGGCTGAAGAAACCTCCCCGCCTGCATTCCCACCCACACCTGCCTCGCTTCCGGCGCCGTGATGTTTGTCCACAAATATCATTGATGTCGAGATGCCTAAGCATGCCTTCCCGCGCGATTGCCTATGAATGCCTTCCTGCACTCAAATCGATTGCTATCTTCGCTTGTACTATTAGTCGTAGCCGCATGCGCTGAGACGGCTAGTGCAGACGAGGACGCTCTGCGCGAGAGGGGTAGGGTAATCTACAAAAACCTTTGTATCGATTGTCATGGTGCCCAAGGAGAAGGCGTTGCCGGAGCATATGAGACGCCTTTGGTGGGCGATTCCAGCTTGGGCGAGTTGGCCGGTCAAATTACTAAGACGATGCCCGAGGGCGATGAAGAGGCTTGTATTGGTGAGGAAGCCGAGGCGGTCGCGGCGTACATGCATCACGCCTTTTATAGCGAAGCGGCACGGATTCGAAATCGTCCTCCCCAGATTACCCTGGCACGGTTAACCGGAAATCAGCTTCGTCAAAGTTTGGCCGATCTCTATGGCCATTTCCATGGCAATACAGCTTACACCGATGAACGAGGCGTCAAAGGGATCTACTTCACCGGTTCGCGTTGGAAGAATGAGAACAAGAAGATCGAACGCGTCGATTCCACGATCGATTTCGACTTCGGTAAAGAAAGTCCCGGTGAAGGCATCGACAAAGAGGATTTCTTTATTCATTGGACCGGCAGCATTCTCGCCGAGGAAACAGGCGACTACGAAATCATTGTTCGTAGCACCGTTTCGTTCACGATGGACTTTGGCAAAATGGGACGCGAACTGATCGATAATCATGTTCAGTCTGGCGACAAGACCGAATTCCGCGAAGTCGTAAGATTAACCGCCGGACGAGCCTACCCATTCAAGATCGATTACATCCAACGAAAACGAAAGACGGAGCAGCCGCCTGCCAGCATTTCGGTTTCCTGGATTCCGCCGCACGGAACAGAGCAGTTGATTCCGAAGAGAAATCTCATTCCTTGGGCAGTCGATCCGACGTTCTCGCTGCAGACCAAATTGCCGCCCGACGACCGAAGCTACGGATTTGAGCGTGGCATCAGTGTCGATCGTCAGTGGGATGATTCTACGACCGCGGCCGCGATTGAATTCGGTCATATAGCGACGGAAGAGTTATGGCCTGATTATCGGCGACGTCACAAGAATGACTCTGATGACAATCGTCAGCGTCTCAAGAACTTTCTCACGGAACTCGTTGAGACAGCGTTTCGGACGCAACTGCCAGACGAGTTGAAAGAGCTTTACATTGACCGGCAGGTTGCGGCATGCCCTGACGATGGCGATGCGATCAAGCGTGTCATACTGATGACAATCAAGTCACCTCGATTCCTTTACCCGGCTACAGACGCAAATGATTCTCCATCGCAACGGGCAGCCAACCGTTTGGCTCTAACTTTCTTCGACTCGATCCCTTCCGATAAGTGGTTGCTTGAAAAAGTCAAAAAGAACCAACTACAAAGCGAAGATCAGATTCGCGAAGCCGCTTGGCGGATGGTCAATGACTTCCGCGCTCGTGGTAAGACACGCGAAATGCTTCATGAGTGGCTCAATGTGGGGCACATTGGCGATATCACAAAGGATGATGCCCGCTACCCTGGCTTTGATCCTCAGTTGGTGAGCGATCTGCGAACGTCGCTGGATCACTTCCTGGATGACATCGTTTGGAGCGATGCGAGCGATTACCGCCAGTTGTTCCTCGCTAATTGGTCGTATTCAACCGATCACATGGCTGAATTCTACGGTGAGTCTTGGAAGCCGATTGCGGCAGAAGTAACTACCGAAGAAGAAAGGCTTCCGCGTGGTCCTGGTCCGCAGCGAATGCGAAAGACGGGCGACGATGGGAAGCTTCGACTCGGTGTGCTGACGCATCCGTATATCATGAGCGGGCTGGCGTACACGGATGCCTCGTCGCCGATCCATCGCGGCATCTTTTTGATCCGTTATCTGTTAGGTCGCACGCTTCGTCCACCGAACGCGGCGTTCTCACCGCTGAGTGCCGATCTGCATCCCGATTTGTCGACCCGCGAGCGAGTTGCCCTGCAAACGAGTCCCGAAGGGTGCCAGGTTTGCCATTCCCGAATCAATGCGCTTGGCTTCACCCTCGAGCATTTCGATGCTGTAGGACGATTCCGTGAAATGGATCAAAAGAAACCGGTCGACAGCAGTGGAGGTTACATCGCTCGTGATGGCCAAGAAGTTACATTCAACAACGCGCAAGAAGTTGCCCATTTTCTGGCAACCAGTGACGACGCGCATCGTGCTTTTGTGTCACGCGCGTTCCAGCACTTTGTAAAACAGCCTGTGGCCGCTTACGGCCCTGAAAAGCTTGATGAACTGACTCGCAAGTTCAAAGAAAGCGGTTTTAATATTCGCTCGCTTCTAGTCGAGATCGCCGTGATCTCGGCCATGGAACCCCACTCCGAGAAGATCGCAGGATAAGACATGCGCAACCAATTCTCACGACGTGAGTTCTTGCAAAAGACCGGAATCAGCCTCGCTGCGGCGAACTTGCTGATGGGCCTGCCTAGCTTTGGTTGGTCGACCGAGACGTCACCGAAGAAGCGTCTGGTCTTCATCTTCAGTCCCAACGGCGTGATTCCTGATCACTTCTGGCCGAAAAACATTGGCGCTGACTTCGATTTCCAACGTATCCTAAAGCCGCTCGAGCCGTTCCGTGATCAAACGATGACGATTAAAGGCATCGGTAACTTGATCAAAGGTGACGGCGATGGGCACATGCGAGGTATGGGCTGCTTGTTGACCGGGATCGAGTTGTTCCCGGGCGACGTTCAAGGTGGCTCCGATACGCCAGCTGGTTGGGCGATGGGGATCTCGGTCGATCAATACTTGAAGAATCAGCTACAGGCCAACACCGACAGCCAAACTCGGTTTGGTTCGTTGGAATTTGGCGTGATGGTGCCTGATCGTGCGGATACCTGGACGCGTTGGTCGTACGCCGGTCCTAATCAGCCAGTCGCGCCAATCGACGATCCTTATCAGATGTTCGACAAGATGTACGGCCAGGCGAAGAACCGCGAGATGCTGGCTAGCGTTCTCGACGACCTAACGGACGACTTCAAGAAGGTCGAAAAGCTGATAAGTGTCGAAGATCGACAACTTCTCGATTCGCATGTGGAAATGGTGCGAAAGGTTGAACTCGAACTACAGACGGAACTAGCCGCCAAGGATCAGCGAGCCGAGCTTGATCACGCAATTCCTGAACTGCCTCCCAACGTTCGTGAGGATAACGACAACATTCCGCAGATCACCAAGATGCAGATCGAGCTGATGGTCAACGGTTTCGTCGCGGACATGAATCGTGTTGCCTCGCTGCAAATTACGAACAGTGTTGGTCAGCCGAAGATGAAGTGGCTGGGGATCGACGAAGGGCATCATGGCCTATCTCATGAGCCTGACAGCAACGAAGATGCTTATGAGAAGCTGATTAAGATCAACACCTGGTACTGTGAGCAGGTGGCTTACCTGGCGAAACGCCTAGCCGAAACTCCCGAGCCGGGGGCCAACGGCAGCATGCTCGATCACACCACGATCGTCTGGACCAACGAACTGGGTAAGGGGAACTCGCATACTCACAACGACATCCCATTTGTTCTGGTCGGAAATGCGTTGGGCTTCAAGATGGGCCAGGCGCTCGACTATAAGAAGGTCCCTCACAATCGCTTGCTGATGAACATCTGCGAAGCGATGGGCTATCCGCTGAAGTCATTCGGTAACCCAGATTACTGTGGCGATGGAGCACTGACCGGCTTAACTTAATCGCCTGTTTGACATGGTAAGTGAAAACGGCCGAAGCAAATTGCTTCGGCCGTTTTTTTATGTTCGAACAAGTGCTCGATGGTTCAAAGTGCGTTACAACACGGTAGGAGGTATCGCATGGGAACCCCGCATGGACTCGCCGAGTTCGCAACTTACTTGATCGGTATTGGGTTGGTCGTACCGATGTTGGCTCGTCTGCACGACATCTTTCCAATTGCTGCAATTATGCTGCTTGTGATCGTGCTGATACCGTTTCCGTTATGGATCGCTTATCTTCGCGGAGCGGATTCGCAATGGTTAGAGGCAGTCATCGTTTGGCATTTAATTGCCATATGGTCCTGTAGTGTCGTAGTGTTCGTTGCCGCTGGTCTGATCGTTGTTTGGCAGTGGGCGACGTGACAGACCTCCATTGTCGCATCAATTAAATTAGCTCTTAGCGTCAGGGCGTGGCATATCGACCCGCATTTCTGGTCCGACAACTTCCTTCATAAACTTCTGCCAGGCCCGTTCTGACTTCAGTTTGTTGTCGTGTTTACGTAAACGTTTGAGTGCCGCCCCATCGTACTTTTCCGAAGGTGGCAGTGATTTCCATTGTTCGATCGTGAGCGACGAATCAGAGTTGGTTACTTCACTGGCAGTTGGTTTCTGTTCACTGCAGGCCAAGACGCTCAGCAGGACCATGCAAATCAGCCAGTAACCTAATGCACGCACGGGTGGTACTCCTCTGTGATTAATCTTGCAAATAGAATGCTGAGCCACGTTGCGCATGATGGCGAAACGTGGCTCAGCCAGAGCAAGTGTGAAGATTACGGAAGCTTAGCGACTTCGCTGCCCGCTCGCGTTCCAATCGCGTTGTAAACGGTTTGGTCAATCGTTTCCGCAACAAACTTCACTGAGCCGTCAACGTTGCCAAACATGGCACCGCCAGGATGTTGGCTACGGTACGCACCGTAAACATTCGATGTATTTGCGTGATTGTTCAGAGGGTGATAGGTGGAGCCCCAACCATATAGATAGGCATAAGCCCAAACCGCACCATAGCTAGTCGACGGAACACCTTGTGGCATGAAATCGGTTTCACCAACCATAAATGTATTCGAGGTACCGTCCGTGATATCGCGGAACTTGGTAGGAGCGCGATGATTCGGACTGTCCGTTTTCTTCACAAGCGTTGGAATTATTGCCCCGTCGTAGGTTGGTTCGTCCAGGCCGTAGTAGGTGGCATAATGAAGGAGCGAAGTATCTGGCGTGCCTGAGCAGAACTGGTAGCTACTTGGGGCCCGGTTCTCTGCAAGTTCGCCGCTGGGCATCACCATACTTGGACAGAGATAAGTTGGGATGATCTCCTGCTGGAGTAATGCGTTGGTCCAGCCATCTCCATCATTATCGACGGTGCTGCTTCGCGTTTCTTCGGGATCCCAACGACGTGCTACGGCATCCTGTTCGAGGAATGGAAGGATCTCGATCCAGCCACTTTCGTATGTCGTAGTGCTATCAGCGTCGATCGCGTCCCGCATCGCGTATGGAAAACGGCCGAAAGTATCGTGGAAATTATGCATGGCCAAACCAATTTGTTTGACCTGATTTGAACAGCTCATCCGACGAGCCGCTTCTCGGGCTTGCTGGACGGCGGGTAGTAGAAGGGCAATCAGAATTCCGATGATGGCGATCACCACCAGCAGTTCAACCAACGTAAAACCAGAGCGAGACGACTTCGTCGACATCGTAAATACCTTTGAAATAACCAACCGGGGAGCATAAGAAAGCGACCTATTCGCTTCCTGACACGTCTCGAGCGTGGCTGGCATCGCAAAGGCGGGTGCTGGCTGCGGCCTCAAAAGAAAATGAAACTGAGTCTCAGTTGCATCTTGTTTTAGGGAAGTTGATTGAGGATGTCAAGGATTGCCTGGATGAAAAACCACTAGGTACCGTAATAGATCGGAGATGCGTGGACCGCGGCAGCTATACTGCTACTACCACGTTAACTTCCTGGTTCTTTCGTTGTGCCATGCCTCGAACTCCTGACCTTACCACCTTTCAATGTGAGTCTTGTCAGACGACCTGCCATACTTCGCCGAGGAAGGATCGCCATTTATTACCCTGGCTGCGTCGGCTTCCGATCAAGCCCGATGGGACATGTCGAAAATGTGGTGGCCAGTCTTGGAAGATCACCTTGGTGTACGCGGAATCTGACCTGCAGGTCAGCTCGGATCCGCTGCGTATCCTGTTTGGATTATTCACGTTGTCGGTACCGATCGATCGTTCGGCAGCCGCAGCGGGAGTTGAATATGCTGGCGTTTCAGCCGAGACGGTCGCAACGCTCAATTCCGATCCGCGAATGCGAAGCTCGATGATCGCTGAGTATGCCAATGCCGCACACAAGATTGAAAAGTACGAGCAGGGAGCAAAGAACTGCCGGGAATGCGACGCCATCTATATTCCGTCGAGCGATCTCCCTTGGACGCAACGTGGCTACTGTAGCAAGCTTTGTCTTGTTCGACGCGATAGCCAATCGGCGCTCGTCCAAGCGAAAGCAAATTCGGTAGAGGTCTCTTCGAAAACCGTTTTTGTCACTTGTGCCGACGGGCATGAGTTCGCCGTAGCCAATTGCTTTCGTGGCACCAAGCGTCCATGCCCGGTCTGTGGTCTTAAGACGCCTGTTCCCGTGGGCTGATGCTTCCCTGTCGAATTGGCAATGAGTGCCATTTTGGCAGAAGATTTGATGGCTGACAGTCGTCCGTCGGCAGGTCAAGGCCTTGACGCAACCGCCTGAAAAATAAGCATTTGCAGATTCTCAAGTGCGCAAAAATAAGGTTTGGTACGCCTCTTGCTTTATGGATCAGTGCCCTTGTCGAAGGCACTTTAAACCGAGCATTACACCGGTTCGATTATCGAACAATTTGGTGCGGTTTTGTTTCAACTTCTGTAGGAACTGTTATGGAAAGGTTGATCAAAATGGTACGTCCTCAAACACAATCCGAATCGAAGTCCAACCCTCTGGCGAATTGGCACAGTGAGATGGACAACCTCTTCGAGTCGTTCTTCCGTCCGGTCCGGCAAAGCGCATCTGGTGCATGGCTACCGGCAATGAACATCTCGGAATCGGAAAACGCTTACCAGATCGATTTAGAACTTCCTGGTCTCAACGCGGAAGATGTCAATGTCGAACTGCACGACGGTAAGCTCACTATTTCGGGCGAACGTAAGGCGGAAGAGCAATCCGATGATCGCCGCTATCATCGTGTGGAACATGTCTACGGCAAATTTGAACGCGTGTTGAAACTGGGAACGCCAGTCGACGAAGAAAACGTAACGGCCAGCTTCAAGAACGGCGTGCTGATGGTTTCGATCCCCAAGTCGGATCATGCCAAACCACGCAAGATTGAAGTGACCAATAGCTAACACTCTACGTTCTTACTTTGGCGAAAGTCAGCCAAAGCAAATCTTGGATGAGCAAGACGCCGGTCCGCGAACCTCTAAGCGGCCGGCGTTTTTGTTTTCTTGCATTACAGCACGGATCTGACGATCCCATTTCACGTTTCACAGGACTCTTTTCCCGACCATGTTGAGTCTTTCGCTTCCAGGCACCATACTACCCAATTCCTACCTTTCCCTTCATGCCTGGCAAGATTGAAGCTTCTCATGGATCGACCACTCAACTGGAACAGTCGTAACTTAACCCAAGGCTGGCAGCGCGGAGTGACCGCGTTTTACTACGGACTGCATTTCCAGGAGGAAGACTTTCACAAGCCGCAAGTCGGAATCGGTGTGCCTCTGCTCGAGGGTAACCTGTGCAATGTTCATGCGTATCGCTTGGCTTCGCTTATCAAGGAAGGTTTGGCGAGAGAAGGACTGATTGGATTTCCTTTTGGTACACCTGCTGTCAGCGACAACATTACCCAGGGGCAGGAAGGTGGTAATGCCAGCTTGCCTTCGCGGAATATGATCGCCAATGCAGCCGAGTGCGTTACCAGTGCGCATGGTTATGACTTTCTGATCGGCATGCATAACTGCGATAAGAACGGACCTGGTTTCGCAATGGCCTTGGCTCGGTTGAATTATCCCGGACTGATCATCAACGGCGGTAGCATCAAGCCAGGCTGTCATCGAGGACAAGACACTTCGATCTTAGATGTCTACGATTCGCAAGCTGCTGCCAACGTGGGTGCGATGACACACGAAGAAGCTGACGAGATTCTGCGAACCGCTTGCCCTGGTCCGGGTGGCTGCGGAATCGCTGCTTCGTTTAACACTTGGGGAATTGCTCTGGAGGCGATGGGACTGACACCTCCGTTCTCAAGTTCAAATCCCGCTGATGACCCCTCGAAGATCGCGGAATGTCAGAACATTGGTCCGATGGTAAAGCATCTTCTCGCCGAGGACATTCGTCCCCGCGATATCGTGACTCGGGCATCGATGATCAATGCGACGCGGGCCGTGGCAGCGATGGGGGGGTCGACCAACGGGGTACTTCACCTCCTGGCATTAGCTCGCGAAGCGGAAGTCGACTTCCACCTGCAGGATATTCAAAAGATTTGCCGCGAGACGCCGGTGTTGTGCAGCTTTGCCCCCCGCGGCAAGCGAACCATGTTCGACCTGTTCAAGCTCGGCGGTACGCCCATCTTACTGAAGTATCTACTGCAGCAAGGGATGCTCGACGGAAGTTGTATCACGGTTACTGGCAAGACGATGGCTGAAAATCTTGCGACTGTGCCAGATGTTTCCTGGGATCAAGATTTGATTGTGCCGATCGATAAACCGTTCAAGCCCTATGCCGACATGCAGATCTGTTTCGGCAACTTGGCACCAGGCGGGATTGTCTTCAAAGTGTCGAGCATGAAGGAGCCAACCTTCCGTGGCAAAGCAATTTGCTTTGACGACGCCCGCAAGATTGTCGAAGCGGTCGAACGTGATGAAATTCAGCCAGGCACGATGATTATCTTGCGATATCTGGGACCGGTTGCTTCAGGGATGCCGGAAGTGTTGGTGGCGACAGCAGCGTTGGCGGTTCCGAAACTCGATGGCAAAGTCGCATTCATTTCCGACACACGTGTGTCTGGCGTTTCACATGGTGCGATCGGGGTTCACTGCGCTCCCGAGGCGGCGGTCGGCGGGCCAATCGGGCTCGTTGAAGATGGCGACGAAATCTCTTTCGATTTGGTTGACGGCAACTTGACGCTTCACGTGGATGATGCCATTCTCGCAGAGCGTCGGCGTAACTGGACGGCTCCCCAGTTGCCACGTACGAGGGGGTATTTGGCTGACTTTTCAGCAACCGTTTCACAAGCCAATCATGGCTGCGTCAGTCGAGCATTTCTTCCGGTCGAAGATTAGGCGTCCGGATTCTGGGCGAAAACGATAGCTTGTAGAAGCTTGCGCCAGAAAAATTTTCGTATCCCCATAATTCAGCTGCCTTTAGCGGTTGCTTAAGGTGGCTTCGTCTTCCGTTCGTGTTTGCCGCAGTGCGGCGACCCGTGACCGGCTTGCGATTCTGCGGTAGGATCTTTCGACGCAACGACCCAATCATCTGATCCTAGAACTTGGTGCGACCATGGACCTTAGAGAAGCACTTGGTATCCGTAAGCCTGGCGAAGTTGTCGATCCGAAGACGGAACGGCAACATCTGATTCGCTACATCAACTTGCAACTCATCGCGAATGAATTGCCGCCTGCCGTCGATGAGAGTGAATCAGAGTTCATCGGACTCGCGCATGGCCTGTTGGCGAATTACCACGAAAAGTCGCGGAAGCTGTACGACAAGCCAGCCCCCATCGATCAACGCATCGAAGCTTTTCTCGAACGCTATTTTCGTGATCTGAAACCTGAGAAGCCGCTGGAATTACCACGGCAAAGTTTGACGTTGGAACGACATGGCGTCGCTCGTGAATTGTCGCTGCCTGTCAATCGCTCCTCTTTCACTTGCGAATTAGTCGAGTCGTATCGCGTGGCGAACGGTGTGTTGCACAATCCACGCAATGATCGTCGTACGACCAAGGGAACATTTCACGTTACCGAAGGTGGTTTGCCGATTGCCGGCGACAAACGAGCTGTACCGCGGGAAGTCTTCATGAAGATGTTCCAGATTGCGGTGAACCCACCTAAAGAAGACATGCTGTTGCCGTTCACTGCGGATTGTGACAATCCGGCCTACAGCACAGTTTCGCTGCTTTTGCGTCCGATCGTTTGTCCGGAAGTCCCTGGGGTGACACCAGAAAAAACGATGGAAGTTCGCTTCTTCGTGCCGGGCTTGATGGTTAGCAACCTCGACTTTGTCGAATCGATTTTCGGCAACGCTGGCGACCCGTACATTAGCGGCAACAACGCTGCACTCGACGTGGAACATTGGACAGGGCACACAGGGTGCGTCATTCTCGCTCCCCATTTGGGAACCTACACCAAGAAGGAGCTGGGCCTACCCCACTACGACGATGCCACGCCTCGGCAGCGTCAAGATTCGATGTGCTGGAAGGATGACAAGGAACTCTACAACGATGGCCAGGCATTCAAGCTGACTTGTCGTGATGCCAGCGGTGTGGTGGTGACGCTGATTGCTGACAACTACTTCGGGTATTGCAAGAAGGAAGTCAAAACGCAGATCAGCTACGCGGCCAACTTGTTCGGCGACACCGAAGAAGAACACGCTGGAGGATGCATTGCGTACACCGCCTGGAACCTGGGAGATGACTTCAAGGTTAATAGCCAGCGTTACAACGGTCGCACGATCGATGACGTGAAGCGAGACTATGGCGAAATTATTGATTTCAAGCCGGAAGGTTATGGAATCGATAAGCTGCATCCAGAAGTCTTCTATATCCCAGAAGACGCACGGGCAACCATGCTTGAACAATGCATCAAGTGGACACGTGATGGGAAAGAGCATCGTCTGCCCCTGTTGCCAGATCACTACTACATCGCGCCGTCCGGTTACAAAATTCGGATGGAAAAACACCCTGCGGCACCAAGTTGGCGATTGGTGGGTTCGACCGCGGAAGGCGTGTTCTGTCATAAGCCATGCACGGTGAGTGGCGGCGGTAAGAGTGAAATCAGTAAATCGCTGACTGACTACACGCTTTACGGTCCAATCTTTGTGTCTGACATTTACAAAGATATGGACATGGTCGAGGCAATCTTCGAGAAAGATTACTCGAATCGTTGGAAGGCAGATTCCAACAAAAAGCCAGACTATTCTGTCCGGCCTTCGCGTCCGGTTCTTTCCGCGAATCGCACGTTGGGTAGTGTGATCAAGTTGCTCACACCCTCGATTGATTACACCGAAGAATACAACGAGTGGCTGCGAGGAATTCCGCATCACATCACTTCGATCGTCTTCATTATCAAGCGGCTAATGCTGCCAGAATGGGGTGAAAACTGGCGTGACTACTTTGGTGTCGATATTGTCAACGGCGTCCCAGGGCACGAATTAAAGGTGCTTGATCGCCGTCTGGTGGGAACCTACCTGCGGGTTGGTTTCAATCAAGAAGGCCGTTGGCGCACCTATAAGCTGCGTCAAGACTTCATGGCATCGGAAAAGGTGCAGACAGAAGACGACATTAGCGCCTCAGTGATCGTTCCCAACGCGATGCTAGAGGACTTTGAGGCTGGCGGATCAGGCGTTGCCTCGAAGTTTACGATTAACTGTGAAAATCGCCTCTTCCAGCGTCCTGACGATGCTATTCATCGCGGATTCGATAAGAAGACCGAAAGCGACTTAGCATCGCCTGATAATTTCATCTCGAACTTCGAGGCGTTGACACACGAGTATGTCGATGAAATGGCGCGTAAAGCGGTCGACTTCGATAAGTTCACGCAACCGATGGAAGACTTCCTGTTTAAGTTTCTGGAGGGAGATGACAGCTATGTCGTTTCGTCGGCGAATCCTCGCTTGGTCGATGGCGTGCCTACCAAGAACCCGCGTTACTTGCAGATTCGACCTGACCTGGAGAACCCATTGCCGAAGTATGTTGGTGAGATGGGATGTCGCTTGTATCGCAAGCTGAAGCCAGACCAACCGCTTTATCAGCCGGTTTCCGCCGTGCTGTGTGGGCGTCGTAACAATCCGCCAGACAAGGAAGCGGGGATCCGTGGCCTGGCCGTCTACGGTCCGATTCATTACCAGGAACTTCCTGAGTTGTTCATGGACTTCATTGCCTCACTTACAGGCAAAAGCCCATCCACAACCGGTGCTGGTAGCGAAGGAGCTTTGACGAAGGGGCCATTCAATTGCTTGCGTCCCACCGCGGACTTGAACCAGGCTTTGGTCGGTTACATTTTGACCGGTCTCGCTGGCTTCTCGACCGCCGCAGGGCATATCGGTCCGAACGTCCGCGTCGATCACGATATCAGTCTTCTCATTCCGGAGGTCTGGTGTCGCTTGACGCCGGAGGAACGAGATCCTGAATTCCTTATTCGCCAGCGTATGCTCGAGAAGATCGACGACTTCGATCACGAAGGTAAGATGATTCCTGGCAGCCGTCTTGGTTACCGTATCACCAAGACGTTTGTTCGTATGTTCTTCGGCCGCGTATTTGATTATCCGCTAAGCGTGTTTGATGAATCGATTCTGAAGCCGGAAACTCAAGACATGGCCGCTTACGTCGATGGGATCAATCACATCGCCGAAGTGCAACAGCGTGTCGCACAGCGGTACCTCGATGATGGATCGATCGAAGAGGCTTGCCCGCCACTCAAGGCGTTACTGCATATCATGGCCGAGGGGGCGTACGAAGGGAAAACGGTCCACGATTCCGACTTCCGTGCGATGTTCACCCGTGACTCGCTTCTGTCGAGCGACTGGTACATGGAACGTCTCACGACGAAGCAGCAACGTGATATCGAGCTGTGGCAACGGCACATGAAGTCACTCGATGACTTCCTGGCCGAGTCGACCCATGCTCTTGATTCCACGAAGAAGGAAATCGTGCGACGAAAAGAATATGTTCAACGTCAGTTGACTCGC
This sequence comes from Blastopirellula marina, assembly GCF_002967765.1. Taxonomy (NCBI): domain Bacteria; kingdom Pseudomonadati; phylum Planctomycetota; class Planctomycetia; order Pirellulales; family Pirellulaceae; genus Blastopirellula; species Blastopirellula marina. The sequence goes on along the minus strand of NZ_PUHY01000006.1, from coordinate 479,636 downwards.
TTGAACAGCCCTGATTACCTCAAGGCTCACATCGGCGGCATCGGGCTTCAACCCATGAAGTAGTTGCTGCTGACCCGCGATCATTCTAAGGGCGACGCGATTTTTTCGTGTCGCTCTTTTTTTGTTCTTGACGGAAGTACCTAGTCTCGCATAATAGCGATAGAGTCAACTACCTAGCGAGACCAAGTAATGGCTGCGAAACAGATTCAAGGAGATCGTCTACGAGGTCATCTCGAGGCGATGATCTTGGCTATCCTCGAACAAGATCCGGCCCACGGATTCGATATCGTCAAAAAACTACAAGACCGGGGAGAGGGCGCGCTGCATATGCGAGAAGGGACGATCTATCCTGTTCTCTACCGCATGGAAGCTTCTGGGCTTATCCAGGCCAAGTGGGACGATTCGCAGAAAGATCGCAAAGGCCCACGTCGCAAGATTTACGCCGTGACTCGCAAAGGGCACCGGCAGCTCGCCCAAGGCCGGCAAGAGTGGGAGCAATTCGTGAATGTCGTCGGTGGAATCATTGGGGGTACGGCATGAATGTCGAGCTAATGCAAATCGTCGAACAGGTAGTTCGCCCGGTATGTGCGTTGAAAGTTACGAAACTGCGAATGCGGGAAGACTTGTATTGCCAGCTTGAACAGATCTATCAAGAGGAAGCGGTACGGGAAGGTGCCCCGCTGGAGCGAGCTCTCGAACTTGCCAAAGCTCGCTTTGGTGCGCCTGAACTACTTCGTGAAGAGCTCCAGCGAACGGTGATGGTCTCCGAACGCATCTGGGCAACGGCGGATCAATGGTTCCTGCGCCGAAAGGAAGAAGAGCCGCTCGTGCGATTTGCGATTCGAGTTGGATGGCATATCGGCGCTGCCGTGCTCTTGTATTTCGGAGTCTTGTTGTCCACGGCTCTTTGGTGGCATCAGGAAGGCGTGCCAGCACCTATTTGGGTATGGTTGATCGTCGCGTCCGTACTCTGTGCAATTGAAGGCTTCGTACTGACGCTATTAGGCAACTATGCATTAAATAATTTCGAGTGGACCGAACGCGACGTTAGGTTAGCGCGACCGATGCTTTTCCTTGGAATGAGTCTGTTGGCAGGCCTGTCGATGGGCGCAGCTGAAGTGCTTCAAATCTATATCGTTGCCGGCCGCTTCTGGCATGCGAGTTATTGGGATCCGTTTCTATTGGTTCTCGCGATGAGTAGCGTGATCTTCGCGGTCGTGTTGTACCTACGAGCTCGCCAGGACATTCGGTTTCGTCCATGGTCGCAGATCAAGCTTCAAGCCGAATAGAGGTGCCAGATGCATATCGAACTCAAAAAAATAGTCGAACGTGTTGTTCGCCCGTTGCCCTGCGATAAGACGACCAAGCTGCGAATGCGGGATGAACTGTCTTCCCAGCTACTGTTGATTTACGACGAAGAGTTCGCCAAAGATGATGATGAAACCGCAGCAATCGAAAGGACCGCGAATCGTTTTGGCGAGCCAGCCGCGTTACGGCAGGAACTCGATGCGACGATCTCCTCGCGAATGCGATTTGGCACCCAACTCAATCATTGGATTCTCGGTGAAGTACCACCGAAGTCGCCGATATCGTTTGCAGCCCGCTTTGCCATTCGCTTGGCATCGTTGCACTTCGTGATGACGTTCGGTTTGTTGGCCGTTCTCATCTTGTTGGGAAAAGACTCTTCCGTGCTAGGTGTCTGGCCAACATTTCTCGCAATCAGTGTGCTGTTCGGCTTCAACGGCTTTTTATTCACTATCTGCGGTCTTGCAGCAATGCATGCCATGAAGCTGGACGGAGAGCAACTTCAGTTCGTTCATCCAGTTCGTTTAGTCTTAGCGACTGCTGGCGCTGGTCTTTCGCTCGCCGCGTCCTATGTGGCACTGATGAGCGTCAGCCACTTCGATGTGGGACAGCCAAGCATGCTCGCGATATTCGCCACGGTTTGTGGTATCGCGATGGTCCTCTTTCTGCTGGTGATTGGCCTGATAGCCAAGGTCGAGCTTCGCGACCGGGAATGGTCGTCCCTCGACCTCGGCGAGAACTAGCGCTACTTCTTCTTTGGCCGAAACGCTTCAATTCGCTCGGGGTTCGTTGTGAGATAAGGCCCTTCCATCAAGTCGATGCAGTAGGGGATTGCAGGGAATACCGCATCCAGGCACTCGGCTATTGCCTTGGGTTGCCCTGGTAGATTGACGATCAGAGAAGTACCTCGGAGGCCCGCCGTTTGTCGAGAAAGTATTGCCGTAGGAACCTGCTCGAGGCTGACCTTTCGCATCAACTCACCAAATCCTGGCATCATGCGGTCGCAAACTTGTTCAGTCACATCAGGGGTAAGGTCGCGTTTTGCGGGACCAGTACCACCGGTGGTGATAATCAAGCAGCAGCCTACGTCATCGCAAAGGCCGATCAGCGTTTGTGCCAATACGTCGCGTTCGTCGGGGATAACTTTCGCGATTCCATCCCAAGGGGAAGTAAGCACTTCTTCCAGATATTGGCGAATCGCTGGACCGCCTCGATCTTCGTAGTCGCCACGCGAAGCACGGTCTGATACTGTAACGATGCCAATTTTGGCTAGACTTTCGGGCATGGGGCTCTTTCTGCGAGAAGTCTGATTCGGTTCGGTTTACGAAACCATCGGTTCCGACCATTCTGCCTCGTCTTGCACCTTACTTGGTGAATCGACGCTGGCTTCAGCAAAGCTGTCTTCCGTTTCCCAGATGGCGACTTTCACGCAGCTTACGCCGGTTCCTTTTAGCAGTTTGGGACAAACGGTTTCCAGTAGATAAGTAGCCATCCCTTCGGCTGTGGGATTGTTCGGCAAAACGTACATCTTGCACGGGACAACTTGCTTTAAGGCATGAATACCGTTTTCGTCGGCTTCGTTCAACAGAAACGCATGATCCCAGTGTTCGTCGATCCAGCCTTTAAACAAGCGTTTCAACTCGGCAAAGTCGATCACACGTCCGACTGCATCGACATGATCACCCGTGACGTGGAAGTCTGCTATGTAGTTATGGCCATGGAAGAACTCGCACTTCCCGCCATGTTTGTGAAGTCGGTGCCCGGCGCAAAACTTGATGCGCCGCATGATATTCAGGCTCATATCTTTCTCCCTGGAGAAGCGTTCCAGGTTAGTACTGCCCTGCAGAGGGGCCTAACACATTTGTCTATTGGTTATTGTCCGGGATTGTCCCGGATGAGGCAAGCAGTTGCAGATCGGGCGAATTCGTTGCGTTTGCGTCAGAGTTTCTCCGAAATCGCTGTAAGTCGATCGATGCCCGCCAAGTGATCTTTCGCAAAATCATTCCCAAGGCCAGTGTCACGCCGAGTGAGATGCCCCACGCGACCAGCGGATTCGCCTCGAAGTAAGAGTTCCAAAACTTCCAAGACAAAAGATGAAATAAGCTAGCCGCTAAGATCGACAATTCGAGTCCGCCGGCAATATCGACACGTCCGCGTGCTCTTAAGATTGGCGAGATTACGATCGCGAGAGCAATCGCGACGATCGCAATTACCGATGCTGCCTGCCACCCGAAAAACAGGCCGACTGCAAACGTCATGATCGGAATTCCCCACCGGCCGGAGACGTCGTCGGCGTCCGTCTTTGGTACGAACCAACGCATCGCCATTCCCAGAAGTGTGCCTTGCAGCATTCCCGCCAACAAAGTGAGGAAGACGGAAATCCGCTCCGCGTCATCAAAGCGGACTAATCCTTCTAAGCCAGATCGAACGGGCAGAAGACTCGGCCAGATCAGTGGTCCGATAAAACCGACACCAAATGTCAGCAAGGCCAAGGTGAGGGGCATTCGCTGCCGATCCCACGCAATCAAACTCCAGCAAAGCAGCATGCAAAAAAGAAAACAATGGAACAGATAAATCCCGATCAAGCCGAACTGTAATTCAAGCATAGCGCGTGAGTAATTGAGGCGAACCGCCTCGATACCTGGCAAGTTTCCGCCGCCGCTTAGAAGTTCGAACTGCAGCAGGAGCAAGAAAATAGCGCCCATAATCGCCTCGACGATGGGATAACGAGGCGAAATTGGTAAGCGACATGTCCGGCAACGCCCTCCCAGCATCAGCCAACCCAGGACTGGGATGTTGTCATTCCACTTAAGGTTCGTGCTACAAAAGGGGCAGCGAGAAGGGCGGGTTACCACAGTTTCCCCTCGCGGCATTCGCCAAATGACCACATTCAAAAAGCTGCCTACGGTCGCCCCGAAAAAGAAAAACCACGTGTACAGAAACCCGGCAATAAGAATGGTTTGGATCCACTGAATTTGATCCAGCCGGTTCTGGCGACTCGCGAAGTCTTCGTCCGCAGTGGCGGTCCAAATTGCCTCGAAGGCAGGCCAAGCCAGAAGGGCACCAAATCCCACACAGAAAGTCGCGACAATTGCGTAACGCAGCCAGTTGAGTCGCGAGCTTTTCCGAGGCATCGACTGTTTCTTAGTTCAGCATAGTGGAGATTGGATGAAACATCCCATTTTAGGTCGGATGCGGCTAGGTCACAACGCATCGGCCTGGGCGCGAAAATCGGTCTCCGTTAGATGACAACGTTAACGTGGCAGTTTAGACTTCTGCTTCCAGAGATGGCCCCCGGACTGGTGGTTTTCGCCTTGATGGTTTGTCCCGAAGTAATGACATGAGCACCGACAATCCTTTTCAGTCGCCGGCCCAGGAAGAGTTCACGCCGAGTCATGCGCCGAAAATTCAAATTATGCCTTTCGGCATTCGCAAGTCCGCTTTCAAGTGCACTGTCCTGTCACCCCAGGAATTAGCCGAGAACCTTCGTGACGAAACGATCAAATACTGCCAGGATCTAGGATTTCAGGTCGTCGAGGAGGACGCTGAATACCGAATCGAAGGGGAGTTCGTCAAAGTCGACGAGGGCAATCGGATCTTGCGCTACCTCCTATCGGGGCTCGCAGGCTTCTCGAAATTAGAGGTCGCTGGCGAAATTCGAGGAGGCGAACGCGAGGCTAGGCCATTTCGCTTCAAACAAGTCAAGGCAATCGGCGCGATGGGGGGCGATAGTAAGTCTCTGTTGAAGAGAAGTCTTTATCAGATCGCTCTTAAAATTGGATCGGAGGCTGGCTCGATCGGCAAGCGAATCGATCCCGCCCAGGCAGATCGTGCCGTCCGATATCTAGGTTTCTTAGCCCTGGTCGCGGTGCTTGTGGCATGCCTTTTAGGCGGCATCAGTTACTTGTATGGAACGGTCGTGACCGAGCCACTGAACGACAATCAATATACAGAGCAGATAATTTGGTCAGTGATCGTCGGGGTAGTGGCTTTTACCGTGGCAATTCTTTCGGGGATCGGGTTAGCGCCGGAAGACGTACTATCCAGCCGGACACTACTATGGTTGCGATCATCTTCGGGAGTCAGCACCATTTTCGCGCTTCGCATCTTGTTGGGGGCCATTGGAATGGCGCTCACCGGCATTATTCTGCTTCGTTTTACGATGTGATTGGATTGAGTAGATCATCCTTTGAGGCTAAGTCATGCGATTTAATTCCCCCGAACTCGTTCAGGCCAGCCTTGCTGGTGACCTAGCGGAAGTGAAACGCCTGGTCGAGTCGGGGGCAGATGTGAACAGCCAGGATAAGCACGGCATCGGGCCCCTTTTGTGCTTCACGCCAGGAATAATGGCCTATTTGCTCGCTCAAGGGGCAGATCCCAATTCTCAAACGAATGAGGGAGGTGCTCCGGTTCTTAGCGGAGTTGCCTACATGGGGGCGACCGAGTGCGTGCGGCTGCTCCTGGAAGCCGGGGCCGATCCAAACACGACTCGCGACCCAACCGGTGAGTCGGCCTTACATGCCTGTTTGAGCAAACCTGCCAATGCACCGCACGAGGCAGTCCGTTATCTGCTTAAGTATGGTGCTGATCCGAACCATCGAACGATTCCCGGTGTGAAGACGGCTGCGTTTTGGCGCGACGTGCGAACCCGTGGAGAAACGCCACTGCATCGTGCGGCGGCATTTGCGTCCGCAGAGGTAGTCCAATGGCTTTTGGAAGCCGGGGCAGACAAGACGATGCGGGATGCCAACGGTGACTCACCGCAAAGTTGGGCAAGCTGGCACTGGCGCGAAAAGTCGCTGATTGATTTCCTAGACCCCGGCTCATAGTAATGCATTCGGGAAATCGGTTCCCCGCAACCGACAAATTTCCTCTAACCTACCTTGCTAGGAAATGACGTAGGTTTCTACAATTCCGAAAGCACATGCCCGAGGCATGCCAGACCTGAAAGCTTCCCCCAAGGTCTGCCCCGGTGCGGCTAACTGGATTGCTGTCCTTCGATGGCCCATCCGTTCGATTTCGAGATCTTGCCGCAGCCGGATGACACGACCTGTGGGCCGACCAGCCTGCATGCGGTTTACCAGTATTTCGGTCTGAATCTTGACCTTCATCACCTGATCTCAGAAGTGCCCAGCTTAGAGCAGGGCGGGACCTTGGGTGTCATGTTGGGGATCGATGCGCTCAAGCGAGGCTTCTCCGCGACAATCTATACCTACAACTTAGAAGTCTTCGATCCCATTTGGTTTAGCCGGAGCTACGACCTGATCGAACGACTCGAGTCTCAGATGGCGGTGAAGGATGCGGCTCGACTGCACTTAGCCAGTAAGGCGTACGTCGAGTTCTTGAGTCTGGGCGGCAAAATCAAGATGCGTGATTTGAATGCAATGTTGATTAGCCGCTACTTGCACCAATCGATTCCCATTCTCACTGGACTAAGCTCTACCTACTTGTACAGCGGTCCACGCGAGCATGGCATTAAGAATACCCCAGACGATGTGCGAGGTCTGCCTCAGGGACACTTCGTAGTCTTATACGGCATGAACGAAAACCAGGATCGCGTCTACGTGGCCGATCCCTATCTGCCCAACCCACTGGGCGAAATGCACCACTATCCTGTCAGTTTCGATCGCCTGGTGTGTTCGATCCTGTTGGGCATCTTGACTTACGATTCCAACCTGCTGGTGATTGAGCCGAAGAAGAGCGGTACCTCAGCAGGATCGGGGAAGAGGGCATGATGTCCCAAGCTTTCCGTCTGAATTGATCCCCTTCAAGCACCCCCAGACCGCGTCTTTTTCGGCGTGTGGATTTTCATCATGGCCATTTTGATTGTGACCGACCAAACCGACCGCTGGCCCAGCGATGACCCGGCCGTTACGGTAGTCGATCCCAAAGCCTATATTACCCAACCGCAATTCAGCGAAATGCGAGGGGCAAAGGTTTTTAACCTTTGCCAGACCTACCGCTATCAGAGTGTTGGATACTACGTTTCACTGCTGGCCGAAGCTCGCGGGCATCGACCCGTTCCCAGTGTCGGTGCGATGCAGGACTGGAAAACTCGCAGCATCATTCGTCTAATCACCGAAGACTTGGACGAGCTAATCCAAAAATCGCTTGCTCCGATCAAATCGAACAAGTTCACCCTGAGCATTTACTTCGGGAAGAACATGGCCAAGCGGTACGACACGCTCGCTTGGCGATTGTTCAATCTTTTTCAGGCTCCACTATTACGCGCTAAGTTCATGTTGGAGAAAGACCGCTGGCAGCTAACCGGCGTTGGTGGTATTTCAGCCTCAGATGTTCCGGACGCTCACTGGCCGTTCATTGTGGAGACAGCACTCGAGCACTTTGCAAAACGTCGCAGTGTGGCGAAAGCGAAGAAAACTCGTTTTGACATGGCCATCCTCCGCAATCCCGACGATCCTGAGCCACCCTCTGATGAAGTCGCTTTGCAGAAGTTTGCCAAGGCAGCCGCTCAGCAGGGTATCTCGACGGAATACATCTCAAGAGACGATTACGGACGTCTGGCCGAGTTTGATGCGTTGTTCATCCGCGATACGACGGCGGTGAACCACTACACCTATCGTTTCGCCCGTCGCGCGGCGGCCGAGGGCTTGGTGGTGATCGACGACCCGACGTCGATCTTGCTATGTACTAACAAGGTTTACCTCGCCGAGCTATTGGCTCGCCACAAGATCCCGGTCCCACGGACTGTGGTCGTTCATCGGGAAAACGCCGATCAACTGGCCGAGACGCTCGGTTTTCCATGTGTTTTGAAACGGCCTGACAGCGCGTTCTCGCGCGGGGTGGTTAAGGTGAAGGATCCGGCGGAACTTGATGTCAAGTTGAAGGAGTTCTTTGCCGATTCGGAATTGATCATTGCACAGGAGTTCCTGCCGACCGATTTTGACTGGCGAATTGGCGTCTTCGATCGTACGCCGATGTATGCCTGTAAGTATTACATGGCTCGCGGACACTGGCAGATTATTCGCCACGATCAACCCAATCGCGGGCGGTATGGCAAGCTGGAAACGTTACCGGTTGAACTAGCGCCTCGGAAGGCAGTTCAGGTTGCCCTCAAGGCGGCCAACCTCATAGGTGACGGCTTGTACGGTGTCGACGTGAAGGAATCGGACGGCAAGTTTTACGTCATTGAGGTCAATGATAATCCAAATATCAACGCCGGCTGTGAGGATGCGGTGTTAAAGGAAGAGTTGTATCGCCGCATGGTCTCGATCTTCGTCAAGCGAATTGAACAACACAAAGCAGGTGTCGAGTAACGTAAGTTCTTCGAACCTGCCAAACCAAGTAACTCGTACTAAAGCGTCCCCCGAGGCTGCGAACTGCATGTTAGCCGACCCTGTTCATTCCGAAAGGAAAAAGATCCCTCTGTTCGAGGCATTTGGCGTCGAACTAGAGTACATGATTGTCCACGAAAACTCGCTTGATGTTGCGCCGATCGCGGATCAGTTACTACGTGACGAAGATGGGAATCCGAGCGAGGAAATCGAACGGGACGACATCGCGTGGTCAAATGAGTTGGCTCTGCATGTGGTTGAACTCAAGACAAATGGTCCGGTTTCCAGCTTGAATGGCTTGGCCAGCCGCTTTCAGGCGAATGTCGAGGACATCAACCGGCAGTTGGGAGCGATCGGAGCTCGTTTGATGCCAAGTGCGATGCATCCTTGGATGCGTCCCGATGTGGAAATGAAGCTGTGGCCACACGGTTACAACGAAGTTTACGAAGCATTCAACGCGATCTTCAATTGCAGCGGGCATGGCTGGGCGAACCTGCAAAGCTGTCATTTGAATCTGCCGTTTGCCAATGACGACGAGTTCGGTCGATTGCATGCTGCGATTCGTGTCCTACTGCCGATTTTGCCTGCTCTGACCGCCAGTAGCCCGGTTTGCGAACGGCAGCTTACCCCGGAACTCGATCACCGATTGGAGACCTATCGTCATAACGCCGATCGAATTCCACAGGTCGCCGGTTCGGTCATTCCAGAAGGAGTGTTTACGCAAGCCGCTTACGAGCAGAAGATCTTGCAAGAGATCTACGACGTCATGGCTCCCCTCGACTTAGCTGGCGTGCTGCGGCAGGAGTGGGTCAATAGTCGTGGTGCGATCGCTCGCTTTCAGCGAAATACGATCGAAATCCGTGTCATGGACGTGCAAGAACAACCGGCCGCGGACGTTGCAATCTGCCAGTTAGTAGTTCAAGTGCTCAAAGCGTTGACCGACGAACGCTGGGTATCGTTTCGCCAGTTGAAGACGGCCGAGACCTTACGGCTTCGCGACATTCTTCTTAATGTGGTCGATGACGCAGAAGAGACGGTGATCGTCGACCCCGGCTATTTAGAACTATTTGGCTGGACCAAGGGAACCTGCAATGCCGGACAGTTGTGGCGCTATTTGGCCAACGAGTTTCCGCTACACGAGAAGTCCTCGGCGGAAGCATTGGACGTGATCCTGGATGACGGTCCTTTAGCACGCCGCATCGTGACCTCCCTTAGCGGGGATCTCTCTGGCAAGTTATTGCCGGTCTATCGTGCGCTATGCGATTGCCTGGCAACGGGCCGTTCGTTTCGGCCAAGTGAATTGAAGAATCCCTGATGAAGCAACGGCAATCTACGATCCTTCTCACCTGTGAGCATGCCGGCAATCAAGTGCCGGAGCGGTATGCTGCGTTATTCGCCGGACACGAGGCGACGCTCGAATCTCATCGGGGTTGGGATCCCGGGACGCTCGAGGTAGGAAAGTACTTTGCTAGCAAGCTGCAAGCCAAGCTGCTTTACAGCGAGGTAACCAGGTTGTTAGTTGATCTGAATCGATCCGAGTCGAACCGTGTGATCTTTTCCCCCATTGTCCGGGAGCTGCCTTTGCAGCAACGAGAAGAGATTTTGCAGACGTACTATCGCCCTTTTCGGAGTGAGGTGCTGCAGTGGATCAGCGAAAAGGTTGAGGAAAAGACGTTCGTGTGGCATCTTTCGCTCCATTCGTTCACGCCCCAACTGGGTGATCAGGTCCGACATGCCGACATTGGCCTTTTATACGATCCCAGTCGAAAACCAGAGCAGGAAGCCAGTCAACTTTGGCGTGATGAACTCACGAAAGAGTTTCCCGAGTTTCGCATTCGGATGAACTATCCCTATCGGGGGATATCAGACGGTCATACGTCAGCCCTGCGGAAAGTCTTTCGTCCACGACAATATGCGGGGATCGAATTGGAAGTTAACCAACGACTTTTTGCCCAGGATACGGAAGCGGTTAACCGGCTAATTGCTGGGCTTTATCGCAGCTATCAGATGGCATGGGGAAGCAAGCACCCCAGCGATTGACCGTTATGACTTGCCTGGTTCCGCCAGCCTCTCGAAATTGGACGTAAACGGTTATCTGCTTGCTACTTGAGATTCCTTCGGGGGATGGTATTCTAACAGCTTGGCAAACAGGGAGGTCTCCTACGAAAGCAGGGTTGCGCGCACCAGCTTCTCGGATGCCTCCTACTGTCAACCCGTCATAAGATCGGGCAACCTGTCAAAAGTTCGGGGGAACGTTTGATGAGGGGGATGACGAAAGGGGACCAGGCCAGAGGAAATCGCGATCCTCTCGCCGCTTTGGCATGCGAGCCTGTCCGCCGGTATCTCGTCCTTCTCTCGCCTTGGACGTGTCTCATCCATCGGCAATCGGAATAGGATTTTTGCATGAAGAACCCACCCATCCATTGGTCGGAAGGGATGTTTCTTCGCCCCCATCATTTCCAATCGCAGGATCGACACTGGTTCGAGTTCATCGAGAACTCCATCCGGGATCTCCTTCCGTATGCGTATGGAGTTCGCTCGATCGAAATCAGCGATCAGGCCATCGCTAACTTTCAGATCGAGGTTTCTCGGTGCGAAGCTCGGATGCGTGATGGAACGCTGATATCTTTCGGTGACAACGAGCAGATGGCGCGGGTCGATCTTCGTCAGGGGCTCAAGGGCTTGCAGGACCTAAAAGAGGTCTTCCTTGAGAATGAAGTGATCCGTGTTTACTTGGCCGTCCCACGGCTGAAGCTAGGACACGAGAACACGGCGCGTGACGAACATGTGCCGAACACCCGTTATTACGAGTTCTCACGTGAGGACGAGGAGGAAAACCGAGGGGGAAATTCGCAAGAGATCTCTTACCGCGAATTGAATGTTCGTATCTTGCTTTCGACCGACGATCTTTCGGGATTCGAACTGTTGCCGATTTGCCAGGTGATTCGCAACGAGTCTGATGGGACACCACGCATCGATCCGAATTATTGTCCACCATGTCTCTCGGTCGATGCTTGGACGCCGCTGGGTACCGGCATTGTACGCCGAGTGTTTGATTTGATCGGCGAACGGATCGAGCGATTCCGTAACGACATCTTGAACCAAAACATCACCTGGGATCCGCGCGAGATTGGCGACCTTGAGAAGATGATGCGGTTGCGGACGCTGAACGAAGCGTACGGCGAACTGCGTGTTTTGGCGTTCAGCGACGCCATTCATCCATTGAGAGTCTATACGACTCTGTGCCGGATCGTCGGTCAGCTGGCAATCTTCGACGAACGTGAACGTCGGATCGAATCGATTCCGAAATACGATCATGAGAACCTCGCCGAGATTTTCCAGTGGGCCTACAAAGAGATTCGCCGCTTGAGCGAGGGAAGAATCGATGCCAGCTACGAGCATCGTTTCTTCCTGGGCAGCGGCCAGGCGATGCACGTTCAACTGGATCCCAAGTGGTTCGATCCCAGTTGGGAATGGTACATCGGCTTCGAGGGTGTCAGCATCTCGAAGGAAGATACCTACCAACTGGTCACGCAGGGTTTTCATTGGGTGTTCGGATCTGGTGAGCAAGTCGAGACATTGTTCCGCAACAACATGCCGGGCGTGCGTTTGCGACCTGTGGCCCAGCCCCCGCGTACGTTGCCGCAGGGTGGCAATTGGGTTTACTTTCAAGTTCAGCGTCAGGGGCCACCATGGGATGACGTTCAACGAACCCAAACGATGGGATGGCGGTTCCAAGAGGAATACATCCACGACGTCAAGGAACTGCAAGGAAAGAAACGCTTGGTGCTGAACATTCGGAACCAGTTAATTGCGTTGCATGTAGCGGTGTTTGCCCTGCGGCACGGAGACCAGAAGCGGTCATGATTGGCCGTTCGAGCGAACAACCTTGCTGGACGATTCCACGAAAACCAATTCCTGAAAACGAGTTTTCATGACTCCCAAGTTTGCCAAAGCGGTAGATCCTATTTTTCTGTGCGTGCTCGATCTGTTGGATCGGATCGAGCGGGATGGTAATTCGTTGGATCCCAGCCAGGAACGAATTCGGGTCAAGAAGCGGATTGATCACGCAGAAAACCTGCTCGGACAAACGGCCGAGTGGGAATTAGCCAAATACGCGTTAGTGGGTTGGATCGATCAGATGCTGATCACGGCCCCGTGGAATGGAGCGAATTGGTGGCAGAACAACGACTTGGAATTTGAATGTTTTCATAGTGGGAAAGCGTTCGAACACTTCTTCGTCGCTGCCAAGGAAGCGCAGAGCCTGCCCAATAAAGATGCCCTCGAAGTTTATTACATCTGTGTTGTGCTAGGTTTTCGAGGCTTGTACGGGCATCCTCATTCGCTGCAGTACACGCAGCACTACGGATTGCCGGCTGACCTTGATACTTGGGCCAAGCAGATCGCATCGGCCTTACAACTTGCCATCGGACGCAGCCCGATCATCGATCGGCCGGAGCCTGGCGAAGGGGCGCCGCCGCTGACGGGTTACAACAAGCTGATCAACATGACACTGTTCGCCGTTGTGATGGTCGCGATTTGCGTAGGCTTTTTCATGATGTTTGGTGTTAATTAAGCACGAGGGTTCCCCGGGCAGTTCGCGGGATGCGAGGCACGGAAACCTGATTCAGATTATCTATCCGAAGGTGATGTAGTCCCATGATGAGTTTCGTCTACCAAGTCATCTACTACATGACGCTTCCCTTCACCGCGTTCGATACGTTGGTGAGGAACATTCCTGGTCTTCGCAACATCGGCTCCATTTCGTTGCCGACGCGGATAGCTGGGCTTGTGTTCGTCTTTTTGTTTTTCGTGCTGGTCTCGTTTGCGGTAACGTTTCAGTTTTCCGATACCTCGGCGCAATGGACCGACTACCTCCTGGACTGGAAAATTGGCCTCACTGTCCTCGGGCTGATGATCGTTATTCCGATCGTCTCTTACTACGTCGTTAAGATCTGGCTGGAAGAGGAAACATCTGATTTCCCTGATATCGACAAAGCCTGGAAGCAGGGAGTTGCCGAACTCGAAAAGCAGGGCATTCCACTCGGTTCGACCCCGCTATTTCTAGTGATGGGAAATGCCGACGAACGCCGGGCAGCGAATCTCATGCGTTCAAGCGGATTCGGTTTCAACGTGTCCGACCCAGCTCAAGGACCGGCTGCGCTACATTGGTACGCCAACCCAGATGCGATCTTTATTTTCCTGACGAAGACGTCTTGCCTCTCCACGTTGGCCGATGGCTATAAAAACCGCACGAATCCCCATTCGCAGCTTGCTGCTCCTTCCTCGCAAAGCATCCCAGGCGGACAGACGATCGTTGCCGGAGCCGGACAGCAAAGCTTAGTTGGCGAGAACATGGCCGAACGAACCATGGGAGCCGAAGATGACGAAGAACAACGCTTCATGGAAGCACCGCCAAGTATGGCCGGAGTTGGTGCTACGATGGATTTCGGGCAAGGGATGGCTGGCGGTCAGACGATGGCGTTTGGAGCGGAAGACGCCGCCAAAGCGATGGCCGCTTCTTCGTCTGGTTCACGGCAGTCGAAGTCTGATCTGACCGATCAGATGGAACGCTTGAAGTACGTGTGCACGTTAATCAACAAAGCTCGACGTCCCGTTTGTCCCATCAACGGGCTGCTAGTCACAATTCCGTTCGACATGGTGGAAGACGTCAGTGAGCCGATCCAGATGGCGATTCAAAGCGATCTGGAAGTGATCCGTAACAACACCCGCCTCCGTTGCAGTGTAACGGCCTTGATTACCGAAATGGAAAGTGCCCAAGGGTTCCTGGAACTGATCAAGCGAGTTGGCGAGAAACGTGCCAAGGAACAGCGGTTCGGCAAAGGCTTCAATGTGTGGAATCCGCCCATTGCCGAGCAGTTGGAAGCCGTTTCGCAGCATGCGACCGGAGCGTTCGAGGATTGGACTTATTTGTTGTTCCGCGAAAAGGACGGGCTTCGTCGTCCAGGCAATCCGAAACTATTTGAGCTTTTGTGTAAGATTCGGGGCAAGTTTTCGGAGTGCATGACGAATATCATTGCGAACTCGTTCGGCTTCGAGCCTGATAAGAACCCCCGCGCTGCCGGCAACGCCCTTTTGTTTTCCGGATGCTACTTTGCGGCGACGGGCGATACAAACGATCGCCAAGCATTTGTTCGCAGCGTGCTGTATCGGGTGATGGAGCAAGACGGCGAGTTAGATTGGAGCCAAGAAGCTTTGGAGGAAAACGAGAGTGCCGAATTCGCGGCGAACCTGGCGGCATTGATCGGAGGCGTTTGCCTGCTGATCTTGATCGGGTTTGCTCTAAACTCGGCGTTCGGCGAGTACATGCCGTGGCATCAGGATAACTGACCTTCGCCCAGTGGCACCTATTGGCTTCTGTTCTCCACTGTGTTATCCCTTATCTCACCGTGGATTAGGATGTTCCCATGCATGCCCACTTACTCCGAACGATCGCTTTCGCGGTAGTTTTTTGCAGCATCACCGCCATTGCAACCGGCTGCTCTCCATCGGGGCCCCCGCGACCTCCCGAAGAACCATTCCCGCCGGAAACGGTTACCTTGTTGGTCACCGGCGTGGATACGGCCGAGGAGCGGAGAAGCTTGAACAAGAAGCTGGGAGCGATCACCGACACGCCAGGTAATTTTCGGACAAAGATGAATTGGGGTCCTGGCAAACCACTGAAGGTTTTGTTGACGCCAGTCAGCGATCCCGAAACATTCGCCCAGCGAATTGATTTCGGGACGGTCGAGAAGATTGAAGCGAAGACGATTCATGTCATCTACGCATCTTCAGCGTCGAGTGAGCATGAGTGATAAAGGCCCTTCAATTCGTGGACGTCGGTTTTCACTTCGTTTTCTGCTGATCGGCACGGCACTGGTTGCTGCGATACTGGGGATCTGGCGTCTCGTTTCTTATCGGCATCCTGCCCACCAGTTTCTATCGTACGAGAAGGCTCCGTACACCTCGGGTCGGCAGATGAGAATCGGCCCGAATGTGATCAAGATCGTTAGCATCGCGCGCAACCGCTATGATGGCAAGATCCATGTGGTCAGTGGTGACGGACTAAGTCAGCAGATTCCAGGCGTCGCGCAACTAAAGAAGTGTGCCAAGTGGCTTGATGTTGTGCAGATTGAGCTGTCCCCCGGTCCCGACTTGGTCGAGATCATCGAGGTGCGCATCTTCGATCACGAAACTCGGGCGATGCTAATGGAACTTGATAAAGCTTATGGATGGCAGATTATCGAGCCGAGTCGGATTCAGATTTACGGCCTCGGCAAGGAGATACCTGAGAAGCTCGACGTGTGGCTGCGTCTCAACAGCCACGCCGATGGCAATGTCTATGAATTGGCTCCGAAGCCTGGAGCAAGTGTCGAGATCCCAGGCGGTAAGATTGCGATAACCGAGGTGAAGGATCGATTCGCTGGATGGAGCAATGCTAAAGGATTCTATCCGTCGAGCCCTGAGTCGGGTGCCGACTCGGCCGTGCTTCTAGATTGGCAAGGAGCTTGGCCTGCAGAAACCAAGTACCAATTCACTTCGGTCTCTGATGTAGGGGAAAAGGAGTACGAAGGAATGTTCCTGCGTTTGGATTGGAACAGCAAGTCGATGGGGCCAGTAAGGTCGCACTTTCCGCTCGATTCAATCGACCATTTTGAATTCCGTCCGTTTGGTGGACGGCATCGGTTCTTCTTCGATGGACTTGAAGTGCCTCCTTCAAGCGGGCGAAAGTTCGATCCACCTCCCACTGCGAAGATTGCCGTCGATGGGAATGAATGTCAGGGATTCCTATCACAATTTGATCCACTTCGTGTTCGATACCTCGTGGAAAGAGGGAGTAATGTCCACGGTAGCGCGGTATGGAATACTTTGGCATGGATCAACAAGGGAGGACCGAAGAAAAATATCGATTCGCAATTCACGCTGATGTTCAACGCACAGGGGATTGCTGGCTTGCCGCTTGATATCCGATTGCAAGACGCCACCACGGGACAATGGCTTGGCCAAAACACACAATCGTCCGGCAACTACATGTCGCACGGCATGAATCGCAAGGCGTCAGCCCAGGTATTCAATATGCCGCTGGAAGATGTCAAAACAATCGAAGTGAAGTCAGGAATCCCGTAGAATTGAAAGCTTCGCGACTGATCTAATTGTTTCTGAACATTCATAATGACGGTAAACATACCTTCGAAACCTTACGGGCGACGGTTTTCCTTACGTCTTCTCATGGGGTTGATCGCGGTCTGTGCGATCATGCTTGGGTTGGGGCGGGTGTTTTTCTATGAGCATCCCGCTCATCAATTTCCCGCATACGGTCGGGCGCCGTATACGACTGCCTACCGGTACCAGGCGGGTCCCAATACGATCGCGATTCGCAGCATTGCTCGAAATCGATACGACGGAGCGATTCATCTGATTTCAGCCGGTGGGCTCAGCACTCAGGTTCCCCATGTCGACCAGTTAATCGAATGTGCAAAATGGTTGGATGTGGTTCAAATTGAACTCACTCCCGGACCAGAGCTTGTCGAGATTGTTGATTCCCGGGTCTTCGATCACGAATCACGCACTTTGCTCAACCATGTCAGCTATGCCTATGGTTGGCGTGTTACCGACACGAACTTAATACAAGTCTACGGAATGGGGAAAGAAGTTCCCGAGAAGCTCGATGTCTGGCTGCGGCTACGTAGCTACCCAGATGATACGGTCTATTCGATCGGTGTCACACCTGGTTCCGAGATCGCCATCCCCGGGGGAACGATTCGTGTAGCTGAGGTGAAAGAGGGGTACTCCGGTTGGAGTAAGGGTGTCGGCTTTCATCCGACGGCACTAAGTGGCGGTTCCGGTTCAGCTATTCTCTTCGAATGGCAAGGTAATTGGCGAGGAAAAAGTATTACATGCACGGCTGTAACTGATTTGGGAGAACGCATGCCGTATGGAGAATCGCTGAAACCAGAGTGGAACGGGAATTTCATCGGTCCAGCGTGGACTCGCTGCTCGTTAGCATTAATCGACCACTTAGAATTACGATTTCATTACGAGGAACAGAAATTCTTTTACGATGGCGTGAGAGTTCCTCCTCCGGTCGAACGCAAGTTCGATCCGCCTCCGATCGGAATGATTAAGACCGATCAAGGAGAAGTTGCCGGTGTCCTGCATGAGTTTGCACCGCTGCTGATTCACTATCGCATCGAGGAAGGACACACCGGCGGTATTATTTCACAAATTGGTTCTAGCATGTGGCTCGAACGGTCTGGTCCCCATCGGGAACGGGATACGACGTTTTCAATCCTCGTCAATGAATGGGGAATCGGGGCGATGCCGCTCGCGTTTCGATTACAAGACGCCAATCTAAGTACATGGTCACCAGTGGCAAATGGGGTACGAGCCATCGGTGACAACTGCTTTGCTTTCGATAAAGTAATCGAACGTCCGCTCGCGGAAGTAAAGTCAATCGAATTGACCATTAGCGCGCCGTGAATGCACCGTGATTCGCACGTAAGCCCTTCGATTTACTAGTCCTTTGGAAACGCAATCTTCGTCATCTTTCCATATCCCGCAGGCCAGCGGCTTTGGAATTCGACTTGTCCGACAAAGTCTGTTTCCCCGAGTTCTTGCGTGTAGTCCTTCTGCAATTTGTCGGTCTGGTCGACGTAAAGTCTTGCGAGGTAGCGGCCCGGCGGAAGCTTCTGATCCTTCATTTTTTTCGCCCAAAGAGATCCACGCTCAGCGGTTAGGCTGAGTGAGTGTTGCCACAAATTTTGCGGGCCAAAGACTAGACGATCTGACGTGGCGACCCGTTGTTTGGACCAGCCTGCATCGGTTTCGCGATAGAGGTCGACTTGCAACAGCTTTTTGTCAAACTTGGCTGGAACGCCTTCTATCTTGAACCAGATCTCGGTTGTGATGGAAACCTCATTATCTGCCTTAGGTAGGTCCTGGGTGGACTGATACTTCCCTTCCACGATCTTGGCATAGTCATCAATAAAGCGGCGGAACTGTTTATAGGTTCGATCGCCGACCACCATTTTCTGTCCGCCACCATGCTCCTCTTGCAGGGTTGGCTTGGTTAGCAGCATGCTTTTCTCGGGGGTCTTGGGCTGGATGATGCCGGCATCCACCATCGTTTTTAACGTCTCAGCGGGATCGTTCAGGTGGATCCACGATACTTGTTTCCCGTGCTCTTGGACCTGCTTTTGGTTTCGATCGGGCGAGTGGCATGCCGCACATCGGCCAACCTCGGTCCAAACATTCTCTACAAACGAAGCCATCACGTGATCTTGCCGCGTATGGCGAATGACTTCGTCAGGGATTTGTGGTCCGATTGGTTGAGCTTTGTCTGTAGTAGATACCAAAGCTGGATCGCCTGCCGCTGCGACAATCCAAGCTTCGAAGGCTGCCAATTCTTGTTCGCGAATTCTCTTCTGGATCAAGCTGGGCGTATCCGAAGAGCGACGAATGAACTCGATAATCTTGGACGCTTTTGGGTTCTCTCGGTCTACCAAGCCTGCCTTAAGCAGCGATGCAAAAGTCGCCTGCTGAGTGGGTAGGATATAGTCCTTCAACTCGACTCCGCTCAAATGGCACTCGGTACAGCTCGAGGGATTGGGCGACTGAAAAATAGGCAAGATCCGCTTTTGGAAGATGGCTTCTGCCGAGATGTCATCAGCTAGTAGGGGCGATGCGGAGAGAAGTACGGCAGTAATTGCGAACAGAGGATAGCGATAAGCTGGGCCCATGGTCGCTCTCGAATAACGGCGGGATGAAACAGATTACCCTTATCGGGATTCCCCGTCATCATATCACCAAGTAGGTGCTCAAAGCGATTCAATTTCTGCCAGTTCCGAATGTCTGTGGTTCGTGACGTCTCAGGTTGCCGTTATCGGGCGTCGTCCAATGTCTTCTCCAAGTCGGTCTTCAGCGATCGCATGTAGGCTCGCCATTCTCCTTCGAGAATGTCCTTGTTATCCCCAAAGACTTTGTCGAAAACTTTCTGTAATTCGTCTGGCTTGGCGTGACTGGCTTTGGGTAACTTCCCCAGTTCCTGGTAGTAGGCCACCAACTTCGCGAAGTGTTTCTCCATCAGAAAGTGCGTCAATGCCCAAGACTGCCCGTAGGCGTGCAGCGTCGTGAAGTTGTTCGCGGAACGGGTGAAGATCTGATCGGAGACGATGAAGTTAATGTTCGAGATCTTACGCAGAGGGGCTAATTCGCGGTACCATTCCAAGCGTTCGGAGTTGACGGCACCAATGCCGCTCCAGGCGGCTTGCTTAGGAGACTCGAAATAAGTGGCCAATCCCTCGGCGGCCCACAATGGAATGGGAGAATCAGCAGGCATCAGACCAGTGTTGGCGGCCAGTTGGTGGGTTGCCTCGTGGCTGACCACTTCGATATCGAGATTCTCTCGTTTCACGTCGATCAACAAATTCAGCGTATCGGCGAAGCGAATAATGTCAGCCATGCCAGGGATCTTACGACGGACGATCTCGTCACGCTCGTTTTGAATCTTTCGGTTTAGTAGGTTCAGCACTTCAAATGATTGATCGGTGCCTTGATCGTAAAACACGGCGACGTTATCGACTCGATGAAAGAACCCAGCGGCCGATGCCAAGTCGGGACCTAGCAGATTGACGAACTGTAAGTACTCGCTGTGTTCGGCAAAAAGGACAACCATTAACAACTTGTCTGGCACTTCCAGTTCGACCCCTTCCAGGCAAAACTTCATCAAGAAGCTCTCATACACAGTTTCCAGCAATTCCAAACGTTCCTCGGCACGCGTCTTACTGGTACGGCGATCTTTCTTGTTGCCGGTGTCATGGAGCAGAAGGAAGTGTTTGCTACGGATGAATTTCATGTCAGCACGGTTCTTGGTAAAGTCGCGCATGATCTTCTCTTGAGCAGGGTCGATCTCGACCGGCTTGTTGATTCTCAGCTTCAAGTCGACTAGCCGTTTGACGCGATCGTCGTTCGGATCGATCTCCCAGGCAAATTTACACGATTGGTAGAAAAGGTCGAGCTTACCGATCTTCAAAGCGTTGCGAGCCGCATCGAGACAGCCATTTAAATCTTGATCGGACTTGGCTTTGGTTAGTTTGTTGACGGCGAGCGATTGAACGGAGGGGACCTTATAGATCTTCACATCGCCGGCATTCATATACAGATTGCCGAACGTTGGATGGCGAAACGTGACCGTCGCCCCTGGATTTACCGTTGCTCTTCCTTGCAGAATGAAGACTAGGTTCGTGCCAGGCACGTTGTAGAGAACGAGATCCGCGAAGGTCTGCGAGAAGCAAGTCAACCCAAGAATTAGTCCCAGAACGATGCGCGCAAACATGACAACCTATAGGAGCAGGGGACAAAAACGGGTGGATGGGGGCCACCCGGATTATGCCTGGGTTTCGACCAGATAACAAATGAATCTTCTGGACTTCGTTGCAATCGCGAACCATGCGGTTCCCATTGTTGTCGATTCTCGGGATAAAACGGACGCGTCCCTGTCAGGGATGTTTTGCTGTTTTCTCTAAATTGATCAATTTCTTTACTCGCGAATCGCAGGTTCTCATTCATGGACGCGATCATTCAGTTGTTCTCTGGCGTAAACCGACTCGCGCCCGGAAGTCCAGGGATCACCGAGAAGGCGTTCCGAATTGCGTCGGCCGGGCGATCGATTGCTTCGATTTACGAGCCAGGCTGCGGTAACGGTGCGGCAACATTGCTACTTGCCGAGCTGAGCACGGCCCACATCACCGCAATAGATACTTGTCAGGAATTTCTCGATTGGCTCACCCAGCGGATCGACCAGGTTGGATGTAGCGACCGTGTTGCCTTACTTAATCGAGACATGACCGAGAGCTGGCCAAAGACAGCGCAATTCGATCTGATTTGGTGTGAAGGTTCGGTCTATAACATGGGGCTCGATCAAGCTCTCTGCGGCTGGAAAAACTTACTATCGCCGGGAGGTCGTGTAGCAATATCCGATTTAGTGTGGACGAGCCGCGCGCCAAGTCAGGAGATTCAAGACTTTTGGAAAGCGGATGGCGTCACGCTACTTCACCACGAAGAAGCAGCGGCACGCTTCGCAGCAAACGGCTATCGATTGCTCGATAGCTTTGTCTTTCCCGAGCAAGCCTGGCAAAACTATTACGGACCGCTAGTGGAACAGTTGGCCCCATATCTCGAACCTTTTTCCGCATCCAATGACATGCGAGCATTGGCAACCGCTTTTCAAAAAGAGATTCGTATGCGAAGGGAATTCGGCGGCGAGTACGAATACGTCTTTTTCATTGCTGAGCTCTGATTGGTTGAATCGTCGCACCGCGGATGGCATAGTAGAGCAAAGTTGACTTCTTTTCCCATTCGCGAAAGCCCCCTCATGCGACGTGGTCTGCTTAGTTTAGTTTTTCTTCTCGGGTTGAGCTGCTCTGTCTTTGCGGCAGATCGTCCGAACTTTGTTTGGATCATGTCCGAGGATAACTCGGTCCATTTTCTGAAGCTGTTTGATCCGACGGGGGCAACCGCGCCGAATATCGAAGCGTTAGCTGCTGAAGGGGTGACGTTCGCGAACGCATTTTCCAATGCACCGGTTTGTAGTGTCGCGCGAACTACGCTGATCACTTCATGCTACGCGCCGCGGATTGGTACTCTGTTCCACCGCAAGAGCTTCATGGTGCCGATGCCGGAGGGTGTGAAAATGTTCCCGGCTTACTTGCATAACGCCGGCTACTATACAACCAACAATTCGAAGGAAGATTACAACGCGATTAAGTCAAAAGACGTGTGGGATGAATCGTCCCGTAAGGCGAGTTGGCGTAATCGAAAAGAAGGGCAACCCTTCTTCCACGTGCAAACATTTACTACGACCCACGAGAGTTCACTCCACTTCCCGGAGAGTGACGTTTCGAACAAGCCGACCAAGAATGACCCAGACACGGTCTTCGTACCACCGCATCATCCCAAGACTGAGACCTTCAAGTATACGTACGCTCGCTACCACGATCGTATTCAAGATCTCGACAAACAAGTCGGCAAATTGGTCGATGATCTGAAGCAAGATGGCCTGCTGGATTCGACGTTTATCTTCTACTTCGGCGACCATGGTGGCGTGCTGCCACGTGGCAAAGGCTACGCTTACGATACGGGGTTGCACGTTCCTTTGGTGATTCGATTGCCAGAAAAGTTCCGAGATCAGATGCCGGAGAAGCCAGGGAGTCAATCGAGTTCGTTTGTAAGCTTTGTCGACTTTGGGCCAACCGTACTGAATCTGGCTGGCGTAAAGGGATCCGACAAGGTTGATGGCCATGCGTTTATGGGAATCGGCCACCAACAATTGATGGAGTCGGACGAATCGTTTGGTTACGCTGACCGCTTTGATGAAAAGTACGATATGGTCCGCACCTTGCGGAAAGGAAAGTATCGTTATGTGCGAAACCTACAGCCGTTTAACTTCGATGGGCTGATGAACAACTATCGTTACAAGATGGCAGCCTATCGCGAGTGGCGTCGCTTGTACGACGAGCAGAAGTTGAATGAGGTTCAAAGTCTCTTCTTCGAAACACGTCCCGCCGAGATGCTTTTCGATGTGGAAGCCGATCCGTATGAAACAGTGAACTTAGCCGGTGATGTTGCTCATGCCGAAATCCTCAAGGAAATGCGAGGTCGTTTGGATGGCTATCTTTCTGGGATGCCAGACTTAGGTTTCTTCCCTGAAAGTTATCTGGCCGAGAAAGCGGCTGACAATCCTGTCGTGTTTGGAAAGGAACATCAGCGCGAGATTGATCAGTTACTCGAAATCGCCAACCTGGAATTACTTCCTTACATCGAGGCAGAAGCTCAATTGGAAAAAGCATTGGCGTCGAACGATCGATGGCATCGTTACTGGGGGCTCATTGCTTGTACGGCACATGGCAAGGCCGCACTGCCCTTAAAGAAAAAGATAGACGCCATCGCTGCCTCGGACTCCGAGAATTTAAACCGAGTTCGCGCGGCGGAGTTTCTGGCGATGGCGGCCGGCATTGATCCGGTACCTGTCCTGAAAGAGACATTGGCGAACGCCAAGACAGCGACTGAGGCGAATCTGATTCTGAACACCGTGGTCTTGCTGCAGGATAGCAAGCCTGGCTACACCTTCCAAATTAAGCCAAAGGATGTGAAGCACGTAACAGGCAATCGAGGAGAGCTCGATCGACGACTTGAGTACCTCTCGGGTAAGAAGTAATCAGCGCAGAAAAAATCTCCGAACCGCGTGGGGAGCGATTCGGAGGTTTGGAGATCGACTCGAGGTTCATGGAGCTGTGATCGAGATTAATGGAGCCAAAGTGCTTCTTCGGAGCTTTCCCCACCGAACGAGAAGTTCTTACTAGGCGTTGCATCTTTGGCGCGAATTATGGGGGGCTTCGTTGCGGGACGGCTTGGTGGAATAATTCGATCGACCGGCGGTAACGTCACCGTGGGTTTCGTAGAGACTGCTTTCGGAGCGGTCGCAACTCGGGCGGTTGGCTGAAGGTGACCCTGCGGCTGGTTCGATGCTCGACGAAGTGGATTGTTGAGCATCGGTAAGCTACCGGTTGGCAGCATTGGGGCCGATTCGACTTCAGCTGGCGTTGGCAGTTCGGGAATCGTTTTCGATGGCGGAACGATCGGCTCAGCGTGCGGTTTGGCGACCAATGTGTCAGTGACCTGTTCTGGCTGACCAATGACGGTTTCGTTGATTACATAATCGGTGTGGGCTCGACGTTTCAGCAGGTCACGCGTCAAAGCGTCGTTGTATGCCTTTTGCGGCCAAGGACCTTCTGCCATCGCTATCTGATAGAACTCGAGCAACGAACCCTTTTCGTAGTGGACGTTCTTGATCGCCAGAGCATAGTCAATTCGTGCCTGATTGAATAACGTGCTCGAGTCGATCACGCGACGCTGGGCTTCCAGTAGCAAGTCGATCGGAGCCTTGCCGGCTTCGTAAGCGGCTCGGACAGTTGCTTCCTGGGCGAAGGCAGCTTCACGGCGATTGAACAGCAGTTCCATCACTTCGTAAGCTCGCTTGATTTCGGCATACGCATTCGAAAGGCCGTACATGACCTGTTTTTCCTCTTCTTCGAGGATCGCCTTCGAGCGAGCAACCGTCAATTCGCTGCTTCGCACAGCCGCATGAGCACGACGGAAACCGATCGGCATGTTGAACTCGACTCCGAGTTGGTACTCGCCGAAATCATTACCGGTTAAGCTTTGCACGGCACCTTGTTCGCCAGAGATGCCGTTGTCGTCCCAGTATTGAGGACCGAAGCCGCGCTGGCGATAACGGGCGATCAGGTCAAGGTTTGGTTTCAGGAAGTTACGATTGGCTAATAACTCTAATTCGTTTTGCTTGATGACCCATTTCTGGCGACGAAGTTCGGGACGTCGGGCGAGTGCCTCGGCTGCGATATCGGTCCAGTCGAAGTTGACCTTAGCGACCGGGGCTTCGGTTGACGGACGAATCAGTCGGCCGTTTGTTTGCGTTAAACCGATGATGAACCGCAAGCGGCGTTCCGCGACGCGAACGCCACCCGGGTTGTTGAATGTACCCCCGAGCGTGCCGTTGTTGTTTTGCGTGCGCTGCACAAGACGGCCATTTAAAGCATTCACAACGTCGGCCTGGAAGCGGAAGTATTGTTCTCGAGCTTGTGCTTCGGTGTCGGCTGATTTTTTGTTGGCTTCCACGTTCGCGTACGCGTTCTTCCAAACCTCCAGTACATGATTCCGGGCATTGATCTTCACGTCGAGATCACGGTAGGCAAAGTACAAGTCCCAATAGGCGTTTTCAACATCGCTGACCAGGTTTCGGAGTGAGATCTCAAAGTCCGCCAGGCTAATGTCAGTACGAGTTCGAGCGATTAGCACACCGTTGGCAAAACCTGGCTCCCCGTTCGGTCCAGCAATGCGGTTGTATTGAACACCAGCACCCTGCAGTAACGGTTGACGCAATTCGGCATCGACGTAGGTATCCCATCCGGCGCTGAAGATACGTTGCGGGTTGTTGTTATAGTCGTACTGCGTCACACTGCGTAACGTCATCAAACCACCAGTTGCGTTCCGCTTGGTGAGATTGACTTCGTAGTTATGCAGGTCTTGTTGGAAGTAGCCGTTGTTACCAACAGTGAAGTTGTTAACCCGATGGTCGTTCTTTTCGAAATAGGCATTGGCGCCGAAGGTTGCATCGAACGCGCTGAGTGCGGCTTCTTCACCGTAGCGGCCGTCGGTGTAAACGATCGCCGGGTCGTAAATCGAGGAGTACGCAAACGGTGTTCGCAGAACGCCCCCCAGGTTTTTCATGATCTCTGAGTTTTGCAGAGTCAGGCGGATCGCCTCTTCGAGCGAAAGATCCCAGTACCCTGATTCCAGATTGATATTGTCGGGGTTGATGCTGTCCGGAGAGTCGGGAAGCTCAAGGTAGTCGTCGTCTTCGCAGACGTTAGGGGCCGGATCTTCGATTTTCAGGCCGCGTCCTGCGTACTCGGCAATCAGACTTTCGTCGTAGGCAGGAGGATCTGGACAGTCATAGTACTTCCAGCACTTCAGCGAACAACCGCTCAAGCTCGTCGAGAGGCATGTGGTAAGAACCACAATCCATTTCGTGTAGCGATTGAGCATCGCTAGTTCCTTCCTGGGTCGTACCATTCGCGCAGAACGTTCTGACGAATTCCAATGTGCCGCGGGTTCACTTGAAGGGACGGCGTGTGGTACCAGGCCACCTGATTAAGGCCCGATCGGGTCGTTCCACCACGCTGATGGGTAAGGTCCCTCAAGAGAGTTTTTCGGCAGGCTCAATTTGTAAACTCAATAAAACCCGTAGTTTCTGAGCATCAGCTACGACTGCTATCACTGGTG
Source organism: Blastopirellula marina (assembly GCF_002967765.1). NCBI lineage: Bacteria > Pseudomonadati > Planctomycetota > Planctomycetia > Pirellulales > Pirellulaceae > Blastopirellula > Blastopirellula marina. Next base: position 453,177 of record NZ_PUHY01000006.1, on the reverse strand, counting down.
AAACCGCTTTGACACCGGATCTTTTCGCTAACCGGAAAAGTCGCCTGAATTCGATAGCAATCGCGCCAATCGAAGACTGGCTGATTGGAATGAATTTGCCGATTGGTATACTCACAGGAAGTGGGCGTTGACGGCAACGGGGGCTGTTTTCACAAGTCGCGCACCATGCATATGGGAAGAAAATCGATCCCAATATGAGCTAAAAAAAGGGGAAACGATGAGTTCAGAGCCATGGAAGTCTGGTTCTGCGCGCGAAGGAAATGAATCCAACGAAGCAAAGCCGCAAGGCGAGTGGTCGATGGAGGACGTTCTACGTCGCACGCTTGACGCAGGGCAGGGTGACGATGTGGTCGATACAATCGATCAACTTCGTAAAGACAATCCCGCCGCCAAACCGGACGAGATCGATACGATGACTCGCTTCGTCTTGGCGTTTCTAAAAAAACGGTTCCCCGACCTTCCGCTGAAGAGTGAGAAGGTACTTCTGATGGCGTCGACCATTGCCCAATCGCTGATCGAAGACCCGGTAGCCAGCGAGCGGATCCGTCTCCTTTGGGCACAGTCGAGCTAAGCCATGTCTACGGATGCAAGCCAACTTCAAAAACGGATCGAAGATAACCAGGGGCTCGTTGTCTCGTTGGCCAAATCGATCCATCGCAAGCTCCCTCCTCAGATCGGTATGGACGACCTAATTGCTTATGGGCAATTAGGTCTAGCCGAGGCTGCAAGGACGTTTCAGGACGACAAAGGGGCGAGTTTCTCAACTTTTGCTTACTATCGCATCCGTGGTGCAATTTACGACGGCATCTCGAAGATGAGTTGGAATTCGCACGCGGCGAAGATGCAGACGAAGTATCAGCAAATGGCTACGGATGCCATGCAGTCCGAAGCCGCCAGAAATCCTGCCGGGGCAAATTTACAAGAAAATGCCCAATGGCTTGGCAACCTTACCGAGAAGCTGGCGATTATCTACTTGGCCAGCCACGGGGAAGAGACTCAACACGCGTTTCAGGCAGTAGCCGACGCCAGGGTGCAACGACCTGAGGAACGGCTAGAAAACGAGGAGATTCAGCGACTTCTCCAGTCACTACTGAAAACTCTCTCGCCGCAAGAACAAGACCTAATTCGTATGACCTATTACGAAGGGCTGAGCCTAAAGGATGCGGCCGACAAGTTCGGCAAAAGCAAGTCGTGGGCAAGTCGCTTGCACCAGGCCATTCTCGAACGACTGGCGAGAGCGCTTCGCCAAAACGTTTAGTAGATCGCCTGCGTGTTAAATCGTAGTGACTCGAACGATTGGAATGATTCTGTCGACGGTTAATGCCGAGAATCACCGATAGCGGATCTGGGTGAATCTCATTTAGGCGAAGAATAGCCGGAATTTTTCCCTTGAAGTTCCCAGTTTGACACTTATATTTTCGCGGCGATTTTGTTCCCCTTTGTTCGAGATGAACCGCCATGGCATTCGCAGCAGCACTCGACGTCGAGTCGTTGATCAATCCGATCTCTGAAGAATCTCCCAGTGGGGTAGAGCTGCGCCAATCGGAATTCGCGGATCGATTCTTCGATCTCCGCGAGTACTTCAATCAATCGAACAAGGCGGAACGTGACATCCAGCAGGCAATGGCCTTTCCGGACGAAGAGTTCCCAGATTTGAAGGACCCGGAGTGGGAGGAAGTTCGCGATCGAGCGATCGATATCCTGGCAACCCACTCCAAGGACGTATCCGTTGCCTCGTGGTTAATCGAGGCCGAGATGCGACTGGAAGGAATCGCCGGGTTGCGTGATGGCTTCAAGGTGATGTTGGAACTATGCCGCCGTTATTGGGATAACATCCATCCCGCACCGGATGAAGACGAAGGGTACGCAGAGACCGTCTCGCAGTTGACCGGGCTTACTAGCGAACGAACGTTTAGCACACTCGAAAACATCCCGCTCACCAATGGAGCCGGAGGACAGTATTCCCTATTCGATTTCAACGAGGCAAATCGAATCGAGGGAATGTCAATGGAAGACAAGCATCGCCGGGTCACCCAAGGGGCAATCGAACGTCACACGTTCGACGAGTCATTTCGCGCGACATCACGGGATCACTGGAACAATGTGATCGAGGATCTCGATACAACGATCGACACGATCCGCGAATTGGCGACATTTTTGGATGAACGTTGTGTTCGTAATTCCTACGGTGAGGATACGGCACCGTCGATGACATCGTTTCGCCAGAAACTGGAGACGACCCGGGCGTCGGTTCAACAGTTGATGTCGGAATTGCTGTTAGAAGAAGTAACCGAAACCGAAGCTGATGAAAATGCTGCGGAGGGGGAAGCGACCACCGCAAGTCAGCCGAAGGCAGTCGTCGGGACGATTCAGACACGAAGTGATGCAATCAAGATGATTCGAAAGGTTGCCGAGTACTTCCGCAAAACCGAACCACAATCGTTTATCCATTTCAAGTTGGAACAAGCAGCCCAGTGGGCGGAGATGCCTTTTCCAGAGTTGCTCAAAGAGTTACTACGAGACGAGACCGCGATGGGTGAATTGTCGCGTCGGACGGGGATTCCAATACCCAAGGACGAAAGTGATTATTAGAAAAATTCCGGAATTATCCGTGATAGTTTGATTGTAATTAGCCCTTAATTTTTAGAAATTGAGGGCAGGTTAAGAATGGGCAAACTTGGCCAGTGACGATGCGTACTGTCCATTAGGGGCTGAAGCCGCTTATTCAACGACGCATCTGGTTCATGAAATGACATTGAGGGGAAACGATGGCTGAAAGTTATCAAAAGAGGCTCAACCGCGTCCGAAAGCCCCGCGTTCACATCACATACGATGTGGAAACGGGAGACGCGATGGAAAAGAAGGAGCTTCCATTCGTCGTGGGTGTGATGGGGGACTTCTCCGGCAATCCAGCGGAAAAGATGGAGCCGTTGAAGGATCGTAAGTTTGTCCAAATCGATCGCGACAACTTCGACGACGTCATGAAGCGTTTCCGTCCCGAGCTCAATATGCGCGTGGATAACACGCTGGCCGACGATGGCTCGCAGATGGCCGTCAACTTGAAGTTCGAATCGATGGATGACTTCAGCCCTGCCAATGTCGCCAAGCAGGTCGAACCCCTTCGCAAGTTGTTGGCAACCCGTGACAACCTGCGCGATCTGCTCACCAAGATCGACCGCAGCGACGATCTGGAAACCTTGCTGGAACAGGTCATGAACGACGCGGATCAACTCAAGAAGTTGGCCGGCGAACTGGGTGTCAACGAATCGGACGGCTCCGGAAAGGAAAGTGAATAATTATGAGTGCTGGCGAACAACAATCAGCCCAATCGGCGGCTGAAAATACCGAAGCCACCAGCTTGCTGGATGCCGCGATCACCGCGACCAAGCAAACCGAACAGCCGCGTGCCAAAGAGCTGATTCAAACCCTGGTCCAAGAGGCCATGAAGGGCACGGTTACCTTCGATAAAGACATCATCCGTACGATCAATCAAGGGATCGCTGCGATCGATGAGGCCGTCTCGGCGCAGCTCGCGACAGTGATGCACCATCCTGAATTCCAGAAGCTGGAAGGCAGCTGGCGTGGTTTGCATTACTTGGTCAGCAACAGCGAAACGGGCGAGATGCTCAAGCTGCGAGTGCTGAATGCCTCGAAGAAAGATCTTGCTAAAGACTTGGAACGTGCGGTCGAATTCGATCAAAGCACGGTCTTCAAAAAGATCTACGAAAGCGAATTCGGCTTGGCCGGTGGTACGCCGTACGGTGCGTTGATTGGCAACTACGAATGGGACAACACCCCAGACGATATTGCCGCCATCGAAAAGATGTCGGGCGTTGCTGCTTCGGCGTTTGCTCCGTTTCTGACCGCTCCGAGCGCGAACTTCTTTGGGTTCGACAACTGGGAAGAGTTGTCGCGTCCACGCGACCTGGCAAAGATCTTCGATTCGCAAGAATACATCAAGTGGAACTCCTTCCGACAATCGGAAGACTCCCGCTTTGTCACGATGTGCATGCCGCGCACCCTGGCTCGTTTGCCTTATGGTGCCGCGACCAAGCCGATCGAAGAATTCCATTACGAAGAAGTGGAAACTGGCCCAGAAGGTCAGCCAATCGAGGTCGATCACAACGAATACTGCTGGATGAACACCGCGTTCGTCATGGGCGCGAAGCTAACTGACGCATTCGCCAAGACAGGCTGGTGCACGGCGATTCGTGGTGTGGAAAACGGCGGTAAGGTCGAAGGCCTGCCGGTCCACGTGTTCAAGAGCAGCGATGGCGATTCTGGCGTCAAATGTCCGACCGAAGTGGCGATTACTGATCGCCGTGAAGCGGAATTGAGCAAGCTTGGCTTCCTTTCGCTCTGTCACTTCAAGGACACGGATTACTCGGTCTTCTTTGGTGGCCAGACCACACAAAAGCCGAAACAGTACTTTGAAGCTGATGCCACGGCGAACTCCGAAATCTCGGCCCGCCTGCCATACATCATGGCTTCATCCCGGTTTGCTCACTACTTAAAGGTGATCGCCCGCGATAAGATCGGTTCGTTCATGGAACGTGACGATTGCGAACGTTGGCTAAACGATTGGATTCACAACTACGTTTCCGCCGATTCGCATCCTAGTGCCGAAGTCAAGGCTCGCTTGCCGCTGGCCGAAGCTCGCGTCGAAGTGACCGAAACGCCTGGTAAGCCTGGCGCTTACAATGCCGTCGCCTATCTCCGACCTTGGTTGCAGATGGAAGAATTGACTGCCTCGCTCCGTATGGTGGCCAGTATTCCACAGAAGGCCGGCTAAGCAGGCTTTCGCTAAGATCCCAGAGGCACATGGGAGACCTCTCCTCTGTGCCTCTTTTTTTTGAACCATCCTGACGACCAAGCAATGAGCTCTGAGTACCAATCGCAATCCGACGAGTACTCTCCGGTAATTCCGGAGGAGGCCAGTGCGGTCCAGCAGGCGCCAGAGACAACGACCGAGCAATCATCGGAGTCGATTCTGGATTGGATCGTATCTTCCGAAAATGTTGCCCAGTCGAGTACATCTGCGCATCGTTGGGATCAATTTATTCAAGCCGAAGGGGTTCGCGAAAAGCTCGACGCCTGGCTCGGCAAATGGGACGGACTCTCCCAGAAGTCGCTCGTTCGTCGCTTGAACGCTGACGTTGCCCAGATCGATCAGTGGCTAAATGATCAGCTGAACGCGATTCTACATCATCCGCAATTCCAGAAGCTTGAGGCCTCTTGGCGAGGGTTAGAATACCTCACTAGCATGGTCGATGAGGAAGCCGATCGCGAGATGGTCCACATTCGGGTCCTCAACGCGAGTTGGCGTGACGTCGAACGGGATATTGAGCGGGCCATTGAGTTCGATTCGAGCGAACTCTTTAAGAAAATCTACGAGGAAGAATTCGGTACCGCCGGTGGTAAACCTTACGGTGTGCTAATCGGTGACTATCAGATTCATCCTAATCCCACTCGAAATCATCCGCATCGAGATCTCGATACGCTGCAAGGCCTCGCTGGAATCGCCGCGGCTGCGTTTTGTCCGTTCATCGCCGGCGTCAGTCCAAATATGTTCGGATTGGACGATTACGCGGGATTCGAACATGTCGAGAACCTGCGATCTGGTTTCGATCAGGCCGAATTCACCCAGTGGCATGCGTTCCGTAATTCGGAAGATTCACGTTTCGTAGGGCTCGTGTTGCCTCAAGTGCTGATGCGATTGCCGTACGAAACGTTCGATGCCCGAGCCGACGGGTTCTGTTTTCAAGAGGAAGTCGGAGGACGTGATCGACGGAATTACCTTTGGGGAAACGCTGCGTTTGCGTTTGGCGAAGTCTTGATTCGAGCCTTTTCGGAATGTGGTTGGTTGGCTCAGATTCGAGGTGTTCAGCGCAATGTGGTGGGTGGCGGTTTGGTTAGCCGCTTGCCGGTCCATCATTTTGGAACCGATCGGCATGGGGTTGCTCCCAAATCATCCACCGATTGTATTATCTCCGATTTGCAAGAGGCAGAGATTGCTAATCTCGGATTTATACCCCTGACCCATTGCCATGATACCGATTTAAGCGCGTTTTACTCGAATCAAGCGGTTCAGAAGCCGAAGGTATACGAAGACGCGGTCGCTACTCAAAACGCGAAGATATCGGGTATGTTGCAGTACATCTTATGTGTTTCGCAATTTGCACATGCACTGAAGGTTATTGCTCGTGACAAGGTCGGAACCTTTGAAGAACGAGAAGCGGTTGAACGTTATCTGAACGATTGGATTCACGAATACGTTACGCCCGACGAGCGAGCGAAAGCCGAAACGAAAGCGGCCCGTCCCTTGCGTCAGGCGGAAATCCAACTTCGGGACGATCCGGCGAAGCCAGGTTCGTTCCACTGTACTTTCCGGCTCTGGCCACACTATCAACTGGACGATCTGGTCGCTTCGATTCGAATGAAGACCACCATCGAAGGTCGTCGAAAGTAATCACACAATTCCGATTCGGCTGGGAATCAACTTCGGGGGAAGCACATGAGTATCGGCGAACAATTGAAAGCAGGGCAGCTTGAAGAGGCGATTGAAGCCGCCATTCAAGATGTGAAGAAAAATCCCATGAAGTGGGACAAGCGGATCGCTTTGAGTCAATTGCTTTGCTTTCGTGGCGATTTGGAACGCGCCGACAACCATCTGGAAACTGCTCAGATTCAGACCCCTGATGCTCTTCTGCGGATCTCGATGTATCGCCAGATGATTCGTGGCGAGATGACTCGTCAGGAATGTTGGCAAGAAGGCCGCACTCCTGACTTGATGCAAGGTCAGGAACCGTCTGAATTAATTCAGACCAATCTGAAGTTGTTGCTTGCTCTGCGAGAGGGGAGCATGGAGGAAGCCACACAACTTACTGCCGAAATCGAGGAGCAACGCCCCGTGGTTGCCGGGACCTGCGACGGTGTCGCATTCGAGGATATCCGCGATCAAGATGATCGAACCGCTTTCTTCTTCGAGACGATTACCAGTAACGGCAAGTACTTCTGGCTTCCGTTCGATGCGATTGAATCGATTGAGTTTCATGCACCTGAACAACCATGCGACCTAATCTGGCGTCGTGCCACGATGAACGCTTACGGACAGGAAGGGGATGTCTTCCTAAACGCTCTGTATCCCGGTACGGCCGCCAGCGAGAACATCGCCGAGAAGCTAGGGCAAAGTACCACTTGGCTCGAAAAGGAAGGCGAACCAGCGTGTGGAGTTGGGCAGCGAATGTTTTGGCTGGGAGAAGATGAGAAGTCGATCATGGAAATCGGCAAGATCGAATTCGCCAAACCATAGCCCAAACTATGTTCTCGGATAACGGGAGGGAGTGTCGATGTCAAAAGGAAGTGACGAAGAGCCGTTGATGCCGTCGGTATTTGACCGACTAATTGACAACGAGCCGTTTAATTCGAACGAAATACCTCATTCACAAACACAAACGATGCGCGAAATCCGCGAAGCGGTAATTCGCGATCTCGAAAACCTTCTCAATACGCGTTGGCGTTGTCAGAGCTGGCCGCCTCAGCTCAACGAACTGAGCGATTCGCTCGTGAATTATGGAATTCCCGACTTCTCGTCAGTGGATATGAGCAGCGATCTTGATCGCAACTCGTTACGTGAAGCGATTGAATTCGCGATTCGCACCTACGAGACTCGCTTCGTTTCAGTATCGGTCGAGATGCCGAGCAATCGTAACAGTGAAGATCGCTCGCTGCACTTTATTATCCGTGCCGAACTGCATGCGACGCCTGCCCCAGAACCGATCGTCTTCGATTCGAAGTTGGAACCATCGGATCATTTGTTTCATGTAAAACGGAAGGACCGATGAGCGACGAATTGCTCGAGTTTTACCGACGCGAACGAGCTTACTTGCTGGATCAAGGGAAGGCATTCGCGCGGGCGAACCCAAAAATTGCGGGTCGCCTAGGATTGGGTGGTGACGACTTCAAAGACCCACATGTCGGGCGTCTTGTTGAATCGTTTGCGTATTTGAATGCACGCACTCGTTTGAAACTGGAAGACGATTTTCCCGAGATTGCGGCATCGATGTTGGAAGTGCTTTTCCCGCATCTGCTACGTCCTGTGCCTTCCATGTCGGTCCTTCAGTTTGGACTCGATCGAGCACAGGTCGAAGCATTTAACGGCTTTCCTGTTCCGCGTGGGACGATGCTCGAGACCGAGAAGATCGATGGCGATCCGTGTCGCTTTCGGACTTGTTACGACACGACCTGTTGGCCGATCGAAGTGACGGAAGTCAGCCTGGTAAGTCATCCCTTCGAGGCACCACCGACACTCTTCAATGCTCGCTCTTCCGCTCTCCTAAAGATCAAACTCAAAACTTACTCGTCCAATACGACACTCAACGAACTAAAGCTGCAATCACTTCGGTTTTTCATCAAGGAACAAGCACCCTACAAGTTTGACTTGTACGAGCTGTTGATGACCTCCGTGGTTGGTGTCGCTGCGGCTGAAAGCTCGAAAGCAACGTGGTACGAGACTCTTCCAACCAACTGCATTTCGCCGGTTGGCTTCGCTCGCGACGAGGGAATGTTCGATTACCCAGCACGATCTTTTCTAGGGTATCGACTTTTAACCGAGTTTTTCACATTTCCTGACAAGTTTCTGTTCGTCGACTTTAACCTGCAATCGACGCTCAAGAAGTTCACCGGCAATCATGTCGAATTGTACGTCTTCCTCAATCGAAGTAATCCCGATTTGGAACGACGTTTGAACGCCGACAACTTATTGATCGGTTGTACGCCGATTGTGAACCTGTATCGTCAGGAAGCGGAACCGATTCGGCTGACGCATGAAAAAACGGAATACCATGTCATTCCAGACTCACGGCGCCCGATGGCCAACGAGATCTATTCGGTAGACGAGGTCACGGCCGTCTCGCAGGACAATCGAGAGGTGAACTACTATCCGTTTTACTCGTTCAAGCATGCCGCTGACTCAGGAGAAGCCCGGACGTACTGGCATGCCACGCGACGACCAAACCCAGGTGGACAAGAAGTTCATGATGAGGGAACGGAACTATTCCTCTCTGTCGTCGATCTTGACTTCCAGCCCAGCGTTGATGCACAGTGGAGCATGCACGCTGATCTCACCTGCTTCAATCGCGACTTGCCTGAGAGATTGCCATTTGGTGGGGATCAGCCCAAGCTGTTCATGAGTGGCTTGGCTCCGATTACCAAAATCAAATGTTTACAAGCCCCCACGCGAACCCGTCGTCCTGACATTGAACAAGGCATTCGTTGGCGTTTGATTTCACACCTGTCGCTAAACCATCTTTCGTTAAGTGACGACAGCGATGGCCTAAGTGCGCTGCGCGAGATCCTGGGACTATACGACTACGTTAGCTCCGGCGTTAGCCGTTCTTTTATTGAAGGCATCGTAAACGTACATAGTGAACCTTGTACCGCTCGCGTTAAATCATCGCACGGAGCTGTTTTTTGCCGAGGCACGCGGGTGCACGTCACCTTTGACAGCAGCAGTTACTCAGGTGGCGGTATGTTCCTGTTAGCGAGTGTCCTGGAGCACTTTTTTGCACTGTATTGCACAATCAATTCGTTCACCCAGATGGTCATGCATGACGAGACCGGAGAGGAGATCTATCGTTGGGCACCGAGGGCCGGCGAAAACGTGCTTCTGTAGCGAGTCGCCTACTTGAGAAGCCGTTTCAGTTTGATTTCTTTCAGGCCATGCGTCTGTTGGAGAGAATTGCGCAGGAAGATTCCGCAGCCTTTCCCCATTGGAAATCGGTTGGCGGAGATGGTCCGCCCAACCAGGAACTTGTCCAACTGAAGGTCCTTTGCACACGCACTTTTCCACCCTGCGAGGTTCCGTCGATCATTCGACGACGTCCTGATGCCGAGGGCACGCCTCCCGAAGGAGAGGCTCCCTTCGTGATGACGACCACGTTCATGGGATTATTCGGTGCGCAGGGCGTGATGCCGCTGCATTACACGCAAACGATCTTGGATCGCGTTCGACGCAAGGACTATGCCCTGCGAGATTTCCTGGATTTATTCCATCACCGCATCTTGTCGTTGTTCTACAAGGCGTGGGAAAAATACCGCTTTCCGATCGCGTTCGAAAGAACCCGTCGTCATACTTTGAAGCCGCTAAAGCTCGACACGTTCACCGAGTCGCTCTTCAGTTTGACTGGCATGGGAACGGAGGGAACCCGTGAACGTCTGTTGATCGATGATGAAACGTTCTTGTACTACGCCGGTCACTTTGCTCACCGACCGCGTTCGGCGAGTGGCTTGCAACAAATCTTAGAAGACTACTTCTCGTTTACGGTGTTAGTGCAGCAGTACGCCGGACACTGGCTTTATATCGATCCGGCCGATCAATCTCGCCTGCCGAACGCGGAAGGAACGCTGGGCGGGAATAATCGTCTGGGAGAAGAAACCGTTATTGGCCATCGGATGTGGAACTGCGAGACACGCTTTCGTCTCCGTATCGGTCCGGTTACTTATCGACAGTATCAGCGATTGATGCCCAGCGGTGATCAATTGGCGGAAGTCGCTCAACTGACTCGATCGTACGTTGGCAACTCGCTCGATTTCGATATGCAGTTGGTTTTGAAAAACTCAGAGGTTCCGCAGTGCATTTTGGGAGATGAAGAGTCTCCTTGTTTTTTGGGATACAACATGTGGCTGCGTGTTGGCGAATTCGTGCATGATGTCGAAGACGCCGTTTTCCAGCATCCAGGATATCCGCTGGGAACAGCCAAAGCTGCAGGCTAGGTCACTTCCCCATGATGGCAAACAGGGAAACGACAATTCGAGAACAACTTGGGGCAAGTCGATTTTATACTTGGAAAACATTCAGAGATTGAATTGAAAGGGATCGACCTACGATGGCATCCGTGAACTTGAAATCGTTGGTGGGCAAACTTAACGGGACTTGTCGACGCACACTTGAGGCAGCTGCCGGTTTGTGCCTTTCCCGTACGAACTACAACGTGGAAATCGAACACTGGCTGACCAAGATTTTGGAGACGCCTAACACCGATTTCGAAGCAATCATGCGTTGCTACGAGATCGATCCTACCAAGCTTGTAACTGAGCTCGGACGGTCGATGGATAAGTTGAAAACGGGCAACGCTCGACCGCCAGCTCTCAGTCAGACTGTGGTCGACCTTGCACGAGACGCGTGGCTAATGGCATCGATCGACTATCTTGAACCAACCGTGCGTAGCGGGCATCTTGTTATTGCGATGCTTTCTGACCGAATCACGGCGCAGTCGGTGTTGTCAAGTTGTCCCGAGTTGGAAAAAATCAGCCTGGAAGATCTCAAGAAGGATCTCGCCAAAATCACCGCTGAGACCACGGAAGAAGAGGAATCGCAAGCTTCCTTGGCGACGGCTCCTTCCACCACGGGACCCGGCGGAGGTCCCGCCAAACGGACCAAGACGCCTGGGCTCGATCAGTTTACGATCGATTTGACCGAACGCGCCAAGAGTGGCGCGATCGATCCAGTCCTCGGCCGCGACGATGAAATCCGTCAGATCGTCGACATCCTTTGTCGTCGTCGTCAAAACAATCCGATTCTGACAGGTGAAGCGGGTGTGGGTAAGACAGCCGTCGTCGAAGGCTTTGCGCTACGAATTGCTGCCGGTGATGTCCCGGAAGCGTTAAAGAACGTTTCGATTCGCACTTTGGACCTGGCCTTGCTACAAGCCGGTGCAGGTGTGAAGGGAGAATTTGAGAATCGCCTGAAGTCGGTAATCGAAGAAGTGAAGTCTTCCCCCAAGCCGATTATTCTTTTCATCGACGAAGCCCATACCATGATCGGAGCCGGTGGGCAGGCGGGCCAAGGGGACGCGGCCAATCTACTGAAGCCGGCACTGGCTCGCGGCGAACTTCGAACGATCGCCGCGACCACTTGGGCGGAATACAAAAAGTACTTTGAACGCGATGCGGCACTGGCCCGCCGTTTTCAAGTTGTGAAAGTCGAGGAGCCAAGCGAAGAAAAGTGTATCGGTATGATGCGCGGATTAGTGTCCACCCTCGAGCATCATCACCACGTGCGGATCTTAAACGAAGCGGTCGAAGCGGCCGTGAAGCTGTCTCACCGCTATATCTCCGGTCGGCAGCTTCCGGACAAAGCGGTTAGCTTGCTCGATACGGCTTGTGCCCGAATCGGTTTGAGTCAGAACTCGACACCACCGCAGATCGAACATCTCACCCGACTCATCGATCGCATCGATACAGAGGTCGATATTCTTAATCGAGAGATGGCCGCCGGTGCCGAAGGACATGAGGAAACGATCGAGGAGCTTCAAAAGCAGAAGATCACAGCCGAAGAGGAACTGACCGCTTTAAACAAGCGGTGGGAACAGGAAAAGGAGTTCGTCGATCAAATTCGCGAGCTACAAGACCAATTGGCCGAAGATGATGCCAATCGCCGTAAGCCGGTCGTCGAAGGCGAACCGAAGCCGGAGCTGTTGGCGGACGAGAAGCGAGACGAGATCAAAGCCAACATCAAGAAGCAGCAGACCGAACTGATGGAAATCCAGGGAGAAACGCCCCTGGTGTATATCTGCTGCGACACCAATGCGGTGGCAGAAACGGTGGGGGCTTGGACTGGCATCCCGGTCGGTAAGATGGTTGCCAACGAGATCGCCACGGTTCTCAAGCTTCAAGATATGATGGAAGAAAACGTCGTCGGCCAGTCGCATGCCATGGTGCAGATTGCCGAGAGCATTAAGACCTCGCGGGCCAATTTGGAAGATCCGAACCGCCCAATTGGTATCTTTCTGCTGGCGGGTACCAGTGGTGTCGGTAAGACCGAAACCGCGCTAACGCTGGCCAACCTGCTGTACGGCGGCGAACAGAATATGACGACGATCAACATGTCGGAATTCAAAGAGGAGCATAAGGTGTCGCTCTTGATGGGGTCGCCTCCGGGCTACGTTGGTTACGGGGAAGGGGGGGTGCTCACCGAGGCGGTTCGTCGCAAACCGTACAGTGTGATCTTGCTCGATGAAATGGAGAAAGCCCATCCCGGTGTCCAAGACATCTTCTATCAGGTGTTCGATAAGGGGCACATGAAGGATGGCGAAGGTCGTGATATCGACTTCAAGAATACCGTCATTATCATGACCTCGAACGCCGGGACCGATTTGATCATGAGCCTTTGCCGTGATCCTGAAACTAGGCCAGATCCGCAGGGGCTGCACGACGCAATGCACGAGGAACTGCTGAAGACGTTCAAGCCAGCCTTCCTGGGACGTGTTTCCATCATTCCCTACTTCCCACTCGATGACGACGTGATGAAGAAGATCATTCGTCTCAAGCTGCAGAAGGTGGGCCGCCGCGTTCATGACCATCACCGGGCGTCGTTCACCTACACCGACGGGCTGGTCGATGCGATCGCGGCACGTTGCACCGAAGTCGATACCGGGGCTCGCAATGTCGATAAGATCTTGACGCAAACGCTCCTGCCAGAGATGTCCGGCGAGTTCCTATCGCGAATGGCCGAAGGACAGCAGATCAAGTCGGTCGAGGTCGATGTCAGCAAAGAGGGGGATTTTGTTTATACGATCGCCTAGCCCCAAATGTCCCGGCAGGGGACTGTTCCGCTTATAACGATTCTTCCAACGGCAGCATCTCGCTGCCGTTTTTTTGTGGACCTTTTGCGCGGATCAATTCGTCAAAATAGGGGAGTCGCGGGGACTGCGTTTATAGTGAAACGACCTCTTTTTCCCGATTTCCAGAGCTCCTCCAAGCAGGAAAAGGTTTGCCCTGTTTCCGGCAGGTCTTGATAATTCACGATTGATGGTGCCGTGACCAGCAGAGTCATAGGCGAATTTACCCCGCGGAAAATGGAATCATCGTTGCAACATTCCGACGCACCACGCACCGCAGACGAGGCCAGACGCCAGATCGAGTCGTTGCTCGATGAATTGGCCGACGTCGCTGACACTTCCCTTGCGCCGGACGAGTTCTATGCTCAACTGCTCGATCGATTGACGTTTGCTACTTCTGCTCTAGGTTCCGCAGTCTGGTCGAAGGGGCCCAGCAGCCACTTGATGTTGGCCCATCGCACCGATCTAAATTCTATCTATTCGGCTGAAACTATTGCGGAAGATCAAACGCAGCTTGCGCTACGACTGGCCAGCGGTGATGTGGGGACACTCCCAGGTAGCAAGATCGGAAAAGTAAATTACATCATGATCGCTGTCCCCTTGCGTGTTGCTGGGGAGGCATGGGGCATTCTCGTTCTGTATCAGAATGCAGATCTAGCCAAGTCAATTGTTCAATCACATCTGCGGATTACAGGAGCCTTTGCTGAGATCGCCCAGCACTTTCAACAGCAGTCCTTGCTGCGTGATTTTCAGCATCATCGCCATGATTGGAAACGGCAACTCGACTTTGCCGGTCGCGTCCATACCGATCTTTCCTATTCTAAGACCGCCTATCGCATTGCCAACGAAGCACGTAATTGCCTAGATGTCGATCGCGTTGCGATCCTATCAGCTCGTGGAACAAGAAGTCACATCGAGGCCGTTTCAGGAGTAGACAAACCACATCGTCGGTCGAACGCCGTAAGAAAACTTGAGCATCTAGCCGCTGCTGTCATGCAGGCGAAGCAAACCTTGCTGTACACAGGCGATACGGACAATCTTCCTCCGCAAGTTGAAACGGCTCTGCTCGACTACCTGGAGGAAACTCCGTCCAAAGTTATCGCCATCGTACCGCTGTTGAATAGTTCAGACGAAGAGAAGGAAGACGACTCACAAATTATCCCGTCGGAACCAATTGGCGTATTGGCACTGGAAAGTATCCAACAGTTCGATGGCCATGAGCTCTTGCGTCGTGCGGAACGAATCATCCATCATGCAACGACTGCTCTGGCCAATGCGCAGACATATCGCCAGATGCCGCTTGCCTTCGTCTTGCAACCGCTCGGTCGCGGACTGGCCACCGTCGGTTGGTATCGGCTTTCCACGACACTAAAATTCGCAATCCCTTTGATTGTGATCGTGGCGTCGTTGTTCTTCGTACAGACTGATTTTTCCATCGAAGTACACGGGCAGCTTGTGCCGGCAGTACAGCGAAATTTGTTCGCACCCGCTGATGGTTACGTTGAAAACATTCTGGTTCATCATGGTCAACACGTGACTGCCGGTGAGACGTTGATCGAATTGCAATCGAATGAGTTTCTCTTGCATAAGACAGAGATCGTCGGTCAGTTACAGACCGCCCAGGCTGAACTCGATGCCATTGTGGTGAAACGCTCGCAAGGTTTGCGGCGTGATCCTCGATCCGAGAATCGTAACTACGACTCGTACGAAAACCTCTCGGCTGACGAATTACGACTTAATACACAAATAGCAAACCTTACCCAGCAGCGAGATCTTCTGCAGAGACGTGAAGACGAATTGACGCTCCAGAGTCCGATCGATGGACAAGTGCTCGACTGGGAAGTGGACCATGCCTTGGCAACTCGCCCTGTGACGCGGGGTGAATTGCTGATGAAAGTCGCCGATGTTGACGGGCCGTGGAAGCTGGAATTGGAATTACCGGACAAGCGGACTTACCACGTCGTCGCGGCACAAGAGGCCTCGTCAGAACCGCTGGCGGTCCGTTTCCAGTTAGTGAACGAACCTGGCAAGTCATATGCTGGCCAGTTATCCAATACGGCAACTGTTGTCGATTTGGATGAAGACACCGACGAACCGTTTGTGCCGCTCGAAGCGCAGTTTGATAAGGATAAGATTGCTCATCTTCGACATGGGCTCAGCGTGGTAGGTCGAATCGAGTGCGGTCGGCGATCGCTGGCCTACGTTTGGACTTATCAACTAGTTGAAACGGTTCGACGCTACTTCTTCTGGTAACGGCCTCCTCTATCAGTGTTCTCACGTACGAGATCGATTCATGCTGCTTTCACAAAAGCTTTTCACTGGTGTCATTTGTCTGCTAGGTATCACCGCGAGTTACACGCCAATTTGGGCTGCGGAAATCGTCGTCTCGTCGACTTTGTTAAAGATTATTGAAACAGTTGAAGTTCCCGCGCAGCAGTCGGGAACGTTAGAAACCGTTCCGTCAGAAGCTGGCGTGATCGTCGATAAAGGTGAGGTAATTGCCAAGATTGCCGACGATGAAAAGCGTTTGGAAGTGGAGCAAGCACAGGTCGAGCACTCGATCGCCCAGCGAGAGGCCGAAAATGATGTCAACATTCGCTTCGCCGAGAAGAGCCTCGAAGTGGCCGAAGCGGAGCTAGGACGATCGGAAGAAGCACTGTCGATTGCCGTTAAAAGTGTTTCCCAGTCAGAAATGGATCGACTGCGATTAGTTGTTGAGAAGAGTCGCTTAGAGATCGAACAGTCACAAGAGAAAACCGCGATTGCCCGACTAACTGCTCAGCTTCGAGAAACCGAGCTTAGGCTCGTAGAAACGCAGCTTCGTAAACACGAGATCAGATCACCTATTCAAGGAATGGTCGTCGCTGTGTTCCGTCGTGCTGGCGAATGGGTTGAACCGAGTGACTCGGTTGTCAAAGTGGTTCGAATCGATCGACTTCGTGCGGAAGGGTTTATCCGAACCGAAGAGGCGCTGATCGGTCTGATCGGGTCGCCAGCGAAGGTGACTGTCGAAATTGCCAATCGTGAACCGATCATGGTGGAGGGCAAAGTGACCTTTGTCGATCCCGAGGTCGACCCGCATAACGGCCAAGTTCGCGTCTGGGTCGAGATCGAAAACAAAGATCTCAAATTACGTCCCGGCCTGCGAGCCGCGATGACCATTCAGCCGGAAAACTAAAGCCTGAGTATCGGACATCGTGTCGACATCTACGACTCAATCCGAATCGATTCTTCGCACCGGCGTCCGCGTACGTCCTGACTTGATCTATGCGCAGCGCAACGAAGAGGAGGGCGAGACTTGGGTCGTTAAAGATCCGGTTACTCTGCGTTATTTTCACTTCGGTCCTGCCGAGGTATTTATCATGCGCCAGATCGATGGACGCCAGGGACTCGCGGCCATCAAAAAGCAATATGATGAAGAGTTTTCACCTCAGCGGATTTCGCAGCAAGAGATTATTTCATTCTGCCACCGACTCCATCAACGTGGTCTGCTCGTCGGGGCCGCTGAGAACCAAGCCGATACTTTGCTACGACGAAAGAATAATCAGCGGTGGATGCAACTGGCCGGCTTACCGCTTCAAGTGCTGGCTATCAAGCTGCCAGGCGTGGATCCAGAACGTTTTCTCTCGGCAACGCAGTCGGCCGTTCGCTGGTTGTTTCATAGAACGACGATTGCGATTGTCTTGACTTTGGCAACACTTATTCTCGTTCTGGGGCTATTAAATCTGGAAGTGATCACGGCGCGGCTACCGGATCAATCTCAGTTTTTTCGTGGCGAGAATCTCGTGATTCTATTAGTCACGATGGCTTTGGTGAAAGTCCTTCACGAATTGGGACATGCCTACTGCTGTAAGGCTATGGGAGGTGAGTGTCATCAGATCGGCGTCCTTTTCATGGTCTTCACCCCGGCGATGTACTGCGATGTATCCGACGCTTGGCTCTTTCCCAAGCGGTGGCAAAGGATCATGGTCTCGGCCGCGGGTATGTACGTGGAAGTTATTCTGGCAATCGCGGCCTTTGTGCTGTGGTACTTTGCTCAGCCAGGTGCGATGAGTGAGTGGCTATTGAACATCGTGTTTGTCTGTGGGGTGAGCACCTTGCTAGTGAACGCGAATCCACTGCTGCGCTACGACGGATACTACATCTTGGCGGATGTTCTAAACTTACCCAATCTCAGCACCCGCGCGAGCGAAGCGTTGTGGATGCCGGTTCGTAACTGGTTTTATCGACGGCCTCGTTCGCAACCCTATGAACCAAAATGCGTGACACTCCGGATCTATGCAATCCTCGCGATCATTTATCGAACCTTGGTGTTCGGGCTGATCTTATGGTTTCTTTACTTGGCGTGTCGAGCCAACGACATGGTCCCGCTGTGGCATGTGGTAGTCGGATTGTTTCTCGTTGGCATCGGTCTGAAGCCAGGCATGATGTTGTTTCACTGGCTACGACGGCCCACACGAAAGGGACAAGGGATGCTCAAAGGTCGCGTTCTTGGGGCGGCCTCGTTGCTGGCGGCCATCGCGACGGGAATCACATTCATTCCGATTCCGACACGGATTCATGTACCGGTGATTGCTGAGATCAACTCCGACAAGAGGATGTATGTGCAAGTCGATGGTCGTGTAATCGAAACAGTTCGTCCCGAGCAGAGAGTTCAGCCAGGGGATGTGTTAGCGGTTCTGCAAAACGACGAATTGGCTACCGATCTGCTCAAGACCCGCGGCGAAATCAAGCTTCAACAACAACATTTGGCAAGTTTGAAGTTGCGTTTGAACAGCAACTCCGAATCGGCGGCTCAGATCCCCACGGCAGAGTCCGCATTGCAGGACCTGTTAGAACGCGAATCGGCTTTAATACGCAAGGTCGATCAGTTGACGATTCGTGCGCCGGTCGAGGGCGAAGTGATCTCGGCTCCCAGGAAGATGGACGATATCGATTCTGATCGTTTCTTACCTACTTGGTCAGGTAATCCGTTGGACGTCGCGAATCGAGGCTGTTTCTTACAACGAGGCGACCTGCTGTGCTTGATCGGTGATGCGAAATCGATTCGGGCACGTTTGTTTGTGAGCCAAGATCAAATCGAGCTTATTCAGCCAGGCGATCAAGTTGCGATCTTGTTCGATGGAATGGCGACCCAATCGGTGCAGGGAGTACTCCAGGATGTTTCGACCGATCAAGCCGCAGAGGTGCCGCGCAACTTGTCGATGAACTCAACGCTGGCGATCGAGCGTCGTAAGGATGGCACACTGAGGCTGGCTAACGGATCTTTCTCCGCCACGGTTGAACTGGAGGATCGCGGCAAAACTGCTATTTTACCAGGTACCATCGGTCGAGCCGTGATTGTCGGACGTTCGCAAACCGTTTGGCAGATTGTCGCTCGATTCGTTCAGTTGAACTTCCGCTTCTTCTCGTAACCGTAAAGGGCGACTTACGGAAACGCTGCACCTATGCCGCTATAAACGGCGCCGGTATAAATAATGCCGCGCCAGCTGAACGGCAACCCATGGCGATCGTGTGGATTGCAGTCGCCAGGCCGATAGTGCCCCAGCGTGTAAATGCGTTCGCAGGGAGCGTTGACGCCCATCTTGTAAGGCAATGCTAACGTGTTGGCGAAGAAGTGAGCCGCTGAGTAAACGGGCTGCAAATGCATGTGCTGATTGCCGTACCGCTCAAGGTTGACCTCTTCGAAGTACAACGGCCGATGATAGAACGCCGGCGCTTCCCAGGCAGCGACCATGGGGTACCAATCGTGGTGATAGCCGTAAGCGTAGTTTTCGATGGGTTCCTGACTGAATATCTTGCCAGCGATGTTCTCTGGTGGAGTAATCTTCTCGCCGTCAATAACGTAATCGTATGTGCGGCCGATGCCGAACTCGTCTGGAAGGCGACCGTCGTACAACAACTCGCGATCGGTTGGCGTCAGCTTCTTGAAGAACTCGTTGCTCTTGGAGGATAGTTTGCCGCGATCGTTCAGGATGGAAGTCGGGCTCAGCGGCATGGGAGCTGCCACTTCGAGCGGAGTGTCCTGGACTACGGGGGCATCGTCTTCGGCTGATTGGAAGCCACTCAAACTCGCGGCTCGGACCACTGGCTTGAACGCACCTGGCGTCGTCGCGGCTGTCACGCGAATATTCGCATCGTGGACAACCTTGGGGGCCGCCTTTTCTGGGGCGACCGCCCGGATACGGAGTTGGGACTGGGGAGATTTGTCGGCAGCTATAAGGGAATTGACCAGCACCAACGAAAGCAGAAGCAGCACAACCGTTTTGCCGGATGTACCGAAGCAAATCTTTTGAATCTGCATGACGCTGGGCATTGCGACGGATCCCTCTTCAGAATTGGCACTTGGTAGCAGCGCCGATTGCGAGCCAGTCCGCACCAGACATGGCATCACTGGTAGTTTCGACTGCCGCAATTCCTCACCCACACATTTATGAGGAGAAGCAAGATGGTTTTCCCAGTTGTCCTAAGTTTACAGCGGCGTGTTTCGTGCGTTCCCCCCGATAGAAGATGGTGTCTATGGCAGGTGATCCATCAGAAGACATTAATTTGACGTGATTTAGGGAGATGAAATCGAATTGAGAGGAAGTTCATTGACATGCTACCAGAGCGTGACTTGAATGAAATTCGGTCTCCTGAATCGTTAGATTGGGGGATTTGCCTAAAAATGGGCCAGCTTCTTCCTGGGAAATTTTGAACGTCATTCCCTTGCCACCCATTTGGGCCTTCTTCTCCGCCCCTATGTCGAGCAGCAAATAATGATATCCAAGAGCTTCTGGCAACGACTCTTCGGCCATTCCGCCAAGAAGATAAGAGCTCAAGCCGCTTTCCAGGAGCAGTTCGACACCAAGCTACAGTTCCGCGAACTCGAACCACGCGTCGTGCTGGCCGCCGATGCCATTTACGACTCGGTTGGGAATACTTTGACCATCACGGTCGAGGACGGGGACTCTGTGGAAATTGGTCGAGATGGAATGGACAATTTCCTATTCGTCGACGGCCTCACGAGCAGTTCAGGGGATGGCGTATTCGCCGGCGGCAAGTTGACGCTCGATACGACCACCCTGACGTCCATCACAATAACAGATACCGATACCAACAATTCCGCTGTCCCCTCGATGGTCACCTTTTTGGCTTCCTTGTCGGACGGGACCGATCTTGATTTGACGACAAGCTTCACCACGCTTGAAAATGTCGACTCGGTCTCGGTGGAAGTCGGTTCGGAAGTACGCGTCGGCCTGATCGATTTTCTTTCAACCGGAACCAATACCGATGATAGTACGGTTAGCATCGATGGGCTGATCGTCGGCGACGTGAATGTCGACGCCAGCAACAGCTCGGGAAAATCGCTGAGCGTTACGAGTTCGGCTAGCGGCAGTGTCACCGCACCCAGCTTCACGATCAATCGCGATGCAACTGCCGGCGCAGTCGATATCGACTTGGGACTAGGAACCCACGACCTCGATACGCTTTCGCAAAGTTCAACAAGCGATGAAGTTAGTATTGACTTAACAGATGCGGACGAGATCGAACTCGGGGATATCGTCGCATCTGAAATCACGGTCGTCGCTGGCGGAGCGATCCAAGATACGGCTGCCACGCACATGGAAGTCTCCGGAGCGGCTTTCTTCGACGGAACAGAGGTTACGCTTAACAGTTCGGCGGCTGGGCACGATTTTTCCAGCCTCACCCTTAATACGTCGGTCGCGGATGCCAAGGTTGCCGAGTCCAATGGGTTTGCCTTCGACGGAACGAGTTCCATCGCAGGCAATCTGGCGATCGAAACGGGAGGTGCTATCACACAGGCCGGCGGAACACTCACGGTTGCCGGCTCGTCGAATTTTACCGTGGCCGACAATGCGAATCTTACCCTCGATAAGGCAAATGATTTTGTCGGCGAGATTTCGATCGTTGGCGAAACCGAGCATGCCGGGACGGTGACTATTAACGATGACAGTGGCGGTCTTACGCTCGGCTCGATTCACGCCAAGGTGCTTGATGTCACCTCGGCAGGGGCCATCCTCCAAGGGAGCGGCGAACTAGATGTTACGACGACCAGCGATTTTGTCGCCGGCGGCGCAATCACTCTTGAAACGGCCACCAATCAATTCGCCGGCGCGGTGACTGCGGACTCCAGCGGATTCGGGACTTCGCTGGCCGATACTGACGCGATTATCTTAGGGGATATCACTTCCAGCTCACTCAAAGTGAATGCAGGCGGGTCGATAACACAAGTCGCGGCCACGAAGATCCTCACGGGGACGGCCGACCTCACATCGACGGGCGGCACAATCACTCTCACGAATGTGGGCAATGATTTCACGGGCTCCTTCGATGCGGATGGGGCGATCGTCTCGGTAACGGACAGTACCGCGATCGAACTAGGTGAGATTTCGGCCACGCAATTGACCGTAAATGCAGGCGGTGACATCTCGCAAACCGTGGGTGAACATGTGGTGGTTTCAGGGGAGACTTCACTGACGGCAACCGGTTTTAACATCACGCTCAGCAACAGTGACAATGACTTCGGCGGTTCTGTCGATGTGACAGGATCAAAGGTCACGCTGGCCGATACTAATTCGATCGAGCTCGGTGAGATGTCGGCCACGGACCTCATGGTCAATGCTGGTGATGCGATTACGCAATCTGCCTCGGAGAAGGTAGTTGTGACTGGCGAAACGTTCCTCTCGGCGACCGCTTCGACAATCGCGCTAGCGAACAGCGACAACAACTTCGGTGGCTCGGTCGATGCGAGCGGAACAACCATTTCGCTCACCGACATCAATGCCATTGAGCTTGGTGAGATTGCGAGCAGCAAACTTACGATAAACGCTGGCGGGGCCATCAACCAGACGGCTGGCGAGAAGGTTGTCGTATCTGGATTAGGAGCTTCGTCGTTTACTTCCACGGGCACGATTACGCTAGAAAACTCCGCCAACGATTTCACGGGTGCGGTCTCGGCCAGTGGGTCGAACGTTTCGCTGGTCGATGCCAACGCGATTCAGCTTGGCAACATCACAGCTAATTCCTTGACCGTCATGGCTTCGATGGGTGACATCACGCAAGCAGGCGGTACCTCACTCGATATCGCTGGGACGACACTCGCTAAAGTAGTAGATAGCTTCGACGTGACACTGTTTAACGCAGGGAACGACTTCACTGGTGCCGTCTCGATCGATGGTATCAACGCTCTGGATGTTCCGAACGAAGTCAAACTGCAAGACGTTAATGGAATAGTTCTTGGTAATATTGATGCGAACTCACTGGAAGTCTCCGCTGGGGGGCTCATTTCGCAACTTGGTGGAACGACGCTAACCGTTCCAGCCATCACGCTGACATCGAATGATGCGATAACACTCGGGAACGTCGCCGCAACAACGTTTAGTCTCTCCGCAGGAGACGCAATCAGTCAGGCCGTTGGGACTTCAGTAGCGATCAGTGGCACAACGGAAATCTCCGTAGATAATGGAGTCAATGTCACGCTCTTCAACTTGGGGAACGATTTCGGTGGTGCCGTTTCGGTTCTTGGAAATTCAATGGGGGATGTATCGGCGGCGGTGATGGTCAAGGATGTAAACGCTTTGATCTTGGGAGACATCGCCGCCGATTCCCTCTCTGTTATGGCCGGAGGTGATGTCACGCAAGCCGTCCTGAGTAAGCTTGACATCGAGACGACCACCGAAGTGATGACCGACAACGGTTTCAACGTCATTCTATTTAACAGCGGCAACGACTTCGGTGGCACGGTCACGGTAACGGGTAATCTAGCAGCGGATGTGCTGAACAAGGTTCAGATCCATGACGTGAATGAGCTGACGCTTGGTAGCATTCGGGCGAATGAATTCAAGCTGGATGCGGGTAGCGACATTGATCAGCAAGCGGCCACCACAATCTTGGCAGGAGCTACCACAATTACCGTTTCTGACGGAGGCGATGTCACTCTCTTCAATGCCGGAAACGAGTTTTCAGGAACCGTCTCAATTACGAGCCCAGGAATGGGTAATGCGGCAGGTGACGTAAAACTGATGGATGTAACCGGACTCGAGCTTGGTGACATCGTTGGGAATTCGCTTGAGTTGGAAGCGAACGGCGATGTTTCGCAAGCAATTGCAGCTACTCTGGATATTGCCCAGGAAACCAACATTCGCGTTGGGAATACGGCCAACGTCACACTATTCAACGACGGTAATGAGTTCGTCGGAGCCGTTTCGGTGACAGGGATTGGCTTATTAGATCTGCCGGACTCCGTCAGGTTGAAGGATGCCAACGCCCTGATCCTTGGCGATGTGGTGGCAAAGTCACTTGATATTGCTGCTGGTGGCGATGTTACCCAGGCGGTGACCACCACACTCGATATTGAAATGTCGACCACCGTCGTGACAGCCGATGGTGCCCAGGTCATTTTGTTCAATGAAGGAAACGATTTCCGGGGAGCCGTATCGGCAGTCGGCAACGCCGCAACCGATACTCTGAGCAAAGTCATGATTCGGGACGATGCCGCAAAGCTCGGACTTGCCTTGACGCTGGGGGATGTTCGCAGCGATGCGTTGACCGTACGTGCCGAAGGTTCCGTCAATCAGTTGGCCGGTTCTAAGTTGTTGGTTGGCAACACGACGGATGTCTCCGTGGCAAACGGTGGTGACGTTGTGCTGTTCAATGCCAACAACGATTTCGGTGGCGTGGTATCGATTCTGGGGATCGACCCAGTGGCCGATACACCAGGTGACGTCTCGATTCGCGACGACGTGGCTGATGGCTCCAACATCGCGCTGATGCTGGGCGAGATCAAAGCGACGTCACTCGATATCAAGGCGGCCGGCACGATTACCCAGCCGAACGATGGTAGCACCAAGATCGTCGTCACAACCGGTTCCACCGATTTGGAACTGACCGCAAAGGGGGATATCGACCTGCGATTTTCTGATAACGATATCTTTACCGACACCGGACTTGGCAAGGATTTCACGGTTACCCTGGGAGGTGTCCCCTCCAATTTAGAAAACATCTATCTGCGCAATGTCAGTGTTGGTGCCATTATCCCGAGCGGTGATCTGCCGATCGCGTTGGCTGGGGGAACCATGGGGAACGTGACGTTTGACTTCCCGAATAGCCCGGCCGTCGATTTGTCAGCGATCAAAATCACAGGCGAATTGAACGTCCTCCTTGATGGCGACCTGACGCAAAGTGGCAACATCTTCGTAGGACATAATGCAACGTTCGACGCCGGTTCCATTGTCCTGGCCGAAACGAACGATTTGATTGTGGTCGATAACGCCAGCTTCACGACGGACAAGGGTAACATTGAGGTCGGCGTAGTAAGCACTCCTCTTAACGCTTTCACCCGCGGCACTCCCTCCGCTACGGATACGGCCTTCGGGACAATTACCTTCTCCGCCGTCGACTTCGGCTTGACGATCGCCGAAGGGAGCCCGGGCGGTGATGCGAATCCTGGGATGAATTTGACTGGTGACAACGCTGGAGCGTCTGTCGTTCTTACTTCCAGTAAGGGAATTGAAACCGATGCATCATCGTCGTTGACCGTGAGTGGTCTTTCCAGCTTTTACGCCCAAGCAGGCAATTTGCAGCTTGGTAATGGGACGGACGAAGCTGTCGATCTGCGAATTGTTTACGCGGAAGCCAGCGGAAATATCAGCATCCACGAACAGGCTGATACGAACGGCTTGATGGTCATCGATGGTACGCAGGCCAACGCAATTCTCGCCATGAAGAGTGAAGGACCGATCATTCAGGTAAATGACTTTCGTTCTGGCGCAGTCCTCGATAACCACATCACGGCGAATCAGGCGGTCTTTCATTCGGGAAGTGGCGTTCTACTGACGTCCCTCGATGTTAATGTGTTGGCAGGTTCCGCCGATGGTACGCCGCTGTTTGTTACACCAGGGGCTGTTTTCGACATCGCTTCGGCAGGCTTGGACGGAACGACGGGCCTGGGTGGAAATCTGACGACTGACGTAATCGATGCTGACCTGCCCGATGAAAACTCCGACAAGTTCGCGGCTGGGGCTCGGGCCGATTCTTTTGTCGATGGGGTAGGGGAGAATTACTCCTTCATCGCTGTGAACGACGGCAACTTGACGATCGCCAAGGTCAGTGACCCATTGGGAGACATTGGCGAAGTCAACGGCATCGAAACCAATGGAGCCATCGCCGGCCATGTCTTCTTAAGAACGACCAACTCTGGCGATCTGGCATTTGGCGCTGCTGGATCGTCGCCAATTATCGTCGATATGACCAATTCCGGGGTAATCACGGCTTTGGCGTCTGGCAACCTGACGATCACCGACGGCTTTAGCCTGCACTCCAGCAAGGGTGCTGGTGGCGTTGGAGATCTCTTCGCGGTGGTATCGAAGATTGTCGAGTTCGACGACATGAATTTGCCACCTCCGAACACTCCGTTTGAGATCGACGATCCCGCATCTTGGGGACCAGCGTATGTACGTATCACCGGAACGGTCGATAACTATTTATTAGATACTTCGACCGGGTTCGATTCCGAGGCAATCTACGTGCTGACTCAGTTGGGTGAAGCGGGCGAAATGGATTTCGTGCTGGTAACCGATTGGCGACAGTCGTCGATGCCACCTGAGCCAGCTGTGCTCGACTTCGAGAATATCGTAGCGGTTGAGTTCGCAGAGAATATCGATGCACCGACCAACATCGTCTTCTTCTATCCCTGGGAATTCGCTACCACCCATGCGTCGGTCAACATCGCTGTCAGTGCTTACAATAGCCCGCAGATCAATCTCTACGAGAACGTCGATGCGATGACGCCGACAAATCTGAACGTCGTCAATGACAGTTTCCGGATGTACTTCAATACACCGATTGATAATGTGCCGCTGATGGAGGCGTTCGTACCGCCGCCAGCCCCGTTTGTGGCTCCTGTGCCGATGGAAGTCGCTCAAGCGATTATCAGTAATTCGATTATCGAAATCTCAGGTGATTCCCGCGTTGCGACCCCAATCGATGGCGTAACCGTCGTCGAGGTCAATCCGAATGACCTTGATTTAACCATCGGCGACGAGATCAAACTCGACGGCGAGTTCATGACACTCGACGCCGTGAAGGAATTGATCCAACGCGACGAACGTTTCCGCCCAGGCTTGTATCGAATTGCGATCGTTTACCCCGGTGTTGAGCAGCCTCAGATTTCCTATTACGAAAAACAAATTCGGGCCACGCCAGAAGATATTTTCGGTAAGAGCCCAGTTCCAACTCCTCCGAAAGCCGAGGCCCTCGTTGCTGGCGAAAAACGCGAGAGCCAGCTTTCGCCTGAGGAAGTTTGGGCTCGAGAGTACGACAAGTGGTTCCCATCCGTGCTAATCGAACGCGTCCATGGCGGGGGGGAACAGCCAGCCCCTGGTGAAGCTGACGTGCGGCAAGGGATGATTCCAACTGAGGATCAAATCCTGGTCGACCGTGTTTCGATGATCGATTTAACCGACATCGAGCAATTGGCTGATCGGATGCGAGCCAAGCGTATCCCTGTGCGAGAGACCCTCAACGGCGTGATGCTGGGTGGAACGTTCCTAATGGCCGCAGCTGCGTCTCGGCAGAATTTCGCTGACGAGCAAGCCAAAGAGTTCGAGGAAGAGAAGGTTCTTCCGGAAGACGCAAAATTAAATGGGAATTCGCGCGATCGACTTCGCCGTCGAATGCGACAGTGGCTTTGATCGTAATCTAGGTTAAAGAAGCGTACCGGCAAGCCCGCTTCCTTGGGGACGGGCTTGCGGCGCGTTATCATCCAACCGTTGGGATTATGCCGTTTCTAACGAATCGGTAGAGTCCTGCGACCGTTTATGGACGCAGGCTCGCGAGTGCATCGAATCGGGGACCTTCTTCATGTCAGATTTCAAATGCCCTAAATGCCATGCTGAATTGCCCAGCTTTCAGCAAGTGGCAGGTTTTTGCCCCTACTGCGATGCGAAATGGGAGGGTAGTTCCGCTGGTAAGGAAGATGATGATAATTCCGTAACGCTCAATCTCGACGCTGCTGACGTACCCCAGCCAGGCACTCCTGAACAGACCTTTGAAGAGTTCGAACTGACAACGGAAGGTTCGACGGTTCAGATTGAAGACAGCGAGCAACCTTCGCCAGACGACACAAATCAAACGATCGATCTTCCCAACGCGGCCCAGGTGGGCGAAGAATTTCTGAATAAAGCCGGTAATGCCGATCTTGGTCAGACGATCGAATTTGGCATCGAAGATACCTCTGCCACGATTGCCTCGGATAAGTTGCCAGGCGCGGACGATCCGACGAAGACGGCAAATCTGGAAGATGCGGACGTCAACAATCAAGCCACCATCGAGCTTCCCGCAGGCGGCAGTAGCGAGTACATGCAAACGCTGGAGCTCGACGACCAGACAGGGGAAGATGCGGACTACGGTCAGACGATCGATATCGACGAGAGTAATCGTCCGGCTAGTCAGGAAGATTTACACGTTACCTTTGGTTCCAAGCCACTTTCGCCTAGCGATGTCAAACGATACTGGGGAACCGGCGAAGGTTCGCCGATGGAAACGATGCGGACTGCGACAGTCAGCAAAGCGAAGGAACTGGGGGTCGATCTGCGCCGCCGAGTTCTTTCCGACCAGGAAGAAGGGTCGGACTATGCCATTATCAATCAGATCGGCAAAGGAGGCATGGGAGTTGTCTATGCCGCCAAACAGAAAGCGCTCCGTCGCCGCGTTGCTGTCAAAACGCTGAAACGAGATATCGGACAGCGCGAGGATGATCGTGCTAAGTTCCTGAGTGAAGCCGTGATCACTGGGCATCTCGATCACCCAAACATCGTGCCGATTCACGAGCTCGGGCAGACCGAAGACGGTACGCTGTTCTATTCGATGAAGTGCGTCACCGGAACCGAGTGGCACAAGGTGATTCGCAACAAGTCGGAAGTTGAGAACCTGGAGATCATTCTTAAGGTCGCCGACGCCGTAGCATTTGCTCATTCGAGGAATGTCATTCACCGCGACTTGAAGCCTGAGAACGTCATGCTTGGTGAGTACGGTGAAGTGCTCGTGATGGACTGGGGATTGGCTGTCGACCTTAGCCGAAAAGAAGAGTTCACCATGGGGGGAACTCCGGCTTACATGGCACCTGAAATGGCTAAAGGCCCGCTTGAACGGATTGGCAAGTGTAGCGATATCTATCTGCTGGGGGCGATGCTTTACGAGATCGTGACAGGCTTCCCGCCACACGCTGCATCGTCCATTACCGAGTGTCTAGTCGCTGCGGCTCAAAACGTGATCGTTCGCTCGGATACGACCAGCCGACTTAAGAACATCGCGCTAAAGGCGATGGCCACTTCGCCCAAGTTGCGGTTCAACTCGGTTGCCTTGCTACAGGAAGAAATACGCAAGTATCAATCGACCGCCCAGAGTATCGAGCTAACCAACAACGCTCAGAAAGAGCTCGAAACCGCGAAAGAGACGGATAACTACGAGTTATTCTCACGGGCAATGTTCGGCTTTGAAGATGCTTTAAAGCTGTGGAGCGAGAACGATGCTGCGGACAAAGGTGTCCGTGAGGCTCGCTTGGAATACGCTCAATGTGCGCTGAAGAAGGCCGACTTCGACCTCGGGCTTCAGCTGGTCGGGCCTGACGACGCCGACGAAGAGCCGATTTACACGGCGCTTAAGAAAGCAAAGGCAGATGCCGAACGGACTGCTCGCAATGCGAAGATGGCTCGCTGGATTGCTGTTGCGTCGCTCATGTTTGCCTTGATCGGTGCCGGCGTCGGGCTTTTCCTGATCAACGCCCAACGTGAACGGGCAGTTACCGCCGAGGCGTTGGCGAAAGGGGAACGCGATCGCGCGAATGACGAAGCTCAGAAAGCTCGCGACGCTGAGGCTGCCGCTAAGGTCGAACGAGATCGTGCCAACGACGAGGCGACACGTGCCAACGACGAAGCCGACAAAGCGCGTATCGCCGAAGCGGAAGCTAAGCGACAAGAGGGCATCGCGGTTAAGAATTTACAAACGGCCAACGAACTGGCAGACGCACTTAAGGTCGAGCAAGCCAAACTGCAAGACGCTCTGATCGACGTTCGCCTGCAAAAGAAACTCGCGGACTTTGCCGGGATGTTCTCCGAAGTGGGGCTCGCTCAATCGAAAGTGGAATCCAACGATATTTCCGCGGCCCTCAATCTGCTTGAAAAGGTTCCTCAAGAGTATCGGGGATGGGAATGGAATCACCTGGCCTATCTTTGCCATCCGAACGTACCGCATGCCACCTTCAATCGCATTGCAACTTCGGTTGATATTTCTAGTGACGGTAAATGGACAGCCATTGGTACTAATGGGGATGGAATCTACATGTATCCTACTGGCGAACCAATCGAAAACGCCAAACCTGTCCATCTCGCTATCCCTGATTGTCGCATCACGGTGCTCAAGTTCTCACCCGATAGCAAAGAACTTTGGATTGGTACCGATCATTCACGCAAACACCTGATGACATGGGGCCTTAAGGGAGAACCTTCGCTGGTCGATCTGCCAGGCCTCGACAAATACTTCCCGTATCGCGAAGTGCGTTCGATCGAATTCGGCTCGCCGAAGAATGACGACGTCTACGTCGCAGCAGGCGGTTTTATTTACCGAGCAAACAGCAAGTCAAAAGAAGCGGTGACCGCTTTGACGGCCATGAGCATGTATGACATTGCTGTCTCGCCCAATGGCAAAGAGTATTTGCAAACTCAGGAATATGACGGCCGATACATGGTTCGCCGACGTACTGCTGATGAGAACAACGATATCATCGCCGAACTTCAACTCGACGATCCAGCAGAGCATTGTCAGTACCTATCAGACGATCGCGTCGTGCTGGCCTTGTCGGACGGAAGCCTCCTTGTTTGGGATGGCGGACCGAAGGGAAGTGAAACAACGATGTCGCTTCCATCGCAAGTTAATCAGTTACGGTTCAATCATGATCGCAAACAACTTGCGGTCGCCTTGGTGGATGGTTCGGTCATGTTGCTGGATGTTGATCCGCAGATCGGAGCAATGAAGCACTATAAAACGCTACGTGGTCATCGCGGTGCCGTATTGGATTGTGCTTTCCATCCATCGAAGCCTGAGATCGTCTCGGCATCGGAAGATCAAACCGCGCGTTTCTGGAACTATGAAACGTACGAAGATCAACTGGACGTAGAACTGCCAGCCAGCGTGCTCTGGGCTGGCTTCTCGGATGATGGGACCAAGTTTATCACCGGCGATCGTACTGGCGCCGCGAAGGTCTGGAATTCTGCTTCGCAGAGTGATCAGCCTCAGGTGACACTGCGTATTGGGGATTGGGACCGACAAAACTTCGCCGAACAGGCCATGGCCATTCCCTCCGGGACTGGCGACTATTTGCTAACCGCAGACCCAAGTGCCGGTGTCGATGTTTGGGACATTAAGAAGCAGAACATCATCTGGCATAAGGATACGCTTGGTGGTTCGCGTCGCATTGCTGCGATTCCTGACACCGAGCAGTTCGTCTTTGTCGAGGCCGTTGCAGGCGAAAACGGTAACCTGCAAACCATGATTCGCTCTGCTCATACCAATGGAAAGCCTGGATTCGACGTCGAGTGCAAAGTCGAAACCAATCAGATCATGTCACTTGCGGTATCGCCTGGCGGAAAGTACCTGGCGCTGCTGACGCCGGTGTGGGTCCAAGTCCATAAAATGCCAAACTCTGAGGACAAGCAACTACCTGAAGAGCCAGTCTGGCAAATGGACGCCGCCGGTGTGAAGCAAATTGCGTTTCAATCGGATAGTGTCTTGATGATTGGGAATCCGATCTCCTCCGCCAAAGGTGCCTTGGCGATGGTTGATTTCATCAAAGATGAGCACGTCTTCGATTTCCCTGCGACCGAATCTGGCTCGCCATTCTTGCTGTTCTCAGTCTCGCCAGACTTAACGCAAGCTGCCGTGGTCTATCACAAGTTAGAAGGTGCCACCGGACATGGTCCTTCACAGGTCTGCTTGTACGATTTGAAAACTCAGAAGCTTATCAAGAAGGTTTCCAGCGAAAGCCGTGTCACGTTCCCTTCGCTCTCAAAAGACAATCAAGTTATGTATTTTGTCCTTGCCCGATCAGAGGATGGGACCGATGTCGGCCGCTGGGAAGTTGGTAAAGATGATTTTGAAGTTTGGAATCATGCTCAGATTGGCGATGCCGGTTCGCGCCTTGGTGAACGTCATATCGCTCGCGTGGATTCGCTGCCGAGCGACGACAAACATATCATGGTGACTTACTACAATCGGGATGTCGAATTATGGGAGTCGAATACCGGTACGAATACTGCCCGCCTTTCCACGACGCGGCCCGTGATTTTTGCCGATTTCTTCGCTGACGACCAGAAAGTCGTCACTGTGCATCTCGATGGTTTGGTGCGGACTTGGGATGCGGCATCAGGCAAGCTAGTTAACGTGTTCGACGTTGGCTACCAATCGCTGCAAGGTGCCACCCTGGCTGGCAACATGCTGGCCGTCGGTGGCAGTGGCGAGGAAGTCACCGTGATTGATCTGACGAAAGCAGAAGCTCGACCGCCATGGAGCAGTGCAGGTGGCGAGGTCGACGCGTTGACTTGGCTGCCAGGCGAAGGCAAACGAAACCTACTTGTGGCAACCAGTGCCATGCAGAAGCAAGCCGGAAGTGGAGAAGAGCTTATTGGTAGTTTACGAATTTACGATCCGACTTCCGGGAAGCCAGTTGGTGAACCGTTTGCCACACATCGGGGGCAATTTGTCAGCTTAGCCGTCTCTAGTCAAGGAATGCGGATCGCAGCCACAAGCACAGACAAATTAGTTCGTCTGTGGGCAGACGTTCCCATGGACAAAGTTGCGACAACCAAGCCTCGTGAACTGCCTGGGCACTCAACAGAGGTGACCGGAGCGGCATTCTCGACGGACGGACAGCGGCTTGTGACGGGAAGTTCGGATGGCGCACTAACTGTCTGGTTTGTCGAACAAACCGATGTGGGTGCTGCCAAGGACGATCAATCTGGAAAGTCATCGCTAGTGGTGCAGGAATTTGTTCCGCTGAAGGGACACCGTAAAGCGATCTCCTCGATTGTCTTCTCACCGGACAATCGTATGCTACTAACGTCATCACTCGATCGTCAGGCCATTCTATGGTTCTCGACCGAGATGACTCCGGAGCAGCAAAACGTGGCAATCACTGATGCGACAGCCAATCAGCGATAGCGTTGGTCGCATCGATCTATCTGGATGCATTGAGCAATTTGCTGCCCTATTTATGTAATTTTCCGAAATCAGGTGGCAAATCCCAAAAAACCCTGCAACTCCGATTCGCTCTTGTTGGATAATTAGATGAGGGGTTATTGGAGATCTGGGCAAGCGATCTTCCTCTGCTCACGGAGATTCGTTAATTGCGACTAGCGCTTCAAATTTACTCGACAAACTACGGCAACCGGCGTGTATGGCTGGATGCCTCACAAGTGGTGCGCGTAGGTCGGACACCTAAGTCTGAGCTCACCGTGCCTGACGATCCCCACCTCTCTGGTGTTCATTTCTCGATCGCACGTGAAGGAAATCAGGTCATCTTAAAGGACCTGCAGAGCCGTAACGGTACCTTCGTCAACGGTGCAAAAGTTGGCACCGCGATCCAGCTTTACGATGGTGATGTCATCGTCGCTGGAAAGACCCAATTCCAAGTCGTCATGCTGAGCGATCTGCCCGGGGAGACTTCCGGCGGTATCGCACCACCGCAGACGGCAGGGCAAGCTGGCCAGTCATCCGGTGTGTTCCCGTTGGAATATGATCGCACCGAATCGATTGCCCCAGAGAACAATCCGTTCTTCCAAGCAAAACAGAATGCGAAGCACGATTCGAAGAACGTTCAAAACTACCCGCGATTGAGTAGTCACACATTTAAGAACGCCCGCCGTAATGCTGGTTTGGGAAGTGACTACGTTGACAATCGCCCCGAACCAATTTCGCAAGAATCGGTTTCCGGTAAGGAACTTCAGCCCCAGAGCATGATCAGCAATCCTTCGCTTCCACAACGATCGCTCTCGGCCGCGGAACTCGCCCAAGGACTGCAGATGCGTTACGAAACGCGTCTCGCTCCATCCGGCATGACATACTTCTGTCCCCGGAACGAAGTGAAGCCACCTACAGATGTGGCGGACTTTATCGGGCAGAATCGATTTCTG
The DNA here is from genome assembly GCF_002967765.1 of Blastopirellula marina. NCBI lineage: Bacteria > Pseudomonadati > Planctomycetota > Planctomycetia > Pirellulales > Pirellulaceae > Blastopirellula > Blastopirellula marina. The sequence continues at coordinate 419,372 of NZ_PUHY01000006.1, read as the reverse complement.
TACGCGATAGTCAACTACGGACGAATGCAGCCGCAGCAGCAGCCTGGCTTTTATCAGGAGGCGATGGCTGCCGGGGCCGTACAGATATCGAGTACACAGTTATTGATTGCCAAGCAGGATGTCGCGGCGTTCCATGGCATTATGCGTCAGTCGTGGGGCCAGGACGCATTGATCTGCATGACGAGCCGGTTGAATAAGCTTGATTTTGTCAGCTTGGCTTATCGACTGACTAACGAATTAGCGAGCCCTGCTGAGCTTCTGAATCACTTGTACTCAGATGGCCAGTTTACAAATTATGGCTTTCTCGACGGCATTTCAGCGATCTTGCTGGAGATCGAGCGAGGCTCTCGCTGGGTGATCTTTAAGAACGACCAAGAGATTCGCACTTGGCGAACCCTCGGCTTGCCTTGCCCACCCGAATTAGTCGGCTAAGGTCACTCGGCTGAATCGAAGTGATCGACACGCCTCTTCAATCCACGAAAGAAAGCCGCTAAGTGATTAGCGGCTTTCTTTCATGTTACTTCGGTTGTCAGGCGGACGCTCGTTAGCCGCCGATCAAGACCTGCGGAAAGCCCATTGCGATCGCTCCTCCGTGGGCAGTTGTATCTCCCATGCGAGCCGCCGGCATGTAGCCGATCATCACCGAAGTCGATCCCTTCGCGATCGTATCAGGTGGGCCCACGCACACGGCCATGTCACCAACCCGCGCGGCCGGCATAAAGCCGATCAGCACATTGGGTGATCCCATCGCTACCGGGCCCCCGACGTGTGGCACGGGGCCAGGGTTGACCAACGGACAGGTATGCATGTCTGAGATGCGAGCTGCTGGTGGCATAATTTTTTCCCCATGAGCGCGATGGTTGGAAAAGTCTGCTTCTTACTATTTATTCAGGAACTGACTTGAAGCCGGTTTCTTCGTTGTGGGCTTCGTTTGGTTCGGTCGGATCGGCTTCTTCGACGTTCTGATCTGGCTTATCTGGCGATGAAGGACTGCTTGGACTACCAGGCGAAGCAGACGATGCCGAGCCACCGCTGTTGATGTTGACCAAGGTTCCTTGAATGAAGACACCAGCTGCGTTGATGTTGATAAAATTACCACCGACTTTCAGCGAAAGTGATGCACCAGCTTCAATATTGAGGGCCATTCCCGACTTGACGTTGATTGTCATGCCGGCATCCACGTCCCAATTCATGCCCGCTTTGGTTTTGATGTCCTGACCTGCTTCGGTACTTATATCCGATGAGGCTTTTGTCTTTGAGTTCCCCTCAACGGTAACATCAAGCGATGCTGACTTTTGTTTCCAGTCACCATCCACGGTAACGTGTTGCGCACCTTTGATCCAGGTCTTGGCGTCTCCTTCGTTGGTCAGGCCCATGCCGTCTTCGCCAATCAGGATTCCGACCTGCTTCTCGACGACCAACGCCATATTTCCTCCATTGTCGGCTTCGCCGTTGCCGATCATCATCGTGTGGTTGCCCTCGATGTGCTCGACCTGGTTTCGTTTTACGTTGATCTCTTTGTCAGAGTAGACCCGTTCGAGTTGTTTGCCAGTCTTATCCTTATCGCCATTTTGCGAACCAATGATCTGCGAGACGTTGCCTAAAACCAGCGTTCGCGAATCGTTCAAAATCCGCTTGTCGAAGTCCCTCTGGGCATGGATGAAGATTCGTTCCGCGTCCTTCTTGTCGTCGAAAAACAACTCATTGAAACCTTCTCCTCCTGGTGACGTGTTCGTCTTGAAGTAGGTTTTGACTTTATCATCCGGCAGGGTGTAAGCCGTCTTCTGAATCTCGTTGTAGACAGATCCAATCACGAGGGGCCGATCGGGATTGCCATCGAGAAAATCGACGACAACTTCCTGACCGATCCGCGGAATCGACATGAACCCCCACTTCTTACCAGCTGAGGCTTGAGCAACGCGAACCCAGCACGAGGTTTGATCGTCGGGCTGCTTGCGGTCGCTATTCTTGGGACGCGCCCAATGGAACAAACACTTGATGCGCCCGTATTCGTCGCAATGAACTTCTTCTCCTTGGGGACCGATGACGGTGGCCGTTTGGATGCCAGAAACCGTTGGACGGGGCGTAATCCGCGGAGGATTGAAGGCCATGTCTTCCGGCAAGCAGGTGAATGTATTGGAGTACTTGGTTCCCTCGGCGACACCGGTTGTGTATCCCGGATTCGAGCCGACATGTTGGACGGAAACAATTGCGAACTTCTTACCGTTGTCGCTTTCTGCCCGCTTCGACGTGAGTTTGAATTTGCCTCCAGCGCAAAACGACCGGCAGTCACTTCCGGCGAAAATACGATCGAACGAATGCTCTTCTTCGCCAATCCGCACAGTGGCGACGCCTTCCCCGTTACTTGTTCCACTACTAGCGGACTTAGAGTCGACGAAATCGCCTGGAAAGTCGTACAGTTCGTACTTTTTGAATTCACTGCTCAGCGTGTTACTGATCTTGGTTTTCGCGTCGGTTTCAAAATTGAGGTATGGTTCTTTGAAATTATGATCTGCATGTGTCCACTGCCCGGAAACAAACTCGTAACGATGTTCCCAGTCGGTAATTTCTGGGCCGCGATCATGGGTGCCGGTCGAAGTGCTACGATGAATCGGTTCACTCTCCATCACGTCAAAGTAGGCACCTTCATGATCGGCCAGGATTAGTTGATCGCTGTTCGAGCCATCTCCAGAGGAGTCGAAGAAAAAGAAAATACCGGCTTGTTCCATCAATCGGCAGACGAAGTTGTAATCGGTCTCTCGATATTGAACACAGTATTCAAGCTTGGGATAGTAGTAGTTAAGCTTCTTGGTGAACTTCGCGATACTCGCGAAGGGTTGGCTCTTAAAGACCGCTTCGATGATTTCAGGAATAGTCTTATCTTCAAAGATCCGGCAATCGGACGTTTGCGTCAAAAACCATAACCAAGGAACCAACTCGGCATGGAAACCGACATGGCTGTGTCCTTGAAAATCAGCCGAGAAGCGGTTGATGTATCCCTTGATATGACGCTCTTGGTCACCAACGTAGAAGCGAATTGAAGCTTCTTTGTTGATAATTTCTTCCGGCTTATGCTTGCAGTCTTGCGATTGCCGACGCGAAACGAGTGTCAACTGAAAGTTGGTAAGCTTTGAGATCCCTTCGTGACCGTTAAAACCTAAGAGATAGAAATCCTCTCCTAGGTTGCCTTCCAAGGAAAACGGGCGGTGCTCTTGAGCATCATTCATGGCGACTAAAGCATCCGAAGGTGATGTGGTAGATGAATCACCAATGGGCGAACTGCGCAAAGGTAACGTGATTGATTAACGACGAAAAAAAACGCAGAGGAAAGCGAAATACGCTTCCTCTGCGTTTGAATTTCAGAGCGGTAATTAGGTCGAGCCTTCTTCCAACTTCCAGGTCGATTCGACCTTACCTTGCTTCGCACCATCCTTACCGTACTGGCTGTACGTAACTTTGATTTCTTCAAAGTTCAGCGAGAACGATTCGAGCGGCACCGTGCCGTCGGAGTCGACGGTTGCACTGAACGAGTGATTGGTGACGATCGTGTTCTTCAGTTCGTACTGCAGGTAAGGCAGACGCTTCGAGGTGTCGCCCAACGACTGGACGAGGTCCAACTTGACGCTGGGGTAGGTCTTGCCAGAGGCAACGGCTTCGATCAGCTTTGGGGTGGACTTGTCCAATTCCTTGGTGCAGATCAGGTCGTCGAAGATCGCACTTTGAACGTTACGCGACGAACCGGAACCACCGCGGGTAACCATGCGGCTGATGTTCGTGCTGATGGTCAGCAGGTTAATCCAATTCTTGTGCTCGGCGTCAGTGCTTTGCCCTTCGATACCGTCGAAGAAAATGTAACCAGCCATAACTAAACTCTCCCTCTAACGTGAAATGTAGTTGTAACGATGGAATCGGCTTTGGTTCTGTTACCAACGCGAAACCCCTGTGTGTAAAACTCAGGTTGGCCTCGCTTCCCCTGAATGTATTTAGGTTTACGGCGCATAACGGTTGGCGTTGCGTGGAATTGAAAAAGATTCCAGGGATTTCCCTCGGCGGTTGAGAGCGACATTTCTTAGTCGCAGTAACATGTTTCGCATAAAGCATTTGCGATGCTTCGGGTGGCCTGGGTAGCGCTGGTAATCCTACGCGTTGGGTAGGAGTTTGAACGGTTCTTCTGCTCATGCTAATTAGTTGGCCAATAAGCACTCGCGAGCGAGGTGCAGTGCGTCCTTTTAGCGTGGTACTTGCAGGTCAACGGTGAACGAAGGGGCGCCCGTGGTCAGCTGCTCTTTCGTCCAGATATCGACCCGCGGCGAGGCCGCTGCTTCCGCATCAGACTTGCTCTCGTACATAAATCGATGTGTGATGCTGAGGATTTTCTGACTGCCATCGCCGGCCAGGGTGCAGGTCCGCTCGATCCGGGGAGGCGTAGGCGTGACCTCCACATGATGAGGCTGAATACCCTCGGGGCCGGGCTCGACGGTGACCATGACAATGTATTTGTACTTGTCGACACTGGTCGCCGGTTGAACCGTAAAGTTACCGACCAGCGTTTCGGCTTTGACCGAGTCAGAGTTCCCGCTGAGGATATCCAACAACGAGAGGGTCTTTTCCGGGACGATCGGCTTGTCCAAATGAAGGAATAGCTTCAAACGTGCCCATCGTGCGACGGGCTGCCAATCGCGAAGCTGAATCAAGAACTCAGGGAACTGCGTACCGTTACGTAGCATGAGATCGCCAAAATAGCGGGTCTCTAAGAGATCATTTTGTTTGAAGCTATTGGTCGCGCTCGGCTGGATTTCAGCCCAAATATGATACGGTCGAACGGTAAATAGGGTGTTCCTTATATTCTCGAGCCGAACCGGAATTTGCAGTGTCTTACTGTCTGAGGCGGGGGCTTGGAAATTCAAGATCTGAGCCTGATACGTCCCGTTGCCGCTTACACTGTCGGTCACGGCAACTTGACGTTGGGCAGTGATCTCGGCAGGATCATCGCTGAAAATCATCTTCTTCAGGACGTTGTCGTACGAAAGCTTGATCGCCTCACCGCCTCGCAGTTGAATGTTCACAGTGCTATCGGTCTGCCATTCGCGAACGACATAATCGAATCGCTTGCCGTTCGTAAAGTCTTGCGTGGCATACCACGGAACGTCGAAATCGTAGAGCTTCGGCTCCGAAGGATCGAGCTTTTCCGTAACCGAGTATTTCAACTTGGTTTGAATCAGCTTCTCGATCTCGTCCTTCAGCTTATGTGGCTCGTCGACGGGGATGAAACCACCGTTACCTTTGAACTTCGCAATCCAAGCCAACTCTTCAAGGGTATCTTCCTTCGGCGTGTCCTTTTCCGTGATCTTCAGATTCTTGGCATTCCCTTCGAAGGCAAAGCCAACCACTTGCAATTGCAGATTAGGCCGCTTTTGCCGCTGAAGATCGGTAATCAACTGCAGCGCACTGGTACGGTAAGGATCGCCTGGCTCGGCGGACTGCTCGTTGACTCCGTCTGTAATTACGATGATTTGCGTCGGCTTGACCGGATCGACCTTTTGCAGGGCCAAGCGAATTGCGTAATACAGTGGCGTTTCGCCGAATGCTTGTAGGGCGTTGACCTCGGCTTTGATACGATCGACGTTCACCCCTGGCTCGTTTCGACCTGGATCATGATCCAGCAGGGGAGTCAGATTCTCGCTGTTCAGGAATTGCACGTCGTTGGGAGGTTCGATGCCTGCGGGAACTTCGACGCCAGGTCGCTTGATGGCGCGCAAGGTTCCGTTCTCCCAACCCATTCGATTACCGAACGCCATCGTCAAGACACGGAATTTTCCTTTGTCGGTCGCCATCGAAGTAAGGATGTCATCAAGCACTCCCTTCGCTGCATTGATTCGCGTTTGCCTTCGTTGATTGGGTAACGTCTTGGCCATCGAGGCGGAACAGTCGAGAATGAAAATCACATCGGCCGAACCGGTGATATTACCGCCGACCACGACATACGGTTGGACGAACGGAAAAGGATTAATATCAACAATCTGGTCAATGCTGTCCTTGGGCTTCGTTCCTTCGATATCAAAGGGGAACTGTTGCGTGTGCCCGCGAAACCGCACACGCTCAAAGCCTTTCGACATTCCGGCAAATTCAGTGGCGTCGATCCGTTGTAGATAAGACCGTTGTGATTGATAAATGCCGGTCGGTTGCACGGGGAATGGATGCGAAAACGCATTCACGCCAGCATTGTTTCCGAACGATATCGCCTTACCTTCGACGTTCAACAGATCGATAGCCGAGGTTCCATTCGGAATCGTTGGTGGAATCTGAATGGTAAGTGGATGGTTGATCGACTTGGTCTGTGGTCCGATCACCACCTTTGGCACACCCATGTTGACCCAGTCTTCCGTGTCGCGTCGAAGCTGACTAAGGCGATTGTTGACGTCGCCTGCCAATTTGCTTGGAGCATCGACCGATTCCTGGTTGAAGGCCGTCAGGAATAATTGCGACTGGCGTTCAAAGTATGGGTTCTGCGGGTCATTTCCCCAGAAGTCTTCCAACTCGCAGTTTGCCAGCCAGGCAAGATGTTCCTTGCGTTGGCTTCGGTAATCGATTTGCGATGGGGTCGAGCGATTCGAGGCGATCTGCGACTGGTTTTCGACAACCGTGCCCGTAAATGCGGATGCACTAACGGCATTGGGTGCGTTGGCAAATGTTTCGATCTTACGGAACGGATTGAGCGTGCTTTCCAGCGACTGCATCATGACCTTGTTGGCGAACAAAACGGTCGGTGCCGCTTCAGTCAGCATTTTGTCGACGATCGAGAAACGATCGGGCGTAAGCGACATGACCTCGAAGTCGGCTGCTCCTCCGGCTTGACCTAACGCCAATTTCCACGGGCTTTGCTCATACGCCGTCAAACCAAGCTTTAGCGGCGACATCACCTCTGGTTTGGTGTTCGCGTTATTTACGGTTTGACTTTGTGAGATCGAGTGACTGGTACTGGTCAGCTGACTTACCAGCGAGCGAAGCTGATTTCGATTGTAAGTCGAAACGGTTTCGTTCAGCTTAGCGACATAGCGAACCCGCATCAGATTATGAATCGAAAGCAGCGTTTCGGAGTCGGCCCGGCTCTTGCGTCCTTGATCGTCCGTCAGGTCTTGGTATTCACGATTCAGGAAGCTGACAACCTCGGTGTATTTTCCGGCGATCTCTTGAACAAACGCCTCGTCTGGAACCGGGGCCTTGCCGTAATTTGGGCGAACGTCTCCTTCCAGTTTAGGTGGCGTTAACTGGTTGACGAGCTCGTGGCATTTTTCAAGTGCGGCAACGGCTTGCGAAATTCGCTGCTTCCGAACGTCATCGGCGTATGGCTGATGAGTCAACCATTCCAGCAGGAACGGGACAGATGCACGGACGCAATCGGCGACGAGATAAGCTTCGGTGAGTCGGGCCTTCTTCTTTTCGATCGCCTCTAGGCCTTGCGCACCCTCAGTAAGTGGAGTTGCGACCTTAATCGCTTCCTTGGGGTTCAATGCGAATAGAAGATCTTCCGCGCTACGTCGTGTTTCTTCCGCATCGTCCAGAACCGGTTCGAGCCATGGGAATACACGTTCGTCTTCGACGATGACAATACGTTCCAACCGTCGACGAGATTCCAGAAGTTGTGACATTGCGAGGCGGTAGTCGGTCGCGTCGAACGAACTTGGCTGGATGCCGAAGTCTGCATCCAATAGTTCGAGGTACTTGCCCAACATCACCAGGAACTCGACCTCAACGGCATGTGTTCCCGTTCCTTCGGGCGTCACCGGCGAATTTGGCGCGGTCAGAAGGTACTCGACGACCAAGTTGATATTGGTTGGAGTCATTTCACGCTGTTGCGAGAACGTATTCAACAACGAATCTGCTGCGACATAGTAATCTGGACAAACCAGTGGTTTTGCTTTGTCCTGCGACTTGATGTCGTCCGCCTTAGCGTCGTCCGCAACCTTGCCATTGTGCGTGGTCAAGTCTTCCAGTGTGGGAATCTCAGGCTTCTTGCCCGTATGAATGGCATTCCAAGCTGCCAAGCTGCCGATCGGAAACGAACTCGTTCCCTTCACGTTTTTCTTGACGCTACTTCCCTGGAAGTAAGCCAGATTGCTGGTCGCGATTTGCTGCTCGACAACGGCATCGTACTTTGCCAACGTTGCGGCTAGGTCGGCGATGCTTTGATTCAACGACTGTGCCGCCTGCGTGAATGCAGATTGGTAGGCGATGCCACCCCTAGCGAATGATTCGGCGCGAGTCAGCTGATACTGAATCAAGCTGAACCTCGCTGGTGCCAGACGGAGGGCTCCATTGTCCCCAAGGAACTCAATGGCCTCCCAGTACTCGGCTAGACGTTTGGCACCTGTACCGCTGCTGGCATCACTTGGTTTGATTTGAAACGATGAGTCTCCAACGCGACTCAGCAGCACGCTATCGGGCAGGGGGGACTGACCAACCGGAATCAGCACTGGTACCTGCCGTGAATTGAAATGCTGCACAGCCCAGTCATCGACTTGCTTCGTTAAGTAGCGATGGAGCTCGCCCATAGAAATGCTATCGTCGTCGTGGGAGTCGACCGTTTCATTCGCGTCTCCCATCAAGCCTCGACCGAAGAAGAGACCGAAGTTGGTCCCACCTTCCCACGGATTGGCCCATGCCTTTTGCCCGTCGCTATTTGAGAGAAGAATGTAAGTATTCGATAGCTGTATGTTAGTGGGTAGCTGATTGGCAAGCGTCTGCGCAGCTTGCGCGAAGTTGCCGCACAATCGGTCGGCCGACCACTGCGACTCCATGCGTCCCATATCAAGCACAATGAGTTTGAACGACTTCGGATTGCGCTGAACCTTAGGATGTTCCGAGATCGTTTGCAGAATCGATTCGAGCGGCACGAGGTGATCACCACGCGTCTGCGAATCGGGCTGCTGTGGATCGAGAGCTCGGCTGTTCTTCGCCACCAAATAAGGAATGGCGTCGTAGTTCGTCACACCATGACAACTGAGGTAGAACACCCAGCCACCAGGGCGGGGCCCACCAGGACCGTTGGCGGTGTCTAGATACTTTTGGATGGCTGAGGTGAATTCGTCGTCGTTCAGGTCAAGCCATGGTTTTTGATTGTCGGAGCCAACCGCCATTTCTTGGCCGGTTGTTAGTTCGATATTCGCCGCGGAATCGTCCATCGATAGGATGAAGTTTTCGCGGTCCTCTTGCGCGTAGGCGTTTGGCTCCCATAGAGGGTCATCGTGCTGTAGGGTCGCCATGTAGAACATCGGCGTCTTGGTTGGCTGACAACCAATGATTGCGACGAATGACCCAACCAGCACCACCAAGGCGAACAACAAGAGGTTCAGGATCCCAATGTTCTTAGGGCCCTTGCGTGTGTTGTCTTGCAGATAGGCCTTGCCAGACTTTTTTCCGCCTTGATCCCCTTCCGACTTGCGTCGATCTCGCCACCCGGTTGGTTCTTTCGGCGACTTTGCAGTGGGTTGGGGAGTGTTCTTGGGTTTCCGAGGCTTCGGTTTGCCTGCTCCCTCGCGCCAATCGGCCATAACGCTCGTCTTGCTCCTTCCCTCGCGGGATCGAGACTTCGTTGGTGATGAAGACCGTACTGCCGGGTAACCTTCTGCAGAGATTCTAAATTTATCTCACAGTCAGTTCCATTGAGGTTACCAGATTCCGTGCGCTCCTAAGAGCGAGTTTCTCGGAAAATGATAGACGGTTGACACGATGCCTTCGGCCGAGGCATTCTCACTGGGCCAAGAATGAAAAAACGCCACATATCCAGCGGGGAATGATGTGGCGTTGAATCCAATCTTTTTTCGGTAGGAAGTTGCCGACTAGCGGTTGATCGTCACCGAGCTACCAGGTCGAAGGACTCGCAGGGCGAGGCCATCGATCGGGCGAACGTAGACCAGACCACCGTCAATGTTAGTGACGGAAACCTTACCTTCAACGGTGTGGTCACCTCGACGACTGTGGATCTGGACTGGCAGAATTTCGCCGACTTTGACCTTCGAAGCTTTAGGCATGTGCATCACTGCAATGGATTTGGCCGTGATGACAAACTCCACTTTCGTAGTGACTGCTTTCGGCGTTTCATCTGCTTCTGTCAGAACGATCTCTTCGACTTGCACTTCCGCGTTCGGTGCTTCGTCGTGAATCACCATCGCGGTTGGCTTGGCCGTTGCTTCTGCCGAAACCGTTTTAACCGAGGGATTGATGTTAGGTGTCGCGGCAACCTCTTCCACGAACCCGACATTGACGGGAGCGTAGAAGCGTGACTCAGCAGCTTGGGGAGCAGCGGCGGCCGACGTCAACTGGACAAACTCGGTATCCTTCAGGACCGGAGCCGACGTTTCCATCGGAGCCGGTGGCGGGATAGGTGGAAGTGGCTCGTTAGGAGCCGTTTCGCGGTCCAAGATCGATGGTGTCGGAACGGTCTCACGCTCGATCGTTTCTTTCTTGGGTTCGACGCTAATTGGCGGGCATGCCGAGAGGGCTTGCATGGCCATCGAGCGAACTTCTGCAGAAGGCTCGTGCCAGCAACCGTCGGTCTCGCCGTAGGCCATGTCTTGCAGCTTCTCTTGGATTTTTTCGGTGCAGCATCCGTTACCACAACCATCTTGGCAGCCGCAGTTCCCGGCCAACGCTTGAATGGTTTCGACGGCTGCCTTACGCACGTCCTCAGTACAGTCGTTCAGGCCCGCTAGGATTGCCGCTTCGACTTTGCCTTCCTTGTCGTAGCATCCACAGCCGATCGTTGCCAAGTATTTCAAGGCTTTGATTTTTTGAGGTGCCATGTCCTCTTCGGCCTTAATTTCCGCGGCCGCTTTGATGGCCGGGTTAGGCGATTTGAGGTTGGCGGGGTCGGCAATACGCTTCAAAGGTGGCTTGCGTTCCCATTGAGGATGATTGCCACGACGATTGATCAGATTAGCATTGGCAGCATCAAATGCTTGCGGCACGCCCAATTTGTTCCAGACCGTGGTTGTTGGTGGAACGGAACGGATCGCACAACCATTTAAGAGCATGGCTACGCACGCAATCGCGGCGTACGGCAGTGAAGGCCGGACCATGGAACACTTCCTGTTGGGTTGTTGGGCTCGAACTTGTGAGGCTTAGGGGAAGACGCTGTGCTTCAACGTGGGATCAGCACGCTGAAGGATCTCCCCCACCATCAGTAGCATCGGAGTCCAAGTTCCAGGAAAACAGTATTCAATGGCTGGCCGGAAAAGTCGACGTATTGTGTGCAGTCGTCGAGTTTGCTGCATGGGCTGCATCCTGCCTATTCTGTTGGACTCTTCACAGTGTTCTGCTAGCTACTTGAACTTGAGCTGGTAGACCGGACCTTGATCCTTAGCGGGCGTCGCTTGAGCCGTGGTTTCGGCCGAGGCGATGCCTCCAGACGACTGCCGGGCACTTGTTTGCAATGTGTAATTCGTGCCTGCTTTGAGCTGGCGGCTTTGGAAGATCCATGACTTTCCGTCTTGGGCCCTTATCGCCGTGATGCCGGGCATCTCCTTGATGGTCGGGCGATACTTGGGATCTTCGGCTACTCTTCCGTTAACAAAGACCACTTGGGCTTGAATGGCCATCATCGGCATCGGATCGACGTCGTTTGGCTCTGCAACTTTCGGCAATACACGAATCTGAAGATCCAATGGTTTGGAACGCAGGTTCGCTCGGTTCACGGCAACGACTCGCAAGATATGGGTCGTATCAAAGTCCCACTTAAAGTCCTCGGGGCGAATGTTGAGAATGAACTGCGGACGACGCTGGAATGGATCGTTCGGATCTGGGACGATGTTGCCCACGAGTGGTTCAATAATCTTTGGTTTGTCAGCGATCGTGTCACCAGGGCCCTTGGCACCGATTTCCAGCTGTTTGATCCCTGACGCACTATCAGCTACTGGGATCGTAATCTTCTGTCCATCATTCACAGGGATATCGAGTCGTGTCGGCCCGATGTTGATTGTGGGAGGATCTTTGTCGATCACAACCGGGATCTGCAGACTATTGACGAGACCTTGGCCGGTCCGAACTTCCACCACAAAGTTGCCGACGAATGTCTCTTGCGTTTTCGTGCTCAGGTTGGGGGCATTGATATCTTGCAGACTGGCAGCAAACACCAGTTGCCCTTCAGAAAGGGATTTCGTCAACGTCACCCCGAACGAACGATTCGAGTAGAGCGTTTCGGTGAAATCAGGTCGTGCCGATAGGAAGTTGTTTTGTCCTTCTAGCAGACCCAATTGAATAGTGTTCGGATTGGTTTCACTGGCATAGTTAAAGCTGTTCGTATCCGTAGAAAGAGCCAGCATCCAATCAACCGAGTCGGTATCACTTGGCAAAATGATTGGCATCCGATTCTCGGGCCACGATTGAGCTAAAATCTCGATTGGCGGCGTCGGCTTTTCTTCGTTGTGAATATGGGGCTGGTACGAATCAAGCCACAACGTTTGAAAACCAGCGGAAGCATCGACGTTTAGTCTCCCTGTGGAAAGATTCATCACGTCACGAAAAGCCCGTCGCAGCGTCGGTAGTTCTTCCGCGGACGAAACGTTTAGAAGTACAGGACGCTCGACCGGACTATTGCGATCTAGATTCAGAATCGCCCCTAAGTTGGCTGATGCCGTGGGAGAATTCAAGCTGCCAAACGCTTGCCGTTCCTTGAGCTCGTTCGGACCGAATGTACCATTCCAGGCCCAATCCCAGGCCACACGAATTGGCACTTTGGCTAAGTCCTGGGGCAGCCCGACAAAGCCAGTTAGCGGCTCGGAATCCCATGTTGCCAACGGAAGGGCTCGGTCGTCGGAGATCGGTTGGACAATCATGTCGAGCTTGCGAATCAAGTTGACTGGCACGACTGTCGTTTGCAGATCGAGATAATCTTTAGGGTGCCGCGCGACAAACTCGACAAAACGCAACCAACGAATCGGCGACCCGTCAGGTTGTTTGTTTTGTTCATCTTCGATTACGACCAACAAGCCGTTGGACATATCCGTTGCGGCGATCTTCCCATTCTGGCCCGGCTTTCCATCTGGGCCTGGTGGGCCGGGAGGTCCTTGGAAGGTAAGCCAATTAACGCGACTAGGATCGACCGGGGCATTAATTATGCTGCCGCGAGCACGAGTCGCGACTGGTGGGATTTGATCGGTCTTGGGAAGATTGGCGGCCGTGGCGATCCCGGTCGGGGCGAAGTCGGCGCCTTTGTTCGCTAGGGGGATCTCAAACGAGAACAATCGCCAAGGTTCAAGCTCTTCTCCCTGAGTACCCGGACCATTACCGGCTGGTTTACGATGATAGTTCTGCGAGAAGATTCGCCCGCGTGGCATCACGCTATTTGGTGGTCGGACGACGGGATAGAGAGATACCTTGACGCTCCGAGGTAACTTCGAGCGATTAACGACCCCCAGCTTGAATTCGGAGTTGCGATTGTCGAACAGCGGAATCTGGACTCGCGGTCCGTAGAAAATGCCTGGCTGATCGGCACCTGGTTGCTGCACAACTAACTCCACGACATCCGCCCAGGGAAGGGAAGCATCTAACTTTGCAACGCGACTATTTTGTGCTCCTGGGGGTATCAGTTCGGCTGGAATCGAAAACTCTATCGTTTCGTTTTGGGCCAAGCGGACATTCGGCTGATTCTTGCGTGCAGCATTTTGTTCGCGGTTAAGCTTGGCGGAAGCATACCCTTCGATCTTCAGCGGGCCACTTGCATCAACACGGTAGCTCAAAATCCCGGTATTCGGATCGAAGCTGCCATTCTTGAAAGCGACATCTAAAACCGCCTGATCATATTTCACGGTGAAAGAAACATTTCGTGAAGTAAAGTTGGTTGCATCCAGTGTGATGCTGAAGTCAACAATTCGATCGATCGTTTCCAAGTCCATCGTCTGCGATTGGCTGTTCGAATCCACAACAAGGTGAGGAAGCTTCTCCTTCACCGGAAAGCGGATCGGAAGGGGCGGGACTTCGCGGACGATCGTTTGAGGCATGTCTCGCCAATCAAGCGTGCGAACCAACACGTTGTAGCGAACTTGTTCAGGGAAGTTGGTGTCGGATGCTATCTTCTCTTCGACACGTCTGCCAAGTTGAAAGAAAGCGTCTGCCGCGTCTCCACTTGGCGGGTTATCGGATGCCGCGATCTCGACATGTAATTCACGAAGTTGCTTCATGCTGGCCTCCGAAGCGCGAGGTAACGGTCCGCTGGAAAGTTGCGAAAGAACGTTAACCGATTCGCTTACGAACGAAATCTTAGGGATTGGTAGGTCTGAGAAATCCCGTAAAGCATGGATCATGGTTTGGCGGTCGGCTGGCGACGGCAGGGAGGTTTGTAGGTAAGCAATCAATCGCAAGGTATCGGCCATCGCCGCGTTAGGATTGCTTTGAGGTGAGGTAATCTCCAGATTCGATCCCATCAGCCGTTGCTTGGTTTGAATTTGGCTGATCGCATTCTGAATGGCATTGCCAAATGGTAATCGATCGATCACCGCCGACGGCTTGTCGGCAGAAGGTAGTGATACCATCGCGACGCTCACATCGCGGATTTCTCGTAGCAACGCTAGATTCTCTGAAAGCGAACTGTCGGTGCCCGCTAAATCGAACAGTTGCGTCAACTGCGGCACGTAATAGAGACAGTAGTTCCAGCCTAAGATGTCATTGCGTGCACGCAGGCCTTGATCGGTTAGATCAGCACTCCAAGCCGCGTAATAAGGGCTATTGATGAAGGTGTTCCAAGCTTCGACGAGGTTCTCATCTGGCGAGTTCTCGCGATTTCGATCTGGGGCGTTCACCTCAGTCCCGGTTTGGATGCCCTGGAGCAGTGCCGTCAAGGTTTGCTGCATCTTGATCAGCTTCCCTTCTTCGACCGTGCCACTGTTATATAGCAGGCGAAACTGGAAACCGATCAAGTAGTCGTCCAATCGGCGAAAGTCTTGCGGGGCGAAATCGATGGGACTCCAAACTTGATCGCCACGAGCCGCCGGCGGTGCCGCTAACTGATCACGGAGCTGCCATACCGCGAACAGAGTCGTCCAGCGCGGGTCTTTCTCTTTATCCTTCGTGTCGGTTTCGCTCGCACCATCCGTGCCATCTTTGGCATCAGGTTTCGGAGGAGGTGGTGGTGGCGTTGCTTCGGGTTTCTTCTTTTCGGCAGCTTTGTCTTCAAGTGCGGTTTCAAGCGGATCTTCACGAAGATATCGGCAGACAAAACGGCTTGGGAAGTCGTCGACCAGAATACCTTCGCCACCTTGGAACAATCGCGGCGTCTGCGCGATCGACCCGGTGCCGATATGATCTTTCACTCGTACGCAAATGTGATGGTACAACTCGTCCAAGCTCAATTGATGATCGTTATTCTGATCGCTTATATCTTTGCCAATCAGCGCTTCTTGAATAGCTTGAGAGAAAATCGAGTTGCTATGAAGTGACCGTGAGAGCGACTTCTGCCCGTCATCGTGCGATGTGATGAGGAACAAACTGGAGTCACGTTTCTTAAACTCGGCTTCGAGTGCGGCTGCGAAGTTGTTTTGATACAAGTCGATCTGACCGTCGGTCACGATCGTACCGGCATCCAACAGCACAAGTTTAGTAGGGCAGTTGGCGGTCTCAATCCAATCGAAGAGGACGTTGAGATCGAGAACTCCTTCCTGTTCCCAATCGGCAAGCGAGTTTCGCAGGAAACGTGGCATCGCGACCACGACATGCGGCTGCCCCTCAGCGTCGAACCGAATCGTGTGAGCTTGCAGGTAAAGTACGCAGGCATCATTCCAACCTGGGAGATGCCCACCCGATGCTTCACGAGCAACTTGATCGAGTGGCGGAAAATCGCCGACAGTAACTCGGCTGATCAGAAACGACTTGGGATCGTGGTTGCCTTCTTCGGAAATAGTATCGGCAACCGAACTGTGAACCAGCGGCATGGTGGCCAGCAGGTCGTACTCGATCGGATTGGCAGCAAAGAAGTAGGTTCGCTGCTCGGATGGGGGTAATAAGAACCAGATCAAGACTGCCAGCAAGGCAACAAATAATGTCCCCACAACGACCAACCGGACCATCCGCTTCATCGGCCGGCCATTGTTAGCCGGGCGTTGCTTCCAATCCTGCTTCATGCCGGGAGTCAGCTTGGCCATGGTCGTTCTCGTGCTGCTGATTTTAGGGATAGGCGACTCGACCTGGGGCTTCTCTTCCAAAAGAAACAAACCAGATTCGCCTGGATAGCGCCATTAAATCACACCTAATTTAGCTTGCAAGACAGCCCCGTGACGCTATTTCTGAGGGAAAAGAAGAAGGGACCGAGGCATGATAAGCCTTGGTCCCTTGTAGAGCACGTCACTTGGTTTTTCGTCGTAGAGTCGCTATTCGACCAATAACGACGCGTTCGAGAGTCGCTTAAGCACCTCGTTAACGGCTTGCGACATGACGACATCCATGGTCAAACTTTCGGGTTTTTCTCCCTTTTGTTGAATGACCAGCTTGCCATCATCGACCAACCGCTTCAGTTCAGCGACCAGTTGCTCGGAACTGCGTGTACCGTCGACAAATGGGGTCATATGTCGAGTTAAATCATCCACCGCGACGGTCTCGTGCCGTGCATTGGTCAGACGATTGGTGTTTTTCGCTTGCATGCGAGCCACCGCCGAAGTTTTCGGTCGATCGGAAGCTTTGTTGGTAAACAGGGAAGGATTGTATTGCAGTTCCACAATGCCACTGACCGTCATGTGGATAATGTTGGTGGCCAGCGATCGCTTCAGTGCATCGATCTTTGTGGCATCCGAAATTGTATCTTTGACCAAAGTATCCATTGCGTTCTGAAACAATTCGTCGAAAGAGACCGCAACTGGATACGATTCCTTCAAACGTCGCACCGTCGAAACCACCAAGGGATCTTGAGTAGTCATCGTCTGACGTGTGGTTGGGTTAATGAAGGTAGTGGCTTGATTCACTTCGGATTGTGGCGACTTGCCTTCTTCGGCCTTTTCATCCAAGTTGCCCGCAATGTAGGCACCTTTCAGTGACTCTAACCGCAGAGCACGCGTAATCGGCGCCTTCTTATGGCATAGTAGCGTCTGACGGAAAGTGCGATTGCGAACGAAGTCGGCATACTGCTCACGTTGGACAATATCAGGAGCGACACGCTCTAGCGTTTGGGCGATTTCTTTCGGGAAATTACCGATCCACATCGTGGCTAACTGAGCTTCGCCCAAGTATTGCAAATCGCGCTGTTTGGCCCGTTCGATGAACTCGTGGAAATAGATTGGGGTGTTGTCTTTCTCTAAATGCTCGTGAAACAAGTAATTGTCCGACTGCCGGCGAATCAATTCGAGTTCGCTGTTGAGCAGCATTCCGTACGCACCTCGATCAGCAGAAACGCTCTTGGCGAGGAATTCCAACAAGGCTCGTGATTGCTGAATGCGTCGGGGTGGGTCATCGAAGTTGCGGACATGGTAATTCATCATGTCGCGGATCATTCCACGTAGATGCCAGCCTGGGTATGTGTTGTAGCTGACGTATGCGATCCCGTTTTCCGACAGGTTGTTCTGGCAAATTTTGAACAGTGCTTCCTGGACATCGTGTGGAATCCATGAGAAGACACCATGAGCGATGATGTAGTCGAACTTGCCGAATGATTCGTCGATGTCCGCACAGTCCATGTGCTTCAGTTCGATGTTGCTTAGCCCCAATGTTTCAATATTCTTGCGACCTGACTCGATCTGTTTCTTCGAAAGGTCGACACCAACAAACGTGCTTCCTGGCAGGCCTTCCGCCATCGGAATCAGATTGCCCCCAGCGGCACAACCGATCTCCAGCACGCGGCAATTATCGATCGGAGCGGCATCGAGCCCGAACAGATGCCCGACAGCCGCCAAACGTTCCGGGTGAGACTGACGAAACGGGTGACTCGGATAGGGAACGATGTCGTAGCTGTACTCTTCTTCAGTTAGCGTGGCTGGTTGCGGGTTTTCGGCAGTGCTCATGAGCTCTTTCGCGAAAGGGGGCAAGAAGAATCGAATACTTGATGGGGAATGGGGCACATCTGCCCGGTTAACCATAAGGATTCATTTTTTTCACGATAGGGGCAAGTGTCGTGATGAAACACAGGAATCTGGGGGAAATCTCGCGGTTTTCGAGTCAATTCTTGACGATTGAACCTGATAAGACATTTGAGGCAAACCGCGCGATCTGGGCGATCATTATTTACGCAACGATTTTATCGATCGACCGATAATGACGTTTGGCGGCTTCGTGCCAGGTTGTGTCTTATGCTTCATTGTCGATAGGTAATCAGGTCGTATTAGTTTGACGGAGCACCTGGATACTGATTTAATCGGACAATGGACACTTTCCCCTAAATTTAGGCGCAGATAGTACTAATGCTGGTAGTTCTTGAGGTGGTCGTCGGATCGGAAGTTGGACGCCAAATCAAAATTCCGCGAGATCAGACGTGCAAGATTGGACGCACCAATTGGGCGGACGAAACCTTCTCGGACGACGTCATGATGTCGGGCCAGCATTTCGAGATCCAGAACGACGGAAAATATTGCTGGCTTCGCGATCTCGATAGCCGAAATGGAACGCGGGTCGATGAAGACTTCGTGAAAGAAAACTTGGTTCTCCGCGATGGTCAGACCATTTTCGCGGGGCGAACTCAGTTTGTGGTGAAGATCGACGGCGGCGCTAAGAATCCCTACGAATCAACCAACTTTGGCAATTTCGAGCCGGTCGATAACCCAGGGCTGATGTCGATGGCGTTTGGCAGCGGTTCGGTCCCTACGACCGACCCTCGATTTCAGGGAGGAGACACTCCGCCACCGCCAACCAATCTGCCGCCCAGTGCTCCGCAGTCCCCTGTCATGCCAGCACCGCCTGCATCGCCAAGTGGGCAACATGGTCACAATTCGCCCGAATTTCCGCCTGGGGGTGGGCATTACCCGCCTGGTACTCCACGTCCTGAGGACGCCCCACCTTCCTGGGATGCACCTACGCCGGAACCTCCTGGGCTACCTCAATCTGGTCCCGGGCCAGCCCCGCCAACGCATCTTCCCCCAGGCTCACCACTTCCTGGTCAACCGTTGCCGCCACGACCGGGGCAACGAGGTGGTGATGCTCCTGTGTTCAAGTTCGCGAAAGGAGGCAACAGCCCGCCGCCGCTTGGCCCACTTCCCGGAGCCCCGACGAACTTTCCGGCACCTCCTGGCAGCCCGGCGTCACCTCCGAACTTTCCAGCGTCACCGCCGAGTAGCCCTCCGCAGCTTCCTGGTGGCGTCCCGGATATGGGATCTCCTCCACCACCGATCGGAAAGGCACCACTTCCGCCAGGAACGCCTCCCGCCTCGGCAGAGCCGCCAACGAATATTGAACCAGACGAAGAGGGCCCGGTATTTGGCGGGCTTCCCCAAGAAACACCTCCGCACGAGTCGCCACCCAGTTCCGACTTAACGCCACCGGGCTCCGCAAGCCCGCCTCCTTGGTTGGCTGGTGGTGGATTTGGCGGATCCGGAAATCCAAATCTCGATTTTGGTTCCCAAGAGTTCGATGACGACGCCGGGCCTGGCCTCGATTTTGGAGAAGATGTCGATGACGATCCCCAGTTCGGGCCGCCATCTTTTGGCGGGCCGAAAGGACCATCGTTCACCAATCAAAAGGGACCGTCGGCAATCAATCCAAGTTTGATTGGATTCGGCGACGAACCGCCGGGTAATAACATCGTCGGTCCACCGCCAAGCGAACCGGGCATCCCAGGTGCGGATAACTCGTCACCCTTTCCCCCGCAACGTCCGCAGTCTGATCCAAATTGGCGAAATCCTGAATACGCCTCATCGGAACCTCCCGTATCGTTCGCCGACGAGAAGCCGGAGACGGTACCTGCGAAGCCATCGGCCGATTCAGTACGCGGGTTTTGCTTCCAAGAGGAAGCAGCAGACTCGGGATATCCGGTTTATCACAGTGTCCTAGAAGGCGTACCGCAGGTTCCCTTCTCGCCGTTTGCGTTGGTCAGCCAGTTGGCGAAGTTGGCCAAGCCGGTGTTGGCGATCCACTTCATGCGAGCTGAAAAGCCGATTCCGGAAGACCTGGAAGGTGTTCCGCTACGTGCCGATTTGGATGCCAAGTTTGCGGCTCTTGGTGGGCCGATGCTTTACTGCCCAACCGATCTGGAACCTTTCCGCGAGATCATCAACGAGCTATGGGGTATGGATGCAATCAGCTGCCTCTTTACCAGTGGTGACCCTCACGCGATCGTCGAACATTTCCGCGAAGGTCTGTTTGCTCCAAAGCGAGGCGATTTGCCTGAACCAGCCACGCCTGGCCCGCAGTTTTTTGCCGTCTTCTCACCAAATCTGTTGGCAACCTATTTGTCGGCGCGTGACCAGGAGACGGTGGACGAATTATTAGGGGGTTCCATCGAAGTCGTTCTGACCGAGGTGGGCGACATGCCTGACAGTTGGCAGTTGTTCACCCGCAAGTCGTGGGCGGACCAACTCAAGGGGCTTGGCATGAATCGCGTGGTAGCTCAGCCACAATAATCGCTCGGTACCTGTTCAACCTGATTACGGACAACGATTGTTCGGAGAGAGTCATCATGGCAGAGATTCAAGTCGGAGCTGCGCTGGCTCGCTCGACCCCAGCTGTAAACGAGAAAACGCCTCTGCACGTGCTGTTGCTTGGTAACTTCCGCGGGAGCGGACACGCAGCGGAACGAAGCAGTCCGAAGCCGGTTGTTGTTGATCGCGATAACCTCTACGAACTGCCGGAACAATTGGGAGTTCGACTCGACGGTTTGCTCGCGTCTTCAGATGGGCAAACGCAGGATATTGAGTTCCACGAATACGAAGACTTCGAGCCTGACCAGTTATTCGAGAAACTTGAAATCTTCGAGCACTTGCGGACGCTCCGTCGCCGCTTGCAGAACCCCAAACATTTTGATGCGGCCGCCGCAGAAGTGTTAGCTTGGACAGGGCCGGAAACCTCGGCTTCACCTAGCTCTAATGATGTGCCCGTCTCGGCGGCGGCACCTGGCTCGGAAGATCTGTTTGCCGATGTCTTGTCGCAATCGGTTGATGGAGGAAGTTCGCCTCTGGAAAGCGGAGATTGGAACGGCTTTATACAAGGCGTCCTTGCGGCCAGTGCGATCCAACGTGTCGATCCGCGTCAGGATGAATTAGTCGCCGTCGTCGATGAAGCCATTCAGGAAACGATGCGGCAGCTACTAAGCGGGCCGAGGTTCCGCAGCCTGGAGATGAACTGGCATGGACTGCGGTTTCTGACCTTTCAAATCGAAACGCATGCTAAGCTGAAGTTCTACCTGCTCGACATGACCGAGGAGCAGTTCCACGAGACCTTGGGCGCCGAGAACTGGCAGGAAAGCTGGTTGGTTGAAGCGATTATCACGCCATCCAAAACGCCCGGGGCAACTTCGTGGGGGCTAGTTGGCTGCTTGTTTCCGTTCAGCACGCGGGAGGAAGACCTGACCGTGGCAAAGCGATTCGGATCGATGGTAGAAGCAGCCGGAGCGGGCGGGGTAATCGAATTACTGGCTCGCAAAGGGCAGTGGCTTAACCCCGACGATGCGATTCATGAAACGTGGAACGACGCCCGCATGAAGATGCCGATGACCAGCATCGCTGGGTTGTGGCCACGTGTGCAATTGCGACTACCGTACGGTAAGAAGTATCGCTCGACCGAGCGTTTCCTATTCGAGGAAATATCCAGTCCAGGTGGAAGTCAACTTGCATGGGGTAGCCCTGTTTGGCTCGCATGTGCCGCAATCGCTCATGGTTTTAACGAACGAGGCTGGGGATTGGACACTGCGGCGGTCTCGCAGTTCAGCGACCTGCCTCTCTACTTCGATCCAGCCGACGATGGAGATGCCTACCCTTGCGGTGAACACCTGCTTACCGATCAGGAGTCGGCCGCGCTGATGGAAATCGGCTTGAGCCCGATCATCTCGTTTAAGAACCAAGACCGCGTCCAAATCCGCGGCCTGCAATCACTTCGCGGTGGACCATTGCATGGTCCCTGGAAAGAAGCCTAACGACCTAGTTTCCAACATACAAAAAGCCGGAATAGGCAAACGCCCATTCCAGCTTTTGTCGTTGAACGAAGTTGCTGCTCGCAGCAAACGCTTATTGCCCCAAGATGTATGCAAACATTAAGGGAGCAACGATCGAAGCGTCGGAGTTGATCATGTACTTCGGGCTGTCTTTGCCTAGCTTGTACCAAGTGATCTTCTCGTTGGGTACCGCGCCGCTGTAAGAGCCGAACGATGTGGTTGAGTCCGAAATTTGGCAGAAGTAGCTCCAGAGACTCGCGTCTCGCATTTCTAAGTCTTGCAGGATCAGTGGGACTGCACAAATCGCGAAGTCGCCAGCGATACCACCACCGATTTGGTAGAAGCCGATCCCCTTCTTTTCGTGCTCGAGGTACCACTTCACCAAGTCTTGCATCATCCGTGTGCCTGGGTGGATCACGTTGTGCGTCGACAAAGTACCGTCATAAACACGGGCCGCGAAGATGTTGCCCAGGGTCGAGTCTTCCCAGCCAGGCGTATAAACTGGAATTCCCTTTTCGTAGGCTGCCAGAACCCAGCTATGCTCAGGCGGGATCTGGTAATGCTCCTGCAGCTTGCCATCCTTCAGCAGCCGGAAGAAATAGTCGGTAGGGAAGTGCTGTTCCCCCTTTTCGTCCGCTTCTTTCCAATACTCGAGCAGGTTGTGCTCGAAGTGGCGAATGACCGTTTCCGGAATACAGGTATCGGTGACCCGATTGAAGCCACCCTCGCGGAGCTGGAATTCATCTTCCGGTGAGAGGTCGCGGTAGTTCGGGCACATCTCGTAGTCATCGTGAGCAACGAGGTTGAAGAAGTCTTCCTCGAAATTTGCCGCGGTGCAGCTGATCGCATGGACCTTATCCTGACGGATCATTTCCGCCAGCGAAATACCAAGCTCGGCGGTACTCATCGCCCCAGCGATCGACATGAACATCTTTCCGCCTCCTTCGACCATCGACTTGTAGGTCTTGGCAGCGTCTAGCATCTCGCGAGCGTTAAAATGGCGGTAATTCTTCTCCATAAACGCGCTGATGCTCATGGCCAGTTCTCCTGCGGAAAGTAGGGGCGATGCCCAGGGGAAAGATAAAAGGTTCGAGGCGCGAAATTATAACAACGCGGCAGGGTGAGCGAAATCGGGCAAGCGGTGCCCGGCAGGTAAAGGGGCCAAGCAGAGACAAACCTGGCTGTCTACTTCCCTTTTCCCTTCCGTGACTTCGGACTTTGCTTTGGCGTATCCTGCTTCGGAGGTGAAACGGACTTTTGCGAGATTCGTTCTCGAGGGATCTTCGCGTCCGGGAAGTGTTTTTCTCCCCAGCGGGCTACCGTGATCGCTAGCTCACGTAGCGGTTCTCCGTCTGGCGTCAGTTCGTAAAGGACTTGCCGACCATCGCTTGGATCTGGTTTCCTCGTTACGTAACCAGCATCGGTCAAGAGCTTCAGCCGTTTGGCCAAGATGTTGGAAGCAATACCCTCCGGACCTTTCAGGAACTCGTCGAACCGGCTCTTGCCCATGACTAAGTCGCGGACGACGAGCAGTGTCCACTTATCGCCCAACAAGTCCAGAGTACACGAAATCGGACAGTTGGATCGACGCGGAGGAAGGGCTGGCATTTGATCGCTTGCAAAATGAAAGTGAGTTTTGTAAGGTGATCGCAGTTGAACGGAAGTCGAGTCATTTTCGTTCACATCGTTTCCGGCCTAAAAAGAATTCGATGCGCCGATTGGCTCAAGCAATCGCGTCAAAATGACATGGAGTTTTCAATATGGATCAACGTTATGGCTATGTAAATGCTGGTCCCTTAGACCAGTGGGGTGGTTTCCGATTTCAGCTGCGGGATATGCCCCCGGTGCCGAAGCGGTTTCTGAAGAGCGAGCTTAACTTGACTGGTATGGAGGTCTCGTTGAATTGTTGTCCAGCTGGGGCTGGTATGCCTTTCGCGCACAAGCATTGTAAGAACGAAGAGGTGTATGTTTTCCTGACCGGCGAGGGAGAGTTTCAAGCGGGCGAAGATATTTTGCCGATCAGCCCTGGAGCTTGTTTCAGCTGCCCGCCAGAGATGACTCGGGCTTTTCGCAACACAAGCAGCGTGCCAATGGAATTCATCGTGATTCAAGCCGAGGCAGGGACTTACTCCGGATCTGGCGAAACCAACGATGGAGAAATTGTCCCTAACGCGTTGGTCTGGGGTAACGCTTCTGCGAATTCGTAGGACAGATAGCGATCAGCTGTCAGTGGAGGAATTGATCCCTGCGGGTTCGCTTTGCTTCTTGAGGGAAAAATGAAGGTGATTTCCCTCTTTCGTTCCGTCTTCTTTCTTTTGAAGACGCGAACCTTATTCCATGACAAGCCCTCTCGAATGGGAAGCAACTCTCTATAGGCTTCCTTCGGATCGCGGTACTTATCGTGCGAATCGTCTCTAAACCCTCTGATCCTTCATGGCGAATCCCTTTTCTGAATGCGGGAAAAGGGCAGGGGGGATACTATCGAGAGTCGCTGCCGGTGCAGACATCTCAAGTAGATCAGTTGCCAGGGGACCTCGACGCGATCGTGGTGACGGCCGATCTTCAAGGACGAGAAACGTTTGAATCGTCGCGTGGGCACCCACCGCGTTTGTTGGGGGAAGTCGTTCCTGAAGAACTGGAGAACGAGATCCTTCCCGAGTTAGGCATCGATCCCCAGCGTTGCGGCGCGATCCTCGCCGGCGACTTTTATACGGTACCGACGCTCGATCGACGTGGTGGTACCGGCGACGTCACTGCGGTATGGCAGGCATTTGGCCGATGCTTCCGGTGGGTGACCGGCGTGGCTGGCAATCATGATACGTTTGCCAGCGATCTAGAACACGTCTCCCAAATGGGAAGAAATATTCACTTCCTTGACGATCAGGAAGTCGTCCTAAGTGAATTAACGATCGCCGGAATCGGGGGCATCGTCGGAGACCCACGCCGCAACCAGCGAAAGAGTGATCAACACTTTCGCGATTGCCTCCAGCGTCGCATCCATGATGAACTCGATATTCTTATTCTTCATGATGGACCAGGCGTACCAGAGCAAGGATTGAAGGGCTCGCCATTGATCCGAATGATTGTCGACGTTCTGCCACCACCGCTAATAATTCGTGGCCACTGTCATTGGGAAACGCCACTTGTCGATCTGCCATGTGGTACTCAGGTGCTAAACGTGGACAGCCGGATTGTCATCTTGCTACGCAGCCCGTGAACCTGTTTCCATCGATAATGTCTTACCTCAACAAGTAATCTCTCATTTCCCCAAAGGAAACCAAAAAATGACTCGTAATTCAAAGCCCGCGAAGCTGCATTTACCATTTTTCTATCCCCTCCGCGTATGTCATCAATATGAGTCGAAAGAAAGAAACAACGCTGGCCGAGCAGCCGGATCATGATCTGCTGAATCATCTTCACGGTCTTGGGTTAACGTCGATCGAAGCGTATCAAGATTGGTGCGAACAAAATGGGTTCAGCCGCAAGCTACACAAATCTTGGCAGCTTCGTTGCCGCGAACGTTATTTCCTGACTCAGGCCGCCGCGGAACAGCGTCTGAGGACGAAGAAGAAAGAAAAACGTAGGGAAATCGATTTGCTGTTGGCTATCTGTCGCCACGAAGTGACCATTCACGACGTCACCCAACCTCATCTTCAACGTCTCTGCAACATCGTCCAGCCTAGCAAACGGCCAAGAGAAGAACGCCATGTCGATCGCGGCGCCCTTTCTCGTCTGATCACACACGTTCATCGTTGTCGAGCTAAGTTGTTTGATAATTCTCCTGCGATCCAATACGGCGACTTGTGGGGAAGGACTTACCTTGATGCAATGGCGATGATGGCCGCTTATGCGCCATGGTGGCTGCGCGGAGTCGAAGACTGGAAGCCACGCACTCGAAGTGTTACCCGTCAGTTTGCCTCGCTAGTGCGGCATCTTTTCGTTCAGTATGACGACGTGCCACGTTTCTTTGACTCAGTGTGGTTTGCCGGCGAGACAGATGAATCGGCAAAACGACGAAAGTGGTACGTGCACGTCGGCAAGGGACAAAGTGTTCGTACTTGTGATCTTCCTATTTCGTTTACTAAAAAGATGGCGCATCACTTCATGCTTGCCCCGAATGATCTATCAATCGATCAAGCGCTGCGATGGGGGCAGATCCATGGATTGGGTGGCGATGAATGTCTCGCCCGGGCGATCCTTGGTACTCATCTTGCTGAAAACTTCCAAAATGACGATTTCTGGACGACCGTGATTCGCTGGTTGATTAGCCACCCAATGCTCGATCGAGTGCATGTCGGTCCGATCATAGATTACTTAAATAACCAACGCTTTCAGCCAGCCCCAGGTTACGAGCAAACCGCTCTTCCTACGCAGCCGAATCTCACGATGAAAGGACGCACGCCGGAGTCCCTGTTAGCACGTGTTGAACATTGGCATCGCGGCCTTGTTAAGGAAGCTCCCCATCGCCGAGTTCGAGAGTGGACTTCGACTGGGATTCCACCATATGAATTCGAAGAAGGCGCCTTCGAAAACTACAACTGGAAGCGTTGGACGATTCGCGAACTCCTCAGCAGTCGGGCGTTACTTGAAGAAGGTCGAAGGATGAATCACTGCGTGGCGACTTACGATCGATCATGTGCTAGTGGGCACTGCTCGATCTGGAGTATGGAGATCGAATCGCACGAGGGCATCAGCAAGGCATTGACCATCGAAGTCAACAACCAGGGACCTACGATCTGCCAAGCTCGCGGAAGAAGAAACCGAGAGCTCAACGACAAGGAACGCTCGATCTTACTTCGCTGGGCGGACGAAGCGGGTTTGCGAATATCGAGGTTCTTATGAAGAAGTCACCGCTTTCGAACTGGCAAGTTATGGATGCGTTCGGTGTGTTTCCAGCCATTTGATTTGGTCGTCGAGCCACTTCTGGCAGTTTAATTGTTTCGCACGAACGTTTAGCGAGTCAAAGAGTTCCTCATACGTCATCTCTCTCTTGGCCACTTGCTCCAGTTCTAGCGGAACATTGTGGAGAAGATTGGCCAGGCCAAAGACCGGGCGACTCTTGAGATCGCCGCCAAGCTGCCGGATTTCAATTAGGGCTATGTAGAGTAAATCGTGAATCTGTCGCCGCCGAAGTGTTTCTAAGTCGTTGATGGTCATCTGTCCAGCGTCCTCTGCAAAAGGGGGGCTTT
Organism: Blastopirellula marina; assembly: GCF_002967765.1. Classification (NCBI taxonomy): domain Bacteria; kingdom Pseudomonadati; phylum Planctomycetota; class Planctomycetia; order Pirellulales; family Pirellulaceae; genus Blastopirellula; species Blastopirellula marina. Next base: position 392,132 of record NZ_PUHY01000006.1, on the reverse strand, counting down.
CTTGAACTTGTGGAATAGGCGTTAAATCGGCGAAACTGTTTGGTGCTCTCGAAGATTTGCCTAAGCAAGAGCGAAGTACTTTGAAGTACTGGATAAATCGCAGAATGAACGGTTAAAAAGAGCGGGGCGTCGCACGACCTCAAGGAAGACTCATTGAATGAACGCCGCTAGTTCGCAGCTAAGACTTGCGTAAAATAGGGGACGTCCCCAACTTTCTACCTGAGTACCAACCCTATGGTTTACGTCGCTGCTTTATTGCTCATGTTTGCCAATCTGGCTGCGTGGGTATCCACGTTGTTCACGCTGCCAGGCAACTGGATTCTGCTGGCGTTTACGATCCTTTATGCCTACTTTCTACCGGCGGATTATTTTCCACGTATCAGTTGGACCGTCGTGATTTTTGTGGCGGTGATCGCATTGATCGGCGAACTGATCGAGTTCCTGGCTGGTGCGGCCGGAGCGGCGAAACAAGGGGGCAGCAAGCTCGGCATCTTCCTGTCATTGGTCGGTGCGTTTATTGGCAGCCTGGGCGGGGCGATCTTTCTCAGCTTTATTCCCCTGATTGGAACGATGGTGGGGGCGCTGCTTGGTGGCGCCTTCGGTGCGTTTGCTGGAGCCTGGCTAGGTGAGCATAACACGCAAAAAACATCGGAAGAACGCTTTAATATCGGCAAAGGCGCATTCATCGGCCGCATTCTCGGAACGGTCGGTAAGCTTTCGATGGGGGTGATTATGCTGGTCGTCGTGACGCTCGACTCTTTTCTCGATATGAAGGGTTACCCTCAACTCAAGTCGCAGCCACCGATGACAGTGACCGTGACTTCCGAAGCGAAGTAACGACCGGCAATCAGTCGAGATGCTTTGCGATCAACTTTCGGATGCTGGTCATGTTCCGCATCGAATGCGTAGGAAGTTTAATCGCTTTCGTCTCAGGCAACTTCCACACGTCTGATTCTGAGATTTTGCCCAAACATCGCCAGTAAAACTCCTTGCCGGTTACTTGGAAGGCATCTTTCTCTGTGGCAATCGCCGCAAGTGCGGCGGCTTGATGGGCGGGTAGCTTCTTTTGTAGAAAGGCGACATGGATTGTGTAAGCTGGGTCACCATCTTCTGGAAACGATTGGGATGCCCCGATTTTCTTGACGTCCGTCGTGGTCCGAACGAACGTGTCGACCTGATACCCTAGAGATTTCTCAAGGTGTTGTGCGATCTGATCGGGCAGTTTACTGGCGGTAACATCCGTGGCGAAAATCACATTACCGCTTGCGATAAACGTCTCGACTTCTTCAAAGCCCAATTCGATGAATAGGTCACGCAAGTCACTCATTGGTAAGCGGCGTTTTCCCAGGTTCATACCGCGCAGAAAGGCAACATGGCGTTGAGGTTTCGGCATGAGGATTTATGGTTTACCTTTGAGAGGCGAAGGAGTATGAACGGAAACGGAATAAGGACGTGTCCGGCCCAACGGTTGGTTGAACTGGCTACTTAAAATCTGCCCGTGATAGAATCCGAACCCATCGCTCTTCAACCGAGTGCTTGAATACCATTTTTTTCCGGTGGCCGTAAGCGTCCAGGCAAACTCTACAAGATACGTGTCTTCTTCCGGGGAGTATCGTACATCCTCGACTTCGGTTGTGACCGTCGATGGAATGTTCGTCGCTTTGATGAATTGCTTCGCGACCTCCTCCGCTGGAATTGGCATCCCAGAAACGGCCGATGTCCTGAGTTCGTTTTTCAAATCAAGAACGGCGTTGTAGGTCAGGACGTTGGTAAAGATCAGTGCTAAGATCGCAATCCACAGAATCACAGCGTTTAATGAGAACCGAAAGCCTGGTCGAGCAATCGCTTCGTCTTCGTTTTCAGTCACAATTTTGTTAGCTGGAAAAGTTGTAAAACATAAATCACTAGAACGTTCGTCCACTATTGTCACCTTTGAGGTGGTTGGCTCGCAACCAGAAAGGCATTCTTGTGAAAAGCCATCTGGTGACGAACGTTCAATCAGGGTCGGATGGTGGTGTGGATTTCGTGATTGGCGGATGGTTCAACACACCGATATGTTGAACCGGAGGATAGAGCCACGGCATAAACAACTGTGTTAGCCACGGCATGACAAACCATGCCAGCGTGATCACGACCAGGACGTTCACCATGGCCCGCACCAATAAATCGGGCCATCCCGTCAGCAGGGGTGGCAGCACCAGCGACCATATCCAGGCACTCGGGTAAACAGCCAACCACGTGATGATGGCCATCTTCCATTTCGCAGGTGGGTTGGCTTTCGGATCGCGGAAGAATGCTTCCAGGCCATGTAGTTTTCGGCGAACACCTTGATCGACGACAAGCGATTTTGTTCGCTCGTGGAAGTCTCGGAAACGCTCGGATTGATAGAATGCGTCACACGATTCCTGGTTCTCGAACGATCGCAAGATACCAAATTCACAGCCATGCGTTCCCGGAACCGGCGCCAGCAGTAGCACGCCGGCCGTTCCTGGTTCGTGCAACGATGTACGAGCAAACTCACGCAATGCAGCCTCATAGTCAGCTTCCTTGCCAGGTTTGACTTCGTGTGTGATGGCAACATGAACTCGGTTCGACATAGCGTCTTTCATGCGTTGGTTTCGCTTCTAAGCTCAAAAACGGTCGGTGGCTACGGTCTGAGAGATGGCGCTTACGGGATTCTTTTCACTTTTTACGCAACAACCAAAGATTGTCGACGATAATCCGATAACGTTCCACTCTACACACCTAGGAGATAGACATACGTTATGTGGCAGATTAGCGCTTCGGTTGGAAGCTATGAAAGTGGTGCCGTTAATAAGCAGCCGGACGTGAGAACCGTCCAACAGATGTTGACCGAGGCTGCAAAGAAGCTGAACAATCCGCGATTTCATCCCGGCGGCATCGACGGTTTAATCGCTCGGTCAGGAGCAAGTTCTGCCACAGTCACCGCGATTACCAACTTTCAATTATTGCGTGTCGGCATGGTGCGGGCCGATCAGCGGATCGATGTTGGTGGCAAGACTTGGAAAACGTTAGTCGCGGCGATCGGAAACATTGCGACGCCCATTCCAACGCCTGCGGCTGGCAATGTCACTTTGACGGTGCGTCACGGTGGAAAAGTACCAACCCATACCACCCGACAAGGAAATGCCGCACCGACTTTCAGTGGGATGTACGAGTCCGTATTTCTGCTCTCTGGTGGCTTGTCAGGGACCTTTCGGGGGTCGATCTGGCCCGATGATATGACCGTCAAGGGGCGTGTTGTTGACGGTACTTATCCTCTGCATATCGGGTTCCATAAAGGGGGTGGTGCCGCACGTCAGGGCGCAAATAATCTTGTGGTCAAAACCCAAGGCATTCGGCCAGGATTATTGGTAAACTGTCGGAACGCAGTGAGCGTCGAGAGTGATAACCCCACCAAGAAGACATCGTATGGGATTAACGTTCACAATGGCTTCCGAAACCAGCGTTTCTCCGATGGTTGCTTAACAATCGAACCGTCGGATTGGCCCAAGTTCATTCAGAAGTTTCTGGATGGCTTCCCGAACATCAACGACTGGCACACCAATGGCGTGAATTCCGGGAAGAAGATCGGCCAACTGGTCATTCAGCCGTAATCAAGTCGCATTCAAGGGACTCTACATCCCCTGAAAATCGAATCAGCCAGCGTGCATGTCACGCTGGCTGATTGTTTTTCTTGGTGACGACCGATTGTCTCGTGCCTATTTGAAAGGATCTTCTTCCGTAGCATCGATAACCGTCGACTCGGGACGTTCAATTTGTGGAGGCGGTTTCAGGTCGCCTGCTTCCAAGCCGCGTGTCGACACCGAAGTCGTTCCCAGACCGCGTCGGTAATCCTTGTGGATGATGCGGCTAGGGATGTCGGCATACTTGAAGAACGACGCATTCGCGAGCTGCGATTCGTTAACCTTCGACTGTGCCGTTTCCCCTTCGCGAAGCGACATGAACATTGGCGAACCACTCTGCCGGCGGCTCGACCAAATGATGTCATTCGCCTTGACGATCTTCAGCGAATAGATGTTGGGAATGTACGTCACCGTCTCTTCCCGCGAGCCCCGCGAGAAGAACGAATTGTTGTAGTAAGTTGTCGTTTGAGTTTCCCCTTTGGTGGCGTCGGCGTAAATGATTGCCGTGGGATTCTCCGCGTCCAGGATCCAACCGTTCTCTTCGATCTTCGCCAGCAATGCGTAGTAGACATCGCGATTGAGTTGATCGCCACAACGGACCTCTAAACGGACACGTTCGCCGGGGCGCGTAACTTCCAGGTCTTCACGGTCGACGGTGCCGAAGACTTCTGCTACTTTCGGGCCTGGCAATTTTACATTCCCGACGGCGAGCCCTTCATTGCGATTGTCGTCGCGAACCGAAGCACCGTACACCAAGTGATCGTTTACCACACGAACCAGTTGTCGTTCTTCGTCGCCATGCTTGGTGGTGTGCTCGAACTGGTAACTCCAGATAACGATCCGCTGCGTCAGACTAAACAGCAGGAGTTCGCGATACGTTTTGACCATCAGCTTATCGCTGCCCAGCCAGAACATCGACTTCACCGTGGTGCGGCCGATATCGTCCGCGTGGTAATACTGAGGTTCTGCGGTCGCATCAGTGAGGTTCCATACGGCCAATTGGTGGTTATCCAGCACAGCGGCCCGTTTGCCATCTTCGCTGAGAGCAACTGCTTTCGAGCCTTTCGGAGCCGGCAGGGAGGTCATGATACTGCCGGACAAGGGATCAAAGATTCGGACTTGGTCTTCTTCCGGGAGGAAAGCGTACTTCTTCGTTCCACTAAACGCCGGCAAATTTGCGTTGAACGCTTCTTGTTTAATACGATACGCCACACTTTGTTGATCGACATTCCACCCGACGTATTCTCCTTTATCCCATCGCTGCAAGACGACGTGTCCGTCAATAATCTGCGCCCAGGGATCTTCGCCCGTACCTTCGGCCGGATGGGCTTCCCAACGAACAACCGGCGTTACCATTTCGTCGGTCGGAAGGACTTCCCAAATCGCCAAGGCGATCTTCTTCTTAAAGCCGCGCGTTTCTCCATCGACATAACTGTAAGTCAGCAAGCGATGCGTTGGAGGATGGTAGTCGAGCACGTACTCATCGGGCGGAAGTTTCTGCTGGCTTTCGATCCTCTTGTCAGCAATCGACACCCAGATCAGTCGCGTTGATCCGTCCCCTTCGCGAGGATGACGTTCAGCCGACGCGAGAACGAGCGATTGTGGTCCACCCACTGGAATGATGACACCAAACTCTTCCCCATCGCTATAGCTACCAATTCGTCCAAAGGCAGCTCCACCTTGTTGGAGTTTCATGTAAGCTGGGAGCGGATCAGGAAGAATCGCGATTCGATCGTCATTGGAAATGGCGACTTGAAACTGGCTGCCGCCGCTTCCACCTGCGAATTTGACCACCGGCAAGTGGGTGGGCGTTGGTGCCGCTGCGCCCCCCATCTCGCGGCGAATCCGTTCGATATAACGTTGATCGCCGTCACTGAGTTTCGAGATGGGAACTTCCAACTCCGCCATGTCGGGCTTACGAATTTTGAGCGTATCGCCGTAGATCCCCAGCGGCGCGGCCATGATTTTGAAGCTACCGGTGGCGTCGGTCCAGTTGCGAGCCGGCGCAATGGCGTCTTCTTCGTAGGCAAAACGGACGAAGTTCTCGTGGAAGATCTCGACCTTCGTTCGGCTACCGTCCTGATATTGCACCTGAACTTGGCCAGTCTTGCGGTTGAGATCAAGAACGGTGCCGTTGTACCACTTCTTCCAGAAGTCTTTATAAACCTGGACGACATCTCCTCGACTGAAACGCCCAGCATTCGCCGTCAAAGGAAGCGTCAGCAATAGGACCATCGAGAAGAGGAGTCCGACCTGAAGACGTTGCTTGAGAGTCATCGGATTCACCATGCCACATGCGCATCGAAAAATAGGAACAGGATAAGATCGGTCAGGGGCGCGCGACTCAATTACACGTTCGCTGGCGGGCCTGAAATATTGTGGGGGGCATCAACCCATCTAAGAAAATTTATTATGGCAGGCCGTCTGGGTGGTGTCAGGACTGATTTCGGATAATTGCCTGATCGACGAGCAGAATCACAAATAACGAAAAAAGACCTGCCATTAGCAGGTCTTCTTCGGTGTTATCATTTTCGGTCGCTCAATCGAGAGCGATCGAATTAGGTAGGCAGTTGGCTACTCAAGCCACCGGCAGCTGGGACGTAGCACAGCTTGGTGTAGTCGGCGACCATGCGGTGAGCACTAAATCGCCAAGCCAACGTGCCAATGCTGTTCATCATCCGCTTGATCCACTCTTGCGGCAGACCATCGACGTCGCGATTGTAGTACAGCGGAATGACTTCGTTCTCCAGCACCTTGTATAGGTCTTCCGCGTCGCGGGCATCCTGTTTGGCGGTATCGGTGTGGGTGCGACCGGTACCAATGGCGAAACCATTGCGGCCGTCGTAAGCTTCAGCCCACCAGCCGTCGAGGATCGAACAGTTCAAACCGCCGTTGAGAACCACCTTCTGGCCGGAAGTACCAGAAGCTTCAAGTGGCTGACGTGGATTGTTCAACCAGACGTCGACACCTTGGATCATGTGACGGCAGACGTTGATGTCATAGTCTTCGATGAAGACGATGCGATCGCGGAACTGCGGATCGTGACGCAGGTTCTGGATCTTCTTGATTTTGGCCTTACCCGGTTCATCTTTCGGGTGAGCCTTACCGCTGAAGATGAACTGAACTGGGCGTTGAGAATCGCTCATCATTTCGACGAGACGATCGACGTCGGTCAGCAACAAGTCAGCACGCTTGTAAGTGGCAAAACGACGCGCGAACCCAATGGTGAGGATATTGGGATCGAGCACGGTTCGTGCGCGTTCCACTGCATCATCGTTTTCACCTCGACGGCGACACTGACGCGAGATGCGGCGGCGAACGAATTGCAGCAGCAGGTTCTTCAGGGTGGCGTGGGTTTCCCAAAGCTCGCCTGGATCGACATTATGAATCGATTGCCAGACTTCCGATTCACCCATTCGCTGATACCAGCCGCTGGGGAAGTGGCGATCGTAAAGCTGCAGCATCTGCCAAGCGATCCACGATGGAATGTGAACGCCGTTGGTAATGTGCCCGATTGGAATTTCCTCTTCCACTCGCCAAGGCCAGAGGTGAGCCCACATGCTGCGCGAGACGTGCCCATGCAACTGGCTCACTGCGTTGGCCCGTCGGGAAGCCTTCAAGCCGAGAACCGTCATGCAGAAGGTTTCGCCTTGGTTGTTTGTATCGACGCGTCCCAAGCCCATCAGCTGTTCGTGCGAAATGCCAATCGATTCACGCAGATGACCGAGGTGTTCTTCGATCAGGCCTGCATCAAAACGATCGTGACCAGCGGGAACTGGGGTGTGCGTGGTGAACACGGTTCGCTTGGCGACTTCACGCAGGGCATCGTCAAAGGTCATGCCGTCTTCGTGCATATGATCGCGAACCGCTTCGATGGTCGCAAAGGCGCTGTGACCTTCGTTCAGGTGATAAACGCCCGGATGGATGCCCAACGCTTTCAAGGCTTTGATACCGCCAACGCCGAGCACCATTTCCTGGCGGATACGCGTACGCTCGTCACCACCGTAAAGTCGGCTGGTCAGTTCACGATCTTCCGGGCTGTTACCGTCGACGTCACAATCCAGCAGGAACAACGGCACTCGACCGACGTTCATCTGCCAAACCTTGGCCAACAGCTTGCCACCCTTCAGATCGATTTGAATCGTGATTGGCTTGCCGGAAGGATCGACGGCGGGCTTCATCGGAAGGTTCTCGACTTTGGTGTCGAGGTACTCTTCCATCTGGTAGCCTTCTTCATTTAAGTGCTGCTTGAAGTAGCCTTGATCGTAGAACAGACCGATCGCAACCAGCGGCACGCCGAGGCCACTCGCACTCTTAATATGGTCGCCGGAGAGAACGCCCAGACCGCCAGAGTAAATCTGAATCGATTCGTGGATACCGAACTCAGCGGAGAAATACGCGACCGGTTTCGCTCCCAGGACGCCAGCATGCGTGTCTGCCCAAGTGGTGCTGCTGGACATGTATTCTTTAAGGCGACGATACGCGTGATTGATTCGGCTATACAGAACCATCTCTGCGACGCGTGTCTCAAGTCGCTCAGGGGTGAACTCCCGGAGTAACGCGATTGGGTTGTGGTCCAATTGTCGCCAGCGGATCGGATCGAGATCGCGGAACAAATTGAATACATCCGGCTGCCACGTCCACCACAGGTTATTGGCCAGAGACATGCACTTCTCGTACAACTTCTCGGCCGATAGCTCGACGGGTGCTGTCACGGATTCTTCGTCAGTTCGTGTCATTTCAGCCTGGCTCATCAGCAGTCACCTAATTGATATTGAACATTCAAGCCCAACGGAGTCGATGCACACTGGCAATGTAGCGAGTTGGCTACTAACTGGCGACCCCGGAAGCGTTTGCTAACCATGGTTTGTTGAGGAATATGGTTGCAAGCAGTGGCGAGCTATCAAGAGTTGTCCGGTAATCCTTTCGCAGCTTGCCAACTTGCCGTAATTTATGATTAAGAGATTCAGGAGCGAACGTTGAGCACCTAAGTGAATCGCTATGGTTAGCAACCAAACGGCTTGCTATTCCGTTGGCTTAGCGAATGATTAGTTGATAAGAATGCGAAACCAAACCATCCTGACGCAAACAGGATGCCAAGATAGACTGCACGTGCGATTCGCGGCGTGCTTGTGAGGTTCATAATGTCGAATAACGAAATCATCACGCCCGATTCACCTAATCTTGGGGCACTTTGTACGCAACTAAGTGCAATGTCGAATTCCTTGCAATCGGCTTCCGATTGGCCTTCGCAGCAGCTACAAATTTGTGCAGACCACGGAGTCTTTCGCTGGTTTATCGCACACGAACAAGGAGGCCTAGGTTGGTCCGGTGATGATGTTGTTCGAGGATATCTCGAACTTTCTGCGGCGTGTCTGACCACCACGTTCGTCATCACGCAACGTACCGGCGCATGTCGTCGTATCGCGAGTAGTGAGAATGAAGACCTGAAAGCAAAGCTGCTCCCCGATCTCTTGTCAGGAAAGACATTCGCCACGGTTGGTATCTCGCACCTGACGACCAGTCGCCAACATTTGAAGAAGCCAGCGTTATTGGCGACGGAAGTGGAAAATGGATTCGTGCTCGATGGCTACAGTCCTTGGGTTACCGGAGGCAAAGCAGCCGACAACCTCGTCGTCGGTGCGAGTATGGAAGATGGCCGGCAACTGCTATTGGCGGTTCCTACGGCGGTCGATGGGCTTGAGGCGGGAGATCCTGCCGAACTTGTTGGTTTATCAGCCAGTCAGACGGGGCCCGTTAACTTTCAAAAAGTCTTTTGCCCTATAGAGTGGGCACTCGATGGCCCGCGCGAAGATGTGATGAAACGAGGTTCCGGAGCAAATACGGGCGGACTCGAAACATCGACCCTTGCCGTAGGCCTTTCGACGGCTGCCTACCGCTACTTGGTTGAACAACAACAGAAGCGAACCGAATTTGCTCAACCGACCGAACGTTTTGAGGCGGAACTAGACAGTTTGAAGCACGACCTCTTAGCAGCCGCTGCGGGGACACCCTCGTGCGATCCGATGCAGATCCGTACGCGCGCGAACAGTTTGGTCTTACGAATCACGCAGGCGGCGCTTAGCTCAGCCAAAGGTGCAGGCTATTTGGAATCGCACCCGGTCGGTCGCTGGTGTCGCGAGGCATTGTTTTTCCTTGTCTGGAGCTGCCCAGCCAACGTCCTGTCTGCGAATCTGTGTGAACTTGCTAGAATTGAGTGAGCAACGACCGCTTACCTTGATCTAACGAACGAAGAATTGCACGCATGGAAAAAGTCGAGATTACTTGGCACGATCACCACGTTACCCGTCAGGATCGCGAATCGCTTAATGGACATGGTGGCGGCGTAGTGTGGTTCACTGGCCTAAGTGGTAGCGGAAAAAGCACCGTCGCCAATGCGGTCGATAAGAAGCTTCACGACCTGGGGATTCATACCTTTCTGCTCGATGGCGACAACGTCCGGCATGGTCTTAATGCGAGTACCAAGATCTTAGAAGATGCCTACGATGCTGAGTTCGCGAAACGATTCGGTCTTGGTTTCGGAGCAGAAGATCGCACGGAAAATATCCGGCGGATCGGTGCCGTTGCTGAGCTCTTTTGCCAAGCGGGCGTACTCGTGCTGACCGCTTTTGTCAGCCCGTATCGTGCCGATCGCGCGGCCGTACGAAATGTCGTCGAGGCCAGCGGAGGGGCAGGAGACTTCATCGAGGTCTTCGTTGATACGCCGCTAGAAGTTTGCGAACAGCGTGATCCCAAAGGGCTATACAAAAAAGCCCGCGCCGGGGAATTGAAAGGATTCACCGGTATTGATGATCCCTACGAAGCACCAGAATTACCAGAGGTCCATTTGGCAGGGGGCTCTGCGCCTCCCGACCAACTTGCCGATCAGGTGATTGCGCGGTTGCGGGAACTTGGCAAGCTTCCGCAGGATTAGCTTGACCATTTCTTGACCACTTTCTACAACTACCGATAGTACCGCTGTCCAAGAGGAACCTGCCGCAAAGGACTTGCAGCAGCGTCTAGCTAACTAGCGTGCGAGCTAATACGCTCGCATCTTTTTTTGCGTTCACTGCCGAACGGGAAGAACCCACTTCGGTTGAAAGAGGATATAGGATGATTAGTTCCTCGAAGAAAGACATCCGTTCACGCGTTGTGACGGCCTTGGAAGAAAGTTCGATTCGTCGACTTCGTTTCATTAAAGTCGAGTTCCAAGACAACACGCTGTGCCTTCGTGGTGAGGTACGATCGTTCTACCACAAGCAGCTTTTGCAGGAACTCGTCCGCTCGATAGATGGTAACGTTCAAGTTCGTAACGACGTCACCGTAGAAGCATAACTCGCTGGCGATAGCTCTTTCGAGCGGCGAATGTTTAGGCCGCTTTCGCCTGGTCCGCTTCCCAGACCAATTGTTGCTGGGCTGTTTGAAGCACATGATTGACGGAAACATCTCGCATGCAGCGATGATGTTTCAGCGGGCATTCACGTTGAGCACATGGACTGCAATCGATGCCGGCGCCAACGATCAATTCGTACGGATTGTAATTTTCGGCCCAGCGAGGATCGGTCGGTCCGAAGATCGCCACCGAGGGGATCTTAAACGCAGCGGCAAAGTGTCGCGGTCCCGAGTCGGTCGTGATCATTAACGAAGCATGGCGAATAACCGCTTTACTTAGACCGATCGAAGGCGTTTCGCTGGCCAAGCTGCGAACCGCCGGATGATTCACATCTCGCTCAATCTGCGAGACCGCTTCTCGTTCGCTCGGACCGCAAATCAGCAGCACGGCATTGCGTGGATCTTGTACTAATCGTTTAGCCAGTTCCTGGTAATATTCCGTCGGCCAATGCTTCGCACCACCGTAAGCTCCGCCGGTGTTGAAAACGATCACGCGCTTGTCGAAGAAGCGAAAGTCTCGCCAGATTCGTCGAGCGATCGAATCGTCCCCTGGTGTAGTTGCCAGTTCGCAGTAACGTGAGCGAACTTCATAGCCCGCCAGTTCCGCCAGGGCAGCGTAGTAGTCGACAGCGGATACCGGAACACGCTTGCCATGTTCGGTTGGTGGACATAGTTTGTGTGTAAGAAGTGGACCGCGACCGTATCGCTTGTAGCCAACTCGCTGCTGCGCACCGCCCAGCCAGGCGAGACCTGCCGAGCTCAACGAGTTGGGTAGCAGAATCGCTTGATCGAAACGTTGCTGCCGAAACGTCTTCACCACGTTCCAAAAACGCTGGCTAGGATCTTTGGCTTTCTTGTTCCACAGAATCACGTCGTCTAGAAAAGGTGTTCCTGCCAGAACATCGGCTACGTACGGTCGCATAACGCCGACCAGCCGATCACCACGAGTCAGGCCCTCGCGAATTGCCCGCAATGCAGGCGTGGCCATGACGACGTCCCCAATCCAATTGGGCAGTACGACCGCGATGTTTCGGAAGTTAGCCATCGTCGGTCCTTAGGCAGCCGTGCGACGAATCGTTTCGTTCGCTGCGACCTTCTGAATGATGTCGGTTGTCGAGAAGCCACCCACGATGTCGACCAAGCGGACTTCGCCACCGTACTCTTGCAGGACGTCGAACCCTGGGATCTCTTCCGGAATGTAATGTCCACCTTTCACCAGCACATCAGGGCGGACCGCTTTGATCAATTCGTATGGTGTTTCTTCGCCGAAAACGACCACATAGTCGACACACGACAAGGCGGCCAACATCGCCGAACGTTCGGTCTCGCTGATAATCGGACGCGTTGGGCCTTTCAGCTTCGAGACACTTTCGTCGCTATTCAGGCCAACGACCAGCACGTCCCCCATCTTCGACGCCTCAGTCAGATTGGTGACATGACCGAAGTGCAACAGGTCGAAGCAGCCATTGGTGAAGACCAGTTTTTCCCCGCGACGCCGATGCTCTTCCGCGAGCGAAGCGATTTGAGCGTGGGTGACGATTTTCTTTTGGCCGGGCAACAGATCGGTACGAAGTTCGGCTTCGATTTCGGCCAGTGGAATCACCGCCACGCCGGACTTTTCAACTTCCAGTCCTGCAGCCACGTTGGCCAGGCGAACCGAATCTTGTTTATTCAAGCCGGAACCCAAGCAGGCACCCAGCATCGCCAGGACCATGTCGCCGGCGCCGGTAATGTCGTATACGCTTCGGGCTTGCGTCGGGAAGTGAGTCGAAGTGCCATCACGATGCACGAGCGCCATGCCATCGCGATCCAGTGTCACGATCACGTCTTGCAGATCGAGTTGCGCACAAAGCTGGCTGCCTGCCGTCGAGGCATCTGCCACGCAGTTCAGCGGCACGCCGGTCGCCATCTCCGTTTCAATTCGGTTGGCTTTCAGCAGCGTCGCGCCACGATAACGTTCGTAGTCGTGGCCTCGCATCGGATCGACCAAGGTCGGAATGTTGTGTTGGTTGGCAAGTTCAATGACTTGCTGCAGAAACTTCGGCGTACAAACCCCTTTCGCGTAATCCGAGATCAGGATGACGTCGAAGTCTTCGATTTGATTTTCGATGCCGGTGTAGATTTTCTCGACCAACCAATCGGCGATCAGAGCGGTATTTTCATGATCGACACGCAGAATCTGGCTAGGATGTCGGGAGCCAGCTCGCCCGACAAACCGTTCTTTCAGAGTCGTGGGGCGGGACGCATCGCAGGCAATCAGCGAAGTGTCGATGCCAGATTTTTGGGCGAGTTCAACCATCTGCGAGCCAGATTCATCGCGACCATGCACCCCGGCAGCGACCACATAACAGTCGAGCCCTTTAAGCATGTTGCAGACGTTGGCGGCACCACCCAAGCGAAGTTCCTGGTCGTCGGCATGCAAAACAATAACCGGCGATTCCTGGCTAATTCGCTGCGCGTTGCCGTAGGTGTAGCGGTCGAGGATCATGTCCCCCAAAACCAAAGCTTTGGCGGGACGCATCGATTTGAACGCTTGCAAGAGCGGGGGGAGGCTCACGGCTCGTCTTCCTTGACGCGGCGGAAATCGAAAAAGTACCAGGCAGCTTCCATCCATGGAGGTATGCCTGGTCGGACGGTCGGGCGTCAGTTATACCGAGGATTGATAGCGAGGCAAATAGCGAACCCCGCCATACGCCTTTAATTTGTGCTAGCACCGAGGATCGCTTCGACCTGGTCGACCACTTGGCGGCAACTTATCGCCGCCATTTGAAAGTTGGTGTGGTCCGAGATCTCGGGCTGGATTTCCTCGAACAGCTCGCACGCCTGGCGAAGTTTGCGAAACTTTTTCTTGGCCTGTTTTAGATAGGCGGTCGGATCGTTGGCCTGAACCGCCGGACCAAGAGCCAGCATGTAGTCGTAGAGCGTCCGAGCAACTTCTTGCAGTTCGTCATCCTCTTCCGTCTCTTCGGCGTGCTTCAAAAAGGTGCGCACCATCCACAGATGGGCCATCTCGAGGTCGATGGCCTTCATCTGGGATTCAGGAGAGAGGGACGTTTCCGTCATAGCAAAGCGCGTTTCTATCGAGCGACTTACTCAGACTCGGGCTTTTCAATTCCCAAAGCGGCTTCCACCGATGGCTTTTCGTGGGCATCCGGAGCCGAAACTTCCTTCGCCGCGTGATCAGCCTTGGCTGGCGGAGCCTTGGGTTGGAATATTAGCACCGTCACGGCACCGGCGACTACCATGATCAAACCCGCATAAAAGACCGGACTGGCCTGGCTCCAAAGGTTCTTGGTTACAAGTGAAATGAACGTTGTCACAACCGGAGCAAAACCAAATACCAATGGCATCACGACCCACGGCTTCCCCCCATTGGTCAAAGCCAGAATGATGCCGAACGCACCAAAAGTACCTGCGGTACCGGCTGCGAAGCTCCACGTAAACCCGGAGAACGACCAGTCGCCTGAAAAGCGGCCTTGGGCGATCAGGATGAACGAAGGAATGATCACGGCGATCACCAGATAGGCCAAGCCAACGCAGATCAGTGGTTTGATGCGATCGTTGCCGAGGTGGTGTTGTCCTTCGTGCAAGACCGGGCCGTAGCTACCCCACGAGAGCGCAGTTAGGGCGATACCACCGATCACGAGCAGAAAATGTTGCATGGTCAGACTTCTCCGGTTCGACACGAGGGGGAAATACTTGTTAGAACGACTTTCCGCCCATTCTAACGGTCGACAGCGACGTTGGCGAGGTCAGGCAAGCAAACCCGCGGGGAATCAATCTCCACGCAGGGCGGGGACGATGTTCCCCTTCAGGGCCGAGCCAACCGCCAGGCGGCTGCTAATAATACCGACAACAAGGATCACGCCTAACATACCTGCGAGTGAGGAAACCGGGATCGAAGCGCTGCCGAACAGCATGTGCGGTACCACGGTAACTAGGGCCGAGATCACGCCAGTCAAGAGTCCGCCGAGAAGCAGCAACATCGTCTCACGCATCACCAGTGATCGGAGCCGAGCATTGGCAAACCCAGCAGCTCTCAGCAAAGCCAACTCAGCCCGACGTTCCAAGATGGTTCGCAGCTGAACCGCGGCCAGGCCGAACGTACCTAGCAAAAGTCCCAACGCTCCCAAACTTTGGAAGGTGGACAGATAGGTGTTTTGCACCGCCAGCAAACTGGTTAGTTTGCGCTGCGACGAAATCGTATCGAAGCCTTGATCGGCCAAACGATTCTCGAGTACTTCCGCCACTTCCTGCGATTTCCCGTTGGGGGATTGGATCAAAAACATCTCGTAACCACTGACATCAGGGTAACGATCCAGGAAGTTTGCTTCCCCAATTAAAAGGTTGCCCTGGAAGATGCTGTTAGACAGAAGGCCAGCGACGACATACTTCGTTTCCCGTCCATCATCATCGTGTGTGGTGAACTGCTCGCCGATTCCGCCGTACAAGTGCAGCGCATACATTGCTGTGTTTTTATCAACGACGACTGGGATCGGTTGATTGTCGCCGTCGGCTGGCTGGTCGAGCACATGCCACGGGTTCTTCTTTGCTTGCTCGCTGTCGGCCGCCGAGCCGGCCCATTCGAAGCTAGTCGCGTCTGCTTGGTCGTAATAAGCGGTCATGCTTGGCGTAACGCCTAGAACACGCGGACTGGTCGACTGATAGAGGTTTAAACAACTTGCGTCATCGCCAGGTTGGACACGCAAGGAAAGTACCGTCGTGTCGGACAGTTGTTCTTCTTCCTCGGCACTAAAGCCGGTATCAATGCGCCCTTGCACGGTGTTCAGGTCGTGGAACAGTGGCTGCGAGCTCTCAGCAATTAAGTCCATTCCGCCTGAGCCGGTATCCGTGGGGGAAAGACGAAACGCTCCGATCGCAACAATTAGAAACGCTGCCGAACCGATCAGGCCAATCGTGAGCGTACTACGACCTGGGTTACGGGCCGCATTGCTCAGCGAAAGCTGACCCAGGGTAAACGAGCGATCATTGCCTGAACCGGCCCCATTTCGAAGAGCGTGCCAAAGCAGCAGTAAGCAAGCGGTTAGCACCAACGCACCGGAACCGAAGAACGCCCCTGCCTGAGCTTCGCCACCCAAGCTAGTCGCCAGAACGGAAAGCCCGACCGCGCCAACGGCGCAAGCGAGCCCGACGTAAAGAGCCCAATGACTACGCTTGCCAAAGGTTTTTTGAGTATCGGTGGTCGAGCCGGCCAGCAGCCCTCGGATCGAAAGCTTTTTCAGCCCTCGCATCCCGAAGTAGATCGTAAGAAGGCAAACCAGAGAACCGCTTAGCAGACCAATGATCAAGCTACTGGGGTTATCCAAATGTAAGAACAGAAACGGAGTGACAACCGCCCCAAGCCACCACGTTCGGAGGCCGACCAGCATCAACCACGCATAGCCAATCCCGATGATCACACCCGCAATGCTGCCGATCAGTGAAATCAGACCCGCTTCACGCATCAGCAGCCCTTGCGTCACCTTTCGGTTAAGCCCAACCGCTTGCAGCAATCCAACCTGCTGGCTGCGTTGTTCCAAGCCTAGACGGAACAGCAGTGAAACCAGCATCAACGCCGATGCAATGATGAACATCGAGAAGCCCATGAATAGCACGTTGAACGGCGTAGTACCGGCGGCAGCCTGCAGGGCGTCTTGCCGAACGGTGATCAGCCGAAAGCCAAGGTCATCGCGGTGGGAGGCCAACGCTTCTTCGATCTGTGATTGCAACGCATGTTCGTCAAATTTGGTTCCAGGAAAGCGAAAGGAAGTGACATCGCCGAAACGGCTTCCCCACAGCGCTTGCCCGGTTGCCAGCATCAGGAATGCTTTGGGTGTCGTGCGGTAGTTATCCCAATACTCTTCGTCGTTGCCGTCGATGCGGGTGTTGTCGTAAGGGAAGGGGGGATCCCAGTCATCGATCGATTCCTGATCGGTAATCCCTTCCACAACCGGTGTGTAATCCGAATCATTGGCCGTGGTCGGCGCCTGATCGTACTGGGCAGGACGATTCCGCCGAAACGCTTCTGCTGGTTCCGTGAGCGGCGTGATCGCAGCCAGACGAAACGTGCGACCTGTTTCTTTGGCCACACCATGCGAGCTTTCTGGCTCGAAGTATTTCAGGTAGATGGTATCGCCCAGGTTTAGCTTCGTTTGCGCAGCCGCGTCTTCTTCGCTGAGCTCGGGCTTCTCGCGACGGAGCTTGGCAGCGGCATCTTGTTCTAAGCGATTCACGGTCCAGGAATTGAGGACGATTTCGTCCGGGCCAATCTCTTGGATCTCTTCGCCGTTCAAATTCTTCAGGCGGTAGTCGAGATCACTGAAATTTAGCGCCGTGATCGTGGAATATGGAATCGCGAGATCGTCTGCTTCGGTAGGCAACTCGCCGCGACCAATCGATGTGGCCAGGTAGGTGAAGATACGGTGCCCGTCCGCTGGCATTGCGTCGTGAATCGCATCGGCGGCAGCATGCCCGAAGATCATTCGGCTGCTGGTTAGTTGCCAGTAATCGTAGATGGTTTCCTTATCGCCACCCTCAGGCTGAAACTGCTGCTCAACTTTGTTGAGCGCGAAGTTATAGTCTTCAAGCGTTAGAAAGAGCTTGCTCAAGTCGAGCTCTTGTCCGTCAGGGTGGCTGACCAGCACGGCGTTGATGCAATCGTCCTGTTCCAACGCGTCTTGCAGGGCCGTTCGTGAAGCATAAGCGTTGAGCGGCAGCTGTTGCGTCGGGTACATACCAAATCGTCCGAGTCCGTCAGCTGGGATCACGGCAATCACTTTCAGCCGCGGCAAGCTCTGCGTTTCTGCAGTCTTGCGGCCGAGTGGGCTATCGGAAGGAACATCGTTTCCGCCAGGTAGGCGCAGCGTAACTTCGTCACCGACCTTTACGCCTAGTTCGGCAGCGAGTGGCTCGTTCAATACGATTTCGTCTTCGCCGATTTCAGTAGGGGACCACCCCGCCACGCTGCCCAGCTTCCAGAAATCTTTGTCGATCCCGAAAACGGCCAGGTTGCCGGCTACTTTGATCGGATCGCCCGGTTGGTCGACCACCGTTTGTAGTGTCCCTTGCATCAAGACGATTGGAACAGCTGTGGTGTTAGCGTTCTCCTCTGCGATTTGCTCGGCTACGGAAACGCGAAAGAAGCGATCTGCCAGCAGCACTTCTTGGATACTTCCCAGACGCGAAATGGCCAGGTCGCGGAGGCTGCCACGTACCGAATCGCCGATGATCAGCGCCCCGGTTAGCACCGCAGTGGCTGCGGCGACTCCCAGCAGCACGGCCAGATTCGTTTGCCAGAATTGTTGTGCACTTCGCAGCACTAACCGCCAACGATTCATCGGAGTGATCCTTTCCGCGGTTAGGCCTGAGTGGTTGCGTTTTGCAGTTGCAGCTTCCCATCGTCCAGTTGGTAACGTCGCTGGAAGATCTCGGCCAGCTCTTGGCTATGGGTTACGACGATCAGGATCGTGCCTTCTTCCTTTTGAAGTTCCAGCAGTAGATTGCCGATCACTTCGGCGTTGGTCTTGTCGAGGTTGCCGGTCGGTTCGTCGGCCAGCAGTAGTAGTGGCTCGTGAATCAAGCTGCGGGCGACTGCCACGCGTTGACGTTCACCACCGGAAAGTTCCGCTGAGCGATGTTCGATCCGCTGCGATAGCCCAACTCGCTCGATCAGCATGCGAGCACGCTCGATTTGCTTAGGTGTCGCACTCCCTTCGGCGAGTGTCGGAACGAGGACATTCTCTAAAACGGTTAGCTGTGGCAGCAGATGATGGTCCTGAAAGATGAAGCCGATGTTCTGGCTGCGAAACTTGGCCAAGTCGGTCTCGCTCAGTGCAAAGGGGGATTGGCCGTTCAGTTTCACGCTGCCAGAAGTAGGTGTGTCGAGCGTGCCAATGCAGTAGAGCAAGGTGCTTTTGCCGCAGCCGCTGGGGCCAAGGATTGCCGCACTATCCCCTTGAGAAAGCTCCAGCGAAATGTCTTTGAGCACCTTCAGCGATTCGGCTCGCGTGGGGTACTCCTTCGACAGGTTCTCGATTTCCAGGTCCGCCATGATGGGTTAATCCAGTTGGAAGTCGCTTGGGGTGTGCAATAGGGCGAGGCTACCCAAACCATAAAACGTGTATTCCACGTCTGCAACCTCATCCCAGGCCGCACCGAAGAAGCCGCCGTTGGGTTGTTCGAGACTACGAACATATCGCAGGGCTGCGTCTTGGTCGATCTCGTCGAATGCCGCCAGGTCAGTCAGGGTGAGCATACCAGTGAATGTGCTTAGCACATCGGCAATCGGTATTCGGGTGTTGGCCCGCAGTCCCCCTTCATCGTTCTGCATCTCGACCAAAAAGTCGAGAGTTCCTTCGATGATCTCTTCCGTCAGGGCATCTAGAATTCGCAGTGCGCCGATTGCGGCAGCGGTTGGATTGGTACCGGCCCGTTTGCTGGCGCGAATCTCGCGAAAGCCTCCTTCTTCCGACTCTTGCGAAAGCAGGAACTTGACCATCGACTGCGGATCAGGGATCGGTTGTTCAATCAGTTGTAAGCATAACAGCACCAGGAACGTGTGGTACGTGCTGCTGGCCATTCCTTCGGGGCCCTTAGCATAACCGCCGTCGTCACGCCGTAAGCTATTCAAGGTTTCGGCAACGGTTTGCTGCCAGCCCTCCGGAGCTTGAGCAAAGAGGTCGATCCCGGCTGCCGTTTCCAGCAGTTTGGCTCCGTAGATCAGCGAAAGGAAGTCGACGACCGATTCGTGCCCCGATAGCTTGGTTTGAAGGAACTCGGCACTACGCTGGGCAACTTCTCCATGCAGTTCCCCAAGGATCGCCAAGCTACGTAGGCCAAAGCTGGTGTAATAGAGGTCGCTTGCGCCTTCTCTTCCAGCAAAGCCCCCATCAGGCTGCTGCTTGCCCAGCAGGAACTCGATATGCCGAGTGCGGACTGCTTCGTCCAGTTCACCGATTCCGGCGGCTAGGCGAAGGGTAAGTTGTTCGTGGTAAGAAAGCATACGGGCCAGTTCAGGTTGGTGGGGTCTGGTCAACGAAGGGGAGCAACTTCTCTTTGAACCATCCGGGAATGTCCATGCTTTTGGGCGGGACGCCAGGACGAACCTGGCAGCAAACGGCCGTGATGGTTCCTTCGGCCAGGCGTTTTCCTTCGTGTTCGAAGCGGAGCCGATAGGTCACGCTGCGGCTGCCAAGCTGATCGATCGAAAGCGAAACATCGAGTACCTGTTCAAACTTGGCAGGGCTGCGGAAGTCGCAATGGACCGAAACCCTGGGCCAGCTCATCGACGCGTCTTCCAACTGGTGGTGCACGCTGAGCCCCAGCGATCGCAGGAATTCGTGCTCGGCCTGTTCCATGTAAATCAAGAACGCCGAGAAATGAACGATTCCAGCGGCATCGGTATCTCGAAATTCGACGCGGCGCGTGGTCTGAAACGATTGCGACATGAAGGTCTCCTTGGCCCCATTGTTGGCAGCTGGCGCCAGTAATCAATACGAGGGACCCATTTAGGGAGCTTATGTTGACGCTGCACGCGCATAGAAAAAGCCTGCTTCGTTGCGGAAAGCAGGCTCTTTCGTGAATTGCTTAAGACCGGTTCGGCAGACCTAGTCTTTGACGTAAGCCAACAGGGCCATGAAGCGGGCACGCTTGATCGCTTGGGTCACGGCGTGCTGGCTGACCGCGGTGCAGCCGCTCTTGCGACGACCGACGATACGACCATGGCGATTGGTCAGCTTCTTCAACAGCTCCACGTCCTTGTAGTCCACGAACATCGGGCGCGGACGTTTGCCATCGACGAAAATCGGATCCTTTTTGGATACACGGGCTTTGGTCTTGGCACGCTTGCGAGCTTTGGAGCGGTTGGCTGGTCTCATATTTCTCTTTCGGGCGATTTCTTTCGGCCGCATTCTGACGCGACCAGACTCGATATAACTGAGGTTTCCGGGCCGCAAATGCCCTTAACCTGGGATTTCCTTCTAGGGGAAACTCAAGATTCTATAGCTGCCGCGGCGAGGTCGCAACCCCCAAAAGCCTTGGAGGCTGCGATGTTTGCCGCAAAGAACACGATAGCAACGATTTACGTTACTCCGGAGCTTCCACGGTCACTGCCATGACGACGGGGGCCGTCTGATCGTTGCCTTTCACCAGATCGATCGACTTGATCATCTCGGCCCGCTCTGGGTGAACGGCTAGGTAGCGAACCTGACGCCCTTGCAGATCGAAAGCGAACTTCGATTCTGGCACGTCGACGCGTCGGATATAGTCGGCGATCTGGACCCCGTTTTTGAGGGGGTGATCCTCGACGGTGCCGTCTTCGTACGTCAGACGAACGATCATCGAGGTCGAACCGTTCTGACCGTAAGGAGATGCCCAGCCAGCGACGCCACCCAAGATATGCACAGCCTTAACCGGCATGTTACAAGGAAGGGACACCTGTTTCGGCATCTTCGGAGGAATGTTCCCCTGAGGACCGTTCAACAGAACGACGTTCGGCTTCTTGGTTCCTTCTGGATCGACCAGCTGGAACGGAACCCCATCAACCGTCTTTGGTGACCATTCGTCAAAGGCCATCCGTTCGGCCGGCGAGGCCTTCGAGTTGAACATCCCTTCGGTGCTAACGACTGTGGCGACCTTCTCGAGCGGAAGTGGCACGTACTTGCCACGCTTGGTAAGGAAGGCCAGCAGGTCGGTGAACTCTTCCGGTTTAATCTGCTTCTCGAAGCCAACCGGCATCAGCGATTGAGGCGTACCACGCAGTTCGTCGATGTCTTCTCGCAGAATCGATTGCTTTTTACCTTCGGCGTCGATCAGCTCGATTGCCGTGCGACTTTCAGAAGCCAACAGTCCGCTCATCACGCGGCCATCCATCGTAGCTACCATGTAGGTGCGGTAGTTCGATTCAACGCTACGGTTGGGATCGAGGATTTCGGTCAACAACTGCGTCTTCGGATGAACGGCCATACCGGTCAGGTCGGGGCCGATCTTCGAACCTTCGCCGCTGTGGACGTGGCACTTCGAGCATTCTCGCTTGAAGACGAGTTTGCCAGCGGCCGGGTCACCCTTCGCTTCGGTCGTTGACCACAGTTCTTCGATCACCTTCTGACGGTCGGCGTTCGGCAAAGCACCACCTCGCATGAAGAGTGCTTCAGCACGCTTACGAATCTGCGAGTCTGGATGTTGCGAAAGGGCCTGACGTTGGTCGAGTGCCAACTCGTTGAGTTGGATTTCGCCTGCATCCATGGCGCCCAGTAGTTCGCTGGTCCAAGCCGGACGTCCCAGCAGCAGGCCAATCGCATCCTTTCGGGCGGCTGGCGTCAGGGTTGGAAGGACTTCCAGCACGTGCGAACCGAGTTCGTCGTTTTCGCTCGTGGCCAGTGCGACGAAGAGGGCACGAGTAACATCGGCCGAGGTTTGAGGGCCGATCAGGTTTAGCAGTTCCACTTCAACGGGAGGATCGGTCTTCACGTTCAATTGAACGATCTCGCGAGCCAACTGCTGTGTTTCACGTGGGCTTAAATCTCCTTCTTCCAGACGCTCCAGCGAGGTCTCGACCAGTTCCTTGAGCTGCGAAGCCAGACGATCGCTGCCCCAGTTCACGGCCAAGCGGATCAGCTTACCCTTGGTGGAAGGAGGAAGCTTTTCGGCCAATGCGGCGAGTGACTGATCGAGTTCGTCGGTGATTTCTGGCTTGTCTTCCTTCGGCCAACCACTCGATAAACCGTTGACAATCGCGTCGGCGATCTGTGGCTGGGCGTCCTGAATCGACGGAATCAGATCGGCCACGGTGTCGGTTGGGCCGCTACGTGCATAGTGCTCGGTCACGATCGCCACCAGCTTCAGCATGGCATCGTCCACCTTTTTTGACTTAGCAACCGCTTTGAGGAAGCTGGCTCCTTGCTGGGCAGCTGCGGCCGTTGCGGCATCTGGGATCCAGCGATCACGGAAATTCTCTTGCTTAGCAATCATGGCCAACAGCTCGGTGCCGGCGGCGTCGCTGGCAGGTAGATCGGCCAAGGCCAACAACGCCATCAAGCGAACTTGCGGATCGTCATCGTTGAGCACGCCACTGTTCAAGATCGCCGCGGTGCTTTCCGGCGAGGAAGGCAGGACCTGAACCGCGTTCCGACGAACGCCAGGCGCCTTATGCTCAAGCGAAGCGTAAACTGCTTGAGCCGCATCGCTATTCGGATCTTCCAGAGCACCTAGACCGTCGAGGGTCCACAGTGCATGAATTGCTCCCACGTTCAAACCAACCGAGTCAATTGCGTTGTCGCTGATCAGGTTGATCAATGCTGGCACGACATCGGTCTTGCCACGTTCGACTAGCAATTGCTGAGCATGGCGACGCCACAGGAGGTTGTCGTTCTGCAGCGTTGCTACCAGTTCTTCGGGCGAAGCTTTCGTTAGATCAAGCTTCCAGCCTTTGTCTTCTTTGGCACCTTCGCCGGTATAGACAATGCGGTAGATGCGACCATGGCGTTTGTCACGTAGGTCGGTCTCGTAAGCTGCGCCTTTGCCCGTCTGGAAGCCGTGCGGCGTCGGATTGTGCTGCACGATGTAGTTGTACCAGTCGAGCACCCAGACGTTGCCGTCGGGGCCAACTTCGGCTTGGATGGGGGCGGTCCATTCATCGTCCGAAGCGACTAGGTTAAAGGCGTTGGTGGACGAGAAATCACTGCCGTGACGGGAAATCACGAACGCACCGGTAAGGTGACCAGTCGGGCCGTTCACGAAAGCAACACGATTCCAGAACGGTTCGGGATAATTACGAGCGGTATAGAGCGAATGCCCAGCACCAGCCGTGTAACCACCATGATGGTCAACCTGACGAACCTTTTCGGTGATCGCGTGAAAGTCATTGGTGTCGGCCATCGAGTGCAGCGTTAAGCTGGCAGTCCAACCGCGAACACGTTCGTAGTAGCGATTCGGAATCGGCATGTAAACGCTTGGGCAACCGTTGGCGGTCGAGCCGAAGATGATTCCTTCTTCGCTAATTCCTAAGCCCCATGTGTTGTTGTCAGTTGAACGAATGAACTCCAGCTTGCTGCCGTCTGGCTTGAAGCGGAAGAAGCCGTTACGGAAGCCTGGCTGTTCTTCGCCTTGAACGACGACATGCGAGTCGTTGTAACCCTGCATCGCCCAGATCCAGTTGTCGTGACCGTATTGGAAGTTGCTCACACCGCCGTGCGTGTCACGCATGTT
Source organism: Blastopirellula marina (assembly GCF_002967765.1). Lineage (NCBI taxonomy): Bacteria > Pseudomonadati > Planctomycetota > Planctomycetia > Pirellulales > Pirellulaceae > Blastopirellula > Blastopirellula marina. The sequence goes on along the minus strand of NZ_PUHY01000006.1, from coordinate 367,890 downwards.
CCAACCGGTGAAGATCACCTTCTTCTCGTCGGCAACGTCGTCGCCGTTGGTGTCTTTCAGGAAGATCGTCTCGGTGCCGTTTTGCACGATCAAGCCACCGTCGTGGAAGGCGATGCTGGTCGGAATGCTCAGGCCTTCAGCAAACGTCGTCACCTTGTCGGCTTGCAAGTCGCCATCGGTGTCTTCGCAGACGACGATGCGGTCGCGGCCGGGACCGCGGCTGTGCAGTTCGTTCGGGTAGTCGAGCGTCATGCACATCCACAAACGCCCCTTGGCGTCCCAGGTCATGAAAATCGGCTTGCCGCCATCGAAGATCTCTTCCGAAGCGAAAAGCTTAGCTTCAAAACCTTCCGGCAGCACCAAATGCTTCTTTGATTCTTCCGGAGCGAGCGGCTTCTGCATCAAGCTCATCGGTTCTTCCTGGGTTCCCCAGCGAGCACCGGCAGTATAGTTCGGGATCTTCGCACCAACGTCGACGTAGTCGAAGGGTTTAACGTCAGTGTTTGGCTTCTGCATTTCAGGCACGCCCATTGGTCGATCGAAGGCGGTCACCAGGCCAGGTTGCTCTGGCGGGAAGTTCGGAGCGACGGCCGGATCTTGACCGACGGCCCAACGAACGCCGCGCTCTACCAGATTTTGGAATCCAGGGTTGGTCCATGTCCGTGCGTCATGTCCCCATGCGGTGTAGAAGACGCGGCCTTTGCCTTGTTCACGAACCCACGTCCAAGGTTCTTTTTCGTTGTTGCCCACACGGTAGGTCAGCACGGTGCGGTTCTTTTCGTTGTGCTTGGTGTGGACGTAAGTTTCGTCCCAGCTTTCAAAACCGTCGAACCCCTTCATGATTGGATGCTGCGACTCGGCGATCTTTGTGCGGAAAGTACCGGTGCCGTGACGTTGGAACTGAGCCCCCACCAAGGCGATGTACTTCGGCGAGTTCAAGAAGCAGTACGATGCACAGTGCAGCGGGATCAGTCCGTGACCTTGCTCGACGTAATCGATCATGGCCTGTTCGGTGGCGGGATCGATTTGCTCGGTGTTGGCATAGATCATCAGGCCGTCAAACTTCGCGAGCGTTTCAGGATTGATATCCTTCAGCGAATCGGTGTATTTCAGATCGATGCCCCGATCTTCCAGTGCCGGCTGAAGTTCCACGAACCGCTTGGCGGGTTGGTGGTGGCCGTTATCCCCCAGGAATAGGATCGAAATTCGTCCTTCACCAGGTTGCGTATCGGCTGCGTTGGCTGAAGTCGACGCGGCATGGTTCAAGCACATTGCCACGGCGAAAACGCCGACGGCAAACCGCATGATCGAAGAGAATGTCTTGTTGCGACGCATGGCATTGGGGGGGTAGGAGGAATCGAATTTAACATCGAGCGTCGGATGTGATTCTGCCCGGTTGGACGTAGGGGAATGGGCAGGGGAAAAGTTAAAATTTCCGACTAATTCAACTATAGTGGCTCAAGGCAATAAGTCCCCTTAAATAAGTCTCGGAGATTGTAGGTTTTTTGCACGGAATTCCGTGGCGAACTCGACTCGATCCCTATTCAATCACTGCGCGATCGTTCATACTTGCCGATTCGGTTCGAGATTTTTACCTGCCGCGAAGACACCTTCGCATTCCTACAACCCGAACAACGAGAATTATGACTGAACGAACCGCTGATCGACCTGTGATGTCGATCCAGTCAACTGCTTTGCCATGCTCTGTTTTTTCCTCCAGCGAAGCTCTTTCCCGCCACGTCGCTGAAATCGTTGCCACGATTATTCGTGAACGACAGGCCCAAAAGGCCACTGCCGTGCTGGGGCTTCCAACCGGTTCCACGCCCATGGGCGTCTATCGAGAACTGGTTCGCATGCATCAGGAAGAAGGGTTGGATCTCTCCAACGTCATTACCTTCAACCTGGACGAATACTACGGTCTCAAACCCACGCAGCTGCAAAGTTACCATCGGCAAATGCACGAGGTCTTCTTTCAGCATGTGAATATCGCTTCAGAGAATATTCACATCCCCGACGGTATGATTCCGTTAGATGAAGTCGACGCCTACTGCGACGACTACGAAGCCAAGATCCGCGAAGCTGGCGGCATCGATTTGATGTTGCTGGGGATTGGCTCGAATGGACACATTGGCTTCAACGAGCCCTTCAGTATCCATAACAGCCGAACGCGACTGTGCACGTTGGATCCAATCACCCGCCGTGGTGCTGCGTCCGACTTCTTTCACGAAGAAAACGTCCCGCATCAAGCGATCACGATGGGGCTGGGCACCATCCTGGAAGCCCGCAAGATCTTGTTGTTGGCTCTTGGCCAAGGCAAGTCGTCTGTCATTCGCGAGTTGCTCGAAGGCCCGGTTACCAACCGTGTTCCGGCGACCTGCTTGCAGGATCATCGCGACACATCGGTGTTCATCGATTCGGCAGCCGGTATCAAGCTGACCGCTGTCGATACCCCTTGGGTCGAGCACGAGGTCGAGTGGGATCAGGTGATGATCAAACGGGCTGTGCTGTGGTTGTGCGAGCAGGCTGGCAAGTCGCTGCTGAAGCTCGACGACGATGACTTCCGCAAGTTCAATTTGCATCAGCTATTGCGTCACCATGGACCGGCACCGAGCCTGGCTCACCGCGTGTTTCGCTGGATGATGGATACCATCGAGTATCACCCAGCCGGTAAAGAAAAGAAGAAAGCGATTTGCTTTAGTCCTCACCCGGACGACGACGTGATCAGCATGGGCGGTACGCTCATTCGCCTAATCGACGACGGCCACGAAGCTCACGTCGCCTACATGACGAGCGGTAATATCGCCGTGTTCGATCATGATGCTCAGCGATTTGCCGACTTCGTTACTCAGTACAATCGCCTGTTTGGCATCGACGAGCACAAGTCCGCTGAAGTCGAAGGTCAAGTGGTCGAATCGCTGAAGGGTAAACCACCCGGCGAGCCCGATATCGAAGCTGTGCTGACGATTAAAGGTTTGATTCGTCGCAGTGAAGCCATTGCCGGGGCTTTGAAGGCTGGCTGTCAGGAAGAACACCTACACTTCCTCGATCTACCGTTCTATCGCACGGGTAAGGTCGCCAAGAACCCACTCGGCCCTGAAGACGTGCAGATCGTCAAAGAGTTAATCCTGAAGGTTCAACCCGACCAGGTATATATCGCGGGCGATCTTTCCGATCCGCACGGCACCCACCGTGTATGTGCGATGGCTATCTTCAACGCACTCTTGGAAATTGAAGCCGAAACCGGAAGTCGCCCGGAAGCCCTGCTTTATCGCGGTGCCTGGCAAGAATACCCGCTGCACGAGATCGAAATCTGCGTGCCACTTTCGCCGAACGACATGTTCAAGAAGCGACAGGCGATTTTCATGCACGAAAGCCAGAAGGATAGTGCGTTGTTCCCCGGAACCGACCCACGCGAATTCTGGGAACGTGCTGAAGACCGTAATATCGGAACGGCCGATTCCTACAATAGGATTGGTCTGCCTGAATACTTCGCGATGGAAGCATTCGTTCGCTGGAACGGTCAACCACTCTAAACAAGAGTGGAAGCTAAAACGACAGTAAAGAGGCTCGGTGCCACCGCCGAGCCTCTTTTTTTATGCGGCAAACGAAATGTCTCGAGTTGTTTTGCTGTTATCTAGTGCACTTAGAGATAAGCATTAACGATTGTCAGATTCAGTGTGAATTTGGCCATTGCCATGTCGGGACAGAGGCTGGGCCGACGATTATTGAGTAAATTCACAAAGATTTCTTGATATTCGTTTGGTCGCATAGAAATATGTATTCTTCTCCAAAATCAGAATTGTGACGTGAGATTAGCCTGTCGTCAGAAAATGGCGTTAGTCATCGATAGACAAGAGTGTGAGGAGAACGAGTTCCTCCGAGGAAAATCCAAGATATGTCGAAACGCTCGCTGATACTATATATCGCCCTCTACGCACTGATTGTCGTCGTATGGGCAACAGTCGGCGCTTATGTTGTTCCTCAGATTGTTAGCGACGCCTACGACGGAAAATCTTGGGGGTTCATCAATTCGATATTTGATGGTCAAAGTTCCCCCGCAAAAGAGCACTATTTAAACAAGTGGCAACGCTTTTACGTTACTAGTGTCGTCGTGTTAATGGGAATTCCTTTGCTCTTTCTTGTCGCGAATCGCTTGTGCATTCAATTCTTTAATCGATTTGTTGGTCACTCATCCCCGCAGTCACTCGGGGCAATTCGATTCTGGATCTTCTCTATTCTGGCAGTAAATGTTTTGTGGGAAGACTTGCCAAGCATTGCGTATCTCCCAGGGCAGCTACGTAGTCGAATGGGGGTCATGTTATTGATTCACAAGATACCTGGATGGGATTCTATCTATTCGAGCTACCACGCACTTTTGGTGCTGAAAGTAGCAACTTTAATAGCGTTGTTTCTGGCACTGATTGGGTTAAAAACAAAATGGAGTGTGCCACTTGCCTCTCTTCTGGCGTTGCTACACGGTGGCATTTTGCGTGAGTATTCCCATTTTTTTCATACCTGTCTTCTGCCAATACATGTTGCAATTGCTCTTTCGTTTATGCCGTGTGGAGATGGGTTCTCCGTCGACCGATATCTCTCAAAATTGAAGGTAAACGACTCACCGCAAAATCAAGGACTTCTAGCGAAATATGGTTGGTCGAGATACATCTGTTGGGGCCTGATTGCTGCAGCGTACACGGCCGCTGGACTGAGTAAGATCGCCAACGGCGGCCTCTGGTGGTGGCATGGCGAAAACCTCAAGAAAATCGTTCTTACTGACACCTTGAATCCAATGCAATTCGAGTTTGGGTTAGAGCATGAACTGGCGTATCTGCCTGTAGGCTTGTTTTCAGTGATGGGCCTTTCAGCCGTTATTATCGAGTCGACTTTCGGTGTGGTGCTTTTCTCTCGCCGTGCGAGATTGGTGTTGCCAGTTCTTGTGATTGGGATGCACTTGGGCATCTTAATTTGTCAAGGGATTTTGTTTTTCGACCTAATATTGATACAAGCGGTCTTCTTTGATTTCACGAGAATTTTGCCCGAGAATTTGCAACTGAAAGACAGTGTGAAACAGGCGAGCGAGAGCCCGAGGAGTCACTCATTGCACGCGAGGTGGTTTACGATATTCTTGTTGCTCATGTCAGTACTCGCCGCATTCTGGGCGTCCAGGCTGGAACTCTATCCTCTTACTGCGTGGCAGATGTACAGTGGAGTCAGTGAGTCAGAGTTAATCAAATACAATAAGGTGTTCGCTGTTTATGCGGATGGTAGGAAAGAAGAGGCCCGTCTCGAATATTGGATTGGTGCTCTCGCGGATTCTAGGTACCGGGATATTCTCAAGAAAACCACACAGCAGCAAGCAGCATTTTTCAAAATGCTGCTAAGTCTAGCAAACAAGGGATCTCAACAGCCAAAAATCATTCGGTTCGAGGTGGAGACTGTTGAGTGGAGATTCCTCACGAACGCGGATGATCCCGATTTCGGCACAGTTAAGAGCGTTGAACATTATCCGTGAGTAATGCAACTCTTGACAATTGTTAAAACGTCTTCCTCTTCAATTTCTCAAGGGTTCGATGTGTACGGATTATTGGCATCTGCTACTACAACCCGAGCCGTTTTTTCTTCAACCGAGGTAATCAACTTCTCTTAGATTAGCGTTTTAGCACGGCGATTTGCAAAGGAGTTGAGTTATGCGACCTCGTAGATTTGGCCATGGAATTAGTTTTGCGTGCAAGCTTGTGGGGCACCTCAATCTTTTAGTGAGAGTTCTGCAAGGTATCCTTGGGCTCGGACTTGCTCTGGCGTTCTCTCGAATCGCTCGCGGAAGGCACGCGTAAACGCTTCGTGCGATCCATACTGATAGTCGAGCGCGATCGTGAGGATGTCGTCTGCTCCGGCGGCCAGCCGTTGAGCTGCTTCGCTCAGCCGCCGAGCCCGCACATAACGCATCAGGGAGAGACCCATCGTCGCCGCAAAGGCCCTGGTGAGATGGTAAGGGGAAACGTGGCAAGCCGCGGCGATTGATTCGAGCGACAAGTCATTTTGAAGGTGGCCTTCCACAAACCATAACGCTTTCTGAACGGGATTCATTCGGTTCTCCTGAGGTCGAATTGCCCCAGCTTAGAAAGTGCCGACTAGAGCTCGCTTGATCGTTCTTGCGGATTTGGCACGAAGTTGTATCGGAGAAATTTTACGAACGAACAGTGGCACTAAAAGAGTGGGGCCAACTAGTCGTGAGCCTTCCCGCAGTTGCGAATCATTACGCACAGATAGCGCAGAAGATGCCACAAAGAAGCGTGGTGGAAAGGTGTGGGACGCTCGGAGATCAAACACCTAAGTCAGGGAAGGTTCGTTCGATTTCGGTCTTGGAGAAATTAAAACTGCCTTGCGTCAGCATGCCGATGAACGTAATCGAGCCGATGACAGCCATTAAGATCATGGCCAGCATGATGGCGTATTCTACGGAGGTGGGACCGTCCTCCGATTGGAGGAATTTGCAGATTTTGGGGAGCATGGAACCGTTCCTCGGATGGAGGGAGCGACGAGAAAAGAATAAACGTGAAATTCCATGCCCAAGCTGGGTGGTATCCACGGGATCAGTCAATTCAACCATACGTCGGATTTGAGGGGTTGGCAAAAAATAAGAATTCGCCCTGCTTTATGGGAGTTGACATATGTACAGCGTCTAGATAGGCTGTAATTACAACTCTACCCCTCCATACTGGAAGGGGAGTCTCGCGACGGATCAGGATCCTTGAACATGGCAAGTTCCCAATCGGCGACCGACCAATTAACAAAACGTCAGTGCGACGTTTTCTATTTCATTCGCGAAAAAATCCAAACGCGTGGCTACGGCCCCACGGTGCGCGAAATAGGCGAAGCGTTTGAGATTAGCTCGCCCAACGGCGTCGTCTGCCATTTGAAAGCCCTGGAACGCAAAGGGCTGATCTCACGTGAAAAGAACATGTCCCGGGCCATCCAACTTCGAGCCGAGGTCGAAGAAGAGGTCGGCTTACCTTTGGCTGGCCGAATTGCGGCAGGCGTCCTGCACGAAGCAATTGGTCAGGACGAACGGGTCGACTTCGGCACGATGTTCAATCGCCATGATCACTTCGTGTTGGAAGTCTCGGGCGACTCGATGACCGAGGCCCATATCGACGATGGCGACTACGTCGTAGTAAAGCAGCAAGATTCGGCTCGCGCCGGCGACATTGTCGTGGCGGAAACCGACGATGGCGATGCGACCCTTAAATATTGGTTCCCCGAAAAGAACCGTATTCGTCTACAGCCAGCCAACAGCAGCATGGAACCTATCTACGTCAAGAACGCCAAGGTACGCGGCGTAGTGATTGGCGTGGTACGCAAGTTCTAAGAATCGCTTGCCGACATACGACATGAGGAAACAAAAAGAGCTCACCATCAGGTGAGCTCTTCGCTTGCATGCTTTTTGGGATGGATCGAACTAAGCCGTTCGCTCGTTGGCGGTCGCCTGATTTAGCTTGTTGTAGAGCGTCTTCAAGCTAATCCCTAAGTCTTCCGCCGCTTGGGGTTTGTTTCCCTCATGTCGTTCGAGTGCTTCGTGAATTGCTTGCATTTCCAGTTCTCTCAGCGACATTGGCCCCACGACCGCGCGAAGCTGTGGCTGCTGTGAACCAGACTGTTCGCTGAATCGGCGTGGCAGGTGCTCTGGTTTGATCGGCAATTGTTCGCACAAGATCGTGGCATGTTCAACCACGTTTGCCAGTTCGCGGACGTTGCCTGGCCAGTGATGTGTTTTGAGCGCGCGGATCGTTTCGTTAGCGAACACCGTGTGTGTCATCGGGATCGTCGGCCAGAAACGACGACTGATATGTTCGGCCAGAAGTGGAATGTCTTCTGTCCGTTCCCTTAGGGCAGGGAGTTGGATTTCAAACGTGTTGATGCGGAACATCAAGTCTTCACGGAAATCGCCATCCCGGACCATATCTTCGATGTGACGATGCGTCGCGCTGATGATGCGAACGTCGACCTTGATCGAACTGTTTTCACCGACGCGGCGAATCTCGCCCGTTTCAAGTACCCGCAAAAGCTTCGCTTGGAGCGACTTGGGAAGCTCTCCGATTTCGTCTAGGAACAGGGAACCGCCATGGGCAACTTCAAACAGTCCGATACGTGTTTCTTCGGCGCCGGTGAACGCACCTTTACGGTGACCAAAAAGTTCACTCTCGATCAGATTCTCGGGGAGCGCTCCGCAGTTCACTGCCACGAACGGTTGTGAGTGTCGTAGACTTTGATCGTGTATCGCCTTCGCGACCAATTCCTTACCGGTACCGGTCTCACCGCGGATGAGAACCGCTGAGTTCGACGGAGCGACCTTGGAAATCATCTTGTTGACGACTGCCATCGGTTGCGAATCGCCGATGAGTTTCGATTTGCCTTCAATGCGATCGAGTCGGCTGGTAAGCGCTTTGATTTTTCGGTCCTGATCGCGCTTCTGGGCAACCCCTTCCAGCAGCGTTTTCAGTTCCATCAAGCGGCATGGCTTGGTCAGGTAAGCAAAGACCTTGAATTTCACCGCAGCGATGGCGCTCTCAGTCGACGACTTCCCGGTAAGGATGATCGCTTCGGTGTCCGGGGCCGTACTTTTTGCTTTCTCGATGACATCGATTCCGCTCTTGCCAGGCATGTCGAGGTCGACCAGCAGGCAATCAAAGTCTTCCTTTTCGAGGACCGCGATCGCCGTCACCCCGTCGGGACAGACCGTGACCGTATGACCAAGTCGCGGCAGTTCGAGGCTCATCAGCTTTTGGAGCGACTTCTCATCGTCGGCAAACAGAATCTTCAGCCCTTCAGGCTGCTTGGTGTTTTCGCTCATTGCGCTTACTTGCTTCCCTGCATGGCAGCGTAAAACTAAACTCGCTTCCGAGGCCTGGCCCTTCGCTCCATGCATCGATCTGACCACCATGGTCGCTCACGATGCGGTACGAAATGGAAAGCCCCAGTCCCGTCCCTTGGCCATCCCGGCGTCGGGTGAAAAACGGCTCAAACAAGTGACGTCGAACTTCGTCGGTCATGCCACAGCCGTCGTCTTTGACGGTGACTTTGACCTGGCCTCGTTCCTCGCCGATCTTCACCAATACCGATCCGCCTGGATCGATACTATCCAGGGCGTTCGTGATCAGGTTCAGAACCACTTGCTTGATTTCCGGTCCATTGACCGGAGCGAGGGCGACTTGATCGTCCTCGAAAATCAGATTCTTCTCGCGATACTTGCCCAAGTGACGCACCATATCGATGACGCCTTGAACGAGATCGCGAACATCGGTCTCGGTCTTTTCGACATCTCCTAGACGCGAGAAGTCGAGCAGTCGTTCGGTAATTTCCTTACAGCGGAATGCTTCCTCCTCGATCATACCGAGGTAAGTTTGTAGTACCGTCACGTCACAATCGCGGAACTGCGATTCCTCCCCTTCGCTCAGCCGCGAGCGAAGCGACTCCGCACAAAATGCGATCGAGGCCAGCGGATTGTTAATCTCATGGGCGACCCCGGCGGCTAGGAAACCAACGCTGGCCAGCTGTTCGCTGCGGACGACTTGGTTGGTGCGATCTTTTACCTGTTCGTTGAGGTTCGACTCGATGGCCTGGAATCGATGGGTCATCGCATTCATCGCGTCAGCGAGAATCGCCAGTTCGGCGTGTCCTTCCAGTTGTATTCGGTGGTCGAAGTCGCCATTGGCCACACGACGCGAGCCATCCATCAAGATTTTCAGGGGGCTAAACAGCCACCGCCAGCTTGCGTACACGGCGAAACCGATCGCACATGCTGTGAGGAACATCACTACCAGTGAAACGGTGATCCAGCTGCGATATTGCGAACGGACCTCGTCTTTGAGCTGCTGCATTTCTTCGATGAGGAAGCTAGGCAGCTTCTTGGCCAGTCCATGCAGGTGATCTGCTTCGCCCGAAAGCTGTTCCAGCTTGACCTTGTTCGAGAACCAATCGGAACCACGATTCAGGTCAGAGAGTTTCTGAAGCGAGCCATGAATCTCGCCAATCGTATCTCGTTCGTCCGAGTCATCACCAATGTCGCTGTCGCCGGCGCCACTGCGATCGAGCTGGTCTTCGTAGCGTCGCAACGCTTCCTGGGCGGCTGAGAACTTGATACGGAACTCTTGGGTTAGAAGCTCGTCGAGGGCCGAATTATGAAAGACAAAGTCTTCGGAATGCTTGGCCTGGTTCAGCGCGTGCCGCAGGTCGGTCACGGCCAAGGAGAAGTCGATTGCTAGCGGCAATTCGACTGAGCGGGCACTGATGTCTCGCGCGACCTGACGGTACGAAAGCCCGCCGAATAGGGTCGTGGCGAACAGCGCAAGCACGAGAGCGGCAAGCACGACTCCGCCGAGAATCAGTTTATGTCGAAGTGGGCGTCGGTTGAGCACCGCGACCTCCTTGTCGCAGAAGCACGTTTCAGCCGGCAATAATCGGAGCCGGTTGATCCAATACGCAGCCAAGATCGATTTGGTGCGAGGGGAGTGAGTCTAGCAGCCAGTTTGCAAATTTTACAAGAGCGATGTGCGGGAAATCCGAGGAAATCGTGACGGCTGAGCTGCTGGCACAAAAAAAGTGTCGACAGCATGACTGACGACACCTTCTTGTTTCTTGTTATTGGGCAAGCGTTTAGACAACGCTCAGCGAGCCCGTCGAGTCGCCAAAGTCAGGATCTTGGATTCCCATCTTCTGCATCATCGAGACGAACAGATTCGCCATTGGTGTACGATCTTCGACCTTCAACTGAACGTGACGCTCCGTTTCCAGCAAGCCACCACCTTTACCGGCCATAATGATCGGCAGATTGTCGTGACGGTGGCGATTGCCATCGGATAGGCCGCTACCGTAAACGATCATCGAGTTGTCCAGCACCGACGCACCCGAAGGATCTTTCAAGCTTCGCAGCTTGTCCAGGAAGTACGCGAACTGCGTGACGTAGAAGTGATCGATCTTGGCCAGCTTGTCGATCCACTCTTGGTTATCACGGTGGTGCGACAGGCTATGGTGACCTTCCGAAACGCCAATGTCCTTGAAATTACGGTTGCTACCGTCGTGGGCCAACATGAACGAAGCAATACGAGTTGAATCGGTCTGGAACGACAACGCCAGCAAGTCGAACATCAAACGAATGTGCTCGGCGTAATCCTTCGGAATACCTGCAGGGGCTTCCATCTCGACCTCTGGCAAATCGCGGAAGCGTTCCGACTTCTCGATGCGACTTTCGATCTCGCGGACGCCGGTCAGATATTCATCCAATTTGTGGACGTCGTTGCGCCCCAGTTGCTTCGACATCGACTTGGTTTCGCCCATGACGAAGTCGAGCACCGAGCGGCGTTCGGCCATCCGGCGATCGAAGTTCTTTTGACGTTCTTCGCCGTCACCTCGGCCGAACAAGCGTTCGAATACTAAACGGGGGTTCGACTCCGCCGACATAGGCGAGTGCTTGGTTCGCCACGACAAATTGAACTGATAGGCACACGAATAGCCAGAGTCGCACGAGCCCGACTTGCGTGCCCCATCGCAGGAAAGTTCCAGTGAGGGCAATCGCGTGGTGTGGCCGAGGTGCTTGGCCATCTCTTGATCGATCGAGACGCCCACTTCGATGTCAGAACCAGCCGTCTTACGAGGACGTTGTCCGGTGAGGAACGTGGCGTGGGCCCGGGCGTGGTCTCCGGCACCATCCTTACCGGCAAAACCGTTGGAGTGGGCCAAACCGCTGAGAATCTGGAACTCGCCACGAAGCCCTTCCAGCGGCTTCATCGTTTGGTTCAGCTTGTAGTCTTTGCCGGTACCTTCCGGGAACCATTTGGGAAGGATCACGCCGTTGGGCACGTACAGGAAGGCCGATCGCAGTGGATCTCCAGCGGCAGTCAGCGCCGGACCAGCAGCACTGGTGGTGGCTGCATTGCCGGTCGCTGGCATCAGGCTTTCCATGGCAGGCAATGCGACGGCCAGCCCCAGGCCCTTCAGGAAGTGGCGGCGGGAAGGCTTCATGGTCATGGCATCATATCCTTCTGAAATACGTTGCTGTCGGTAAGTCTTTTGTCCGGCAGGGATTGTTTCGGGCAGGATCAGCGATTGGACGACAAGAGGCTGCCGTCACCGCGACGTTTCTGGAAAGGGGCGGTATCCACAATGGTGTGAACCGTGTCACGCAGCTTGCCGTCGTTGGCCAGCATTCGCTCCACGATCAAGTCGACGGTCGGCGTGTCGTAATATTCCAAACCCCGACCGAGGGCGAAAGTAAGCAGTTTTTCGGTCAAACAACGATAAAAATCGACTTTTCGCTCGGTAGCCAACACCTTCGAGAGCTCACGCACCGTGTTAAACTCTTCCCCAGTGATCAACTTGCCTTTCGTGTCAATCTCGTTGCCGTCGTCATCTTCACGGTATTGGCCAATGTAGGTGAACTTTTCCAGGGCCAAGCCAAGCGGGTCCATGCGAGAGTGGCATGATTTGCACAGAGCTTCGCTCCGGTGAAGTTCCATCTGTTCACGCATGGTCAAACGGCGACCACGTTCGCGAACTGCTTCTAAGGCGGGCACATTTGGTGGGGCAGGGGGGGGAGGTGTTCCCAGGATGTTATCTAGGATGAACAGCCCACGCTTCACCGGCGAGGTACGGGTTGGGTTGGAAGTGACAATCAGGAACGTGCCTTGCGTGAGGATACCACCACGCACGCCGTCCTCCGGCAAGTCGACCTTCTTCATCTTGCGGTCGTCCAGGCCTTCGATGTCTTCCAGTCCGTAGTATTTTGCGAGCGGCTTGTTGAGAAACGTGTAATCAGCGGTCAGCAGTTCGCTGGCCGAGCGATTCTCTTTCAAGATGTACTCAAACAGCATGTCCGTTTCTTCACGCATCGCACGACGAACGGTTCGGCTGAAGATACGTTGGGCGTCGCCCAGGTCCTTCAGCTTGAGGGCGCGGCGAGGATCGATGCTGATCCCTTCGATGTCTTGCGATTGCAACCACTGGCCGACAAATCGGTGGATGAATCGTTCCGACTTCTCGTCGTCCAACATCCGATCGACCTGCTCATGCAGATTCTCGCGCAGTTTCGCTTCGGTGGCCAACTTCATCAGCTCGTCATCAGGCATCGAGCACCAGAGGAAGTACGACAGACGGGACGCAAGGGCGAATTCGTCAATCGGTACGACCTGGCCTGGGTTGTTTGGTTCAGGCTGGATCTCCGCCCGGAAAAGGAACTGTGGCGAGATGAGCATCGCAGCGAATGCCTGGGCGATCCCATTCTCGAACGTACGTCCTTCCAGTTCGTCAATCTTGCGTTGAATGTCCACCAAGCGGTCGAGTGTGGCATCGTCGACCGGACGGCGGAAGGCTTTCGTGGCGTAGCGTTTGAGGATCTTGCGAGCGTACACATCGCGTTCGCCCCGATCGTTGGTCGCAGGGCCGTCGAAGAAGATTCGCTTGTACTTGTCGCTCTTCTTGTCATCCACCAGCACCACGGCGGAAACAATTTCCTGAGCTGCGTCGAAGTACTTCTCGGTCATCAATGGCGAGATCGTCAGCACGTCGCCAATCGTGTCGAAGCCATAGCCGGTATCATCCGGTGGAAACGCCTCGTCGACGTCGTAGCGATAGCCGAACAAGTCTTGGATGGTGTATTGGTATTCGTCTCGATTCAACCGACGGATGGTCACACGACCTGGATCAGGATTCTTGGGATCGAGCTTGAAGACCTGCGATTCGATCCAACGACCGACCAGTTCGCTTTCTTCTTTGGTGGGTTGGTCTTCATCGGCCGGCGGCATCGTTTGCGCACGCAAATTGCGCCAGACAGCCAACCAAGTGGCGTGGTCGCCAAGACGTTCTTTCTCTGAGGCTTCTTCGATGACATCGAAGTTGATGTTCCCTTCCTCTGCACCATAGGCATGGCAGCCGTAGCAGTAGTTTTCCAAGATCGGTTTGACCTCGGCGAACGTGGGGGCCTGCGTTTGTTCGGCAGCGCTGCTATCGTTGATAGCTAAGCAGCCAAACGCGAGCGTCAGGATCAACGCGTTGAAGATATAACGAAGCATCGGGTTTCTTAAGGAGGGACGAAGGTGGGTCTTCGTGAATTGCAAGTTGCCGACGGCGAGGATAACTGGAGGGGGCAATGCCGCGGCAAAAAAGGAAGGCTGTAACTATCTATCGTAGGGAGGGATGTCCATGAAGTAAAGATTTATTCGGTAATCCCAGCAATTCCCCTGAAGGGTGGTGGGCTTGCGAGGAAGGGGAATCCTCGGCAAAACATGCGGGATACGGCCGCGACCGTTTAAAACGACTGTTTTTCCTCTGTGAAACATCTAACACCTCTGTCAGAAACTAGGTGCCGGTGACCGCAATCGAGTTTCATCAAATTGAAAAGCGTTTCTCCCCTGAGGCTTTGGTCCTTACGGTCGAGAAACTGCAAATTGCTGCTGGGGAATTTGTCTCCCTTGTGGGCCCGTCCGGATGTGGTAAGTCCACCTTGTTGCGACTGGTGGCTAATCTCGATTCACCTACCCACGGCGAACTCCGACTGGACGATGGTGTCGACATCGAGCGAGCCTTCGTCTTTCAAGACGCCAATTTAATCCCCTGGCGAACCACCTGGCAGAACGTTCAACTGCCGCTTGAACTTCGCCGGCATCTCACACAGGAAGATCGTGAGGCCATTTCTGATGCCTTGCGGCTGGTCGGTTTGCGGGAGGAAGATTTTCAGAAATATCCGCGGATGCTTTCCGGCGGGATGCGAATGCGGGTCTCATTGGCCCGAGCCTTGGTAACCGATCCGCATATTTTGCTATTGGACGAACCATTTGCGGCACTCGACGATTTGCTGCGGAACCAACTCAACGAACAACTGCTGGACATCTGGCAGCGGCAAAAATGGACCGGCTTGTTCGTCACGCACAACGTGCCGGAAGCGGTTTTCTTAAGCCAGCGGATTCTCGTAATGCATGCTCGCCCTGGGCGAATTGTGGCTGACCTTAAAGTGCCGTTTGATTTTCCTCGGACCAGCGACTTGCGATCCGATCCCGAATTTGCTCGCTTCTGTGGCGAAGTGGTCGGCCACCTGGCAGGAGTCGCCCACGCATGAACAAAGATCGCTTCACCTGGCGCTCGATTGTCTTGCCGGCGATTGTCTTTCTGTTGACGATTGCCATCTGGGAATGCATCGTCCTGACGGGCGTGCTGGAGACATACATTTTGCCGAGTCCCTACAGCGTAGCGCAAACCATGTGGCAGCGTGGCGGAGACCTTGCCGGCTACACCTTTCGCACCGGGATTGTCGCCGTGAGCGGCTTTTTAACGTCGGTTGTTCTTGGGGTGGGAATCTCGCTCGTCTTTTCCCAATCTGCGATCATCCGACAAAGTGGTTACCCCTATGCGATCTTCTTTCAAACGGTCCCGATTGTTGCCGTCGCGCCGTTGGTAATCGCGATCTTTGGTTACGGCATGCTGAGTGTGGTAGTCGTGACGACGATGATCAGCTTGTTTCCGATCATTACCAGCACGACTACCGGACTGATCACCGTTGATCAGGGGCTGCTCGATTTGTTCCGCTTGAACAACGCCACCCGTTGGCAGATCTTGTGGAAGCTGCAATTTCCCGGCGCGATCCGTTACCTGCTAACCGGCATGAAAACCAGCGCTGGGCTGGCGGTGGTCGGGGCGATCGTGGGGGAATTTTTCGCTGGGTATAGCAGTGGCGGACAAGGACTGGGATACTTCATCCTGATTTCACAAAATCAAACGAGCACCGCTAACCTATTTGCTGGCACCATTTGTAGTACGTTGTTGGGGGTGATTGTTTTCATTTCAATTTCGACCCTGGGACGATTGTTCCTGCATCGTTGGACGGGAGAGGGATAGACGTGGCACAACGCATGACGGTCGGGCTGCTGCTTGCAGTTACACTTTTCCTGTTCGGCTGCACCGGTAGTGGGCCCAAGACAGAAACGGTCGATGGTAAAACGCTTCGCAAAGTGAAGCTGGCCCTGAACTGGTTTCCAGAAGCCGAACACGGCGGTTTTTACACCGCGCAGCTTCAAGGTTACTTCGCCGAAGAGGGGCTTGATGTCGAGATCATCCCCGGTGGACCAGGGGCGCCGGTGATTCCTCAGGTTGCTCGCGGCGCCATCGAGTTCGGCATTGCCTCCGCCGATCAAATTCCTCTTGGCCGTGCAGAAGGTGCGAACGTGGTCGCGATGATGGCCCCGATTGATAAAAGTCCGCGCTGTTTCCTGGTGCACGAAGCTTCCGGTATCAAAACGCTTGAAGAGCTTAAAGACTGCACGCTGGCGATGAGCAGTGGCCGAGCTTTCGCGGAATACCTGAAGAAGCACGTTCCGTTAAAGAATGTCCGCATTGTTCCTTACGACGGTAGCATCACCGCGTTCCTGCGAGATCCGAACTTCGCCCAGCAAGGCTATGAATTCAGCGAGCCGTTTCTGGCCACCGAAGAAGGCGCCAAGGTTCGTGTACTGCCGATTCGCGATATCGGATTCAATCCGTATACGAGCGTGTTGTTTACCTCCGATAAGCTCAACGATAGCGACCCAGAGTTAATCGCGGCGATGACCCGCGCGTGCATCAAGGGTTGGAAAACCTATCTGACCGATCCGCTGGAAACGAACAAGCATCTCGAGTCACTCAATCCTGAGCTCTCACCTGGTGTGTTGAGTTTCGGTGTCGAGGCGATCAAACCGTTGACCATTGTCGACCAACCGAGCTACGGCCAGATGACGCTTGAGCGATGGAAGACGCTGACCGACCAGTTGGTCGAAATCGAGATGTTGAAGAAAGACGCTGTCAAACCGGAAGACTGTTTTAACGAGACAAAATGAGCGATTCGATTCCTGCCGATCAGTGCACGATGTTTCTCGTCCGACATGGGGCGACCGATTTGAATTTGAAGGTGCCGACCGTGCTACAAGGCAACGGTATCGACGGACCGTTGGCCGCAATTGGTCGCGAGCAAGCGGCTCTGACCGGCACCTTTCTCAAGTCTTATGCCTTTGATGCCGTTTACGCCAGCCCGATGGCCCGAGCCCAGGAAACCGCCGGGATCATTGCCCCTGGCCGTTCGATCGAAATCGTGCCCGATATCATCGAAGGGAACGTGGGGCGTTGGCTTGGTAAGAACTGGGATCAGATCGCTGCTGAAGACCCTGAAGAGTACCAAAAACATCTCGACGACCCTGCCGAGAATCCGTACCCGGAAGGGGAGTCGGCCAAGGATATTGCTCGTCGAAGCGTGCCAGCGATCACCAAGTTGATGCAAGAGAACCTCGGTCGTCGGATCTTAGTCGTGGCCCACAGCATCGTGATTCGCGTGGTCCTGGCACACCTGTATCAGATTCCGCTGAAGTCGTATCGCGCGATCGAACTCGATAACTGCTCGGTCAGTCGGCTTCATTATCATGACGAGAAGCTGAAGGTGATTGTCGCCAACTCCAACTTTCACCTCGATCCACTCTCTCAATAGTCGGCGTAGGGATCTTCGGGGATCCGCGTGACGATTTCCTCGAGGCGTTCTTCCAATTCGGCCTGACCGTCGACGATGTTCGCTTCAATGGTCAGTGCCCACAGCGGCTTCTCGGCCAGGCGATCAACACCGACTTTAACGAGATCCTTGTGCGTGCAGAGCACCGCCGTGAAGTCGCTCTGCTCGGCGACCCATTGCTCAAGGTTATGGATATCTTCTCCATCGAAATGGTAGTGATCGTCGAACTCGCGAAGCTCGATCACTTCCATACCCGCTTCACTGAGCGTGTGGCGGAAACCACTTGGGTTGCCGATTCCACAGAAAGCGAGCACCTTCTGCCCGCGCAGCGAATCGATCTCCGCGAACTCGCCGCTGGCATTCAGCAGGCGACTCGGTTGATGCCGCATCTCGACCAAGGCGGCATCCAGGTCGAGCTTTAGCACTTGATCCCAGATAGCCCGTCGCTGCTCGTCGCTAACCATGTCGCCGCGGGTCAGCACAATCACGTCGGCTCGGCGTAGTCCGATCGTCGGCTCGCGCAAAGTACCGCGAGGGAACAGATATCCATAACCAAACGGCGCCGTGGCATCGATCAAAACGATATCGAGATCGCGGGCAATCCGCCGATGTTGAAACGCATCGTCCAGCAGCAGCACCTGGGCAGCCAGTTCTTCGGCAGCGACCTTTGCGGCGGCGACACGATCAGGATTTTGCAAATGCGGAACGTCGGGCAGCAGTTGTTCCAGTTCCTTCGCCTCGTCGTTCTGGGCCCCTTGCTCGGCACCGTAACCGCGGCTGATCAGCGTGACGCGGTAATCTCGCTCGCGAAACCACCGAGCCAACCAAGCAACCATCGGCGTCTTGCCGGTTCCGCCGAGGGTGAGATTGCCGACGCTGATTACCGGCACGTCAATCTTTTCACTCCCTTTGACGTGCGAATCGTAGCGACGATTGCGAACCGTTACCCCAATGCCGTACGCCAGCGAAGCGAGCCACATCGTGCCGCGCAGCAGCGAAGCTCCGATTCCTCGGCGTTTGCCGCTGACAATTTCTTGGAAGTCTCGTGCGGAGAGCATCGTTCTCTCATACCAATAAGAAAAGGACAGGCCTACTTAAAGACCTGTCCCTTGGTTTATTTCAACTCGCCGGTGGGGACTAACCCTTCAGCTTGGCACAAATGGCGTCGGCCATCTCTTGCGTGCCAACGGCGGTCGGATCGTCGCGGTGTGGCTTCAGGTCGTACGTGACGTCCTTGCCTTCCTTGATGACGTCGGCCACGGCTTGTTCCAGACGCTGCGCGGCGTCCGTTTCGCCCATGTGTTGCAGCATCAGCATGCCTGACAGGATCAAAGCGGTCGGGTTGACCTTGTTCTGGCCCTTGTACTTCGGAGCCGAACCGTGGGTCGCTTCAAACACGGCCCCTTCTGGACCGATGTTCGCACCAGGGGCAACACCCAGGCCACCGACCAGACCGGCACCCAGGTCGCTGAGGATATCGCCGTACAAGTTTGGCAGCACGATCACGTCGTACAGTTCTGGCTTTTGGACCAGCTGCATGCACATGTTGTCGACGATGCGTTCTTCGAACTCGATATCTGGGTAGTCCTTGGCGACTTCCGTGGCGGTGGCCAGGTACAAGCCGTCCGAGTACTTCATGATGTTCGCTTTGTGAACCGCCGTGACCTTCTTGCGGCCGTTCTTTTGGGCGTAGTCAAACGCACAACGCACGATGCGTTCGGTTCCGCTCACACTGATCGGCTTGATCGAAACGCCCGTCTCTTCCGCACCAGTCTTGATCTTACGATCCGATGGCAGACCGTTGATGAACTCGATCAGCTTTTCCGTTTCCGGCTTGCCCTTCTCGAATTCAACACCGGCGTACAGGTCTTCGGTGTTTTCACGGACGATGACGATGTCGACGCCGACTTCGCTGAAGTAGCTGCGAACGCCAGGGTAGTACTTGCAAGGACGAATACAGGCAAACAGGCCCAGCTCTTGACGTAGATAAACGTTGATGCTGCGGAAACCGGTACCAACGGGCGTGGTGATCGGAGCCTTCAAGGCACAACGCGTCTTGCGGACGCTGTCGATCGTCGAGTCAGGGATCGGCGTTCCGGTTCGCTCCATCACGTCGATGCCCGCTTCTTGGACATCCCAGTTGATCGCAACGCCGGTCGCGTCAACGCACTTACGGGCGGCTTCCGCCAATTCAGGACCAGTACCGTCGCCGGTGATGAGGGTTACGTCGTAGGCCATGAGGTTTTCCTGGCAGCAGGGGGGAGAATCTTGGTGGATAAGCTATCGTTGGCGAAAAAACGCCTAGCAAAGAGCCCAAGTTAACAGACGAAAACCCCCCGGTAAACCTAGCGCCCGGGGTTTATGGCCCTGGAATCGGCGGGGAAAAGCTACCAAATCGTTGTTTTCGGTAGGGACGGGAAGAGATCAGGCGATTCTGATATTCAACGAAGCCCTTAACGAATGATGGTCTCCGGGGCGGCCCCACGCTTCGTCTTCTTGGCCCACGAACGTCAGCCGGTGCATAATAGAATCTCGAAGCGGCCGCTGAATATCATGATCCACGCCACAAACGAAGCAATTTGCTCAGGCAATGTCCCATTCTGACTCACACGACCCGTTCACCTCGCCATCCTCACCGGCTGTGCAGCTGGCTTCTTCACCAGAGGATTCAGTCAAGAAGAAAACAAGCATCTTAGAAACAGCGACAGGATTCATCGCAGGTATGTCGATCATGCTCCTGCTGTGTCAGGAATTCCCCCTGGCGATGTGGGGTGCGCACATTCTAGAAACCCTACGCCCAAATTGGGGTAATCCAAGCGAAACACAAAAAGTGCTGATGACACAGTACGAGTGGTTCATTGTCTTGCTGCCGGGGTCTTTGTGGGGTGTGCTGTTTTTCGCTGCGATCGTCGTAGCGATTGTCGGCAATCTGACAAAGACCTCCCGGTATGTCATGCTCATGTGGGCGATGACGGACCTGACCAGTTTCTTCGGCATGGCAGAAGTCGTGCGATCGGTCGGCGAGTACATGTAACAATCGTACGTCGAGGTAGAACAGGAGATGACATTGGATGGAAGCCCGTAAAAAATCCGTGAAACGGAAAGCCAGAGCAGCCTGGGCAGAGCATTCTGCGGCTTTACCACGGTTCAGCCTCAAGACGATGATCGCCTCGATCGCCGTTGGCATGGCGGCGGCGTCTTGCTACATGACGCTTAACCAGGATGTCCATCCGAGCGTTCTTGACGCGGGCTTTCGCTATTCGGAAGTCGATGGTTATTTTGCGAAGTTCAAGCGAGGCGAAATCATCGACATGGTCAGACTGCCTATTCTCAACGACGACATGGAGGTGCAGATTGTCGAGAGTGTCCGAGGCGCGGATTACGGCTTCGTTGAGTCACAATATCCCTTAGACCGTTTTTGGGTACAGGCCCACGGCTATCACGTCCATGTGTATGACGAGCACCATCTGTTTGTAATTATTTCCGACTGGTACGTAAACGAGCGGAAACGGGAGGAAGCGATAGCAGCGCAAGGCCAGAAGTAAGAATCGCATTGCATAGCCGGGCGCGTGGGAAAACGCTGGCGTTTTTTCGCCTGTTTACGTGACTATGTTAGGTATATTGCCTATCGATTCTTACCAAATTTGGCCTCCAGGAATTTCAGCGTCTCTTCCCGTTCTCGAATGATCGTCTCCTGGCCGATCTCGGCGGAACGCACGATCTGGTCTTTGATCTCTTCTAGTGATTTCCATTCTGGGACGATGCCAGGACCGAGGGCAACGTCGCGTGGTTCCATCCAGTGGATTCCGGAATCCTTGATCTCAATAATGATGAATGGTTGGTCCGCAGGGAGATAACGTCCTACTTGATGATCCAATCCATACGGCCTTTCCTCTAGCGGTGCACTCGCTAGGGCCACGAACAGCGTGTCGAAAGAATCGTCTCCCCGCGCCTCGTAATAGACCTCACCCACATCGGCAGGATTGGGAAACTTGTCCCCTTCCTTCCACCGCGTGGCGTTGCGTAAATCGGCATTGGCGTCACTATCCCAAGAGGTTTCGAAATTATATTCCTCACTAAAATTGTTTGCCTGAACCATCGGCAGGACCAGCACTCGCCAGCTATGAAAAGGCTTGCCACTAGCGTCGCTCACCACAAGTGGCGGAAATGTGCGATAGGTTTTGCGATATGCATCAACCGCAAAAGCAATTTGCTCTAGATATTGCTTACTCGTCCATGCAGTATTGTGCACGTCGCACGCAGAAAACGCGATTGCAACAACGACTGCAGTGACGAGAGTTCCGCGGGTGTTACGAGTCATTGTCGCTACTTTTGATGGAGTGGTTTGGGATTCACCAGCGCGAGCCGAAAAGGAGATCGGTAAGGTATGATTGGCGGTGCTGGAGTTTCACCTACACGCCAGTGCAATCAAACTCGAAGCAGATGTTATCGTCAATACGCGGGCATGCTGGAACGCGTTTTCGCTTGCTTAAGCCTACGTAACGGCATCATGGCCAGTCCCGTCGTTCCGTTATGACAGGGACAGCAGCAATAGACCATACCTAACCACCGTTGCTTCAACCAACGCGAGAAGTTTGGGTGTTGGCAATCCTCGTCAGGAAGGGCAGATCGATCTGCTAACCGTTCTCCGTGATGCAATTCCTCTTCGTGAATCGGGTAAGTAAGGATACGAATTTGAGTAACGTCGATCGTCGTTCCGCAGCGATCACACCGATCGACATACCAACACCAATCGACGGCAACGAACCAAATGGCAAGCATCGCAGTTGGAACAACGGCACTTAGGAGGAAAGGCCAGTGTTTCCGCAAGTATTTCATCGATATGGTTCACTTCCTAATGTCGCAGCAGTATCGTCGCCGGGACAAAGTGGCAGTGCGTTCCAGCTTAAAGGGAATGTCGCCTACAGTCCCAGGATATGCGAGATTGTTCAAAGGCCGAGAGTGGTCAGTGCTTTGGTAGGATAGATGCAACAGATCTACTGTTGCCCGAACATAGCGTTCTTGTTGATACGCTTCGATACGTTAGGCTTGATCCCTGATAAGTTCGAGTATCAGTTCCAATTCGTTATCAGGATTGGGCGAGGCAATCATGAATCCAACCGATTTCAACAGCTCTATCACGGGTGCATTGCTGGTGGCAATAAACGCCGAAATGGATAAACACTTTTCTTCCTCAGCGATTTGTATTAATTGGAGGAGAAGGAATCGCCCAAGCCCCATCCGGCGCATTGACTCGGAAACGACGAATGCAATTTCCGCTGAGTTCGTCTTCGGATCCAGGTAGACTCGGCCAATGGCAAGAATTCTATTTTGCCGCTCGTCGAAGATGGCGATGGCCTTATCGACATCGGTGTTTCCGCAAATCCGTTCTTCAGCGTCGGACTCGGATAATCGGGATATGAGATAGCCAAAACGACAGCGAATCGATTCTTCGCTCAGATCATTAAAAAAGATTAAATACTTATCGACGTCTGAGGAAGTCAGATAACGCAGAATGAATTCCTTTTCTCCCTTTGAGAACTGCAGCATCGGGGAACTTATCGTCCTTATCTAACGGCCGTTTAACGATTCAAATGTCAACGTTTCATTTCAATTGCAGAGTAAAACCAACGACCAGCTGTCTTTCGCCCGTCGTTGGCTCTTGTGGTTCAAGTTATTAGCAAGCGCCTACTTGCCAATGCAGTACAATGCCTTGTTCGTTCGCAGGTAGATCTTGTCATCCACCACGGCCGGGCTGCCGTTGGCGATGGAGTCGTCGAACTCGAACTTGTTGATTGCGATCAGGTCGTACGTTGGGGCTGCTTCCAGGACGTAGGTTCCTTCTTCGCGGGTGACGTAATACAAGTTGCCGTTGGCGACCACTGGTGAGGCGTAGATCAGGCCAGGGCGGGGTTCCATACGCTCTTGATAGATCAACTCGCCCGTCTTGGCATCGGCACAGTAAGCGACGCCCTTGCTTTCACTAGCCCAGTACAGGTAGCCTTCGTGGTAGGTCGGCGAAGAAACATTCGAGCCCTTATCGAGTTCCCACACGACGTTCGTTTCGGTCACGTCGCCGCTCCCGCCCGGCTTGATGGCGATGGCCGAGTTCTTCCGAGCACCGATCGCCACGACCAGGTCGCCGACTGGAATCACGCTCGGGCAAATGTAATCGTCGATTCCTGTGCAGTGCCACAGTTCCTTACCGGTAGCTGGATCGAGGGCCCGGACGAAGCCTTGTTCGCTGTAGATCAACTCGGGATGGCCAGCGGCTTCAATCAAGATGGGTGTGTTCCACGAACGATTCACCCCTTCATAGCGCCAAGCCTCTTTACCGGTCTTCTTATTGAGGGCGACGATCGCGTTGCCTTCGACGCCCGCGTTTAAGATCACCAGGTCCTTGAACAGCACCGGCGAATTCGCCGTGCCGAACGCGTGGATCTTGTCGCCGAGGTTCACGGTCCAGCGATGCTTACCGTCCAGGTCGTACGCGGCGGCGCCGGTGGTTCCGTAATAAACGTAAACGCCTGTCTCGTCGACGATCGGCGTACTCGAGGCAAACCCGTGCAGGGCCACGAAGCCGGCGAAGTCACTTTCGTGCTCGACGTTGGCTGGCAACGCTTCATTCCAGATGATCTCGCCGCTCTTGCGATCGATGCAGACCAAGTTGCGCTTCAAGTCTTTCTTGTCGCCAGGTTTTTCTTCACTAAGACCATAGCCGGTATAGCAGGTCAAATAAATTCGATCGCCGAAGACAATCGGACTCGAAGCGCCTGGACCGGGCATGTCGGTCTTCCAGACGATGTTCTTTTCGTCGTCCCACTCGGTTGGCACGTGTTCGACCTGGGCGACGCCGGCTTGGCTGGGGCCACGGAAGCGAGTCCAGTCGTCCGCTTGCGACGTGGCTGCGATCAGCAGCAATGGGACAACGGCAAGAAAGGTGGCAAAGTTACGATGCATCGACCAAATCCTTTGTGGCGGGGGAGGTGTGTACTTCGACGTTGGCATGCGGTGTCTTCAGGATTATAGACTTTGCCCGAAAGAGTCAAAACTGACAAGCCGATCTGAGAAATTCAACAGGCTGCTAAACGAGACGAACGTCAAGTTGTTGGCAGCGGCCCTCGATCGGGCTATGCTGAGGCTCGGCGGCCCAATTCCAGGCAGCCAGCTGTTTGGGAGTAGCTCGACATGGGATTTTCATTTCGCAAATCGTATACGTTCGGCCCATTACGGGTGAACCTCAGCAAGTCGGGCATTGGATTCTCGTTTGGCGTGAAAGGGCTGCGAGCCGGCATGAGCGCTAACGGCCGCAAGTATGTCTCGGCCAGCGTGCCAGGCACCGGGGCACGCTATTACAAATCAACCAAGTCTCTCTCAGGCCTCTGGAACGAGTGGTTCGGCGGCGAGGACGAGGCGGAAGATGAAAAGCCGAAGAAGAAACCGACCAAAAAACTGAAGAAAAAAGAATCGTTCTGGTAAAAGGCACCTCTCGATGAAGGCAAAGTTCATTCGCATCTTTCGTACCTCCAGTTCGGAACGCTTCCTGCTGCACGACAACTCCGACGAAGAGCTGGGGATGATCGATCTCCACTTCCTGGCGGATAACACCGTGGTCGGCAACTTATTTCTTGTGGCCGAAAAAGTCGATAACGAAGCTGGCATTCGCGAGCTGCTGGAACAAGTCGATGAACAACTGGTCCCCGCCGCCAGCTTCAAAGACGCCAACCTCTCGTTCACGGTCACCCAAGGGGAACTGGTCGGAACGTTCTCGAGCGAGTCGGAAGAGTAGCCGTCCACACAACGTTTCGCTTCGGATGGGGAAGAAATCTTAACCACGGATTCCACGGATGGGCACCGATGAGAACCGTGGATATATCCGCGGAGTGGTGATATGGCGTACCTCCTGAATGCCTACGCCGTCGATCTGAACGCAGTGAAGCAAGAGGTTGGTCGCGGGGACGCGAAATTGCAGGCGGCTATCATCAAGTCGCACCCAGACGAATTCGACGATGATGACGACTTTGAGCCAGGTTCGAATCGAGTTTTGTTGCGAGATGCGTTGAATCATCTTCTCGCTGGCAAAGCGGCCTTGTCGGGTGACTTCAGCCAACATGCCTACGCGCTGGAAGAGTTGTGTCGCTATCTCGCCAAGAAGGAGTGGTCGACCTACCTTCTGCCGCAACAGAAACGAACGATCAATCGCTTTCTAAACGGGCCGCCGGTCGATTTGCCGGACGAGGCCGGTTTTCCCAACGTTGGTTGGATTGGACGTCAGGAATTGCCGGCTTCGGCGTGTCAAATCGAAAAGGAATGGATCGAGCAGAGCGACGGGGAATTGCCCGAGGATGAAGCAAAGGTCCTGGGCGTCCTAGCTTATGCCGTAAAAAAAGGGCTCGATATTGTCCTCTTTTATGGCTAACGCGAAGTTTGTGAACGTCTTCATCAATTCCTTCCGATCTTATCCGTGCCCATCTGTGGAAGCCGTCATGAGAACTTCCTTCCTTTCCTCTGGGCCGAAAACCTCCCCTGAATCTCCTTGCATCGCGCTGGCGGAATCGTTCAACTAGACAGTGCGCGGATTTTGGATTTGTCCGTTCCCCCTGTCTGTAACACGAGGAGATACCTCATGCGACGTTCGTCGTTGGTTGCTGCGGCCAGCTTTGCGCTGCTGTTGTGTGCGAGTTCGGTTTACGCCATCGATTTGCCTGGCTTTTCGATGGGTGATGTGAAGTTGAAGTCGGCCGGTCCTTTGGCTTTCGCCCCGGATAACACCCTGATCGTTGGCGATCCGAAAGCCGCGATGGTTTACGCGATTCAGCTCGGCAAAGAAACGGCTGCCGCTCCGACCAAAATTGAAATGACCCTGCCGGACGATCTGCAGGTCGCTGACCTGGCCGTCAGTCCAGACACTGGCGCGATCTACCTTTCGGTCAACGAAGGGGGCGAAGGGAAGATCATGCGAGTCGACGGCGACAAGCTGACCCCTGTCGCGCTCGATAAAGTCTCGCGTGCTTCGGCGCAACTGACCAACGCCCCAGAAGACAAAGTCGTCGGCGAAGGTCGTCGTCGTGGCAATCCTCGCAACGAATCGATCACCGACTTGGCTTACGTCGATAACCAGGTGATCGTCACTGGTCGTACCACTGGCGAAGCGTCGGCTGGCGTGCATGCGATTCCTTATCCTTTCCAGGAAGAAGGTTCCGCCACATCGATCGAAATCTATCATGCTGCTCATGGTCGCTATGAAGACAGCGCCGTGGCACGCGTCTTCGTGCCGTTCACCATCGATGGCAAGCCACATTTGCTTGCTGGGTTTACCTGCACACCGCTGGTAAAGTTCCCGCTGGGTGAAGTCGCCAAAGCAACGTCGACCTACCGCGGTACCACCGTCGCCGAGTTGGGCAACCGCAATCAGCCGCTCGACATGATTGTGTACGAGAAGGATGGCGACAAGTTCCTGCTGATGGCCAACAGTGCCCGCGGCGTGATGAAGGTCAGCACCGACGACATCGAACGTAACGACGGTCTTACCGAGCCCGTCCGTGGCGGCGGCGTGGCTGGTCAAAAGTACGAATCGATCGACGATTGGAAAGGAGTCGTTCAGCTCGACAAGTTGAATGACACCACCGCCGTGATCATCACCAAGGCCGAAGGCCAGCCAACTGTGTTGAAAACGGTTGAACTGCCGTAACGGAAATCATGGGCGTTGTCATGTTTGACGCACGCTCTGCGAACTTTAAGAAGAAGGCCCGCGTCCATTGGATGTGGGCCTTTTTTGTTAACCTTTCAGTGAGATACCGAACGCATGTCCGAGATAACGATGCGTGATGCCCAGCCGTCCGATCTGGCTTCGCTGGCCCGTCTGCTGTTGCTGGTTCATCAGCTGCATGTCGATGCCCATCCGGAAGTTTACCGGCCCATTTCGCATGACGAAGCCGGCCAGCTGTTGCAGCAGCGACTGCGCGAGCCAGACACAATCGTCCGCGTCGCTGAAGCGGATACGAATCTGCCGCTCGGGTACTACTGTGCTGTAATACGGAGCCTGCCCGAGTCGATGATACTTCATTCGAGAAAGCTCTGGTACGTCAACGAAGTGGTTGTCGATCCCGCTTTTCGTGGCCAGGGCATCGGCTGCAAGTTGCTGGTCGATCTAAAACAGCTCGCCGAGCGTGAAGCAGTCGATTCGCTGGAACTGGACGTCGGCGTTTTCAACGCGGAAGCGAGGCAGTTCTTTCAGGGACAAGGCTTCAAGCCCGTTCGCATTCGGATGCAAGCCCAAGTTGCGCGTTCACGGTAGGCGGTACAGCGGCTTCTTGCCGGGCATATCATGTCCCGTCGATCCGATATGCTAGCACCCCGCTCGTCATCTATCGGTTGTATCGATTGCCCCACAATGCTGGGGTTTTCCACGGGGAATTCGGCATCGCTTCATTCAGCGCCGCTCGATCGCGCGTCGATACGATTACTGATTCTCTCCGGATCAGTGCCCCGGATTTCGGTTCTTTTTGATGCATTGGAGGCATCATGCGTAGGACGTTTGCCAAGTACTTGATGCTCGCTTCCCTGTCAGGCTGGATGGTAACCACCGCCGCCGCGCAGCAGCCAGGCAAGTTTCCAGAATCGATCTTCGACGACGCTTCTCAGGTGCAAAACGTTTCGTACTACGACGGCATCGCCAGCGATGTCTCGTGCGGAACTTCCTGTGGCGACTTCGCTCCGTCGTGCGGCGATTGTTGTGGCATGGCCTCTTCGCATAATTGCCTGTGGAATCGAAGTCAGCTGACGGGCGATTGGTATGGGCATCGCAGTGGCTTGGCTGAATGCGGGATCACCGTCCAAGGTTCGCTCACGCAGTTCTATCAAGGCCCGTCCAGTGGCGGTAATCGCGAAGTCTTCCGCTACGGCGATAAGTTCGATCTGTACCTTAACGTCGATACGGGCAAGATGGGACTGTGGGAAGGTGGTCAGCTTCAGATTCACGCAGCGGATTGGCAGTTCGGTCAGAATGCCATTCTCGATGCGACAGGGCTTTCGCCGGTGAATACCGCGATGTTATTGCCAAAGATCGGTGATCCCACTTATGCAATGACCAGCCTGCAGTACACGCAAGCAATCGGCGGTGGGTTTCTACTGACTGGTGGTCGCATCAACATGCTCGACCTGTGGCAAACCTTTTATCCTGAGTACGGTCGCGGCGTCGATGGTTTCATGAATATGTCGATGATGCTGCCTATGAATGTGGTCCCCAGCTTGCCACTGGTCACCAACGGGGCAGGGATCATCAAAGCAGGCGACCGAGGCGTAGAAGCGGCGCTGCTTGTCTTTGAAAGCCAGAACAGCCCGACGACGGTTGGCATGGACTTTCCGAACGGCGTGACGATTGTCGGCGCTGCTCGTAAGTACACCGATTTCTGGGGCAAACCAGGCTCGCATACGCTTGTTGGTGTTTACGCAACCGGGGAATACACCTCGTACGATACCTCAGGCTGGATTGTCGTTCCTGGCGCTGGGGTCGCTCCGGCTCGTAAGCAAGGTACCTGGGTGGCTGGCTACCTGGGGCAGCAGCAGCTATGGTCCGATCCATGCAACAGCAAGCGACACACCAGCGTCTTCGGCTACGTCGGTTTCTCTGACGTCGACAACAGCCCATTCCAATGGACCACCAGCATCTCGATCGAAAAGTTCGGCCCGTTTGCCTGTCGCCCGGACGACCGAGCTGGTATCGGTTACTTCCGCAACGCACTGAATTCCGATTTCCAGGACACGGTCAGCATTCTGACCCCGCTGCAAGATTTGCAAGGTGGCGAAATCTATTACAACGCCGCCATCTCGCCCTGGTTCCACCTAACGACCGACGTTCAGGTGATTCAGCCAGGCATCATTGCGAACGACACGGCGGTCGTCTTGGGTCTGCGTGGCAAGATCGACTTCTAATCGTAACCAACCGATTGAAACACGAGCTTGCAGGAAGCCACCCCTTGTTGGTGTCTTCTTGCTTTGGTGGTCGTCGGCATCATTCAGGCAGATGCCGTATAATGAATCGCTCGTGTCCGCATCGGCTTTCTCTTGTCTGACTTCTTACCTGCCTGATATCGATGAACTTACTTGCGATAATCAAATCGTTCTTCACCTCTTCCGGCAGCCCCAGCGATCCGCAGCAAGAGGCGGACGACCGGTATTGGCAGGAAGTGTACGACGCGCGGGCCAAGTTTTACGAGCAGCACTTCGGTCCGCTGCCGGATGATATCTTGAAGCTGGGGCACCTGTTCGGCGTGTGGCCTGGGGGCGGACTGTACGTGATTCCGGCGACCAAGCTGGGGGAAGGAACGTACGTCTACACGACCTTCGGCCTGACCAATCCTGACATGCCCGCCACGACCACGCTGATCGAGTGCGATGAAGCCTGTGACGAGCAGGGGAGGCCAACCCAAACCACGACCAGCCTCGGTCCGAAAGAGCCAGCCGAAACGCCCGAAGGAGCCGCCGGGTATGGTTACGAACTACTGATCGTAGCACGCGAAAACGCCGAGTGGCCGCTGTGGGTGTTGCAGTGGGCGGTCGGCGCGGAACTGTTAAACGACGCCGGCATCCTCGGCCGCGTGGAAGAGTTCGACGGGCTGACGGTCGAAGGAATCCAAGTCGGCTGTGGCGACGAAGCCAATCTACTGATCGCCAAAGCCAAGCCGCCCCTGCCGGAAGGAATGCAACTTCCTGGCGGCAAAATGGAACTGCTGGTCGCCACCGTGATCACCAACGAAGAGATGCAATGGGCCATGGAGAACGGCCGAGCCGCACTGCTGGACCGCCTGGCAGAAACTGGCAGTGGGCAGGTTAGCGTGCGCGAGCGAAGCTAATGGGTTGAGCTCGATTAGTCGAACACTGCGGATACTAGAATCGAAAAGAGTTCTGACACTGTTTCCTCCAGAACTACCCGATTGGATACCAACCGAAGCGTTTTATTTATCAAGGTGATTTTTAGAAATGATCGTCGACTGGAGAAAGGAAATTAGTATTGCCTTCTTGGTAAAACAACGGGTTGCTGAGCTCGACACGGAAGGCTTATGGTCGTTTCATTTCCCAGAAGTAGCAGCGACCGAACTGGAAATAAAAGTTGCTGAAGAGTCACTTGGCGAACGAATTGCCGCGGGATATCGAGCTTTCCTTAGTTTCGCTAATGGATGGCAGGGGATACTTCATGCAACGGACATATTTGGCACAATCGACTTGACTTGTGGCGAAAAGCTCCGAAAAGCGAACGAATTGCTTGAATCGTTGGAAGATCTACGTCCGCTTTGTGGATTGTCTCTCAATGAGGTAATGCCAATCGGCGTATCCCAAGACGATATCGACGTGATTGCTATTGGCCGGCAGAACTCTAGCAAGCCGGGCGAAGTCTTTTGGTTAGCAGGGCAATTGATCGACAGCTACCCTGATTTCGATGAGTTCTTTTTGGCTATGGTCGATTACAATCGTGATCAGGCAAGATCATTTGAAGAAGGGCGATGACCAAAGAAGATTTCTTTACCAGTCATCAGGGAAACGAAAAGAATCCTGGCACGTTATCTTGCCTCGATTAGTCGAACGCT
The DNA here is from genome assembly GCF_002967765.1 of Blastopirellula marina. Taxonomy (NCBI): domain Bacteria; kingdom Pseudomonadati; phylum Planctomycetota; class Planctomycetia; order Pirellulales; family Pirellulaceae; genus Blastopirellula; species Blastopirellula marina. The sequence continues at coordinate 336,789 of NZ_PUHY01000006.1, read as the reverse complement.
GCGGATACTAGAATCGAAAAGAGTCCTAGTGCATTGGTCACTCATCAAGTCAGGCCGGCAGATGTTTTGTGATGACGTTGGCGTTTCAATCGTGACGCTCGACTGTTTAATTCGGGAACGGTTTGACCGCCCGCTTCGGCCGAAACTTCAGGAAGTGCTTACCGTGATACGCGCTTCCGATGATCCAGAATTAGCATGTCAAAAAGTAGTTGAATCGGGAATTGTAGGGCCGGATTTGTTTTCGAGTTCGCATCGTCGTTTTGGGCCCCACGAACCAGGCATTTGCATTCAGCCAAGTGACCGCCCCAGCCCAGCCGTGAGACCGACATCTCTGGCAATGGTAATTGCAATCGCAGCCGACGAAGATGGCATACTTCATGCAGAGTCGGCTGCTTGTGAGTTCGCTAAGCGACTAGCTCCATTCCAAGCGATTTTTAGTGGCGGCGTTGTCTGGTATCTCACTGAAAACGCCTTTCGCAAATCATATCCCTTTGAAACAACAGGTCTTGGACAGTCATTCTTCGCAATAGGGATGACTCTTACCTTGTGTCTGGATTCGGCTGGTATTGATATCAAGGATTATCGAATAGGTATGCCAAGCGAACGCATGCCACTGCTTGTACATCGAGCGTTAGCCGCCTGGGAAGGTTGGCGCGTTGCACAGCGACTTGACCTTTCTGTTACAGAGGATGTTTGGCCAGTTGATCGGTATCAGTTTAAGCGATTTAGGGAACTACCGAACCCCTTTGCACCACTACTCGAGTTGTGGCTTACGGGCTACCGTATTTCGGCCGATTTTAACGACAAGTATCCCGCTGTGCACTTGTATGCTAATCCCAGCGATATCGGAATTTAAGGTGTCAGGACTGAATAGCACCATTACTTGTCCCTACTATCAGGCTGGAACGAGAAATTAGATTAAGAAATGTCGAGTCCAGGAGAAGAACAGATATTCGCAGCGTTGTACGCCGATGATGACGGCCAGCTTGTTGGGCTTGACGAAGTCCAATTGATGGAGAGCCCGGTTCCTGAGCGAATTGATGTACTACATGCGGCATTAGGGTGCAGCAATCTTGAAATCAGTTATAAGGCTGCAATTGTTTTAGCGGCATGGGGTGACGACAAGGGGTTTGACGCACTTGAGTGTCTTGTAGACACGCGAATAGATAAGCAGGGCGTATGTGATCCACATAGGATATATGGTTATAACAATGTGTTTGACTGCATTGCACACGCGGTCTATTTGTTTGGTGACTGTGGTCGAAGAGACCGTGATCAGGTCCGGTTGTACCAAAAGATTCTCGCTCTTTACGGTGAATGTGACTTTGAGTCAAAGCTGAAGTACGCTCTTCTTCGTGTTGATTTTCCCGAACTGGCTAACAATGTTGAGAGTGCATGCAAAAGGTCAAAAGACGCTGGGAAACTTTACCTTGCGAGCCAAATGCTGCCAGTCATCGCGCGATGGGCCCCTGCAAGGGCGTGGGAAATGTTACCGGCTTTTTGGATAGACCAGAAGGCAACTCCAAATCCAACCGTCAACATTGTTGAGGCGCTCGCGTATTTTCAATCTCGAGAGGCAGAGGAAATACTGCATCATCTGGCGAACCATCGCGATAAAGTGGTGTCCAAGGAAGCAAGAAAAGTTATCGATCAATTGCATTAGAAGATCGTGGACTGCGTAGCCCACTTAGCGAAGACAAGCCGGCGGCATATAGTGTTGCCAAGTCGGGAATGCCATCAAAGCTGGGGAACAAACGCTGTCAGGACTGGAACGCACAATTCTCTTCCTCTCGCATGCTTGCCAACGAAAAAAGCCCCGCTTCGATCCGAAGCGGGGCTTTTGTTATTTAGCTTAAGTTAGGTCAGCGAAGTGTTACGCTTCATCGCCGCCTGATTCGCCACCTTCGCCACCGGAACCGGCGCCGACGGCTTCTTCGGTGTCGGCTGGCTCTTGCAGCGAACCTTTGAAGTCCAAGCGGACGGCCTTGCCTTCGTCGTTGAAGATTGCATCAACCGTGATGGTGTCCATGCCTTGGAACTCGCCCTTGAGCAGTTCTTCGGACAGCGGATCTTCGATCGAGTTTTCAATCGCACGACGTAGCGGACGAGCACCGAAATCTTGGCCCTTGTCCGACTGGTTGCTGCGGCGGATGATCAAGTCCTTGGCAGCATCGGTCAGAACCAGGTTGTAACCCCGTTCTTCCAGGCGTTCACGAACCTTGGCCAGTTCCAGGTCGATGACCTGCTTCAAGTCTTCCTTCGTCAGGTGATGGAAGATGATGACCTGGTCCAAACGGTTGATGAACTCGGGACGGAAGACCTTGCCGATTTCTTCTTCGACGCGGACCTTCATGCTTTCGTACTCGGCACCTTCATCGGGGGCTTGGAAGCCGAAGGCCGATTCGTTCTTGATCGCACCGGCACCAGCATTGGTGGTCATGATCAAGATCACGTTCCGGAAGTCGACGTTGCGACCGAAGCTATCAGTCAGGCGGCCTTCTTCCATCACTTGCAAAAGCATGTTGAAGACGTCGGGGTGGGCCTTTTCGATTTCGTCCAACAGGACGACCGCGTAAGGACGCCGACGAATCTTCTCGGTCAGCTGACCACCTTCTTCGTAACCAACGTATCCCGGAGGGGCACCAATCAGACGGCTGACGTTGTGCTTCTCCATGTACTCGGACATGTCGATTTGAATCAGGGCGTCGGCGTCACCGAACATGAATTCCGCCAAGGCCTTGGCCAGCAACGTTTTACCCACACCGGTTGGACCGGCGAAGACAAACGTACCGGTCGGACGCTTGGGATCTTTCAAACCGCTGCGGCTACGGCGAACAGCCTTCGAGATCGCCTTGATGGCGTCGTCCTGGCTGATGACCTTCTTATGCAGAACATCTTCCATCTGCATCAGACGCATGCTGTCTTCGGTGCTCATACGTGTCAGCGGAATGCCGGTCATCTTACTGACCACTTCGGCAATCACTTCTTCGTCGACCACGCCATCTTTCTGGCGGCTCTTGGCCTGCCATTCCTTGACGATGTCTTCCTTCTTTTTCTTCAGCTTGTCGGCCTGATCGCGCAAGGAAGCCGCCTTTTCAAAGTCTTGGTCGGCGACCGCTTGTTCCTTCTTACGATTCAAGGTTTCGACTTCTTCGTCGATCTCTTTCAGATCTGGCGGACGGGTCATCACGCGAAGCCGCACGCGAGCACCTGCTTCGTCGATCACGTCGATCGCCTTGTCTGGCAGGCAGCGTCCGGTGATGTAACGATCCGAGTATTCGGCCGCGGCGACGATGGCGTCGTCGGTGATTTGCACGTTATGGTGCTCTTCGTACCGATCTCGCAGACCCTTGAGGATCTCGACGGTTTCGTCCTTCGAGGCTGGGTCGACTTGGATTTCCTGGAAACGACGAGCCAGGGCGCTGTCTTTCTCGATGTACTTGCGGTACTCGTCGAGGGTGGTCGCACCGATGCACTGGATTTCGCCACGAGCCAAAGCTGGCTTCAGGACGTTCGCCGCGTCGATGGCACCTTCCGCACCACCGGCACCGACCAGGGTGTGCAATTCGTCGATGAACAGAATCGTGTTCTTTGCCCGACGAACTTCGTTCATCACGGCTTTGATTCGTTCTTCAAACTGACCGCGGTACTTGGTACCGGCGACCATCATCGCCAAGTCGAGCACCACGATTCGCTTTTCGGCCAACAGTTCCGGCACGTCGCCGTCGATCACGCGTTGCGCGAAACCTTCGACGATGGCGGTCTTACCGACACCCGCTTCACCCAGCAGAACCGGGTTGTTCTTGGTACGACGGCAGAGGACTTGAATCGCTCGTTCGATCTCGCGTTGGCGGCCGATCACTGGGTCGAGCTTGCCTTGCTTGGCCAACTCGGTCAGGTCGCGACCGAAGCTGTCCAGGGCAGGGGTCTTGCTCTTGCTGCCTTTGCCGGGGCTGCCACCTGGGTCGGAAACACCGCCCGGTTCGCCACGCCCTTCGCGGCTGCTGTCCCCTTCCATGCCGTGACCCAACAGGTTCAGCACTTCTTCGCGGACATCTTCCAGCTTCAAACCCAAGTTCATCAACACTTGAGCGGCAACGCCTTCTTGCTCGCGCAAGAGACCCAGCAGGATGTGCTCGGTACCGACGTAGTTATGGTTTAGATTCCGGGCCTCTTCCATCGAGTATTCGATGACCTTCTTGGCCCGCGGAGTTTGTGGCAGCTTGCCCATGGTCACCATGTCGGGACCCGATTGGACGAGCTTCTCCACTTCCAGTCGAATCTTTCGCAGGTCGACTTCCAACGTTTTCAATACGTTGGCAGCGACACCGCTTCCTTCTTTGATGAGTCCCAGAAGGATGTGCTCGGTTCCGATGTATTCGTGGTTGAACCGCTGGGCCTCTTGATTGGCCAGCTGCATCACCTTCCGAGCACGATCAGTAAATCGTTCGTACATGGTCATCCGTCCTCATATCGAGTTGGCGACTGCCTCAGCTACTGTCTACCCAACTCTATGTTGTCTCACAATTACGCGGCTTCCGGTAGGCTGGGTCTGCCTCTCTCCGCGTTTTGTTCACCCAAGTTTTGTGCTGAAGTGTTTGATGCGTCAGCTTGGGCCTCCGTTTCCCCTTCTTCTCTTTCAGAAAGAAGCTGCTTCTCACGGTGGATCTCAAACCACCAGCGTCTGCTGGCATCGAGACGCTCGAGTCGGTCGAGGATCTCTCGCGCTTCTTCAAATTGCTTCGTATGTCGCTTCAGCGTTGCTAATAATAGGAGCGCCTCGGCGTCGTCAGGCTCGCGCCGTAATAGCCGTAGTAAAACGGCCTCGGCCTGATACCACTGACCTTTTAAATAGGAGGTCTGGGCAGTTTGGAAAAGTTGGTCAATCGTGGCGTCGACGGCATCCCAACTCCCCGAAGCGAGCCGAGCACCCATCCATACGCTGTTAACCAGCCAGAAGCCGAGAACTAAATACCAGAGTCCGCTACGGATCCAGACGTTTCCTAGCTCTGGCCAAACCCCTTTAGAAACAAGCGCCGCGTTCAGCAGCAACGTGAATCCTAGAGCCCAAACCAGTCCTGTCCAGCGTCCCCGCAACCAAAGCTCGCTGAGCCCCGGCCACAGGCACGTAATCCATGGCGTTGATAGCATCCTTACTATTCCTGAAATGTGCGGAAAGTGACTGTGCAGTTACGCACCTCCCGCTAGGAAACGCCGGGGAATTGTAACTTCCGATTCCAGGAGGAGCAAGGTAAGTCGGCAGGCGGCTTTCACTTAGATAAACTGAGGTCGTGCGGCAATCGTTACCAACCGGTAATTCCACGAGTTGTCCCCGCCACTTGGCCCCTAAAACTCCGCCCAATCGACAGGTTCGCGGCAACGTGAACAATCCCGATCATCGAAATCGATATGACTGATCCGCATAATCCTGACCAGCACGGCTTCCCGCCGGCGATGGACATTTCGCTCTGGCGAACGCTCGACGCGGCCTCGAACCGAGCTAGCGAAGGGCTGCGTGTGATTGAAGATTTCGTCCGCTATGGGCAAAACGACAAGTACCTGACCACCGAGCTGAAATCGCTTCGTCACCAACTGGACAGTACGCTAAAAAAATTGGATCGACTGACTTCCATCCAATCTCGCGACACCTTCGGCGATGTCGGAACCACCTTGCAAGGAAAGCTGGAACAAGCACGCAGCAACTGGCACGACTTGCTTACCGCCAATTTTAAACGCCTGCAGCAAGCGCTGCGAAGCTTGGAGGAACACGCCAAGTTGATCGATTCTGCGGCTGCCACGGCGTTCGAACAGGCGCGTTACCAGTCGTATTCGCTTGAAAAGATGGTCATGACGACGATCGCCGCTAGCAACACGTTTGCGGATGTTGCGATTTACGTCTTAATCGATGGCCAGGCCAGTCAGCCGGTTTTTGAATCACTGGTCACCAAACTTCTCCATGCGAAAGCGGACGTCATTCAACTGCGCGACAAAAACTTGGACGACCGCACCTTGGTCGCCCGAGCGCAATGTCTTCGTCAACAAACGGTTGGCACCGGTACGAAGTTTATTGTCAACGATCGTCCCGACATCGCCCGCATTGTTTCCGCCGATGGGGTTCACGTCGGTCAAGAGGAACTTACCGTCGCTCAGGCCCGTATGGTGCTGGGACCCGGCAAATTGGTCGGCGTCTCGACGCACGACATCAACCAAGCCCGGCAAGCGATCCGCGATGGAGCCGACTACATCGGTGTCGGCCCAACGTTCCCCAGCGGGACCAAGTCGTTCGATCATTTCCCAGGCCTCGACTTCTTACGGGAAGTCGCCGCAGAGATCACCTTGCCGGCGTTCGCGATCGGCGGTATCACTGCCGACAACGCGGCCCAAGTCACCGCCGCCGGGATTCACCGCGTGGCCGTTTCTGGCTGCGTGAACCAGGCCCGTGATCCGCGTGCGGTAATCGACAGCCTGCGAAGTCTGCTGGCTGGTTGATCACACCATCGACTTCGCGTCTTCTGCGAACAGTCGGTTGCCTGACGGCTACGATCGCGGTAATTGAGATAAGATTGATTCCGCTTCCACCGATCTTCCACGAGCCGATTTCATGGCCAGTCTCGCGATGATCGCGCCCGTTGGCGCGGGCATTCTGTTTCTGTTTGCTCTTATGCTGATTGCCATGCTGACGATGTTTTGGATCGTTGTGTGGTGCTTCTTTGGATTTCGTCACCGCACGCACAAAGATCCGGAAACGGTTAAGAAGCAGACGGCGAAATTCTTTGTTGCTGTATTAGCCGTGATGTTTCTCTTTCCACCACTGGCCGAGGTGGGCGCGTGGCAGCCGGCGGAACCTTTTAATCCGCTGATTTCTGCGCGCGACCGGAGCCACTACGGATCGATTCCAAGTTACCAGTGGCTCGGTGCGATCTTCTCGGAAGAGCCCATTCCATCGAACCATATTATTCACTCAGGAACGCATCGTTTGGTGGCCAAGCGTTGGCAAATTGACTGGATCATTCTTGCCGGGCAGACGCTGCTACTCGGACTCTTTTGTCTTCCTTACCTGCGGGCCGTCAAGGTTGACGTCAATTGAGTGGCGTTCGGTAATGGCGATCGATAAACTGTGAATTCCGAGAACGCTGCCTGCGGCGCTATTCAATGGTGAATTCTGTTTTCGATGTTCCTTACTTGGTGCCAGCCTGTGACCGATAATCCGTACGACTCTCCAAATCTTGATACCACGGCCTACGTTAAGCAGTCGAACAGTGGGCCTGTGAAGCGACCGATTGGGGTTTCTATTCTCGTGGTGCTGTTGGGGATTACCGTGCTGCTTTGCATCTTCATCTGTGTAAATATTCTGTCAGTACCTTCTCAGGTCCGCGAGTTGGAAGGGCTAGGCGAAACACTGAGTTGGGTGATTTTTCTTACCAGCGGAATCGTTTTCATTTTGGCCGGTCTCATCCTCGCCGCAGCAATTGGAATGTGGATCGGTGCAACATGGGGTTGGTGGCTGGGGACCACTGGTTATGCATTCAGCGTCGTATTGAATGTGGCAGGGATGATGATTGTCACCGTCATGAATCCACAAGCCGAAGCTCTATCAAGTTCGTACATCAAAAACGGCACGCGAGCATTCATTGCAGGGCTGATCGTGCTGTATCTTTTCCAAGACAACGTGCTCGCTTACTTTCGCTTGCAAAATTGGTCGAAGGGAAAGCTATTTGGCGTTCTCGCAGGGATTACACTAGGGCTGTATGCTGCCCACTTCCTGATCGTGCAGATCGTTTTTGCGGCTCTAGTAGTCAATGTCGGCGAATAGAGATCATGGACCAAGGGCGTTTTCAATTAGCGATAGTGAGTACTGATTGTGACTGATAACCCGTACGATTCTCCCATACTTGATACGACGGATTACGTTAGAGAGCCGAGCAGTGGGCCCGTGAAGCGACCGATCGGGCTGGTGATCCTCGTGGTGTTCGTGGTCATCACCGCAATCGTCGTCGCCGGGGTTGGCGTCTTGATGTTTGCTACGATCGCGGCAAACCAAGCCGCAGCTTCTGTTCTCGGGGTTCCCATAATCGCCATCGGTGGTTTCATGATTGGGATAGGGGGACTAATCCTGGTCAGCGCGGTCGGCCTGTGGATGGGCAAGATCTGGGGTTGGTGGTTGGTAGGCGTTGGCTACTCACTGAGCGCACTTTGGAACGGACTCTTTCTGATGTTTATTATCGGCATGTCGACCCTCGGCCAGATCCCGGGAGGCGCCCCGGGAGAAGTCTATACCAAGTATGGCGTCCGAGCCGTCATCGCCGGGCTGATTGTCTCGTACCTGTTTAAAGACAACGTGCTCACCTTCTTCGCGCTCCACAACCAATCGAAAGGAAAGCTGTTTGGCATCCTGTGCGGGATCACGTTTCTGTTGTTCGTGGTGCTGTTCGGAATTGGGATGAGCTTGCAATTGTTGATCATGAGCAACGTTTAGCCCGTATACCCGACCAAGCCCGCTGCTATATCTCCAGCGCGCAGCCAATAAAACCCGCCAAAGAAAACGGTGGCGATGTCAGAGAATCCCTTCGAGTCGCCGACTACCACAGCCGCCGCAGTAGATGCCGATCAAGCTTCGTCCGTTCCGGCCAAGCGTCCGCTGGGAATTACCATCCTGGCAGTTTTGCATTCGCTTGGCGGTTTTCTTTTCCTGCTGGGCTTCAGTTTTCTGTTTGCCGAAACGGTTCACGATACCACGATCAATGGTATCGCGATCCGTCCCGTACTAGCGATGGCTTGGGTGACGACTCTCGCCGTCCTGTTTATCTGTTCTGGCGTCGGAATGGCTTGGGGTGCCACCTGGGCGTGGTGGATCGCGACGATCTATTACTGGCTAAGCTTGCTGTCGATCGTGATTCAGTTAGGATTCAACGTGCTGAATTCCATAGGTATGGGAAACTTCGTCTCATTTCATTTGACGCAGTCGGGCGTGCCACTGGTAGTTTTGGGCTCACTGTTGGGATACTGCTTTCGGACGAACGTACTGGCGTACTTTCGCCTCGATTCTTGGTCGAAGAAGAAATTGTTTGGCGTTTTACTGGCAGCCGCTATTGCCTGCTACGTCCTGATTATGATCGCGACGTACGGCATGGAAATTCTATTGCAGAGTCGACCTAACGGCTGAATTTAAAGCCAGGGCGAGCAAGCTGGCTTTAGGCTTATATCGTGAAGAATAGGTGCCGAGCTCATTGTTCTTCTGAGAAGCTTGTCTCCCACGATTCGAGCTCAGGCCTTGGCCTTGCGCAATCTGTATTCGCGGAAGGCCACGAGGGGCATTGAGATAATGCGTAGCGTTATCTTCCAAGTGCGTCTAATTCATTGAGCAAAAGATCGAACGCCGCACCTTGGGAACCTTGTTCGTCTTTCATGGACTGAAGTTGTTGCCGCAGCAGAACGCGGGCGTCAAGCGGCATGCTATTTCCCGGACTGGCGGCAATTCCTGTGTTGTTGCCGGCAGTCGATGTTGGTTTCAATAGCTTACGATAGATCGCGGCCGCTGAGCGGGATTGAAGCGCCAAATCGCGTAGGTCGTTTGCGACAAAAACCTCTTTCGTTCCATCTGGATGCTCGAGTGTGAACGAAATGGTATTGGGCTTTTCAACAATCGTTATGTTGTCGCCATTGAGCGTTGCTTCGGTGGTTCGCGTCCACGCGTCATTACCACCTGTATTCCCCGAAATCATCGATTGTTTCATCCTTGAGGGTTTCTCAAGATTCGTTTGAGACAGAGTGGCCGGTTTTGGGGCCCCTGGCGTGGGATTCGTGTTGATCGATATCGAAGTTCCACCGCGCGACTGCGACCTGGAACGTGTCATAGCGCCGCCAAAACCAAAGCCCCGCGAATCCCCGTCGGAATTCCCTCTTCCCATGCCTCCTCCGGCCCCCATGCCGTCCGCAGATCCTGACCCGCGAGAAAACGCGCTCGCAGATACAGACACGTTCGGCCCGCCCGAATCTTGGTTCGTTGTGGCTTGCTCACGCTGTTGGGCAATCGCAAATGGAATGAGGCTTAGAACTCCCATTGCCGTCATCGCCCCTGCGATAAACTTAGTCGGTTTGTAGTGTACCTGGTACATCGACGCGATCCTTTCCTTGAGACTAGAAGTTGACCCTGTCATCGCCACGGTGCTCATAGGAGTTGCCGTAGCGTGTTCCGCAAGTTGTACGAGAAGACGCGCGAACTCGCCGCGATTCCCACCCGTTTCCGCAATCGCGATACGATCGCAGGCCATTTCTTGAGACAGCAGGTATCGTCGCACAGCAATCCAAACCAAAGGATGGAAGAACAGCACCGCACGCGACCAAACCAAAAAACGATTCCACGCTAAATCACCACGTGCCAAGTGCGCGAGTTCGTGGGTCAGAGACAATCGCAGCTCGGACATCGAACACGATTCAAGCCACCGCTCCGGAAGAAGAATGATCGATCGCTTCTTTCGGGTAAGTAGACAGGGACTATTCGATCCTGATGCCAGCCGAACCTCGGGAATGACCGTTAGGCCTAACTTGTGACTAATCGCTCGTACATTCTGCATGAGCAGGCTACTTGCCAGAGTGGAGGTCGACTTCTGAAGTTCTTTTCGGACTCGCCTGCCACTCTCCCAAATTGAAATCGCGCAAGCGGTGAAGCCGACGACCCAGGCTGAAAATAAGAGAAGCTTCAACGGCGGAAGAGGGGATTGAAACGTATCAGAAGCAGATGCTGAAAGCGGAACGTCGATGAAATCACTTGTTGCCGTAAGTGCGGTTGGCTCCGCAGAGACTGGAAGCAGCGGAAGTGGAATTGAGAGAGGTAGTATCGCGAAAGCAATCTTGAGAAACGCCAATCGCCACAGCCAATTTCGCCAGATTGGCGGCATCGACTTCCATTGGTAGTCGATCAGCAAGGCAATCAGCACGACAACGGTACCTTGCCAGGTTATCCGCCAGAGGGTTTCGAGCCAAACGGTAAGGAACTGAGTCAGAAAGCCATTCATTTCTTCTTCCTCTTTTCCTTTAGGGCCTGCTTGGCCTCGAGATCTTCCACCAACGATTTCAATTGAGCCAACTCGTCGGGATCGACTTCCTTCTGGTCTTGTAAATAAGCGACAAAAGGAGAAACAGATCCACCAAGCATCTTCTGCACGAAGTCATCCACAATGCGAGGTAACAGTTCCGATACCGCGACGCGTGGCGAGTAGTGGTTGACCCCTTTAATGGAACGTCGCGTCACGCAACCCTTGGCCCGCAACCGTTCGAGAGTTGTCAAGATGGTGGTCCGGGCCTGACCTGTTTTGTCCGCCAGATGTTCCGCCAAAGTTCGAACGGACACCGGCTGCAGCTGTTCGACTGCTTGCAGCAATTCGAGTTCAACTTTGCCCAGAGGTTTGCGCTTCGGCATTGCTTTTCGCCTTGTGTGACTACTCGTGTAGTCGGAGTGTAGAGGATGACTACACAAGTAGTCAATCGATTTGTGAAAGAATTAGGAAGAAACTTCAAGAGCCGCAGGAAAGAAAATAGAGAAGCGTAGGTGGCAGGGCTCAATGTTCGGTAAGGATACCGCACGCCTTTCTCGAAAGAGCTTAGAAGAATGTTCGGCAAGCAAGTTGACTTGAGTCACCTTAACAAAGACGCGAGGGTGGTCATTGCCGACAGCTTCGCCGCATTCCTAGCGGAAATTGGAAAAGCAGAGATTTGACTAGATGGAGTAAGTGGAATAGGAAAGGTGCCATTCGTTCTAACCCGTTTTTTTCGAGCAGTACTTCCCTTTCTTTCCACTACCAAACTATTCAGCTTTGCTATGACTTAATCTCCAGAGGCTGACTTCTCCGGTCTCCGCCCCCGTCGCCAACAGGTCGCCGTGGACAGCGATACTGCTGACATGCCAAGGGTTTACTTGCACTTCGGTAATTTGCTTTCCTTGGCGATAGTCAAGGATCTGAACACGGCCATTTCCTAGGCCGATCACGATTTCATCTTGATTCACGAAGTCGGCGCAAAGAATGTACGAGTCTGTTAGGTAATGGGAACTCCAGCCGTTTTTCTTCGGTTCAACCACATCCACATGGCCAATCGGGACCTCCATATCCCCTTCGTGACCATCTTCCCAGCCGGAACAAAGGACGAGCGAATTGTCCTTGCTAAACTTCGTGGTAAAGACACGATAACCCAGATTTCGCTCGTAGATCAGTTTGCCAGATTCGGTATCCCAAACAAAAACGAACGAACTATTTGAATTCGCCATTTGCCATGGTTCCGTCCAAGCAGCAATCGGCATACCGCAAGCAGACAGGAGCTTACCATCTTCGGACAGTGCCACAGCCTCAACCCGGACATTCATCTCCAGTACTTGTTTGGTTTGGCCGGACTTAAGATCGACGATCCTCAACTCTTCATCTTTTGATCGTTCAACAAAGAAGCGTTGCTTTAAAGACACAGCAACGACGCTGTCAAATCGCTCAGGTTCTGGGAGTTTAATGGAATGCTTGACACGCATGTCTATCATGCCGTCTGGGTCGACAGTCAGGCTTTCGATGAGCAGATGTCCTTCCTTCTCCAAAGTCCAGAGGCATCGGTTATCCGAATATCCAACAGCACCGCGCAGTCCAGTTAACGGATCGGCGATTGATACAGACTTGCCATTGCTGGCGTTCAAATAGTACAACCTCATTGGCCAACCGCTATGTTGGCTCATGGTCTCGACAATCAAGTTCGATCCATTGCCTGTAAATTGCAAGCCCTTGATTCCTTCAACCTCGGTAACAAAGTCAATGCCTCGCACTTTCTCTAGCGTGCGAGGCCTATCTTGACGTTCGTTCCCTCTGGCTAATTTCCCCGGGGCATTGATGCTAGGAGGCATCTGTGCATAGAGATAATCTGTACCGCTATGGCATAAAGAAAATATTAAGAATGTAGTATGCGCAATAGTAATCGCAAGGTAGCTGTTCATACTTGCTGGCAAGTTATGGGTAATTGGTTTGTGGGAGAATAAAGGTGGTAGAAAGATTCTTCTCGCCCATTCACGAATCATTCCCTCACGCATCGTCTGATATTTCCGTCAATTCTTCTAGCAGAAAATCAGCAAAGTTTACGTCCAGTGTCTGAGAAATTTCGCGTTCGATGTTGTCCCAGATCGCGATCTTCCGTTCGTCGTTGTCCAAAGCCTGATCGGTGTCGATGCAAAGGTACTCTTCGTCGTTGATGTTGCGAAAAACGATCAAGCTGTGAGGCAGGCCAACGGTCGTTCTCTTGCTCATGGTGAACCATACGCAGTTCGGAACGCCACCCTTATCAAAATCGCCATTGCGAGTTAGCCCGTAGTATTCGAGGTCGTCGCAACTAATATTGCCCCATCGTACAAGGTATTCTCGAAAAGAAGGTGGGAAAGAGACACCCAGTTTAGACTCGGCGGCACCTACCATCGCTTCTGGCTGTCCGCCAGCGATAAATGCATCCAAGTCATTCAGAAGCTGTTCGATCTCTTCAAATATCGACATAGGAAGTTGCCTTCGGAACTACGAAGTTATGTTTGGGTTAACTTAAGGTGCCATTCAGCCCTGACACTTTTTCTTGTCCCAATGTTATTTCAACCGTCGATGACCTCAAGACGCTCTAGAAAATCCCCGAATGATTGGGCGATCAGGTAGACGTTTTCGAACATCGCTTCAGGTGGTCTTGCCATTCCATAATCCTCCATGTAGTCCTCCTCATCGAAAGGCTCATTGTTCAGATCCCAAAAGTAAACTTTACCTGCCTCCTCACCGCTAATTCCCAGTAGAATCTGGCTTCCACCCCCATTGTCTGCAATTGGAATAAGATTGGCAGGTACCCTACCAGAAAAGACTTGAATGCGTCGCTGAATACTGTACGCATCATCAACATCGCTCTCATCCCCATAGAAGATCGCAAGATTTCCTTTACCACTGGTGGATATCTCTGATGGCAATCTCAATACTGGGTCGTAAACTACGATCTCCTTTGGACTGCACGCCCCGAATGTTAAAAGAAATTTGCGATAAGGATCCGGGAGTCGAAGGCCCAATCCCACCTCAACTGCTTCAACCTCGGATTCTGGCATTGGTGTGAAGTTTTCGCCGTCAATTGGCTCTAAACCACCGAATTTTTCGACTGTGTTATGCAAATCCACAAGTTTTTGCCTGTCAAAAAAGATTACTGATTGCGAAGTCCGCATGCCCCTGACTGGTGACGCACACCTCGGAGTGGCGGCATCGCGCCAGGATTAATTTAAGGCGTCAGGACTCTTTGTTTGTATTTAGAGCCGCCCTCTTCGGCCTGCTGCGTGGATGGAACGTTGAATTCAGGTTAAAGCTAAAGCTGCGGGCGGTTGATTGGGGCCGATCGGGGCGGCTCGGCAGATCGCGTGACGGATGGCATCGGCATCTTTCTCCGGCATGGCTTGGTTGACGCGGGTCTTCCAATGTGCAAGCCACTTGATCGGTAGTAGAGAACGGAAAATAGTCCTGACACCTTTTCTTCTCTCAAGCGCAGACAAGGCAACTTCGTCCGAGACAAAACGGACTCAAGTCACCACAAAGAATTGCACCTGATGGTGCTGACTCACAATGTTATGATTCTCTGGTGGGCTTGAGTTTTCTACAGAGCCGTTCACGTCCCGATTTACTTACTGAGAGTTCGGCAGGTAAGAGCAGAGTCCGAGAATCGAAGAATGGACCGTCTGCAAAGCTTTCCGATAACCAGAAGGAACTCAAAGAAGCAATAAAAAATCGCCAACCGGTTACTCCAAGGGGAAAGCGAGCCGCGCAAGCAGGTCTTGAGCCACGGGTTCCCGTCATTTTGGACAAATTCAATGAGGATAGGTTTTGATATGTCAGACAATGTTTCAATTAATCTCATCACTGAAGACGCCGATACAGGAGAGTTTGTACTTTACCTCTTAGAAGATGGTCCATGGCCTAGTGGTGAGGTGGATTGGAATGATTGCTTAATTCGGATCCAAGATCATATCCTTGATGCTTTTGATGCTGTTGTAGATGGTGGATTAGCTAAGAAGTATCCTGAATCTGTTGGTACTAAGGTGCGCATTCAAGTTGACTCCCCTAGTGGTCTTCCTGGAAAACTAAATGAATTAATTGGTAAGATCGACGAGTTTGTCCACCAGCAAGACAACGAATATGGCCAGGGGCTTGCCAATTCATCCTGCGTTAGCGGCTTGCGAATTGTGACCGGACACTCACTTGGGACATGGCCCTAATATCAAGGATGGTCTAATTTAAGGTGTCAGGACTCTTTGTTTGTATTTAGGCCGTCCTCTTCGGCCCGCTGCGTGGATGGAACGTTGAATTCAGGTTAAAGCGAAAGCTGCGGGCGGTTGATTGGGTCGGGGTCGCCTTGTCGGATCGCGTGACGGATGGCATCGGCATCTTTCTCTGTCATGGCTTGGTTGACGCGGGTTTTCCAACGTGCAAGCCACTTGATCGGTAGTAGAGAACGGAAAATAGTCCTGACACTTTTCTCCCGTCCAGTTTAGACTCGGCGGCACGAACCATCGCTTCGGGCTGTCCGCCAGCGATAAACGCATCCAAGTCATTCTGAAGTTGTTCGATCTCTTCAAATATCGACATAGGAAGTTGCCTTCGGAACTACGATGCTGTGTTTGGGTCAGGGGAAGCCTTGTTTGCGACTGAATTTCTCTCCACACCTTTTCATTCCAGGACTCAGCCATGCAAACACTTATTGTGAGATTAACATGCGCAAGGACGAATTAGGCTAATATCGGTGCGAAGATGCGGCTGGCCGGACGTTTAGTTCTTTTTGTAAAACTGAAATGGACTCACTACCTCCACCGGCAGGACGCTCGTGAATGTTTGGCCGCTGAGGTGGTCGGTGAAGGTTGACCGCAGGAGAAATTTACCGGGACGGTTGAGTGAGATCTGCATTGAGACTGGAAGGTTTCCGTTCAATTTTTCTGAGACACTTAGCTCTCGCTTGTGTTCAAGGACAAGTTCTGTGCCGGCGATCGGTTGATCCTGCTCTGTAAATGCTTTGACGGAGTGGGTTAAGTTGATTGCGTAGTCCTTGATCTGGAATTTCGCGAGATCACAGTTGAGATAGTAGATCTGTCCAGCGGTCAGAAACTGCCCTGCGGGGATCTTGCCCTGAGCGTCCGCTTTAACGCTAACGTTGAGAGCCGCCAGAGCCCTAATTGGTTGGAAACGGATTGGAGCCGAGAGAATTGTCTTTCGCCCATCGCTTTGCCCTTCCAACTGAATTCTGACATCTCTCACCTTCTCGAGAGAACTGACGAACCTATTTCCTGGGATACTGACGTGTTCCACGAAGTACGACTCTGCGAATCCGCTCAGTGCATCTAAATTGCCCAGGGGGAACTTCCCAATGGTTTTTTCATCTTCATCAAGGAAGTGTGCACTTAGAACTTGTTTTGAAATCGATCCCTTCCCAGGATCCTCGAACGCAAGCGTTGCTGTGACATCCTCTCCTGCGAAGTAATCCATTTGCTTGCGTGGGCCATATGCCCCATTCGTCAGAAACATGAGAGATTTGGATTTGCTAACAGCATCC
Organism: Blastopirellula marina; assembly: GCF_002967765.1. Lineage (NCBI taxonomy): Bacteria > Pseudomonadati > Planctomycetota > Planctomycetia > Pirellulales > Pirellulaceae > Blastopirellula > Blastopirellula marina. The sequence goes on along the minus strand of NZ_PUHY01000006.1, from coordinate 320,211 downwards.
GTTTCCGCCACTTTAACTGGGATCGTGTCTAGGGCAGTACTTCCTGACAGCATATCTTTGAATTCTACCGATATCTTGAAATCGCCAGAGCTAGAGAATTTCAATCCCGTCCCAGACCAAGCCCTCTCTGGTAGCTTCCCTCCTCCTGGGACGGTCCTCAAGTTCTCGAAAACAGCCGTTTGTCCGATTGCCACTTGCTCGCTTGGTCGAAGTAGCTTCATTTGTTTTTCGATCCCGAAGGACCGATCATTAAACGTCATCCCTACGTTGCGGTATGCAAGAACATGGAGTCGGCCAGTCTGAAGTAGTGGTCCGGAGGGATAATTCCTTTCCAAGTCAAGGAACCAGCAGAACTCATCAGTGCCAAACTTCTCAATGGCTTTCCAGGTGAAGCCATGGCGCACGTCAAAATGCTGCCCGGTACGCAAGTGTTTTACTCTCGCGAATAATGAATATTCGCCGGGCGGGATCTCCTCGCCATCACTGTCGATGACCAACGTCGTTTCAACAGAGTCGCCACCTAAAACCTGTTGATAATTCTCACGCTCTTTGGCAACTCGCAACACTTCCTTCCCGTTGGCATCGATTACAGAGCCAGTGACTTCAATTTGTCCGGTGTACGGGCGTTGGTCTTGCAGGCCGGTGAGTCGCAATGTGGCAAAGATCTTTTCACCACTATGAAAGACGTTAGATCGCGGCAGCCCTGACTTGCCGTAAGTTAACACCAGTTCCGCACGACCAGATCCCAGGACTGTGCCCGGAAGCCCTAGCGTCAAGCTCAGTAATACAATTACATGTACACAAGAACGATCACGACAGAACATCATTGAATGACTTTTCCTGAAAGCGTGAGCTAATTTAAGGTGTCCGGACTCTTTACTGGTGTTTATTGCGATAGATGTTTAGGACGGTCGTTTTCTGTCCTGTTCCCGATGCACATCAAGAGGACGATCAAATACGATTTTAGCCATATTGCCAATTCGACGCTTGAGCAAGAAGCCCATGCGGCCACCATCATGCGTACCAGTGTTCAAGCCGTGGAAGCCTGATCAATCGGCCAAGCTGCAACCTTGAATTCACTTCCCACCACAAGTAGTTGGACTCTTGAAACGGCCTCCTCCGCCGAATTAGCAAAATCAAATTGAAGTCCATCAAAGTATCCTTGCTGATTTACCATCTTCCATGCCCACAACAGAGGGCGCAGGGCAGCTTTCTCCCAAGCTGGAGTGTGAAGTAATGTACGCACCTTCGAATGAGGCAGATCAACTAGAGCACCGTCAGTGAGCACTTTGATCGAATCATCATCTTGGGCTACCAGTATCACTATCGTGGGCTCAAATGTAATCTTGATCGCAGTTAGCATCGGAGAACTGTCATTGCCTTGTTGAAAACTAATCTTCCTTTTTCGATTGCCTGGCGCTAAATTATCAGGCATGAGCACGAAGCAGAGCAGCCTGATTGCCGTAACTCAGCTTAGCATGAAGCTGGCCGCCAATTCCATGCGCCCTTATTCGCTCGAACCCGTGTGGCATACTCAGCAGCAATTGATGACCTGCGTGAGCATGCGGGTTTATTTGAGGACGACCTGTCGAGCATCATCGAGATTGTCGATGCTTCAGGACTAGCTTCGAGAAACGATCGGTTGTGCCAGGCGTTTGCGCGACGCTCAATCGCTGTTCTGATCGCTCGCGGCTTGCCAAAATCGCCGATGCTAAGCTGGCGGGAATCGTTAAGGTGTTCGCCTCAGCGGAAGAAGAAGCGATCGATTCGACGGGACTAGGGTTAACTTTGACCGACCTTTACTTTAGCTTTAGAGAACGAAGCGGCAGCAAGCGAGAGGAGTTTCGTGAAACTTCGATCTGTGTCCTGGTGGGCTAGTTTCTGCTAGCCGGAGCGGTTTATAGCTGGGGGTACGGCCGGAACAAACTCGAAGCGATAGAACCGATGAGCAAGCCCTCCCTGGTCATCATGCCCAAAAGTCTGTTCGCTGAAGATGCTGATCGGGGTCGCGCCTTTTCCCGGCAGGTGTGGAAGTCGGAAATCTAGAGTCCACTGGTCATGTAGAGGCGAGAAGGATCGCTTGCCGGTGGATATCGCCCGATGATGACGGTGGAAAACCGAAGGAATGAAGGTTACGTGAAGCGTCGGAAAGTCGAATCGTTTATGAGCGGCTTGACGCCTCATTGGCGAGGTAGCCAGCAGGCATTGTGTACAAGCCGCCCTGAAAGAGCGGACCTTCAGCATTAGCGCGATGAGTTCGGTGCTAATGGGTGTTCATGGGAATATGACAAATTAACACGTGTGGCATGAGTTTTTTGGCTACGAAAACATTGCCAAGAGAACAAATTCGAGAAACATCTTCTCGCTCTGCTCGTCGCCAGAATTTTAGAGACTGCGTTAAGACGTATTGACGACGGCGCCGCCAATCCATAAGGAGTGACTTGAGGACGTCTCAGATTCGTGGCAAGTCAGCCAGTAGCAGTGTTGATTTATGTGCGCAGGCATCAATAACGACAATATTCTAGTGAAACGATAAAACGGTACAGAAATGGACGAAGTATTTCGTTGGCGCTATATCATGGCCATGATGCGGTCAGTTGCTAAAGGCCCAAACTATATTTTTTCGGGTAAATCTGCTGACGTGGCAGGCATGGATGCTGGGTCGCATGTTATGTCAGTATATTATGAGTCACCTGAAGACTGGAGAGGCATTGGCGTGTATCGCACACAGAGCAATCGTGATATATTTCGTCGTTTTATTTGGAAGGAGAAGCTGGATAAATCCATGTTCCACGAGGAACTTGATTCCCAGGGCATGGGCGTCGTACGAGCCCCACTTCAGGTTCAAATTGAGTACTGGATTACGCGAGATCCTGCAACGTCAGAAGTTGATACTGTAGTGTCAAGAATCGCAAAAGTACTTCTGGATAGGGCGGAAATACTTGCGGAAGGAAATGATTTTGAAGGACGGTTTCCCGATGACCGCGATTCGATGTTCAGTTGTATTCGAGTCAGGCATGGAACCGGTTCACTGATCCAGGACGGTGTTGATTTTAAAGTGTATTCCGGTGAAGTGCGTTTTCTGGAGCGCTGCTGCAATTTGCAATATTGCCGGAGCCTTGACTGTGGAGATATATCGGAAATGTACTACTGTGATATCTATGCAGGCGATCCATCTGTGTATGGTGCATTAGATTTGTTAAATCTTCCTCGTTGTCTTTATGAGGGGTCAATTTAAGGTGTCAGGACTCTTTGTTTGTATTTAGAAGTCGCCCTCTCCGGCTTGCTGCGTGGTTGGGGGTAATTCAGGTTAAAGCTAAAGCTGCGGGCGGTTGATTGGGTCGGGGCGCCTTGTCGGATCGCATCGGCGTCTTGCTCCGTCATGGCTTGGTTGACGCGGGTCTTCCAATGTACAAGCCACTTGATCGGTAGTAGAGAACGGAAAATAGTCCTGACACGAATGGCACCTTTTCTCCCGCTCAGACAGGCTCGTACATCTGTCAGTGCCATTTAACCTCGTTCTCTTTTGGTCCTCCGAATGTTATTACAATCATTAGCACGGAAACATACACAATAATGCAGGTAAAAGCATTTAGTAAGACGATATTGCAAGTATTTCCTATGCACAAAAGCACTATAGACAGAAAGGCAACTAATGCATATATTATTGCCGAGTGCATCGCAATACGCGCAATGCAGGCATTGCGATAAATAGTCACAACTGCAACACAGTAACAGGCTATCGAGCACAACGATGTCATTGCTAACCCATAAGTGACATCTTCTATGTAGTAGATGTGGTCGACTGACATAAACATATCAAGGACATCATTCCCCCAGAAAAATATCCAGATGCAGGACATCGACAAGAATGTCAGCAAGTCATAGACGCTGTACTGCCAATTGTTCTCGGTGCGTACTGTCCAATATTGAATCACTGAGGCAATAGCTCCTGTCAAACCAACGAGCATCCCGATTCCACCGGCCAACCATGGGTAAAAAAATAATACATTTTCAATTGACAAGTCGAGCCAGAAACAGGAACCGAAAAGGACAGCTATTCTTAGTCGTATATCCTGCCTGCCAATTGCAACCCAAACTCCGATGATGGCAGCCTGTGATCCCAAAAAAGGAATTCCGATTGGTTGTCCATAGCGCAGAAAAATAAAAGCACCACAATGAAAGCATAGGATGCCCACGATACATAGAGATCTAATGGCGATGTGCACAGTTTATTGGTGGCATTACTTCTAGGACTAATGTAAGGTATTAGGACTCTTTGTTTGTGGTAGTATCTCGCGTTTAACCTTCCGGCTTCAATTCTGCCAGCAGGTGATCGCTGTAGGTGTCGATGACAATGGTTCCGTCTTGTTGATACGGATCGAACATGCCGAGTAGCTGTGGCAAGGGGATGCCTTCCAAGTGGTGGCCGAAGCAGAAGCGAAGAATTTTCATTCGGTTCTCTTCCGAATCGGGGAAACGCATTTGGAACTTGGCTTCCGTCTTTTGGACGGCAAAGCCTTGTTCGGCCAGGACTCGCTGGACATCTTCCGACATGTAATACGGCACCGGCTGGTTGATCAGGGCGAAGCCAGCCTTCCAGATGGCGACGATCACGTTCTCGGCATTGGCGATCGCAAACGCCAGCTTGCCTTCCGGCTGCAAGGTGCGGCGCATCTCGCCGATGGTTTGCGAGAGATCCTGGACATAATACAGGACATGGTTCGAGAGGATTAAATCGAACTGCTGATCCTTGGCCGAGGAAACGTCCTCAAGCGTTTCGACCGAGTGATGGCTGAACCGGGCTACACGTTCGGCGGCCTGATCGAGCTGATGGGTGACCGGTTCGCAGAGGGAAAGATACAGCACCTCGGGCGGCAAGTTTAGCGCGTTGAGTAGCGGGGCCGAGAAGTCGCCGTTGCCACAGCCGAAGTCGAGCATGCGAATCGAAGTGCGGTCGAGCAGGAAGTCGGCCAGTTCACGCTGATAGGCCACGATGTCGCTTTCCGCTTCGGTGGCATGGGCCATGAAAAAGGCGTAGTCATTCTCAATCGGCGCGAAGTCTTTTTCGGGCATGGCGGTTCTCGGAGGAGCAGTCCGTGGGGGTGGGGAGAAAAGCAACGAATCAATATACTAAAACCAACGTCGTAAGCCATCACTTGACGTTTTTTCCAATGCCGATCTCCGCACCAGATGTTTTCCGCATTGCTGCCTGGCATCGCTTGGCAGGCGGGAGAGCAACGAAGAAGTAAGTATGAGCACCGTTCACATTTTGCCGGTTCCCTTTTTCAGCGAGTTGGCCAACCTGGCCATGGGGCTTCGGCGCGAGGTCTTCGTCCTGGAGCAAAACGTTCCGGAGGAAGAGGAATACGATGCGCTCGACCCGACCTCACAGCACTATGTTGCGATTTACAAGGGAAACGTCGTCGCCACCGCGCGGGTGATTCACGGGGATCAGGCGACCAGGATTTCGCGGTTCGCCGTGCGAAAGTCGCAGCGTGGTACCGGGGTGGGAGCCAAGCTGATGGCCTTTATCATGCAGCACTTAAGCGAAGCAGGGCACGAGAAGGTCTTTTTGAACTCGCAAGAAGACAAGATCGGTTTCTATGCCAAGCATGGCTTCGCAGCCTATGGCGATGTCTTCTATGAATGCGAGATCCCGCATCGCAGAATGACCAACTGGGGATCGGCGTAAACAGGTCCCCAGCGGTCAAGTTTGCGAGCGATTAGGCATCCAGGAAATCAACAACGCCGGTTGACAGGTTGTAGTAGGCGCCGACGATTTTCACTTTGCCACTATCGACAAAGTTGGGGATAATGCTCCCGGTCTTGGCCAGCTTCTTGGCGTTGTACAAAGCGTTGGCTTTGGTGACGTTGACCAGCTTGTCGCCGGGCTTGCCTTGTTCCTGACGAACGACCGGGCGAATGTAATCGACCATGCCTTCGATCGCGCCTGGCAGGGTTTCGTTGTTATCGATGTGGTCGATCGCCGCCCGGCAAGCACCGCACGAACTGTGACCCATCACAACGATTACGCGGGCACCGAGTTCGGCGACGGCGAACTCGACGCTGCCCAGCAGAATCGGGCCGGAACCTATCATGTTGCCAGCCACTCGCAAAGTGAATAGGCCACCGACCGGTTGGTCAAAGACGATCTCTGGCGGAACACGCGAATCGGCACAGCCCAGGACGATCGCAGGCGGGGCCTGACCTTGCGCGTCTCGCGCGAAGTCGGCTGGCGTACGAGGCTCGACGGTGGGCTTTCCGCTGGCGAAGCGGATGTTGCCAGCAACCAGTTCCGACAAGATATCGTCGGGGACCAGCGACGTCGGTTTGGTGTCGGCCGAAAGGGACGAAAGCGGGCTCAAGCCCAAAGCCCCAGCAGCCAAAGCCGTGTTACGCATGAACGTACGACGTGAATTCGAGTGAGAATCACACATGAGGAAAGGTCTCCAGGTCAGCAAATAAAGGTGGGTGTCGAAGGAGCAGGAGACCTTTGTCTCCACCGAAACTTAGCACGGTTTTGAGGACGAGGAAGGGCATTTTCGCCTCATAGCAAAGGGCGATAATCGGTTGAGAAGTCATAATCAGCATCTTGAATAGCGGCCACGAACCGAGTCGAAGAGGATCGTTGGAGCAAGCGTTTGGTTGAAGAAAGGACCAACATGGAACCACAGGAAGCATTCGGAACCATCATTGGAACCGATGCCGGCTGTGTCGTCGTCAAGCTGGAAGATGGTAACGAGATTCTCTGCCGCAGTGTCCGACGTATGCATCGCCCGCTGGGATTCTTCATGGTGCCGATTGGCCGAAGAGCACGCGTCCGGCTGACGCCCAACTCTGCAAACCACCGCCCGCTGATTTTGGAAGTATTGCCAGAGGACGACACTTGAGGAACGTCGAGTGCTTGGGCGAGGAACATGAGTTTGCAATCGTCAATCGCGTTCACAACAATAAACGCTTCCCCACCTCTCCTCATCATGCCATGCCAAGTAAGGGAAGCACCATGTCCCCAGAACCCTCGCCTGCGGATCGTCCTCTTTCCGCGGAAGAATTCGTTCAATTGAAGAGCTGGAATACGCCGACGGTTTACAACGGTTGGGAGCAGATCACGCAGCGAAATCCGGCCAGTGAAGGATTCAATTTGGAGGAGACGCGCGACTTCATGCCGCACATGGGGGCGATGGTCGGCGTGGCAGTGACGGTGGTGATCGAACCGAGTAATCCGTCGCACAAAGCGAATTCGCCAACCGCGTTTAGTGAGTACCGGCGTTACATGGCCAGTGTGCCCGGTCCAAAAATTGTGGTAGTGCAAGATCTGGATAAGCCTGCGTATGTCGGCGCATTTTGGGGCGAGGTCAACTCGAACATTCATCGCACGCTCGGTTGTGTCGGTACGATCACGGACGGGGCGATTCGCGACTTGGACGAGATGACTGGCGTCGGTTTCAAAGCAATCGCCAAGCGGCTGTGTGTCGGGCATGGCTTTGTCCATCCGGTGCGTTGGAACTGCCCTGTCGATGTTTTCGGCCGCCGCGTAAACCCAGGCGATTTGATCCATGCCGACAAGCACGGCTTTTTGGTCGTCCAGCCAGAGGAAGCTCGCCAATTGGTCGAAGCCGCGAAATTTATGGACGACAACGAACACGCCACCGTGATCGCTGCTGCTCGTAACTTGACGCTGGGAGGCAAAGAGGAAGTACTGGCCAACATCGACGCTGCGGCCATCGAGTTCGGCGCGATAGCCCGCAGCCGCTTCGGCAAACAAGGAGAATTCTGATGCGCTGGCAATCATTTTGGGTCGGTCTTCTGTTGGTAGGCTTGGCAAGCCTAGCCACTGCGGCGGACCCTGAGTTTTCAGTGACGATCGAGCATCATTTCCCTTGCCCCAGCGATGCGTTTTGGTTTCAGGCCCGGGCGACGGCGATTCCGCAAGCGGGCGATGAAAATCCCTCGATTCTGTTGACGATGCAGCCGCACGGAATGAAGGGGACGCACAACTACGCTGGGATCGTGAGTGCCACAAGCCCCGATCTGGGGCGAACCTGGGACGGGCCGAAGTCTCACGACGAACTTGAGGTGCGAACGCCAGACCAAAAGGACTTGGCTTCGTACTTGGTGGTACCGGTCGATGCGACGCCGCAGTATCATCCACAAACGGGCAAGGTGCTGCTGATCGGGGCCACGTTTTACGTCGATCCGCTAACGCAGAAGGATATACCAGGCGGGCAAAGTGATATCTTTTACGCCGTCTACGATCCTGAAGACAACGCGTGGAGTGACTGGCGAACGGTCGCGTTTCCGGAGTCATTTCGGTGGCCTTACAAACGGAGTGGCTGTGCCCAATGGGTGGTCCAGCCAAATGGAGAACTGCTGTTGCCGTTCTACTTTGGCGAGCACAACAACAGCATTCACTACGCGGCGGTCGCTCGCTGCAAGTTCGACGGCACCACGCTGAAATACGTGGAGCACGGCAGCCAGCATAAACTCGATTTTGGCCGCGGGATGAGCGAGCCCTCTCTGGCGAAATTCGAGGACACGTACTATCTCACGATGCGAAACGACAAGGCCGCTTACGTCAGCACCAGCGACGATGGCCTTCATTTCAGCGAAGCGGAAAAGTGGCGATTCGATGACGGCCAGGAGCTAGGCAGCTACAACACGCAGCAACATTTTCTGGCTCGGCCCGGTGGTTTGTACTTGGCTTACACCCGCCGTGGTGCTGACAACGACGACGTCATGCGACACCGAGCCCCAATCTTCCTGGCGAAAATCGATCCCACGACCCATCGCATCCTTCGCCAGACCGAGCAGATTGTCGTCCCGAAAGAAGGTTCCGCAGCGATGGGTAACTTTGGGGTCTGCGACATCACGCCGCAGGAAAGCTGGATCGTGGTTGCCAAGCGAACGACGACCCCCGGCGAGAAGAACGTGATTGTGTCGCGGATTCGTTGGGAGTGAGTTCAAATCGACCAATAACTCTGCTTTGATCGATTTGGTCTATCAAAAAACATTCGCTCGGTTTCTCGAAAAAGTTCTGTTAATCGTTGCAACGTCTTTCCGGTTGAGGCACGTAACGCGAGATCTCGTTTTCCTGATTCCCAGTTGGGCAGGGCTTAGGCGATCGCATTGATGCGTGGCCGTCCGCTCGTTGGGTGAGAACTGTTTCAAACATAACTCCACGCTCGAAAAAGGTAATCCCAAATGGCATTCCGACGAATCGCTCTCGCTGTAACGTGCATGCTCGCTCTGGCCGCTTCTTCCGTCCACGCTGCAGACACGAAGGACATTGTCGACACCGCGGTATCCGCTGGTAAGTTCAAGACCTTGGTCGCCGCCGTCACGGAAGCCGACTTGGTTGAGACACTCAAGAGCAAAGGTCCATTCACTGTTTTTGCTCCAACCGACGAAGCCTTTGCCGCATTGCCAGACGGCACGGTTGAAACGCTGTTGAAGCCAGAAAATAAGGAAAAGCTTGTCAAGATTCTGACCTATCACGTCGTGCCAGGCAAAGTGATGGCCAAGGACGCGATGAAATTGAAAGAAGCCAAGACCGTTGAAGGCTCGACTATCGACATCGAAGTCAAAGATGGCAACGTGATGATCGACGAAGCAAAGGTCGTCAAAGCGGACATCGAATGCTCGAATGGCGTGATCCACGTCATCAATAAGGTCATCATGCCGTAGTCGCAGCTGCCTCACACGATTCCGAGTCGAGGAGTTCAATTTGAGCTCCTCGACTTTTTTTATGCGCTGGCTTTCTTCATTGTTGGCATCTCTTGACGGCTAAGTACCATGTCGAGGGAAAATCCCCCGAGCATCGCCGCCGGCAAATAAAGCGGAAGGTCGATGACCGTGAACCACAATGGCATGCCGAGCGAAATCGCGTTGACGATTCCCATTGCGGTGAAGATCAGCCCAATCACCAGCGATTCTTTCCAGATCGCTTCCCCTTCGACCAGCCGTGCGAAAGCTGCTCCGCCGAATGCGCCACCAGCGTGGGCAACCAGCACCAAGGCGAACGCCGAAACAGGCAACGAGGCTAAGTGCCGACCAAACGCTTCGGCGTCGGCCGGATCGTTGACATCAATGCCCGATGGAAGTGGGTACATCAAAAAGCAGGGAATCAGCAAGAACAGCATAGCTGCCATGCCGGCGACAACGCCCAGTGGAATCGATGCAATGGCCCGTATGGTTGCCATCATTCTAGTTGCCACCCCGGTTGCGGGACGTGGCCTCAAATTGAGAGGGGGGAGAGATCGTGAGGTAAGGCATCTTCGGCTGCACAGACAGCACGAGAGATGTCCGCATATTATCGTCGGTTTGACGGGCGCCGATAAGGGCATTTGTCCCGATTGCGGTAACTTATTCGCCCTGTGTTCTGCGACCTATCAGCTAGGTCATTGCTAGCTGATTCATCTGGTTTGTGTGCGAATAGTTTCTCTAATCGGTACAACTTACTGAAGCGTTACGGTCCGCGCGGCCGATGAGAGAAGAGACGAAGCGGCGTAGGATAGCCGCGAAAAAGTGCTAGCACCAAAGCGAGACGGTTTTGTCGACAGGGACGGTTTCTAATTCGAACGGGGACGATCAGCCCCAAACTCCCACCGAAGACGCGCAACCTTCGATGTTGTCGTCGGTGCAGTTGGCTTTGTTCAACTGGCTGGCCGACTGGGGCGGAGTCGCGATCGACACGGTTACGTCGATCGGTGTGCTGACGCTGTTTGCCTGGCGAACGCTGGCCTGGACGGTCGGCCGTTGGCCCCGACGCGAGACCTTGCTCCCCAGCTTCTATCAAGTGGGCGTGATGAGCCTGCCGGTGGTGGCCCTGACCGGAACGTTCATCGGCATGGTGCTCGCCGTGCAAAGTTACTACCAATTCCGCGAACTTGGTTTGGAAACCAGGTTGGGCGCGGTGATTAATATGTCGTTGGTCCGCGAACTGGGGCCGGTGCTGGCTGCTACCATGCTGGCCGGCCGAGTCGGAAGTGCCATGGCGGCTGAACTCGGGACCATGCGAGTGACCGAGCAGATCGATGCGCTCACCTCGATGGGGGCCAATCCCATTCACTACTTGGTCGTCCCCCGCGTGTTGGCGATGCTGCTGTTGATTCCCGCGCTGACGGTGATGGCCGACTTCATGGGCTTCGTCGGTGGTTATTTTTATTCCGTGATCATCATTGGTATCGACAAGCACTATTACTTGTACAATTCCCAGATCTTTGTCGGCTCGTGGGATATCTTCTGCGGGCTGTTCAAATCGGTCTTCTTCGGTGGGGTGATTGCCCTGGTCAGTTGTCATCAAGGGTTTTATTGCACCGCAGGTGCCGAAGGGGTCGGCAAGGCAGCGACCGCGGCGTTCGTTTACTCGTTCGTGATGATCCTGGTGATCGACTTGGTTTTGAACATCGGTCTGGAACGCGTCTACATGGCGATGTGGCCTGATTCGATGGTTTCGATCAGTGGAGGTGCGTAAATGATGCACGCCCGCCTGGAAGCTGACGACGCTCAACCCATCGTCGAAGTGAACGACTTGCTCGTGCAGTTCGAGGGACAAACCATTCTGCGCGATATTGGCCTGAGCATTCCGCGTGGTCAGACGCTGGCATTGATCGGCGAGAGTGGTTGCGGCAAGACGGTGCTGCTGAAGTCGCTGATCGGTCTGGTTCGTCCCACCCACGGCGAAGTGATCTTCGATGGACAAAACATCAACAAGCTGAACGATCGGCAGCTGACATCGCAGCGGATTCGCTTTGGCTTCGTGTTCCAGAATGCGGCCCTGTTCGACAGTATGACGATCGGGCAGAACGTCGCCTTTCCGCTGAAGCAGCATACCAACAAGCCGCTCTCCGAAATTCGCGATATCGTCTTTCAGCATTTGAAGGAAGTTGGCCTGCCGGAATCGGTGGTGTGGAAGAAGCCGGCCGAACTCTCGGGCGGAATGCGGAAACGAGTCGGGCTCGCGCGGGCGTTGGTCTTGCGACCAGACATCATTCTGTACGACGAGCCAACCACTGGGCTCGATCCGATCATGAGCGATGTGATCAATGAACTTATTTTGCGGACACGCAGTAAATACCCCGTGACCAGTATCGTGGTCACGCACGACATGCGGACGGCACAAAAGGTGGCCGACCGGATGATCATGATGTACCCGGCACCCCGGCTGAAGGAAGCCGAGCCGCAAATCCTGTACGACGGTCGACCGGATGAGGTCGAAGAATGCCGCGACGAACGCGTGACGCAGTTCGTCCACGGGGAAGCAGGGCAACGCATCGAGGAGTTGGGAGCCTTCATCGGCGACTAGCCGGAAGGAACACGGGCCATGGACGACCGCGTTTTGCAATTTCGAGTCGGTTTTGTGATGCTGGTGGCAATGCTGCTGACCGGGATCTTGTTCTTTCTGTTGGGAGAGCAGCCGCAGTTCTTGTCCGAAAAAGAGACTTTGTATGTCGTCTTCAACACGGCGCCTGGCGTTACGGTCGATACCCCCGTGCGAACCAGCGGCATTCTGATCGGCCGCGTCAGCAATGTGAAACTGCGCGACGATCGCAAAGTGCTGGTCACCTTGAAAGTCGATCAGGAATACATGCCGCATTACAACGAAGTATGCCGGATCGTTTCGGAGTCGTTGTTGGGTGACGCGGCCCTTGAGTTCGTTCCGACTGATCGACCCGGCTTGCCGAACGAGCCGCTGCCCAACGCTGCTCAGATCGAAGGTTCGGTCTCGGAAAATCCGCTGGCCGTGCTGGTGAACTTGCAAGAGAAGATTAATCGCGCGCTTGATACGTTGGAGCAAGCAGGGACGAATATCAGCGTGCTGAGCGAGAACGCCAACCGAGTCGTCTTGGCCAATGAAGGGAACTTCGGCAGCATCTTGCAGAAGACCGATGGGGCGATCACTCGCTTCGATATGACCTTGGCCGCAGTGCAAAACCTGGTCGGGGACGAGCAGTTGAACCAACAGTTGAAGGAAGCTTTGAATGGGCTGCCGGATACGATCAGGGAATCGCGTGCGTTGATCGAACAGTTGAAGTCGGTCGCGACTCGGGCCGATACGAATCTCGAAAATCTGGAAGGCTTCACGCAGCCGCTCGGCGAACGGGGCGAGCAGTTGGTTGCTAACCTTGAGAACGCGACGGAGAACTTGAACTTGCTGGTCTCGCAGTTGGCTCAGTTCAGCCGACGCGTGAACGAGTCGGAAGGGACCGTAGGGAAGTTGATCAACGATCCCCATCTCTATCAAAACCTGAACGATGCCGCGCTGAATTTGCGTGAGCTGACCTTGCGTCTGCGACCGATCGTGGAAGATGCCCGCGTCTTCGCCGACAAGATCGCCCGCGACCCAGGCCGGATCGGCTTGAAGGGAGCCCTGGAGCGGAACCAATCGGGCATCAAGTAAGCCAGATTGGTCACTGGCTTGGGGAACGCCAACGGAAGGTTTCGCTGGTCCCAAGTCACCGCCTTCATCAACCAAGTCTCGGTGTGCCCCGGGCCTCTGGCCCGTGTCTTCCGACGTGGGACGTTGGTGATCGTAGGGTTCGATCGCATTGATGGACTGGTTGGCCGCACTTTTCGAAGACCCGGTTAGGATGCCCGAGGCACACAGATTTTCTGCTTCGGCCAGGTTGATTGAAGGGTTGATTCCTTCGGCCAAATCATCGGGCGTATCGAGGTTCACTTGTGGAGGGGCGTGCGAGCGACGTCGTTTGGGCCGCGGTGTTGGCCCTGGCGGTCGCCACGACCAGAGATCTTTCTCTTCCTGCTCGCGTTGTGCTTGATAACGTTGGCGGCGATCTTTCTCGTGGCGGGCATCTTCTTGTTCGTCGTTCACACGCCGGATCATCCGGCGCAGCCGCTTGCCGATTCTCGACCAGGAGAACTTGCTACGCGTAACCGGTCGGGTAACGCACAGCTGGATGTCGTCGAGAATCTCTTTCGGTGTTTGTGGTGGTAGGGGTTGATCGTTGCCCGTTTGCTTAAGCTGCTTTTCTTTCAGCGAAGCGTCCAACGCTCGCAAACGTCCCGACACGTCGACCAACTTTTGATCGACATGCGAGATCAGCTCGCGCACCGAATGCTTGATCTCGTCTCCTGTTGGAGGCTTCGACCGACGCAGCGGTGGCAAAACGCCTGCGGTGTACGCGTCGAGTTCGGCAGCGAGTTGGAGATACGTATCGGACATGAGATCGGAACGAGTGCTGGCACCGCAGGAAATGTTGACTTGTGGCTTCGGTTATCCAGAGATCGTGTCAACTTAGCAACTCATTTTTTCACGCTTGCCAGCGCAAGGTGTTGCCCAGGCTAGAGAAGAAAAATTCTGGCCGCGACAATTCGCTGATGAAGAAGGGATCGGAAACGAAAAAGGCCCTGAAAAGAGACCTTGAAAGCGGGTTGCGCTTTGGTCGTCCTTTCAGGGCTTGGACAGAATATAAGACATTGATTTACGGCGTGGTGACACGCGGTGGCAGCTTGGGGAGATCCCAGACGCGGATCGCACAGTCAGGGCCGACTTGGACTCCACCAACGGCACCGTGCCGTCCGCCGCCCGCCGAAACCACTTGTTTGCCATCGGGCGTGAACTTTACGCGCCAGATCCAGTTGCGATGTCCGAGCATGGTTTCGACATGCTGTCCGTTATCGGGATCCCACAGACGAACCTGGCCGCCGTAGCCTGCGGTGATCAGCAGACGACCGTTCGGGGACCAGTCGACCGTGGTCAGCGGCGGCCCTTGTTCGCGGAACTGTCGAATCAGCTTGCCGGTTTTTAAGTCCCAAATATCAATGGAAGGAGCACACAGCGAGACGGCACGACTTCCATCGGGTGAGAACTGGGCATCGGTAACCGTTTTGTTGTTCGATCGCATCACGTGGATCGGCTTGGCAGCGTTCAGGTCCCACAGACGTAGTGTTTGGTCGAGACTGGTGGTCAGGGCCTGACTGCCATCAGGCGAGAACCTGGCGGTGCGGATGTCGCTGGTATGTCCTTTCAGTTGCATCAGTTCCTCTTGCGTGTTCAAGTCCCAAAGCCGCGCGATGGAGTCTCGTCCGCCGGTGAGAACCTTCGTCCCGTCTGGCGAGATTTCGACCGCGTAAACCGTGCTGATGTGTCCTTTGAACTCACCAATCATCTTGCCACTGGCGACATCCCACAGGCAGACGGCACCGCCAGTACTGGTGGAGATCAGCTTGGTGCCATCGGGGCTGATTGCTAACGCGTAGAACTCACCAGGAGCTTCCCTTGTGCCGGAGTTATTCGGATTCGGTGGCACGGGAGCCGTATCAAATCGACGGACCTCCTTGCCTGTTTCCAAATCCCACATGCGAATGGTTCGATCCCCAATCGGCCAGCCACTGCATGAGATGAGTGATTTTCCATCGGGAGTGAAAACAAAGTCTTGGACTGGTCCAGTGTGACCGAGTAGCTTGCGGGCCAGCAGCGGCGATTCGTCTCGCGGGAGGGAGTCTTTCTCGGCTTGAATGCGTTCCTGCATCAACTGTTCCGGTGTGACAATCTGCATGCGAATCGGAGCCGCTGGAGGAGATGGTGCGGGACGTAGTTCGGCGGCATTGGTCACTTCCGGGGCAGGATCGGTTACCTCTTGCTCGACGACGTCTTCTGCCGCCGCCGGTTCTTTGGCGTTCACTTCTTTGGGGACGTCTGCCTCGGCGGCAGGTGCTTCGGCAGGTTGCTCGTCGTTGGCGGCTAGCAGTAGTTGTCCGAAATTGCTCCAGCCGTTGGCCTGACTCGCTCCCAGAGCAATCACCGCCACCAACAGCGCGGCTGTGGCGGCCATGGCGAGCAGGGGGCCACGGCGGGTACGTTTCGTGTGAAGAGGTGACTGGGCAACGTGAGCATGATCGGTTGTCGGCAACGCTTGAAGTGCCGCTTGTACCTCGGCCGCGTTTTGATAACGAGCATCAGGGTCTTTCTGTAGAAGCCGCTCGATCACGTCGCACAGTGCGGTTGGAATATCAGGTCGGGCGGCCTGGATCGAGGCAGGTTGATCGTCCTGAACGCGGCGGAGGATGGCGAGTGGAGTGTCGTCGTGGAACGGGGGTTTTCCGGTGCAAAGGGCATACATTACGCAGCCGAGGCTGTAGAGATCGGCACGGCGATCGACTTCACGACCCGCCGCTTGCTCAGGAGCGATGTATTCAGGCGTACCGGAGATCATGTCGTCTTGCGTTAGCCAACTATCGTCCAGGCCACGCACCAGACCGAAGTCGGTGAGCTTGACCTTGCCGGTCCCATCTTCCAGCAGCACATTGCCTGGCTTTACGTCGCGGTGGATCAGGCCGCGAGCGTGGGCCGCTTGCAGCCCAGCGGCGATTTCGCTGCCAACACGGATGATCTCTTCGGGAGAAAGTTGCGTCTCTGAATGCAACCGTTCTTCGAGCGAGACGCCGGCAATGTATTCCATCACCAGGTAGGGGCCTGACTCGATGTGGTCGATGTGATGAATGGTCACCACATGCGGGCTACGAATGGCCGCGGCGGCAATCGCTTCGCGTTTGATTCGTTCCTGAGCTTCCTGCTTGTGCGTCAATGGGCCTTGGATCAGCTTGATCGCCACCTGGCGGCGCAGCATTTCGTCGAAGCCGAGGTAGACGATGCCCATTCCGCCGTGCCCCAGCTGACGGATGATCTGGTAACGACCAGAAAGCCGCGTGTCTTTTTTCAGTGGGGCGTCGTGCGGTGTCCCCGTACGCGTGGCACTCGGAACCTGGCGGGTAGGATCTTTCAGGCTTTGCAAGGTTTCTTTGAGCTGGCCGTCGGCCGGTTCGCTTGATTTCGGTTGCAGATGTTGAGCCACGGCTTGCCACTGCTCTTTCTGGCCAGCGGCCGCTTCGAGCCGAGCTCGACAGGCCGAACAGTGATCGAGATGCGTAAGGACTGTGGGAAGCAGCTCGTCCGGCAACTGGTCGTCGACCAACTGATACAGATCAGACTCGTCCAGGCAGTCGGCCTGTTGAGGAAGGAAGGCGGGGGAGCGGTCGAATTTGGAAATCATCTATTCGTCTCCTTGGACCTCTTCGATCCATTGTTTTAAGCGGGCCATCACGCGACTTTTCGCAACGTAGACGCTACCGATGGTCATCTGCAGCTGCTCGGCGACCTTCTGCCCAGGCTGACCTTCAACGGCAGTTCGCCAGAAAGCTTGCCAGGTAGCAGGTTCAACGCACGTTTCCACGTGCGCGGCTGCCAGGGAAAACAATTGCTGCTGGTAGCTACGTTCCCATTCGGCTTCTTCATCCGCCGCAGGTTGGGCGGCAAGCGATTGGAACTGGCCGGTATCTTCGCCTGAACTTGGTAAACGTCCGCGACGCTCTAAGAAGTCGTGCATCCTTCGGCGAGCGATCGTGAACAACCACGAACGAAACGTGCCTCGCTGCGGATCGTATTGCAGACGAGACGCACCTTGAGCGACGCCTTGCAGGACTTCCTGCGTCAGATCGCACGCATCCGCGTCTTGCAATCCACGATTCCGATACCAACCGTACACAACAGGGCCGTACAGTTCGACGAACTGTTTCCAGGCCTCGGTGTCGGCCGCGTCACGGATTCGCAGGAGCAAGGTAACGCGGGTCAGTGGTGCATCCGGCATGGTTCCTCTCTCTGCTAATGGATTCCGAGCTGGGGAGAAAACCTTACACACAATTTTGCGAAATCGTCGCAGGTTGTTATGAGATCAGAGCTTGTGACGAGAGATTTCGACTCAATACAACACAATCAGGGTGAACGCGTGCTCCTTTCGTTCGCTGTGCGAAGCTGTTGAATGATTTGCTCGAAAATTCGATCGACCAATTGTTCCGGGGAAGTATTGGGATGATGTTGCCAGAGCGCACGATTCCAGCCTGGCCGTGCGACATCGCCACGCGGATGTTGATAACAGGTTGCTACGCCATAAATCGCCGCGACACGCCTCCGCCAGGCAAACCCAGGATCGCCGTCGTCGATACGATTGAAATCGAGTGCCTGGCAGACACTGGAATCGGGCAAGTGTTTGGCAATGAAATCATCGGCGATCGCTTCGAGCGTATCGGGGCACACCCTGCGCCAGTGGTAACCTGGAGCGAGGTAGGAAAGCAGTGTATTCCAAAGCGAAGCCATTGAGGTTAATCCGCGTGGGATGTGTCATCGCGAAGCAGCTGAAATAGATCGCTGCGATGATCGGGATGCGGAGAAAGGACGTACTGAGCAGCTTCCGCGATCCAGGCGTTTGGATGCGTGCTGAGTTGCTTGACGATTGCAACTGTTTCCGCACTGTCGACGGGTGAATCTGCATCGGCCAGCCAGTTAAGGCTTCGTAAGACTTCGATCGGATTGGGATCGCGTAGACCGCTGAGCCACTGGGTTTCTGTGCGCTGCGTTGGTTCTGGGCCTAGGGAATATTGCCTGTTTTTGATTCGACTACCATTGTTGTCCTCTAAACGTAGCAAAACGATCTCGTTTTCGACGACAGCGTAATATTGTTCTCGAGCTGGCGTACCATGAATTCCGGGCCCAGTTCTGATTCGTAAAATTGGTGTCGGACCGAATGGCGATTCATGTTCGATGTTGGCATCGACGAGATTATTCCGGTACCCAGTCGGGAAGGATTCGTTCTTAATAACTTGTCCAGAACTATTGAATGTAGTGAGGTAAACTGGGTTATCTCCCGGAATCGCGTAGATACCGCTCGTTTGCAGTAAGAGGAAACGTTCCTTTGTCTTGCACTCGCTTTTCCAGATGCAAAGTAAAGGCTTTGTACCCGTAAAAGGAGAGTCTTCCGTTTGGAGTAATTCTTTCACAATGTTGCGGAGTAACTTCGTTTCCTCATCCGAAAGCTGGCTCAGATCGCGTCCGACGAACGATTTGAATCTCTGAAATTGCACGTAATGTCGAAGGTGCGGGTAACCCAAAGCAATCGAGACCAAGCCCACTGCTAGTAGTAGCGTGCTGATTCGGAATGTCAGCCAGCGACGTGAGGTCGTTTTCTGGATGGGCTGAGGCACGGTGGCTGCTTCGCTGGTAAAATCGGAATGGAGAACGCGATGCGGGATGCGTATGCTTGTTGTAAGTGATGCCGCGAGCGATTGCGAGAAGTTCTTTTCGCCAGCTTACGCTCCTTAACTTGGCGATGCGGAAACCGTGAGCGTTCCCCTTATAGGCTCGACGCCTATCGTCGGAATTCGAAGCCGCTATGCCAACTGATTGTTGTACGGACAAGTAGGATCCCTATGCCACATACTGTTCACGTGTTTGGAATAAAGCCGGGGACCAGGGGGGAAGAAGCTGGATACGCGTATCCATTCTGGGAGCCTGAACCGAGCGATGGTGTCTCGGATGAAGTGTACGAAGCTTGGGAAGATCGCAATCCGATTTGGGGATTGCGAGACGACTTAGGTCTCTACTTAGATAGCGACTTTGTCGAAACGCATCTCGACAGCGATGAGTTTGACTTCTGGGATTACCTGGGCGTTTACGTCACCGATCCCGCCGACATCGAGACGATTCGTGAACGATTGAGCGGAAGTCACCAATTCGTTTTGGTCTTTAGTTTGGCATTGGAAGGGGCGGAAGCAGACTTCAGCGAGACTGAGGGTGCTTGGTACGCGGGCGAGTTTCCTTGCAAGTTCAACGACTACGACGACGGACCAACGCCGCAACTTCAAACCGACGACCACACCGGCCGGATTCTGATTGCCAAGCGACTTTACGCGGGCCTAGTGGTTACGGCAGGGCGGTATGGAGAAGTCCGGTTTTGGAACACGCAGAAGGCGAGCAGCATCGAAACAGTTTTCGACCATTCGACTAGCGACTTTGTGCATGCCGTCGAGTTGTCGGCGGACGAAACCTCACTCTATACCAGCAGCAACGAAGTGTTGAATTGGGATCTGACTAGCTGGCCGATCGAGTCACGATTGGTCGCGCGGCACGGCGGCTATCAAATGCAAGACTTGGCGATTTTGCCAGGCAAGAACAAGTTGATCGTGGCGTGTGTCGATAAAACGGTCGGCGTGATCGATCTGTTGACCGGCGAAGAACAGTTGCTGACGCACGATCATCGCGTGACGGCCGTGTTGTCGCTGCTCGACGGCGAACACTTTGTTTCGGTGGCAAGCGATACCTCACTCGACTATGCCGCGCTCGGGCAAGAGGATGCAACGACGTTTACAGTATGGCGAACCGCTAATCGCCAGCGTGTGCGCGAGGTAAGTTTGCCAAAACCGATTACGCGTCTTTGTTTACTTAATGATGGTCTCACCATTCTTTACGGCACCGAGAAGGGGCAGCTGGTTTGGTGGGATTGGCGAGCCAGTGAAGCGACTCGTATCGTCAGTGCCCACGACAACGGTTGGGTGAATATCATCGAGCAGTCTGAATTCGGGCAACTGTTGCTGACCGCCGGGGATTCGACCGCCAAGTTGTGGCGAGTTGACGATGGGCAACCGATCGCCACTTTCGCCGGGCATACCGATCGCGTGCTGGCCGCTTGTTTCTTAGAGGACGACTACCTGGTGACCGGCTCGAAGGACGCGACGATTCGGGTATGGCAGATCTCGAAGCAGGCCGAGGTTGCCAGGTTTACGGACGCACCAGAAGGACGACCGGAGATTCCGAGCTATCTAGATGATCCATGGGAGATTCACGCCGTGGTGGCTGATGGGAGGACGATCGTCGCGGGTGAAACGTCTGGCCGCGTCCGAATTCTGAAATTCGCAGACAACGAACTTCATCTGCGTCGGTAGCAAGCGACCGCGCGGCCTAATAGCCAGAGGGCAACGGAGGCAGTTCGTAGCCGCCTGAGGGTAGGCTGTTCATGCCGGACGATGGTGGTGCCGGGAGCATCTCGGCTGGCGTTGGCTGAGGCTGTGGTTGGTTGAGATCGTCCCAGTAAGGAATGCGTTGGGCTGGTGGTTGGACAACCGCCGAGGGGACGTAAGTTTGCTGTGGCGGAGCCAGCGGCGTAGCGTAGCCAGCGTGGGCATTCGCACGCAACTGTTCGGCCCGAGCTCGCAATTCTTCCGGCGGAATGATCCGCAAGGGAACCATCTCGAACTCGAGATCGCGTTGGTCGCGGATTTCCCAGGGGACAAGGTTCTCGGAAATGAAGTCGAGGCCTGGGTATTCGTACCAAGGTGTCTTGAACTGATGAAGCTGGACGACTGGCTCGTAACCATCTTTTTCGAGACGGATTTCACGCGTGCCGTAGTAGGTATAGCCGGTCGCTACCGGAGTGACGCCGATTTCCTGGTTGTCGACATACAGGACGGCTCCTGGAGGATTGGTGCGCACGGTGAAACGGCGTCGGACACATCCGGTGCTTGCCACCATGATGACCAACAGCGTGAGCACGCTAATGCGATGAAAAACGGTCGATTTTTGTGTGAAAAATGGACCCATGAGCTATCCTGAAACCAGAGGCCGCGAAACTTCGCGTGGGGCGGGATTGTAGCGATCATGCCGATTCGCCGCCAGATAGTTTTCCTGGGGACATCAATCTGCCAAGAAAGTCCGCGCCGAGAGCCGGTTAGCCAAGGAAAATCTATTCGGTTTTCTCGGGAAATGACCATTGATTTGAGGGGGCGCTAGAGGCAACGGCGAGTTGTGCTTGCTAGCGGGCCCGTTTATTATCGAGAGCTTCCCATAAAAAATCATTTACGTGACTATGGGCCCAATTTGGGACGCACCGATAATTAAGTAGGGAACAGGGAATTTCGCGAGTCGATATCGCATGCAAGTCGCCGTCGGCTTGTCCCTGGAGGAGCAAGAGGATCGAGTAGGTTTCCGCCAGCATGGCCCAGAGCGAAAAGCATGAATGGGCAGGATGTCTTCAAGTCGCTGCATTAAGCGATGTGGGGATGCGACGCTCTAACAATCAGGACCACTACGGCGTTGCTATTACGCAATCGTGGGAAGATTGGCAGCGGCGAGGACATTTGTTTGTCGTCGCCGATGGGATGGGCGCGCACGCGGCGGGAGAACTTGCCAGCGAAATCGCCGTCGAACAGGTACGGCATCTCTATAAAAAATACATCGACAAGAAGCCTGCGATGGCCCTGACGGCGGCCATTGAAGAGGCGAATATGATCATCAATCGCCGCGGCGAGTCAAACGCGGCGTTCCATAAGATGGGGACCACATGCAGCTGTTTGCTGCTGCTTCCCCAAGGTGCCGTGATGGGGCACGTCGGCGATAGCCGCATCTACCGTTTGCGTCAGGGCAAGCTGGAACAGATGACCTTCGATCACAGCATGGCCTGGGAGATCAAGGCCGCGACCAAGGGCAAGGAATACTCCGAGGACGTTTACGCCGCAATTCCGAAGAACGTGATAACCCGCTCGCTTGGTCCTTCGCCTGAGGTCGAAGTCGACCTGGAAGGGGCGTTCCCGCTGGAAGTGGGCGATACGTTCATGATGTGCAGCGACGGGGCATCAGGCCCGGTCAGCGACGAGGAAATCGCCCTCATCCTGCATTCTTTGGAGCCGACCAAAGCGGCCCAGTTGATGATCGACATGGCCAACCTGCGAGGTGGCCCCGACAACATCACCGTGATCGTGGTGAAAGTGACTGGCGAACAAATCGCCAACGATCCATGCAAGAACGATCCGCTGATCAACGAAGAGGACCTTCCTCCGCCACCGATGGAACGCGTGATGCGTCCCATTCCGCGGATGCTGTGGATCGGGCTACTGTTGGTGTTGATGGCCAGCGGTTTGGCGTATTACTTCCAGCAGCCTTTGGTCACTCTGGGCGGTGTATTGATAACGATCTTCGCAGGGATCTTCGCCCTGGTGTATCGGTTTACCGGTGAACTGGTTCAGTTGCCGGCGAAGAAGAAATTTCGTTTCGGCAAAGGGCCTTATTCGGAAACTCAGTGCCATGCCGACTCGAACGTGGCTCTCAATCTGAAGATTCTGTTCGACGAACTCAGCGAAGCGGCCCGGACCAACGAGTGGAAGATCGACTGGGAAACGGTCCATCAGATCGGTGGTCAGGCCGATACCGAGATGAAAAAAGGGGACTACTACAAAGCTTCCCGCCACTATCTGCTGGGCATCGGCTCGCTGATGGCCCAGATTCGTGGCCAAAACGGGGCGAAAAACCCACTGGATGAAGATTCTCGCCCTGACCTCGGCTGAGCGACATTTCTTTAGTTTCTTGTAGCTGCTACAGTAACCAGCCGATTCTTTGCCTGGCGTGGTGCTGGGACCGGATCGAAATGGATTTCGATCACGATGGGTATTCTGCAACGCTACATTGTCGAAGAGCTGCTGAAAGTCTTCTTTCTGGCGCTATTCGTGCTGACCGCACTTCTGTTGTTTGTGGGGCTCGGACAGCAAGCGATCAAGGAAGGTCTCGGCTTTGTTGCGCTGATCAAAGCGGTGCCATATCTTCTGCCCAATGCGCTTCGTTTTGCCGTGCCCGGTACGATGCTGTTCGCGGTATGCAATGTTTACGGCCGCGTGAGTGCTAGCAACGAGCTGAACGCGTTGAAGGCAGCCGGTATCAGCCCGATGAGCTTAATTGCGCCTGGGTTGGTGATCGCATTGGTCCTGTCGGTGACCTGCGTCTGGCTGAACGACGTGGCGGTCTCGTGGGGGCATCTTGGGCTGCGAAATGTGGTGATGCAATCGATCGACGACATCGTGTACGGCGTACTGAAGACGAAGAAGTCGTTTCATAGCGACAAGTTCTCGATCTTGGTGCGTGATGTCGAAGGAGACCTGTTAATTCGACCAGAAATATCAATCGTCAAGTCAGGTGAGCAGGGGATTGTGACCATCTCGGCCGCGACCGCCAAGTTGGAATCGGACCCAGAGCACGACCGAGTGATTGTCACCCTGACCGATAGCCGAATTCGATCGACCGGCCCGGAAGGAAAGGTGTTTGAGCATCCAGGCGAGTTTGTCACTTCGATTCCCCTGACCGATCCGACCGCAGTGGAAGGGATTCGTGATGCTTCCCACCAGCCGATGCGTCGGATCCCGGCGTGGAGTGGAAAGATGAAAACCTACCACCGCCAGGTCGCCCAAGTTTTGGCCGCCAAGGGTGCCGCTTGCTTGGTGACCGGTCAAATGCCGGCCGAGGATGACCCGACTTGGTCTTACTGGATGAAAGAAAAGAACTGGTCGGCCGCTCAGATCAACCGCTTGAAAACGGAACCACACCGCCGTTGGGCTAACGGGTTTAGCTGTTTGTGCTTCGCCTTGCTCGGTATTCCCCTGGCGATTCGACAACGTAACGCCGACTTTGTGACCAGCTTCTTCGCCGCGTTCGTGCCGGTGCTATTGGTCTACTATCCGCTGATGGCCTTGGGGGTCGATCGCGCCAAGGATGGCGAATGGCCCGCAGTAGCCGTTTGGCTAGGGAATGTTGTCCTACTAATCGCTGGTGGATGGCTGTTGCAGCGTACGCTGAAGAACTAAGGCCGAATGGGGCCAAGCTTCGGTTTGGCCGTAATCGTGAAGGCGGGTTACCGCCAGCGACCCCTATGATTGTTCAGCCATCTCGTTCCTGGAGATATTCCAGGTCGAATCCAGACGGGCGGCATGCGTGTTCTAATTTCGCTTTGCATCAATTGTGCCGTGCTTGGGATTGGGGAAAACCGTAAAGCAGCCCCTTCGCCTGCGAAGGTTTTCCGACAGTGACGCTTGCATGGCGTAACTAATTTCTATCACGCGATGTATTGGGCACCGCGTATTGTGATGCGGCTTCTGCGAACTCGTGGCATCAAAACCTCGGAACGACGTCGAGAGAAGCAAAACTTTCTGAGTGTTAGATCTACGGGGGTATTGGTGATGTTGAGTCGACTGAGCATTCTGCAAAAGACGATGGCTGGCTTCGGGGTTATTCTGCTGCTGATGGGCATCTCTTCCGGCGTTGCCTGGTATGGAATTCGAGATGCGGCTGATGGCTTCGATCAGTATCGAACCTTGGCCCGTGACTCCAATTTCTGCTCGGACATCATCGACCGTGTGATGCAAATGCGGTTGTCGGCCAAGAACTTTGACGTCTCCGGGCGACAAGAGTTCGTGACCAAATTCGCAGAAACACGCGCAGAAGCCGAGAAGATGCTCGCCGAAGCGGACGAGCGTATTGTCGACCCAGAGAATCAGCAGTTGATTAACGAAATGCGTGTGGCATCCGCTGAGTACTATCAGGCATTCAACGACATCGTTGCTTGCCGCGATATGCGAGAGAACAAGCGTGTGAACGTGCTCGACCAAGAAGGACCGCAAATGGTCCAGCAACTGAAGTCGATTATCGAAGCCGCACAATCCAACGAAAACGCGGAAGCTGCCGGTCTGGCTGGGGTGACTTTGAACGATCTGATGAACGCCCGCCTCAGCGTTTTTAAGCTAATTGTGACTAATGATCCCCGCTTTAACGAAGCAACCTTGCATGCGGTCGACCAATTTGCGGCCAATCTGAAAAAGCTGGGAGAAGCGTTGAAGGATCCAAAGAGCCGCGAGATCCTCGAAGCCGTCTCAACCAATCGCGAACAATATCAGCAAGCGTTGGTGGAGATGGCTACGGCAATCACTAACGAACGTCAGTTAGTTCAAGAGAAACTTGACGTCTACGGTCCGCAGATTGCCGCTTTGGCCGTTAAGCTCAATCAGGAAATTACGACAGAGCAGAACGGGCTGGGGCCGGAAGTCGAGGCCTCGAATCGTGCGACGCTAGTTTCCGTGCTGGTGGTCAGCTTGGGGGCAATCGCAATTGGTTTGGTGATTGCACTGCTACAAAGCCGAGCGATCGTCCGGCCGATTCGGCGTGTCATGACCATCCTTGGCGCGGTTTCCGAGGGGGACTTACGACAACGGCTGGAGATCACCAGTGGAGACGAAGTCGGTAAGATGTCGAATTCCGTGAACCATATGGTTGAGAACTTACAGCGAGCGATGTTAGCTTTGTCGAAGAATAGCGAGGCGATTGCCCGTTCCGCGGAAGACATGAATAAGACCGCTGAGAACATGGCGAGCGTTTCTAACGATACCAAATCGCAATCGACATCGGCCGCTGCGGCGTCGGAAGAGCTTTCGATCAACATGCGATCGCTCTCGGATATGGCCGTTGAAATGTCGACCAACATGGAATCGGTGGCCAGCTCGGTCGAAGAGATGTCGATCAGCATTAATCAGATCGCCACGAACATGGAAAAGGTCAGTGGGATTGCCTCGGAAGCACACCGCTTGTCCGATAATAGCTGTGGCCTTTTGTCGAGCTTGAATACGGCAGCCAACGAGATTGGTGATGTGGTCGAGCTGATCCAAGACATTGCCGAGCAAACGAATCTGCTGGCCTTGAATGCAACGATTGAAGCGGCGCGTGCGGGAGAAGCGGGGAAGGGATTTGCCGTTGTGGCGGGCGAAGTGAAAGAGCTGGCTCGTCAAACGGGGGATGCCACCGGCGATATTGAACGTCGTGTCACCAGCATTCAATCGACTTCCGATGAATCGATAAAGGCCATCGATGCGATTCGTGCGGTGATTGTGAATCTGAACGAAGTCGCTCAAGAGATCGCAGCAGCTGTTGAAGAACAATCGGCCACGACGCAAGAGATTGCTCAAAGCGTTGCCAACGCAAACTGTGCGGTTCAACAAGTTTCACAGTCGGTCACGGAATCGGCTACTGCCGGTGAAGAAATTGCCCGCGCCGTGAACTCTGTCGATGATGGTGCTGTGTTGGTTTCGGCTGGGGCAAGCGAAACGCGCCATCACAGTGGATCCCTGAACGGCATTTCGCAAGAGTTGGCAATCCTGGTCGGGCAATTCCAGGTCTAAGGAAGACTCGATTCGTCCACCAGCGAATCGAATTTGGGGCAGAAGAGAAGGGGGCCAGCAATTGGTCCCCTTTTTCTTTTGGCAGCGGCTAGTCGTTCGCCGCTCGGCCGCAAAAGGGGCATTTGCCAGCAGCAATCGGATCAAACGGCTCGTCTTCGTCGTCGCTACGGAACGCCTCGGTCTGGCGAAAACCACAGTCGGGGCATTTATGTTCCCACGAGTGAATTTCAAGTTCGTCGTTCTGAAAGTGGTTGTGCTGACAGGTCAGAAGATCGGACTTGCACTTGGGGCAGCCTCCGATCGTAATGCGTTCGCGCGACATGGAATTTCGATTCTGCGGAGGTCCATCAAGCAAAAAGGCAGGCCATCCAGAAGAATGAACCTGCCTTCATCGTAAACATTTAAGCGTCACGAGTCATCGTGCGTTAAAAACCGCGAGCAGCGATGATGTCGTCGAAATCGCGGAGATGATAGTCCACACCGGCAAAATCGAGGACGCGACAGAAGCCACGCAAAGCGACACCAAAACCATCTGGACCGCTGAAACCACCGAATTGACCGCCACCCTTTACGTGTGGTTCCATGTCGCAGAAGACGCCAGGAATGCCACGTTTCTTCAGCTTCTTTTCCAGCTTGGGAATCGAGGAAGCGAAGTCACGCATGATGCGTTCATAAGCACTATCACCCAGGTCGGCCGGGACGAAGTTTTTCAGAGCATCTTCGTCGATGTGCCCCTTTTCACCTACGGGCTTGGTGATCTTGTAGTCCTTGACGTGCATCCAGCCCATGCCTGGCTTCATGGCCATGTACTGGTCGTACACTTCGTCAGGCGTGTAGCCTTGGCAGACGAGGTTACCGGCATCGAAGATCAGCATCATCGCCGGGTGATTCACCTTCTTGTGAAGCTCGGCCAGGATGTCGCCGTTTTGACCGATCAGGTTCGCTTCGACTTCTAAACCGAAGGTCAAATCGCTGCGATGACAGGCTTCGGCAATTTGGCCCAATTGATCGACCGCTTGCGACATGTGTTCGCGGGGGTCAGTTCCCTTGGGATGATAGAAAGAGAAGCCGCGGATAAGCTTCGTTTCAAACGCGTGGGCTAGTTCGCAGGCTTTGTTGACGTCTTTGGCCAGATATTTCTCGAACGGGACGAAGCGATTCTTGGTGCCGTCTTCGATATCCAACAGCTTGACCTTTCCGATCGGCGAACCGAGCGACGAGACGTTCAGGCCGTATTCCCCTTCTAGAGTGCGGAGCTTGCCAATCTCGGCCTTGGTCAGATCCATCACGTTCTTGATGCCGTTGCCAACATCGATGAAACGGATGCTGTAGTATTCCAGTCCCAACGCAGCGAACGCGCTGAACTGTTGTTCGGCGGTCTTTTGATTCGCAGATTCGTCGGCAAAACCGGTCAATATCACTTGGGGCTTCGAGGTCATCTCGCTCGTCCAACTAAAGTCGCGTAAAAAATCTCTATAAAGCTATGTTCCCTGAACAGGAAGTCGTATTGTGAATGCCTCGTCGAGGGATCGCAAGTGCCCAGACAGAAGAAGCTTTTCGCGATCTCATGTCCGACGAACGCCAAGTCGGCTGCGAGGCAGGTTGAGAGTAACCACCGATTACACCGATATCACGGACCTACTCTCGTCGGCCACCGGCGAATTGAATTTCCCCACTTATCCGTGCCCAACCGTCGGATCCGTGGTTAAGACCCTCTTTCGACGGTAATCTCTTTAGGCCCAGTTACTAAATTTCTTCGAAAACAAAATCGGGTTCTGCTACAACAAAGACAACTTACTTGCTGGGCAGCAGGAAGAGACACCAGATGACACCAGAAGAGTTGATGGAGTTGGCGATCGAAATATGTCGTCAAGGGATTGGCAAAGGTCAAACGCCGTTTGGCTGTGCGATCCAATTGGACGGGAAGTTGATTGCGGTGGCCCATAATACGGTCTCGGAGTCGATCGACGTCACGGCTCACGCCGAGATCAACGCCCTGCGGGAAGGATGCAAGATTGTGCGTAGCCCGCACTTGGAAGGGGCGATCGTGGCAACAACCTGCGAGCCGTGCCCCATGTGTGCCGCAGCGTTGTACTGGGCACGGGTCGATACGATTTATTTCGGCGCTTCCATTGAAGATGCCGCCCAGGCCGGTTTCGATCAATTAAAGTTGCCGCTGAAGCAATTGTTTGAAGCGGGGGAAGGAAATACCTCGCTGGTGCCTGGCGTGTTGCGATCGGCATGCCAAGACTTGTTTGCCCACTGGAGAGATCGTCAGCCGCAGTAACGGCATCGACTGGCGAAGCACGCGTGGCAGAGAGATTCAAGATGAAATGGTACTTGTGGCTTTTGTGTTGGGGAGGCGTCGTCATGGTGCAAGGCTGTAGCGGCGGAGATGGTCAGCCAGACTCACGGATCCTCGTCGATAACGTCTCAGGAGATGGACAACTGCCATCCGGCATGATGCGGCATCAACCTCGCGATCCCAACGCTCCAGCACGCGTTGATCGCATGCCGGTAATGATTGAGGATCCTTCTCAGATTGCCAAGACGCGCGAGCGGTATCAGAAGAAGATCGATCAGCTCTATCAGCAAGCGATGAAGCAGGTGAACGAGGGAGGCTATCTCTTCGGCGAACATCTGCGGGCGGTCGAAGCTCGACCGCAAAAAGCGAAGGAGGACTTGGTTGCGTTAATGGTTGATCCATCTGTTTTGGCCAAAACGCGATTGAAAGCGGCTGAAGTGTTGATGCGTCTGAACATCGATCGGGGGTGGGCGTTTCATCTTCAGTGTCTGACCGATCCTAACGTTGAATTACGCCTGGCAGCCCTGAAGAGTTTGGCGGCTTACCAGATTCGCCCTGAACAACTGCAAGGAGAGCAAGCCAAGCTGGTAGTCAACTTGCTGGATGATAAGGATCCAAGAGTCGTCGTTGCCGCGGCCGAGCTTTGTCAAAAGTCGAATGTCACTGGAAGCGAAGTCAAGCTTCGACAGCTGTTGAAATCGGGCCAAGCGAAAGACCCCGCGAAGTTGGCGGCTTGCTTGGCTGGTGTTGCCACAACTAAGGAGTCGGTTGACGCTTTGTTGCCGTACGTTCTGAAGAAGACCGTCGATGGTTATCAGTGGGGTAGCGTCTACAATCTGGAAGGCTTGCTCAAGAATCCTGATCCGGAGATTTCGGAACCGGTTCGTCAGGCGATTTACACCTACACGTTGAAGTTTCCGGAAGAGAAATACGATCAAACGTTGGTACGTGATCTCACCCAGATCGCTGGCAGTCAATCGAAGGATCTGCTGCTAGATATCCAAAAGAATGCCACCGATCCGGCCAGTCAGTTGTATGCGACCGAAGCCTTAGCCCGGCTCGACCCTGATAATGCGGTCGATATCTTGCTGTCGCAGTTAGCGAAGGGCAAGTTTGCTTCGGACCTGATCGGAGAGATGGCCAACTATGCCACGCCAGATGATTGCACAAAGATCACGGGGCAATTGCTGGCTATGAAGTCGCCGTGGGATAGTCGTGTCGTGTTGTTGTGTTATGAAAAGTTGGGTTCGCAGGGCAAGCAGTTCATCGAACAACATGCGGATCGTCTCGACCCACACGCCCAAGAGGTTGCTTACTGGAAATCACAAAACTTGGATTTGCGGACGGCACTGAATGACTTCTATGCAGCCGGGATCTTGACGAAGACTCCGGACGAAATCTTGGCGTTAATGAAGCAGCCCAAACGAAACCAAACCACAGCCAGCGAAATTGATTTCAACGATCCTGGTGAATTGCTGGGTGCGTTGGGCTGGGCTGAAATCGTGACGATGTTCGACTCGGAAACTGGAATGATCCCGTCAAATCACGACGAGCTGTTGGCTGATTGGGGGGCGGCGACCGGTGGCAAATGGAAGCCAGAGTGCCCGGTACAGAACTGGTTGCAAGAGTCCAGCGAAGACTTTAACGCACCGTATATTGTCGAGTTTCTCTCTGAGGATCGCCTCTATCGCGTCGGAGCCGAGAATTACGGCGATTGGTACGATGTCGAAGCGGTGCTGCGCTTGGCCAATTTCAGCTTGAAAAAAATGGGCAAACCCGAGCAGTTCATTCCGCTGGAAAGTGATGGGCAGTTCATGATGCTCGTCTTCGCGGATCCTGCCAAATTCGTTCCGTTGGCGAAGAAGTACCGCATGCCTCTCTCCGAAGATGCCGCGCAGGGAATGAAGAAAGGTAAGGATTTCGAGCAGCGTGTGCTGGAGCAAATCGACTAGTTCTCCCCCAATCGTGCTGAATCGTCGTTGGTCTTTGGCCGATAAATCAAGGTAGCGGGGCGACGACAGCGATTCACAGGTGCCAGGAGAACAAGGATGTTCTGTTCCCATTGTGGAGTCAAAGCGAGCGGAAACTTCTGTTTCCAGTGCGGAAGCCCTTTGCATGCCGCGGCGGAAATCGTTTCGACCGAAGAAGATTCGGTTGTTCCAGCGGTGATTGCCTGGGAACTCGATCCAAGCTACGAGAATGTCGTTGCCGTCAAGGAAGTTCGTGCTGTCATCGCCAGCCATGCGAAGCAAGCACGCCCAGGGCTATCAGCCGAGCAGTTCTTCGATATTGCGGACAAAATCGTCCCGGTTGGCGTGTCGTATTCTGGTTTGGCCGCGATCACCCAACCGTTGTGGGCTTCGTGGGGCGTGCGGACAGGGAAAGAGCGGAGCGAGTTCTTGTCGCTACCAATTGGTGTCGCGATTGCCCGCACGATGTGTACTTTGGCTCGCAACAAGCAGGACGTAGAAGAAGTCGAGCAACATAGCGACGGCTGCACAATCACCGCCGAACTTCCTTCGTCCGTTTGGGCGATGAAGGGAGAACTGAAAGTTCGCTTGGTGCAGCAAGACCATGGGACTCACGTTACCGCCGCCACCAACATCCCCGGTCAGGCATTCGACTGGGGAAAGAGTGTCCGTTGTTTGGATGTGTTGTTTGGTGACTTAAGCACCGAACTGGGACTTCCCACTCAGCAGGCGGCTTAGCACCCTATTGAATTTCTCAATTACTCGCTAACGAAGCAGAAAATCAACAGTCTGTTAGTCCCGCCGACAAGCTATTTGACTTGGAGGCCCAGCTTTTTGGCCTGGGCGTTGATCTTCTTAACCCATTCTTGCTCGGCATCTTCCAGCGGTTGCAGGAGGGCCGATGCTTTTTGCAGGGTGGGAAGCGAGGCTGGGTTCTCTTGCTCGGCCAGTTCGCTGACTTCGTTCAGCGTGCCGATAAAGGTTTCGACCTGCCAATCGCAGTACCCTTGTACCAACTCGGCGAACTCTTTTGCCTTGGGATCACTCGGAACTTCGACCGCATAAACCGCATCACGAATCTGCTTCATCGATTCATTGCCCATGGTCTTCGTTCTGGCTAGGTCTTCGAGATTGACTTGACCTCCTTTGAACCAAGGATCTAAGACCATGCCCCAGCCTTGCACCGAGCCAGGAATGCGGTGGGTGATTTCGAGCGTTTTGACGGCATATTCAGCGCCAGGGCTGGGACCACATCCCGACATGGTGACCAAAAGAATTGCGGAAAGGGCTAGTCCCGTCAGCGATCGAATACTAAGCATCGGAGCAGTTTTCTCGTTTTGTTGTTCATGAAAGGCGCTTCCTATCCATCGATCGGAACGCCCAAGGTTTTCGATTAGGCACGCAGCTTACGCTTCGATGCCATGGCTTTGTCATCCTGTGAAGATAACAACTTAGTTACCTAACGTCTCGTTTCTGGTGGTGCTAGGTTCTATTACGCGGTGATATTCATCGAATATTCAAATGGAAGCTGAAACGAAGGCACGCAGAAACAGCGATGGATGCTCATCACGTACAGAGCACGGTCCTCATTTACGTCGCTTCGTTGAGATATTAGATGACCGTCAACTCATCCGGGGGCGTTTCGTTGTAATGTTCGACTGTGATCGTCGAGCTGATCCCACCGCGCGGGGTGAACTCGGCACGAACTTGCATCCAGCGAGGCTGCATGGCCGAGACCAGGTCGTTCAAGATTTCGTTGGTGACGTTTTCGTAGAAGATTCCCTGGTTGCGGAAGGCCTGCATATACATTTTCAGGCTTTTCAACTCCACGCACAGCGATTCCGGGATGTAGGTGATCGTGATGGTGCCGAAGTCAGGCTGACCGGTCTTTGGGCAAACCGAAGTGAACTCAGGAACGCTGATCTCGATCTCGTAATCTCGCTGCGGGTGTTGATTCTCGAAGGTTTCGAGAATTGCACGAAAGTCTTCTGGCACGGTCCGTAACTCCTTGCTTGATGGTAAACTGTTATTTTGGGCTGTCCCGGTCCTTATGGCTAGGCCAGGAACGGAGCTCAGCGAGACGGTTGTGGCGACCGAAATGCGGATAGCCGAACGGTTTAGGCATCTCGACAAAACTGGCCTGAACCTGTTTCTTAGAAGTTTGGTCTATCCGCCTGGGCCCTTTAGCCGTCCAAGGTTGCGATCCCCGCCGATGGGCTCTCAGGTAGTTCTCTGTGCGCATTGCTGAAATCTATCCCTCGATTCAAGGCGAAGGCCTTCTGACCGGTGAGCCAAGCACGTTTGTGCGGGCCAGCGGGTGCAATCTGCGCTGTTGGTTCTGCGATACGCCGCATGCCTCGTGGAATCCGGAAGGGGAAGATCTTTCGGTGGCCGAGATTCTCGGACGAATCGAACTTCTGGACGTGCCAAAAGTCGTACTGACTGGGGGGGAGCCGATGTTGTTTTCGGAGCTGATTCCACTGTGCGAAGGCATTCGCAAGTCAGGCCGCCATATCACAGTTGAAACGGCCGGTACGTTGTACCTGCCGCTGATCTGCGATTTGATGTCGATCAGTCCGAAGCTCTCGAACTCGGCCCCTGATGCCGAGGCCAATCCACGCTGGCATCGGCGTCATGAGCAAACCCGACAGCAAATCGATGTCGTGCGGCGGCTGTTGGACGAGTTTCCTTACCAGCTCAAGTTTGTAATCGATCGCCAGGCCGATTGCGATGAAGTGCTTGCGTACCTAGGAATGTTACCTGGTGTCGAGCGTGAACGTGTCTTCTTGATGCCGCAAGGGATCGAGCTGAATCAACTTGAAGCGATCGGCGAGTGGCTGGAGCCGTGGGCTAAAGAGCATGGTCTGACGCTCTGTCATCGGCGTCAGATCGAATGGTTTGGCAACGTCCGCGGCACCTAAGCGTGCGTTAGTCTTCGACAGGGAGTTCGCCCTGTGTTTCCGCGTGAACAGCTAAGCCGTGCGGCGTGATGATTTCATCTTGGAACCGCTTATCAAGTCGCTCTTTGCGGTTGGCCTTCACGTGCTGATAAATCACAGCGGATTGAAGCCACCAGAACACCGTCACCACGTAAGCGAGGCAGGCCCCGGCGAATTGAATGCTGAGGTAGCTGGAGGAAAAGTAGTTCAACGTGAAGCCAGCCAACAAGGCGAGGATCGAAACGGCCAGCTTCGATTTGCACAGCGATTCCCAGCGATTGAGCGTCGCGGAGTCGATAGCCGCCTTAGCGGTCTCGTTGGCGAGCTCGCGGAGCTTACGAATGTCGGACGTTTGTTCCGGGGCGAAGCGAGACGGCACGAATTCTTCGTGCGTGATCGGGGTCACGACTTCCTCGACCGCCTCGACATGCGGTTTCGGGGTGATCGGACAGGAGGTTGGTTTCGCGACCGGTTGCGGTGCTGGTTCGGTCACACCCTGCTTCGCACGCATCCTCTGCAGCAGGTTTTGCATGTACGAGTCGATCGCTTCCTTGTCATCGGCGTGCGGATCGTGATCAGTAGGTGTTTCGGCGCTATCGGCCTGAAACGGTGATTCCTCATACGAACTGCTCGGCTCTGCGGCTAGTTCTTCGTCGTCGAACTTAAAGTTCGGGAAGCTCGTCAGCCCAGTGCTCGATGGGGACGCCGGTTCTTCATACTGTGGAATTTCCGATTGGTAAGCCTCTTCGGACGGTGGTTCCGTTTCTACGAGTTCCTCTTCGACTACGTCGGACGACGATTCCCAGGTCTCTTCTTCCATAGCGGTTTCGCGCAGAATGCCCATCGTACGCAGGTGATCCATCGCCGATTGCTCTTCCTCTTCATAGGCAGCTGCGGCGTGTTGGCTTTCTTCCAACTGCTGGCGCAAATTGAGCGATGCCTGGCGTGCTTCTTCAAGTTGTTGCTTCAACTCTGCTTCGTTCGCTTGCCGCTCGGCAATGCTTTCTTGAAGTTCGCGATTGAGCTCTTGCAGTTCCGCCAACTGCTGTTGCAACTGGTCGCCCAGTTCCTTCTGGCTGAGGAGCTGGGATTGAAGTTGCGAAAGCTCTTCCGCTTGAGCCGGATCGGGCTGCGGGGGTGCTGGCGTCGCAGCCAATGCCGCGGCCATTTCTGCTTGCTGCGAACGTGTCGAGGAAAGGGCTTCTTCCAGCTCGCGAATCTTGCTGGTGAGTTCTTCTGCTTGCTGTTGACTTTGGGTCAGTTCTTCCTGTGACCAGGCCAATTCGCTTTCGGTATCTTTCAGCGAATTGCGGTGATCTTGCAGTTCCCGCAGGGCATCCTCATAGGCGAGACGCAATTCGGCCAACGGCTCGGAATCTTGCGAATCGAGTTCGTCGTCGTTCGAATCGAGGGATGATAGGTGCTGTCGAACGTTACGGAGATGGGACAAGATCGTCTTGACGCGTGACCGCCCGTTGTAGCGTGCCGATTGCCACCGCTCACGCAAGAGATCGGCTCGCGACTGAAGTTCGCTGGCCTGTTCCTTCAGGTGAGTGACGGTCGCTTCGGTTTCGCGAAGATCCGCTTCGAGCAGACGTCGCTGGGAACGTTCCGCCTCGGTCTCGGCGGCCGTTGTGTTCAGTTCCTGACGAACTTCATTGAGATGGTTTTGCTTGACCTCGAGTTGTTCGCGAAGTTCCGCTTGGAGCTGCTGATTGCTACGGACAAGGTCGCGAACATGATTCACGACGTTGCGAACCCGTTGGTTCTTTTTCTTGCGAAGTTCACTTTGAAGCTCGCGCAGTTCCTGCCGCGACTCCTGCGATGGTTGCGGGGTTTCGACTTCGCGTGCGAGGAGCGAGTCGACCAACTTCTGCGTTTCGTCCAACTTGGCTTGCAGGCTACTAAAGCTTGTCTTCTGCTGACGAACCACATTTAAAAGGTTACGGATGCGACGATTCGAGCGGCGGCGTTGTTGTCGGTTTTCTTGATGGAGTTCGGCAGGTGAACGACTGGGTGGGGCAGAATCGTTTGGCTGATCGGCCAAGACTTCAAAGCTCAAACTGCCCAGGCTCAAGTGATCACCAATCCGTAGCCACGCTTCGGAAATCGTGCTGCCGTTGATCCGGGTGTCACGCGTCCATGATTTGACGACCATGCCACTTTCGCCGCGGTAGATCACACAGTGCTTCGGCAAGACGTCAGCCGCAATGAGCCGCAACTGGCAGTTAGCCCCAGAGCCGACCAGGCATTTGGCGGAATGAACACGGATGATCTGACCATCGCGCTCAGTTCCTTCGACTTTCAAAACCAACGGCGTAGCAGCTTGGCCCAGGAGCTTGGAAGCTTTCTTCGTAGTTGGTGCGGCGGTGTTCTTGACCATGGTTTCGTTTCAGGAGCGGGGGCATTGACCGGCAGGGATCGGCGAAACAAACAAATTTGCGCAGATATCGACGTAAGTACGTAACTAACTAAGGCATATAGGTCACGGCAAGCGTCTGGTCAAAAACCAAGAAGAGGGAGATTTCGATGGTTAAAAAGCGCTTAAATAGGCAATTTCGATAGGCTTTTCAGCGGAAAATGTCGATCATCCGATTGCCTGCCGCAGCGGTCGTTTGGAGTCGTGGAAGAGAATTTTTCAAACTGGAAAGTGTCTCAAGATCAAAATAGGCCTGGCGGACGTAGAACTAAGAGAGACCTAATACCTGATCGAATAGCTTCTTAAGATGATTCCCAGGAAAGGGTTAGCCGATTTTCCAGGAGTCAACTTGAGAACGTGAAACTGCGGAAAAATTTTCCGAATACTGTTCCATCGGCGTACTATAGTTTCGTTACGTCAATGAGAAGAAAGGTTTGCCCGCCATTCAGGGGGGCAAAGGCACGAAGAGAATCGTGTGCTTTGCATTCCATTTAAATACTAGGCAGGGGCGAAACGAATCGCTAAAAATACGACTTTCCTGCTCCCAAGGTGACATCATGGCACGTTCAAGAGACGAGTTCATCAGCAAGATCAAGGAGATTCTGCTCCGCCGTCGTGATGCCTTGCGCAAGGCACTCGCCGGGGACTTGAGTCTGTTGAAAGAGCTCGAGCAGACCTCGGGCGACGTGGTCGACTTTGCACTCGATTCAGTCCAGGACGAACTTAGTTCGCAATTGGCCGAAGTCGAAAGCCGCGAGTTGGCCAGTATCGACACAGCTCTCGAGCGAATCAAAGAAGGTAAGTACGGCGAATGCGAAGGTTGCAATACCACCATTCCGATCGCACGTCTTCAGGCCCTTCCTTATGCGACGTTGTGCATCAAATGCCAGCGTGAACTGGAAGAACTTGGTCCGGATGGAGTCAGTTGGGCTCAGACGGATGATACCCAGGCCGTCAACTGACACATATCCGGCACAATCGGTATACTTTCCACGGGACGAGATCAAACTCGTCCCGTTTTTCTTTTCTCAGCCAGACTGCTAGCACGATCTAACTGGTGTGGTGTTGTTCATGACGAACGGCATCTCAAATCTCCCCCCGGTTATGGTGTTGATGCTATGCGAACTCTCGTAACTCTTACGCTGTTGTTACTCTGCGGCTCGATCTCCCTCGGCCAAGACATGGCCACAACCCAGATGGATCGGGCGGAAATGCGGCAAGAGATCTTGGCGGAAGCCGACTTCCTGCAGCGCGAGCTTAATCATCTAAAGAATGTTGTCAAATTCGTTCGCCCTTCGGTTGTTCATATCGAAACGACCACCGCCAACAACTCGGGCTATGCTTCGAGCAGCCAAGTCGATGAAGCGGGAGCAGGGATCGTTTTCCAGCAAGGCACCAGTTTCTTCGTGCTGACCAATCGACATGTCATCAACCAGGCGCCGCTGGAACGGATCAAGATTTACCTGGAAGACGGACGGGTGATCAAAGCGAAACGTGTCCTTACCGATCGTGATACCGACGTGGCCGTGGTGGAAGTCGAGTCCGATCGGTTGATTCCGGCCGAAGTCGGCGACAGCTCGGAAGTCGAAGTGGGTGAAAAGGTATTCGCCGTCGGAAGTCCCTTCGGATTGAGCCAAACGGTAACCTACGGCATCATTAGCGCGGTGGGGCGACGCAACCTGCAGCTTGGCCGACAAGGATTGAAGCTGCAGAATTTCTTTCAAACCGATGCGGCCATCAATCCGGGGAACAGTGGTGGCCCGCTGTTCAATTTGCGGGGTGAAGTGGTTGGTCTGAACACGGCGATCGCCAGCAACTCAGGCGGCAACGATGGGATCGGATTCGCCATTCCGATTCACGCAGCACTAGGTGTTGCTGAACAACTGCTTGAGAACGGTCAGGTAGCTCGTGCTTTCTTTGGAGTACGAATGGACGCTGATTTCGATGCAGCTGCCGCGAACAAGATTGGCCTGTTCCGTGCTCGCGGAGCCAAGGTGAGCGGCATCACGCCAGGCTCGCCAGCAGAGGCAGCCATGATTGAAGTGGGCGACGTGATCACCAAGTTCTACGGTCAGGAAGTGGAAGACGATTTACAATTGATCAACATCGTCAGCCTCTGCCCGCTGGACGAAGACATTCGCGTCGAAATCTTCCGCGATGGCAAATTCGTCGAAAAGACCGTTCGCCTTGCCGCCCGCAAGCAGTTTGAGGACTAGTTAGCCTAGTTCGTAATCGGCACTTTCCCTCGGCCGTAGATCCACTGCCCAAGGTAAACCAAAAGGGCCAAGCCCATGAACGCACCGCCACTAACGCAGACGCCGGTCCAACCGAATTCGCTCCACGCCCAGACCCCGACCGCCGAGCCGATGCTACCGCCGAGGAAGTAAATGACGATATAGATCGTTCCAAGGCGGTTTCTAGCTTCGGGGATCAAGCTGTAGATCTGAGCCTGGTTGCTGACCTGGGTGGCTTGAATGCCGAGGTCCATCACGATCACACCGAACGAGATCGCCCACAACGATGTGGCGCCGAATCCGAAGATCGCGAATGAGACGAACGTTAGCACCATCGAGCTGAATAAGATTCGTTGCGGACCATACGAATCGGCCAGCTTTCCCACCGGACCAGCGATCAAAGCGCCTACGACGCCTAACAGCCCCAGCATGCCGACGACATCGCTGCCTTGTTCGAGTGGTGGTTGTTCCAGATGAAAGGCCAGCGTTACCCAAAACGCGTTGAACGAAGCGAATGCGGCGGCTCCGTACGCACACGAGAGACGCAAGATCGGCTGGGCACGCAGCAAATCAACCATCGACCATAGCAGCCGAGGATATGACATCTGCGACTGCGGGATCGAGTTCGGAAGTTTGACATACAGCAAGAAGAACAAAACCGTCAGCACCGAAGCGCCAAAGTAATAAACCGGCCGCCAACCCCAAGCCGAGCCCAGCACACCGCTGATCGTGCGGGATAGGAGTAACCCGGTAAGGAGACCACCAAACACAGTGCCCACAACTTGCCCCCGTTTTTGTGGATGGGCGAGACTTGCGGCCAGCGAAATCGTCATGTGCGTGCCGAACGTTGAGATACCCACCGCAAAGCAGGCCACCGAAAACCAAACAATGCCATCGGAGAAGGAAACCGCCAAAAGTGCGAGGACCGAAGCGGCGATTGAGGCCAGAATGAACGGGCGACGATTATAAACATCGCCCAGCGGAAGCAGGAAAAACATTCCGAAGGTTTGGGCGAGCATACCTAGAGACGCCGCACCGCCGACTTGAGCTTCGGTTAGGCCGAGGTCCTGAGCAATGATCGGTAGCAGAGGTTGAGCGTAGTAAAGATTTCCAACGACAACGCCAACCGTCGCTGCGCACAGAATCGTCAACGATGTGCTGATGCCAGCTTCGTTCTCGGTGATATTGTGTGGGACGCGTTCTAATTCAACGGCTTGCGTCGTCGAATGCTCGGACATATCGGGGCCTGTTTCTCTTAAGTTCCGCGTGTTACCACCAACACGCCAGCGCGGTAGTCCACTACTTAGTTAGCAAAGCATATCGAGGTCAGACACCACAACCCACCCTCTGGTTCAACTTCGGGTATCCGTCTGAAGTCGCCAAGATAGAGTTCTGGCGATAACGAATAACTTTGCCTTGATCATCGCGCGTTGATGAGTTCCCCACGTCTAAGAGGAGGACGGGCAGAGGGGAACGAAACGGCGATAAGGCTTAGATGCGGTAAGCCGGGCTGAGGTTACAGGCCGCTATCTGAAGTTGGATTAGGGATCTCTTTCGACGGTTTACCAGGCCGCCCTAAGCGGTACTGAAGGCCCAGCAATACAAAGCCAAGGATGGGAAGCCCGATGTCGGTATAGAAGATGATGCCTGCGTTGCCGGGGGCGAAGTTGTGGGTCTCGATCATCTGCACGATGTGCCCCACCGCCGCGCCGAGCAAAAAACAGGAAGGCCCCACAATCGCCAGCAGTCGCATTCCCAGGCTCGCGCGAAATGCCAGGAAGCCAACGACTGCGTAGCCTAAGCTCGCTGTGCCCACCTCCGCTTGAAAGGGGCTTTGCTGCCAGCCAATAAAGCGAGCGCTCATCTCCCCAAAGAAGACGTGCATCACGAAGTTGTAGAAGAATGAGACCCCGATCGAGAAGAACAGAAACCAAGCCAACAGTTCTTCGACGACCACCGCAGAGTTCCAAGGTCGAGGTCGCAATAGCAAGGCGATCATCGTCGCGACAAAGCCAATGACCAAGAAGGTAAGCGTAAAGTTGCTGAGCACGAACTTGATGAATTCTGCCATGGTTCTTTACCTTCATGCCGAGTTAGCAATCGCTGCATGGTATTTGGCGGCAAGCAGACGTAGTGCTTTTGATCGCTGTACATTGGCCAGCAAGTGTTTCGGGATCGCTTCTTCACCTAACCGAGCTCCGGAGAGTGCTCCGATGATTGCTCCCAAGGTATCAACGTCTCCCCCAAGGCGAATCGCGGTAGTCACGGCATCGCTCCACGAATCGGGATGCTTGATTACGCAGTAAAGCGAGGCAAGGACGGTCGGAACGACGTAGGGAGTGATAATCGGCCGATCGAACTCAGGATTTGATTGGCCGGCGAAAGCAATTTGTTGAACGGCGTCATGCGATTCCGCAATTAAGGATAGGTCACGAATCTGCTGAGCGAACCCTTTTTCGATCTCCCAGCAACGTGCTGAAATCGCCTCGCAGAACGAAGTCGGTTCAAATACAAACTGATCATCTGAAAGCAGTCTGGCTGCTTCCGCAATCGCCACACCACCCGCGACGCTACGAGGGTCTTGATGCGTCAATCGCGAAATGTCGGCGACCTCTTCCGCCAGGGCTTCCGGGCGATCACGGTACCACAGGCCAAGTACGGCAGTTCGCATCGCGGTACCGTTTCCAGCTTGCCCAATCGGAGCACCCATAGTCGACCAGTCGGCGGTTATCAGGAAGGTTTCTGCCGCATGGGTGCAAGCGCCACCTGGGCCGATGACGGCGTGGTTGTGCCACAGCTGAGCAATCCGCGTGGCAATATCGTAAAGGTCGATTCCTTGCAGACGCACGATCGATTCAACGGTCGCGACGGTGAGCTGCGTGTCATCGGTGAATTGGCCGCTCGGGTAGCCATCGTAAAGATGGTAGTCGTCCAGAAGCGAATCCCGAGTCGGAATGGAATCACCCCACAGACCTTCAAACGGGGCCCCCATCGCATCGCCGACGGCACATCCCAACACCGCACCTGTCACCTTCGATCGCAGCTCAGGCATCAAGGTTTGCCTTTCGTAAGATACCGTCGTGGATCAAGGCGTGATAAGCAATCGCGGCGGATAGCTATCCATTTATTTCGTACGTCAATTCGCGAGCAACCACGCGATAGAGGGCTCCCCACGACTCGTGCAGTCGATAGGTTGACTTGTCCTGATCGCGTTCTACTTCGATTGATTCTAGCGAGAAACTTGGTAGTACGTCGACGTAACTAACATCATGAAACATCAACGTTCCTTTCTCTTCACCGATCTCTTTGATCAATTGAAACGTCAGCATACTGGTTGAGCCGTCCCATCGAATGAGCGTTAGTTCGGAATCGGCTAGATACTTCAAGAGACTCGCGGGGAGTTGACTCATGTTCCCGTCATGTTGTCCTATCTTCAGGGGATTGCTGCGACGCTGGAAATTTCCGATGAAGCGTACGCTCGGGGCGACCGGACAAGCGAGGATAAATCATTTCAAAAACGGTGGCCGATGCCAAGAGACCGCCGAATACAAACAGTGCGCGAGGATCCGTTTGGTAGGTATTGAGAAGCAACGCTCCGAGAGCCAGGGTACATGCCAACGCCGCAAGTCCAACGACCCAGCGATTCGATTTCGTTTCGTCCGCCAAGCGAAAGGCGGCCAGATTGACGAAAGCAAACAGGACGAGGAATCCGGCACTACCGAGAATGGCAATCGCTTGCAGGTCGATCAAATTGACCAGCAGCAACGATAGCACCGTCGTCAAAAGCACTCCTGCCACCGGGCGACTCCACACGCGACTTTCGAGGAATTCTGGCAGGTCACCATCTTTCGCCAACGAAAAGCCCAGTCGCGCGTTGCCGTAGATCGTCGCATTAATGGCGGAAAACGTGGCCAGCAAAGCGGAGATCGAAACAAGCACGAATCCGAAATGCCCCAGTGACGGTTTAGCGGCAGCGGCGAGAGCATAATCTTTCGCTTCGGCGATCGTCGCTTGGCTGACCGAACCAACGGTAACGATCGAAACTAAAACTTATAGCAGCACCACGAAGACGACACATCCCAAGTAAGCTCGAGGAAGCGTCCGAACAGGATTTTTGACATCTTCAGCCGCGTTGGCGATTAGTTCAAAACCTTCATACGCCACGAAGATGACCATGCCTCCCATGACCAGCGATAACGGATCGGCCCAAGTTGAAATCTCCAGCCGCGCGGCTTCGACATGAGGAATTCCAGCAGCGATGACCAGCGCCAGTAAAGAAAGCTTGATGACGACAATAATCGTTTCCGACTTACTGATGATGTCGGAATTTAACAGATTGATGACCGCCGGCAAAAGAATTGCGAGACTGGCAAAGAGCTGTTTTACGAGCGTAGAAGAATCGGTGAAAAACGTTGCGGCATAGGAACCAAACGCTGCGGCATATAACGCGATGGTCACCAGATAGCTGAGCCACAACGTTGTGTTCAAAGTGCCGGTTAAAAGATTGACACCAAACGCTCGGTCTAGAAACACTAGCGTTCCACCCGCCGATGGGAACGTGACCGATAGGCGTGCGTAGGAATAGGAGGTTAGCAAGGCAATGATACCGGCGATCAAAAACGCGACCGGTGTACCACCTCCGGCCAGCGAGACGGCCGTTCCGAGGACGGCGAAGATTCCTCCGCCTACCATGCCGCCGACGCCAATCGCGGCGGCACCCAATAGACCTATTTGAGGTTGTTTCTGGACGGTATTTGCTTGCTCATTGCGTGGGGACGTCATTAATAATCCTTCGAACGCCCCGTCGATTGAAATCTATGATTGCGATAAACGCAGAGCCTGCCGTGTCCAGGCTAACGATTCCCTATGTCGCCGTTTCTTTCGCTGCCAAGATGATTCCGCGGAGGATTGAATCTTTCACGCTGGCCGCGTCGACCGTGGTCATAACTTCCATGTTATTGGTCCAGGTCTTCACCGTGCGTTGATCGAAGATCGTGGCACCTAGCGTCAAGTCACCTTGCGTTTCGACATCGCCCGCCATGGGCACGGCCTCGAACAGCTCAGGCTGAAGCAGGGCAACCAGCGCGACGGCGTCGTTCAGCGAGATTCCCTCTTGGGCCAAGTGCCGACGATGCGAGCGGAACGAGAAAGGCAGGATGTGATTTAAAATATGCGTAGCCCGAGATTCTGCTTTCGGAATATGATCCAACAGATCGATGCCAAATGTTACCTGGTTAGTCACATCGAGTGGGACCAGGGTTTTGGTGGTCTTGGAATGAAAGACAAGACGGGCGCTCTCGGCGTCGAAGTGGCAGTTGAATTCCGCACACGGCGTGACGTTGCCAATCCCGTTGAGCGAACCTCCCATCATGACAATCTGTCCGACTTGCGACGCGAAAGTTGGATCGCGTTGAAGGCAGTTGGCAATGTTGGTGGCGGGCCCAAGGCAGAGCAATGTGATCTCTTCGGGGAATTCGCGTACCCGATCGCTGATCAGTTTTTCCGCGGGATGCGTCTGATGCAGATTGGCTGCTGGCAAGTTCAGTTCAGCCAGGCCATCGCTGCCATGCAAGAATGTGGAATCGACGGGGGGGGCTGACCTCGGCCCGGGCCCCATACCAATCCGCGGACGCCGAGGGGGATCGAGAAACTCGATCAGAGCCTGCAAGTTAATGTAGGCTTGTTCGGCGTTCACGTTGCCGGCCGTTGAGGTGACTGCGACCACGTCCAAACGTGGATCGAACAAGGCGATCATGAGCGCAATAGCATCATCGATCCCTGGGTCACAGTCGATAATGACCTTCCGTGACATACGAGATGGGACCTCCTGCCTTCCTGGAATAAAAGATCGAAACGAAGCGACAGTGCTGACTTCTCGCCCCTGACATACCCTGTTTTGAAGGTCTGCTAATGAGAAGGGAACCGTCCTGCTGCCTCGATTATATCAGATCCCCCCTAGCTACGTCAGAGAG
The DNA here is from genome assembly GCF_002967765.1 of Blastopirellula marina. Classification (NCBI taxonomy): domain Bacteria; kingdom Pseudomonadati; phylum Planctomycetota; class Planctomycetia; order Pirellulales; family Pirellulaceae; genus Blastopirellula; species Blastopirellula marina. The sequence goes on along the minus strand of NZ_PUHY01000006.1, from coordinate 275,594 downwards.
ATCGTGGCTAGGACCTACCGGCAAAGGGGGCTAAAATAGCGTGTTTGTATCAGGTTGATTGCCACTCAGCGGGGAGAAGTCGGTTGTCCCATTCAGAAGTCATCGCCAAAGTTCAAGCCGGAAATGACCTATCCTTGGACGAAATGTCGCACGCCATTGGCCAGATGATGAATGGCACATGGGCCGACGATGATATCGGCTCGCTGCTATTGGCCCTCAATGAAAAAGGTCCATCGGTCGACGAAATCGCGGGAGCGGCGACCGCGATGCGAAGCCACATGATTCAAATCAATGCGCCGTGCGAGAAGTTCATCGACACCTGCGGCACCGGTGGCGACCGAAGTGGTACATTCAATATCAGTACCGCCACGGCCCTGGTTATCGCCGCGGCCGGAGTCACCGTAGCCAAACATGGCAATCGAAGCGTGACCAGCAAATCAGGCAGTGCCGATGTTTTGGCCCGCCTGGGCGTCAACATCGAAGCCGACGTCGCAACCATCGAAAAGTCGCTCGCTGACGTCGGCATCTGTTTCTGTTTCGCGCCACTGATGCATGGCTCGATGAAACATGTCGCTCCAGTCCGTAAGAAGCTTGGCGTTCCAACGATCTTCAATTTGCTGGGGCCGCTCTGCAATCCGGCAAATGCTCCTTACCAACTGCTAGGCGTGGGCAAGCCCGAGTATCGCGAATTGCTGGCCAGCGCGTTGCAAAAGTTAGGAACTACCAAGGCCGTATTTGTGACCGGGCGCGATGGGATGGACGAGGTGACCATCAGCGACGCGACCGATGTGACTATCGCGACCGGGAATGGCTTGGTGCCGCTCGTCTGGCAACCGGAAGAGTTCGGTCTCGAGCGTCAAGGTAAAGAAGATATGTTGGTCGACGGACCAGAGGAAAGTGCGGCAATGATTCGCGGCGTGCTATCGGGCGTACTTGGCTCGGCCCGCGACATCGTAGTGATTAACGCGGCGGCTGCGTTGTGGACGATTGGCGAAAACGACTCGCTCAGCGAATGTGCTCGTTTAGCCCAGAACGCGATCGATAGTGGTGCGGCGGAAGAGAAACTCGCGAAACTCGCTGAGGTCAGCCATTCGTGAAGCGGGCCGGAACCACCTTAGCAATTCTTATCCTGGCGGTCTGTGCCGCGCATGCGATGGTGCATGTGCTGGAAGGCTCGTTGCCGTGTGTCGAGCAATCGATCGCTACGGAATATGACGTCAACCAAAAGACGACTGGCTGGCTGCAAACGGTGTGGCGGTTTCCGTGGGGCGTTGGTGCGCTGATCGCCGGATTGCTGGTCGATCGGTTTGGAGCCAAGCGAATGTTGGCGCTATACCTACTTGGCAGCGGAGCAACGTGTATCGCGGCAAGTACGTTGCCAGGGCTCGATCTGCTGTTCGTAACGATGTTCTTAATGGGGGTGATGGCCAGCATTTATCACCCCGCCGGCCTGGCGCTTCTTTCGCATGAAACAACGCCCGACACCTTACCGAAAACACTTGGTTGGCACGGGGTGTTTGGCTCGCTAGGGATTGGTGGCGTTCCGCTTCTAGCTGCCGGGGTATTGTCCGTCAGTCACTCGTGGCAAGCGTTTTACGGCGTCTTAGCTGTGATGTCGATTTCGGTCGGACTTGTGTTCGTCTATCTCACACTGCAATCGCCGGAGCGAGTGTTCTCGCACGTTGATCGGGCCAATGCCGACGATCGCGGAGATTGGACCAGCTTCGGTATTCTATTGGTGATGTCGAGCTGTATCGGGCTTTCTTACCATGGCGTAATGAGCTTTCTGCCTCGCTTCCTATCCGACGCTTCGGTATTGGGGTGGCAGATGAACAGCGAGATCGGCGGCAACGTAGGGGCAGCCAGCGCGCTGATTCTAGGCTGCTTCGGACAGTTTCTGGCGGGCTACTTTGCACGACACAAGCATCTGGAATGGCAATTGATGCTGATCTGTGCTGGGACCATTCCTTTTTTGATTGGGATGAGCTTTGCCTCGCCCGAATGGAAATGGTGGTTTGTCGCGGCCTGGGCTCCGACCTTCTTCATGCATCAGCCGGTGTTTAATAGTCTGATTGCCAAATACACTCCGCGCTCGCGGCGAAGTCTTTGCTACGGAGTGTCGTTTGCGATGGGTAACGGTATCGGTGCGATTTCAGCTGGCCTGGTCGGCGAAAACACCGATCTGCAGACAGCCTATTTGGGTTTAGCTGGGTGCGCTCTTGCGGCAACGTTGAGTGGGGGAATTCTGTGGATTCGAGCATTTCGCACCCCTCCGATCGGGCCGGAAAAGGGTGGAGAGTGAAGTTTATCGTTTGATTTCCAACGCCTGGCTGGGATAATCAACGATTCTGGAGTGGGCTGGCTCCATCCTTGTCTCTGGGGAATACTTATCAAAACCCACAGGGAATCTTTGTATTTTCATCCAAGCCTGACTTCCTGATTTCTAGAAAGCCGACCCCCGATGGCAATCAAATACCATTATCTGAAAGTTCGCGACGTTAAAGACGTCGTGGTGGCCGAGTTCATTCAATCGTCGATTCTGGACGAGACGGCAATTGATCGCGTCGGAAAGGAATTCGAGCAGCTGGTTTTGGAAGCGGCGACCGCCAAGAAGCTGTTGTTGAATTTCCAGGCCATCGAGTACATGTCGTCCGCGATGATCGGCAAGCTGATCCTACTGAATAAGAACTGCAAACAAGCCAAGATCAAATTCAAAGTCTGCAACGTAAGTGGGAACATTCTGGAAGTTTTTCAGATCATGAAGATTGGGAAGGTGATCGAGATCCACAAGGACGAAAAGTCCGCGCTCGATACCTTCAGCGGGCCATCCATCTCGCGTTGGCTTGGGTTGGGCTAAAGTCCGCACACGATTACTGTTCACCGCATGCCTAACCTGTTTTTGATCAATGGGTTAGGTTTCTTTATGGGATGCGTCCCCCTTTCGGTCTGGGGGATAACGGGCATTCCATTGCAAGGCTGTAGGCTGGCGAATCACTGCGGGCCTCTTGATTCTTCCTTCGAATTGCCAGCTTTCGTGCTAGCATTGCTACGTTGATTGTTCGCTCTTAGCGCCGTCGGGGCGTTTGCGTAAGATTCCCCGACCTCCACTTGGCCTCGATCGGAATTCTAAGAAGGTGGCTGCGTGCCGTAACGGGCTTGCGTAGCAAATTAGGCGAATGCGGCCCCAAACCGAAACGACGGAAGAAAAATCACTGCTCTCCAAACCGTTGGCGTACGGCACGCGTTTGATCGTGCGCTATCCGATCTTGGTATTGCTGATTGCGTTTGTGGCAGCTGGGGCTTCTGTCTTCTACGCGACGAACCATCTCGGGTTCAAAACAAGCCGGCTCGATCTGATCAATCAACACAGTCACTTCAATCAACTGTGGCGCGAATACCTCGACCAGTTTGGTGCGGACGACGATGTGGTTGTCATTATCGAAGGATCCGGGCGTGAGGAAATCGTGCCGGCGCTGGAAGATCTATACACCCAGCTCACGGCCGACGATCAATCATTTTATGCCGTGCTGCACGAACGTGGTTTAACCAAAGTTCGCGAGAAAGGTCTGCACTTCCTGCCGGAATCCGATCTGACCAAGATCGACCAACAACTACAACGGCTGCGACCGGTGATGCAGGGGCAGTGGGATTCGATTGGTGTTGGCCAAATGGCTTACAACTTGAATCAACAATTGCTGGCCGCGCAGCGTCAGCCAGACTCGCCGCAGGCGCAGATGATGGCCGCACAAAGCCGTGCCCAATTAGATCGCCTGGCCAGCAACTTGTTGGCGGCGATGGGGCAGGGGGAGCCACAAGGTTCTGTGCTTGTGCCGCCCAGCGATTCGTTAAGTGCGATGAGTCAGATCGACTCGGACTACTTCCTCGCCAACGACGGCCAATTAGGTTTGATCTTGCTTCGCTTGGTAAAGAACCAAGATGAGTTTGCCCAAGGTAAGGAAGCCATTGCGGAACTTCGCCGCATTTTAGACCGCTTTCAGGTCGAGTACCCTGGGCTGAAGTTTGGGCTAACCGGACTTCCCGTGATGGAAAACGACGAGATGGAACGCAGCCAGGTCGACATGACCAAGGCCAGCGGCATCAGCCTGGTCGGAGTGGCGTTCCTATTTATGGCTGCATTTGGCGGGCTGCGGCATCCTTTGATGGCGGTCGTCGCACTGCTGGTCGGCATTGCGTTGTCGGTCGGCTTCACCACGATCTTTGTCGGGCATTTGAACATCCTCAGCGTTTCCTTTGGCGTGATTTTGATTGGCTTGGGGATCGACTTTGGCGTGCACTACGTCGCTCGTTACTTGAAAGAAGCCGAAGATCGCCGGACCGACGACGCGTTGGTGCAAACAGCGCGCGATATTGGTCCCGGTATTGTGACTGGCGGGCTAACCACCGCTGTGGCATTCTTTACCGCATCGCTAACTGATTTCACGGGCGTGGCAGAACTGGGAATTATCGCCGGTGGTGGCCTTTTGGTCTGTTTGTTGGCCTCGATGACGGTATTGCCGGCTTCGATTCACCTGGCCGATCGCCATCGAAATCGTCATCAGCTTCCCAAGCCGTTGCACCTTGATTGGTGGATCTTGCCACTGTTAAAAACGCCCAAGGTGACGTTGTTCGTCGCCTTGATTGGTGTGGGATTATTGGCAATCGGCACGCCGAAGCTACGTTACGACCACAACTTGTTAAATCTTCAGCCGAAGGGGCTCGATAGCGTTCGTTGGGAAGAGAAGCTGCTAAACGACACCGACCGCAGCGTGTGGTTTGCGTTGTCGATCGCAGAAGATCGCGAGACGTTGCTCGAGCGGAAGAAGAAGTTTGAAGCGTTGCCTACCGTAAACCGCGTTGAGGAAATTGCTTCGCTGATGCCCGATAGTCCGCCGGGCAAGCTGGCCATGATTCGCGACTTGAATAATCGACTTGCCCAGCTTCCCGAGAACACACCAACGCTTAGCATTCCACCAGCGGCCCACTTGGGGCAGGTGTTGGCCGATTCCCAGCGACTTCTACCGACGAATGATCCCGACGCCCAACATACCTACCGCCGTCTGTCACAAATTCGCGAACTGCTGCGGGGCATGCCAGAGCCTCGCTACAACGCGATCATCTCGCAGTTTCAGCAGCGCTCGGCGGGGGAACTGCTACAGTGGTTGCACTCGTTGGCAGCGATCTCAAATCCTGATCCGCCGACCGCTGAAGACTTGCCAGAAGCACTGGTGACGCGGTTCGTCGGTAAGAACAATCAATTGCTGCTACGGATTTACCCCAACGCAAGCATCTGGGATATGGACGCTTTGGAAGGTTTCGTTCGCCAGGTTGAATCGGTCGATCCAAAAGTGACTGGTCAGCCACTGCAGACCTTTCACGCCTCGCGTCAGATGCAGCTGAGCTACATCCATGCGGCACTTTACTCACTGATCGCCGTGATGATCATCCTGCTAATCGATTTCCGCAGCATGACGAACACGTTATTGGCGCTCACCCCGGTTGGGTTGGGGATGGTAATGCTGTTCGGGATTCAAGGGTTCGCTGATATTCCGTTGAACCCAGCCAACATGATTGTGCTGCCGCTGATTTTGGGGATCGGGATCGACGATGGGGTGCACGTGGTGCATGACTATCGCCGCCAGGGACGAGGTTATTCGTTGACCGCCTCGACGGCGACCGGCGTGATCATTACCTCGCTGACGACAATGATCGGGTTTGGTGCGTTGATGCTGGCCGATCATCGTGGATTGGCCAGCTTGGGGCGTGTGCTGACGATTGGCGTGGCCTGTTGCCTATTCACATCGTTGGTGGTCCTGCCGTGTCTTTTGACGCTGTTGTCTGGTTTCCGACATCCGGTTGAAGATGGTGAAGAAGCGGCATCTCCGGCTCGCGAGCGTCCTCGCGGCCGCAAGTTGGCTGCGCTGCCGGATGACCCTAGTTTGCACCCGCATAAAGAGCCGCTGGACGATCCGCGGGAGGCGCGAGATTTGTCCCACAATCACCGTGATGGTCGGTAAGTCCTTCTTATTTATAGGCTTACGTGAGATTGCTGGTAGCGTTAAACGGAACGCTACGATCCTCATTAGGGCTTTCGTTGCGTCCCTAAATCGCTATACTGAATAGATTGTGCTCCAAAATCCGGCGCGGACTCTCCAGTTCGCCCTCCATATTCCGCAATTCTCGCTTAAGGTAAATGAACCATGGCCAAGCCACATCGTAAGTTGAAAAAAGCCAATCATGGTGCCCGTCCTGCCAACGCCAAGGCTCGCAAGGGCAAGCGTAAGTCGATCAAGACCTAAGATTGGAGATCAAGCCATCGCGGCTTGCACGCAGATTGATTTGAGTTTCAATGGTCTGGACGAGCCAGGCCATTTGTTTTGATTGTCTCCCAAGTTCCCAGTCAGAAGCTGAAGGATTCACGGTGGCGCGAGAAGATCTGATTCTCGACCCTGCGTCGATTGACTTTGATAATGTCGTTGCGGACCTCGAAGGGGTTCGCAAATCTAATCCTCAGCGTTACGAGATGGAACAGCTTTCCGGCATCGTTTACGATGACGGCGAAGCTGGTATCTGTGCTGGCTACTTAGATATCGCTGAGGATGCGTTCTGGACGCGCGGCCACATGCCGGGCATGCCGTTGATGCCTGGGGTTTTGATGTGCGAGATGGCGGCTCAGGTTAGCACCTGGTACGTCGTGCAGCACGACTTGATGCCGGGCAAGCGAATGGGCTTTGGTGGACTCGACGAAGTCAAGTTCCGTGGCATTGTTCGTCCTGGCGATCGTCTGCTATGCGTGTTGAAGAAAACTCGCTTTCGTCCTGGACGCATGCTGGTTTGCAACTTTCAAAGCTTTGTCGGCACGACCATGGTCGCCGAGGGCGTGATTCGGGGTATCCCGCTGCCTGACGCCATCTGAGCTTGCTCTGACGACGAGTTGGGGGAGTGACCAGGTCTGAATGTCGATTCCTCGCCGGTAACTCCCCATGTTGTTCCCGCTTGTTGACGAAAACCCGACACGTCGCCCCCCTGTGGTGACAATCGGCCTGATTGCGATCAACACGCTTCTTTTGTTAGCCACTGTGGGCTTCTCCTCAGTCGCGCACAACCGGCTCTTCATTGAGTACGGCTTTGTGCCGGAGCGTTTGACGTCGGCAATTACCACGCATGAGAATGTCGTGGTTGATTTGCGAGATCTACTGGGAAACGATCCACGATCGCGCGAAGTGTTGGAGCAGAGCAAGGTCGATACCCGCATGGTGCTCTCTGGCAACTTGCCAGCGGTTGCGATGACGGTTTTTACGTCGATGTTCCTGCACGCAGGCTTTATGCATTTGATTGGCAACATGTGGTTTCTGTGGATCTTTGGTAACAACGTCGAAGATCGCTTGGGTCACGTGCCGTTTCTATTGTTCTATCTTGTTGGTGGGGTCTTTGCGGCGCTGACACACTGGTCGGCGACGACCGGCGTGGGGGCAATGTTGCCGACGGTTGGGGCTAGTGGGGCGGTGGCGGTTGTGTTGGGCGCGTATGCGGTCACCTATCCGAAGGCCCAGATTCGTTGTTTGCTATTTATCTTCGTGATTTTTCTGTTCGTGGATTTACCAGCTGTCGCGGTGCTGGGCATTTGGATGGCCGGACAGATCATCGAAGGCTTCGGTGCTCTGCATCTTGATATCGATGGTGGTGTGGCCTGGTGGGCTCATATTGGCGGCTTTGTCTTTGGCATGGCCGTTATGCCGCTGTTGACTTTGTTGATTCCCGATACGACTTACCAGTCGGTGCTGACCCAAGAGCGGTCGTTTCAATTCGATCCTCGCAAGCACGACAACTTTCGCTACTAATTGTTCTTCTACGAAACATCATGGGCCGAAAAGCACTTCCCAAACTCAATCCCGAAGTCGATTTCTCGAATCATTTCTTCAAGTCCGAGGTTCTCGAGCAGAAGCCTGACATGCAGTCGTATTTCCCCAAAGAGCAACCGCTGGAAATCGAAGTCGGGACAGGCAAGGGGCTGTTCATGAATACGGCTTCCGGTGAATTCCCAGCGCACAACTTTTTGGGGATTGAGATCGCGTTCAAGTACGCTCGCTTTGCCGGCTATAAGTTGGCCAAAGAAGGGCGTACCAACGCCGTGATGTTCCATGGCGACGGACAGAAGATCTTTCCGCAGTATGTGAAAGATGGATCATTGGAAGCGGTACACGTGTACTTCCCCGATCCTTGGTGGAAGGCCCGACATCACCGACGTCGCTTGATGAACGAATCGTTCTGCAAAGAAATTGAACGAGCTTTGCGGGTGGGTGGCAAGCTGCACTTCTGGACCGATGTGCTCGATTATTTCGAGATGGCAGTCGAAACACTGCATAGCCATACTAACCTGCAAGGCCCCAATCCGGTGGAAGAGTCGCCGGCTGAGCACGATCTCGACTATCGCACTCACTTCGAACGAAGAATGCGGAAGAACGAGATGGATGTCTTCCGCAGTCAGTTTGTGAAGCCTGAATGACTGAGGCTTAAGCCCCGGTCGAGGTGGCCGCTTGTTCTTCGGCGCGACGTTCGTAAGTTCGTCCGCCTTCGCTCTCGATGTCCTTGGTTTCTAAGGCAATTTGGTAGAGGGCTTCGCCGCCTGCGGTTGGGTATTCGCCTGTGATGCAGGCCTGACACAACTCGTCGCTGGAGAAGTTCACTGCCCTGGCAATCGAGTCGACCGACAGATAACGCAGCGAGTCCGCACCGAGTTGTTCCGCCATGGCGTCTTGCATCTCTTCGGTCAGCAGGTAGCTGTCCCCCATGAACTTGGGAGCGAACAGTTCGCTGATGGTCGACATGTCGATCCCGTAGAAGCAGGGGGCAATGATCGGCGGACAGGCGACACGCACGTGGATTTCTTTTGCTCCGCCTCGTTCTCGCAGGCGATTAATGAGCACTTTCATTGTGGTGCTGCGAACAATCGAGTCTTCGACCAGGAAGATTCGTTTGCCTTCCAGCACTTCACGTAGCGGCGTGTATTTGATTTCGGCAGCCCGGCGACGCTTACTGCCAGACTCGATAAAGGTACGGCCAGAGTAGCGATTGCGGATCAGCCCTTCGCGGGAAGGAATTCCCAGCTTAAACGCCATTGCGTCGGCGGCAGCTTTACTCGTGTCAGGAACCGGCACCACGATGGTGTCGCTATCGAGCGGAACGCTACCACGCTCCATTTCGATTGCCGCAAGTTCTTCCCCTAGGTTGGTGCGGCTGACATAGACACTTTGTCCATCCAGCGTACTGGCAACGTTGGCGAAGTAGATCCACTCGAAGAAGCAGTGGGCTTTTCGCTTCGATTCAATGAATTGGTGAGCTTCGATCTTACCGTCAACGATGGTAATTGCCTCACCCGGCTCGACGTTTTTGATCTCTTCAGGCTCAAAGCCGAGATTAATCAGGGCGACGCTTTCGCTGGCAGCGGCGAACATCGGACCTTGAACCGCATAGCAGAGCGGCTTAATGCCGTAAGGATCGCGGGCGACCAGCATTTCACCGTAGGCGTTGAGCATGACCATGCTGTAGGCCCCATCGAACCGCGGAGCCGCTTGCTTCAATGCTTGCAGCATCGAAATGCGTTTGGCACCGGTCATCTCACGGCTGAGCTCGTGCATGATGATTTCGGTATCGGTTTCGCGGGAGAGGTGATGGTCGTCGTCGGCCAGCAGGCGATCGCGAAGTTCGCTGTAGTTCGACAATTGTCCGTTGAATGCGAAGCTGAACCACTTGTGTTTCACTAAGTGGTGTCGCTCGAACGGCTGGGCGTAGCTCTTGTCGTCTTGGCCACACGTCGCATAACGAACGTGACCGATCGCGGCTCGGCCGGCGTATTCACGCATCAGCGATTCGCTTTTGCCGCGATGCGAAAGCCGGAAGACTTCCTGCACGGTACCGATGTCGCGATGCGTGGTGATCAACTGGTTGCGATTCGGATTGAAGGTCGTGAACCCGGCCGCAAGTTGTCCGCGATTTTGGATGTCCAGCAGCATTCGCGGCATCACACGCGAAACTTCTTCGGGACCTTGATCGGGACAGAGCGGGCTTTCTTCAGCGTCGGGAAGGTGATAGATCGCCGCGATACCACATTCGTGGAAGAGTTCACTCATAGAATCTCAGTTCAATCCTGCCGTTTGCCGTAGAGAGCCACCATTGGGGGAAACGATCGCGTGAGAGCGTGGGCCGGGGTAGCAAGCACGTTCCCATTCTACGAACGACCCTGCGAATCCTCAACCGCTTGCGCCCTGCGAATCCCCGAAGTGTTCAATTGCGGTGTGTTTTCCAGACCGAACCCCCATGGCAAGTGGGCCGTCAAACTCTAAGATATCCGTACGATCTGTCCTTTTTCCCTTGAAATAGCCCTCCCCATGACCGACTTGCTCCGGCAGGAAATCGCGACCTCCGCTCATACCATTGTCGTGAAGGTCGGTACGCGCGTTCTTACGACCGATCAGGGCGTGCTCAACGAAGATCAAATCACTCAATTGGGACGGCAATTATCTCAATTGGCAGCAGCGGGAAGGCGCGTTCTGTTGGTCTCCAGCGGGGCGGTCGGGGCCGGTATGAGTCAGCTCGGACTAACTCAGCGCCCTTCCGACCTGGCCAAGCTGCAAGCGGTTGCGGCTGTGGGGCAAGCCAAGTTGATCGAACTGTACGACCGGGTTCTTCGCGACAACGGTCGGCACGCCGCCCAAGTGCTGCTGACCGCCGAAGATCTGGATGATCGAACGCGATACCTCAATATTCGCAACACTTTGCACAGCGTGCTCGATTTCGGAGCGATCCCAATCATCAACGAAAACGACACCGTTGCGGTCGAAGAGTTGATGCTTACCTTTGGCGACAACGACCGTCTGGCGGCCCGAGTCACCAATTTGCTGCGCGCCCCGCTTTTGATTTTGCTTTCCGATGTGCAGGGGCTGTATAACGGTTCGCCTGAGTTGCCCGAATCGAAGCTGCTTTCGGTCGTGCCGAAGCTGGACGAAGAGATTCTTTCGTTCGCCCGAGATAAGAAGACCGGACACTCTAAGGGGGGCATGGCCAGCAAGTTGGAAGCGGCCCGAATGGTCACGTCGGCGGGTGAGAACATGATCATTGCCTCGGGCCGGGTACCCGATGTGCTGCCCAAGCTGGTGGCCGGTGAAGATATCGGCACGCTGTTCCTGGCACAAGGCAAAGCGGTCACGCCGCGGAAGCGATGGATTGGTTACTCGGTGCAGCCTCGCGGCGATTTGATTGTAGACGACGGAGCCGCGAAAGCGCTGGGCGAAAAAGGGAAGAGCTTGCTACCAATTGGCGTAACCGAGGTTCGAGGCACGTTCCAAAAAGGAGACGTGGTTCGAATTTGTAACAGCCAATCGCAAGAAATCGCCCGCGGACTGACGAACTACGCTTCCGACGAAGTCGCCAAAATCCTCCGTTGCCGCACCGATCAAATCCAAGGCATTCTCGGTCAGCATCCATACGACGAGGTAATTCACCGCGATAACATGACGGTGAGCCGAGTGTAGCTGCTTCTTCTGATCGCGCAATAAAAAAGCCCCTCGCCAGATGTTGGTCGAGGGGCTTTTTTGATAATTAAGCTGTTTTGTCTTTAGCTTTTCTTCGCAGGGAAGAAGCGTTCAAGGTGTTCTTCGCTCGGCGGAGACGTCACGAGCGAAACGACGACCATCGCAATGGCTGAGCCAATTACCATGGTGGCGGCTGGATTCATCTGAAACACGGTGTAGTTCGTGTTGCCAGCGAAGTCGGAATCGTAGAAGAAGTAGCACCACATTGCGAAAGCCGTGATCACGCAAGCGTAAGCACCGGCTTTGGTTAGACGCTTCCAGTACAGCGAAGCGAACACCAGCGGGAACAAGCTCGAGAAGCCAGCGAATGTCCAGACACCAAGCGTGAAGACACTGCGTGGTTCGAGCAAGCTTAGGCCGTAGGTCACCGCGACAATGGCAATGATGAAGGAGCGAGCGATGATCACGACTTGCTTGTCGCTGAATCGGTCTTTGCCGCCGTAATGGACGACAATGTCTTCGGTAAACATTGTTCCAATACAAAGGAACTGGCTATCAAGCGAAGACATGATGGCGGCCAATACCCCGGCGATCAGAAGCCCTGAGAGGAAGGGCGTACTCATATCGGAAACCATCTTTGGAAGGATGGCGTTGGGGTTAAAGTGCGGCGGTATCATCGGCGCTGGCCCGTTCATCGCCGACGTGGCCCAAACCCCGACCAGCACGCACGGAATCCACACAATCGCGATGAAGAGCGGATGGAGTACGACCGGCAGTTTGAAGCTCTCGGCACTCTTAGCCGTTAGCCAGTGTTGAAACAGGTGAGGGAACATGCCGACCGAAAGAGGCACAAACATGTACGATACAAACGTCAGCATCGACATCGCGTGGGGCTCTTCCGGCGACCATTTGGTTGCCTTGTAGACACCTTCAGCACGTTTCCGCGTCCACTTCTTTCCTTTGCTGGGATCTTCCGGATCGAGGTCATCTTCCGGGTGTCCAATGTTCTTGTTGTAGACCGGATTGCTGGCCAACGCTTTGGCCGGGGCACTACCGTCACGAGGAATTTCGTTTAGCTCGTGACCAGAAAGAATGGCCGCGCTCCACGAGGATGGTACTTCCTCCGGTAAGAACCGGTCGTCTTGCAGGACGTATGCTTTATTCTTGTCGACGGTCGAAAGATGAAGTAGGTCGTTTTTTGCGGCGAACGTGGCTTCAGCACGTGCTTTCCAGTTGCCGATTTTTGGGCCTTTGTAAGCCGCAATCGCTTCCGACTTTTGCTCGTCGGTAAGTTTCAGCTCTTTCGTGACATCGGTGGCGTAGTTGTATTCCGCCAGCGTTTGCCACTTGGCAAGTTCTTTCTCGAAGTCGTCGGTATCCTGCGGATGGACGGCACGAATCAATTTCGAGGGATTATTGTCAGCGACCGCTTTCGAAGCTTCCTGAAGCCCGCCTAGTTCACTAGAAATGAGCCAGAAGGTGATGATGCCTAGGACCATGAAGATCATCGTTTGAAAGGCATTTGCCCAGGCCGTTCCGCGCATCCCGCCGAAGAAGACGTAGATTAAGACCACGATCGAAATTACCAAGCTGCCGAGAGCCGGAGGGACGCCGTAGTCGTAAGCTGCTAACGATTCGCTGCGAAATGCACCAACCGTCACCGCGCTAACCACGGTTCCGGAAGACATCACGCCGATCAACAGGTAAGGAATGACCAAGCCAACGAGGATCGGAAACAAGAGAATGCCGATCTTGTCGCTCTGCAGACGATCGCGGAAATATTGGATCTGTGTGGTGTAGCCGTACTTCTTGCCGAATGACCACAGCTTGATTCCCAATACGAAGAAGCAAAGTGAGTGAATGATTCCGCTGGAGGAAGCCAGCAGACCGTACACACCAACACCCTCGGTATAGGCTTCACCGGTCGAACCGACTAGCGCGAACGCGGTCATCGTGGTACCGAACAGGCTCATTAGTAGCAGGAAGGGGCCAATCGAGTGGCTGGCCAACATATAGTCCTTGCTAGACCCGCGAAACAAAGTGCTCGCGAAGATGCCCAAACTCAAGAGAAGGGCGAGATAAACACAGATGACAATTAAAGGTATCATTATTCGCCTTCCTCCGATTCTCGCTGCACTTCTTCAATCAAATCCGATGGCCAGGCGAAAATGGTGGCCAGAAACCAGACGATCGATGCCCCAATCGATATCCCTGCTTGCCAGAGCAAGGTGATTGGCATGAATCCCCATACAAGGGTTCCGTTGTTCCAAAGCCAGAGATCCTGACGAAGAATGATGAGGGCTACGACCAGTAGCCATACCACATATCTCATGGGAGAGAGGCCTTCGAGCTTGAGTGGGGCGGGCAAACACGTTGCAAAGACAGTTGGTTAAACAACTATCGCGGTCATTCTAGACGGCTCACAAGCAAGTTACCAGACGATTCTGGCGACTCTTTTATTGTTTCTCGCTGGTTTTACGAGGTTGCGCCAACCAGTCGAAGCCACCGGCGAAACCCAAGCGTGGGGCAAGAAGCATTGGAGATTGGAGCGTAGTGACGGTAGACTAAGCCTTAGATCTGCAAAGGATCTTTCCCGGATTGATTTGCTTGCCCCAATAGTCTTTCAGCGAAAGTGCTTCTTATGCCCCTGCCTGTGTCACGCCGTCAGCTTCTGGCAGCTTCCCTTTCAGGTGTCCTGCTTCCAACCGCCCTGCGGGCCGCTGATTCGACGCCGGCCGATTCGCCTGATCAATTGACGGAAGCAGAGCGAACAATTCCGATTGTCGACACAACCGATGTTTTGGTCTGCGGCGGCGGTCCGGCTGGGATCGCGACGGCAATCAGTGCTGCACGGACTGGGGCATCAGTCCGGATCTTAGAGGCGCACGGCTGCCTGGGAGGTGTGTGGACAAGCGGGATGCTCTCGTATGTGATGGACGCTGAAAAGCCTGGGCTGAATGCGGAGTTGCCCCGTCGACTCAAGGAGATGGATGCGCAGCGGCAAAGCGGGCCGAAGAACTACGTCTACGATGTCGAGAGCATGAAAGTGCTACTCGAGCAAATGTGCGATGAAAATAAGATCCGCGTGCAGTACCACACTAGGATTGTCGCAGTTGAAAAGGACGCCTCCAATCGGGTGCGGGGCGTGATCACGGAGTCGAAGTCTGGTCGACAAGCCTGGCGTGCGGGAACCGTGGTCGACACAACCGGCGATGGCGATGTTGGCGCACTAGCAGGTTGCGCGTGGGAGTTCGGCCGCGATCAGGATTGTCCCTGTCAGCCGATGTCGCTAATGGGCATCATCACTGCCAGCCCTGAGGCGTTGCAGCAGTTTGATCGCTTGAAAGGTGGACAAACCAAAGATCAATTCCGCGAGTTCATTCAAGCTGCTGGTCGCGATCCTTCCTACGCCAAGCCGACGCTGTGGTATATGGGCGGCTCGGTTGCCGCGGTGATGATGAATCACGAATACGGTGTCCAGCCGTTTGACGCCGCAGCTGTTACCGAGGCAACGATTCGAGCACGTCGTGAACTGTACGAAATTGCTCGGGCGCTGCGAAGCCAGGGCGGGCTTTGGAAGGATTGCAAGTTGGTGACGACTGCCGAGCAGATCGGCGTGCGTGACGGTCGGCGGATTAAAGGACGCTACTTCGTGACGGTCGACGATGTTCGTCTGGGGGCTCGGCATGAAGACGCGATCTGTCGTTCCGAGTTTAGCGTCGACATTCATGCAGCTACCCGCGAAGCCAACAAGAAGGCTGCCTATCATAACGATGGGGTAAAAGCTAAGCCGTTCGATATTCCGCTGCGGGCGTTGATAGCTCAAGATGTCGATGGCTTGATGATGGCGGGGCGCTGCATCAGCGGCGACTTCTTTGCCCATGCGAGCTATCGTGTCACGGGCAATGCCGTGGCGATGGGGGAAGCGGCTGGTGTGGCATCAGCTCTCGCGGCGAAGCAAGCTTGCCTACCGCAGGATGTCGCTTGGAAAGATGTTGAAACCGAACTGACACGCCTTCGTAAACCGGTCGGTTAGCTGGTTAGCTAAAGCAATTTATTTGTCCTGTGGTGTTAATCACGCGTGACGATCTCAAGCAGTTCGACCGCTGGCTCGCCGTTGCAATAGATTAATGCAGTTCGGCCGTAGACCGTTTCGTTCGGCTGCAGTTGCATCAGCTCGCGAAGTTCTTCCGCTGGTTGAACATGCCAGAGACTGGTCAGCTGAACTTCCCGTAGGACGTTGTGTTCGATGAGCACACGTCCAAGCGGAATGCGTTCGCTCTTAATCTCGTTGGCCGGTTCGTCGTCTAGATAGTCGCAGTTCAGCCGTACGATTCCGTACTGCACGACTTTGCCATCGCTTTGACGCGTGAGCAGGATCTTTCGCGAGTAGAAGTTGCCGTCGTTGCGAGTCTTCAGGACTTTAACGTCCACGTTGCAGCCGTGGAACTTCTCAACGGTGACCGTCATGTGTTCGTTGTGGGCCAACAGTTGATGAAACGGCGGAGGAGTCTGCTCAGCAGATACTTCTTCGAATTGCCCGAGCTTTTCCGGCTGGTCGTAAAATAGAGCGATCAATTGGCTCAACTCAGGCATCGTGTGGCGAGACGATTTCACGTCGTTTCCTTTGCTGCGGGAAAGTGGACGAACTTGAGGTGGCCAACCGTTTAGTTTTGAACGCTACGCTGCCTGGCATGGGGATGGGGGCGGCAAACGAAGAAGCGTTCGGCAATCGATTTGGGGCGGGATTTACGAAGTGGGTGCGGCCAAGGGGAACTCCAGCGTCGTGGTTGGTATCACGATCGTCGGTTTGTGATCTTCCGTGGTTTCCAAAATGGAATCCACTAAATAATACAACAATCGACGGAATGGTTCGGGTTCGATGCCGTCGGCGATTTCTTCCGCTTTTGCCCGATATTTCTCCACAAGCTGTTCCGCCGCTTCGAAAACGCCTCCTTCGAGGTACAGGCTTCGCACTCGCTGAATCTTCGCATGAGCGGTTAAGTCTGGTGCATTCGCAACCTGGATCAATTCCGCTTTGCGATCATCCTTCAGGCTTTGTAGTGCTAACGCCCATAGGACCGTGGGACGGCCGCCAATGATATCGTTGCCTGCAGATAACTTGTTGTCCGAATCGCCGAGCCAATCTTTCAGGTCATTCAAGATCTGGAAGGCGACGCCGACGTGACGAGCGAACTTTCGCATCTCGTCCCGATACTCATCCTTGCTCTTCGCCAGGGCGATACCGCAGTGCAATGCGGCTTCAAACGCTGGCGAAGTTTTCAACGCATATATTTTCAAGGCATCGATAGGAGTCAACTCTTTGCTGACCGAATCACGCCACAACAGTTCGGCACCTTGTCCTTCCGACAAACGCATGTGAGCTTCGGCCAGGTGATCAACAATCTTGGAGACGACTTCCGGCCCCAAGGTTTTTACCTCGCGGCTGACCAAGCGGTAACCAAGGCCAATCATATAATCGCCGAGATTAATCCCGGTCGAAACGCCGAACTGGCGATGGACGGTTGGCTCACCGTAGCGGAATTCGTCATCGTCTTCGATGTCGTCGTGAACGAGCGAAGCTTTGTGGAAGGTTTCGATAGCGAGCGCGCCGCGTTTAACGGCATCGGAGTACTCTGCTACGTGGGTTGCTCCGTTAGCCGTGGTACCTTGGCCGCCGGTGAGCGAATCGTAAACGGCCAGTGTGGTGAACGGACGCGAATACTTGCCACCTCGACCGATGAAGTCGATTGCCAGTTGTTCGGTGGCACCGATCGGATCGAGATTCGGTAGATCGGCAAGTTTCGCGTGAGCGGTTGCTTCGGTTTGACGTTGAGGCGCGATCAAACGAGTCAGCTCTTCTCGCTCGAACATGTCTTGAGCGGCACGCATCAAGTGGACATACGTGGCCGTCTTTTGCTGTGGCTCACGATGCGGCAGGTGGATCATGTCGAACACCCACTGCTCGTCAACGGAGGTGTTTCGACAATCGCTTGAATGCAGCGGCACGGCCATGCAAGGGATGCCGGCCAGTAAGATCTTGTCGAACGCTTTCTCGAGCACGTTCAAGCAGGCAACGCCGACGACAGCATCGACGTAACCGCTGACGAGAATCTTCATCACAATTGGCGAGCCTTCGGCGACTAGCACACGATAGCCCAACTCCTCGGCTTGGGTGCGATAATCGGCGATGCTGCAGGCGCCGCAAGTCTTGCAGTCGAGTCCGAACTGGTCGTAGTCGGCCGGACAGCCTTCGGCATGCTTCAGGCAGTGAGGTAACAGAAATAAGCGACGTTCGGGCGGAATAGCAGAAACCTGGTCGCGCCAGAAGGCCGAGGCCATCATTACCATCGTCCAGCCGACGTAGGACTCGGGAAGCTCCATCTCTGTCAGAAGCTGACGGACGATCTTCTCCATCTCGTCCTTGGACAGTGGACGCGACTTGTCGAGCTTCTCGCAGATCTGGTAACAGCGGTTCTGAATCTCTTCGCGCAGCGCCAAGCGATCAGGAACTTGTTTCAGATGGGCCGTTTTGCGGCGGCGGGAGACCCGCTTCTTGACGCCGCTGTTGGCTTCAGGCTGGGAGGGGGAAGGCATAGGCAAGGTTGCTTAACTCAGTTCTCGGTTCCACTTCCGCTTAGGACGCTGCTGCTCGGTGCGGCTTGAATGGCTTTGCAGGCATACGCTAACGCACTGACAGTCATGATTCGCGGATAGAGCTTTTCATAATACCACAGCTTAGAGAAGTAAAAACCGATTGGCGAACATTCGACATGGGAATTTTCTTCAACGCGGCGGCACAACCAATCGAGTGCTTTTTCTAACTCTGGGTGATTTTCGATTCCCTTATCGTCGCAAAGCAGGCCTTCAATGGCCAACGCTGTCTCTTCTACCGTGCTTTCGTAACGACCCACCGAGGCATCCCGAATGGAGTTGCCCCCCCCAAAACCACCATCTTCGTTTTGCTGAGAGGTGAGCCAGCGAATGGCATTCTTGGGAACAATCGTCGGTGGCGCTGGAGTATGCAGTTCGTATTCAAGGTTATGCGTATCACGGAAGTAGCTCAAGACTTTCGAGGTTCCGTAGATCGGATTGTCTTCTTCCTCACGATCTTGATTGCCAAACCACAGCGGCAGCCATGGGCCTCCCTTCTGTTGATTGAAAAGATACCACTTACCTTGGATCAACCGCTGGTATTCCCGTGGATGGAGCTCGTTGATCCAAGCCAGTAATCCGCGCATCGCATGCGCCGTGAGATCGCTACCGCTGCGATCAAACGGTTGAGTTCCCCAGCCGCGACAGAATGTTGGCCAACCACCATCTCTATTCTGGAGATCGATCAGCCAGCGACAGCCTCGTTGAGCCGCGGCGCGGATTCTTTGCCGCGTATTGTCGTCGAGATCGCCTCGATCGTAAAAGTGACGCAGTGCCAGCAACGCTCCTGGGGTATCGTCGGCATCTGGGACGCTGCCACTCAAATCGGTCCAACCCCAAGCACCTGGGGCAGCCCCAGTGAACGGGTGGACGTCTTTCGTCTGGCAATCCAACAGCCATTCCAGGCAGTCGAGCGTGAGATGCGAATCGTCGTCGTCCAACACCGAAAGCGCGTTGATCGAAAGCGTTGTGACCCAAGTTGCCAGGTTGGTATCAATGGGCCAGCTGCCATCCGGTCGAACGCTTTCACGGATGAATCGGAGCCCGTTCTGAGCGACCTCGCTGTTGGCCCGTCCGGTTGCGGCTAGGCTCATCACCACAAAGCTGGTCAGTGGGATCGCCTCTAAATAGCCGCCACTTTTTGGCTGCATCTTGGTGAGGACTTGAGCTGCCATGTTGAACGTGGCGGCTCGGGCCATCCGAGAAAATGGATTCCAAGGTTTATCGTGGTAGTACTTGGCCTGACCTATGCCCACGAGCGCTGGAATCGCGTAGCTGACCACGGGTAGTTGGATGAATTTGTAAAACGCTTGCGGCAGAACGGCGGCCTCGAACGGTAAGGGAGCGACTTCTTTCCAGTCGACCAAACCGGCGAGGGCATAATTGGTCAGAATGGGAACTGCGAATGTCTTGTCTCTGCCATACCTCGCCCGCAGCCCAGGAATTCCCCCTTTTTGCTCGATGTACTGGTTAGCTGCTGACAGGACACTTGGGTTTTTCTCGGCATCGCCCGTTAGCGTCAGGGCCGCCACCGTGAGCATCGTGGTGGCGATATTCGAATAGCTAAGGTCGGTATCTCCCCACCCACCATCCTCATTCTGGTGGGATAGCAAGTAATCGACGCCCTTACGAATGAGGGCGACATCCGCTTCGCTCGATTGTGAGCTATTTCGCAAAGCGAGTTGCAATGCGCTCACAGCCGTCGCTGTCGAAAGGCTCGAGGTCGATAGTTCGCCAATCCAATGGCCAGAAGAGTCCCGCTGATTCAGGAGATCTTGCTTGGCGATTTCGTAGGCAGCACGAATCCGGGCGGGGTCAATCATGAGTTAAGATATATCGAGCAAGCCGTAATGGCAGTTGGCTAAGTCATGGGGTGTTCCCCCATTATCAGCACAACTTACTCTGACTTCCAATCCTTTATCCGTGAGGGGGCAGGCAGACCAAACAGGGGGCTTGGATGGCTGCGCGAAATCCACAAGAAAGGACTGCTTATTGCATCCCTTCGATATACGATCGCTGATCGGAATTGCTCTCTTTTCCCTGACGTATACGATGTTTTACGTTAGAATGAATCGCTTGCCGCACGTTATTTCTCTCAAGGTTATTGCATGTATTTCCGCCTGGCCAAACGCGCTCTTCTGGAAACCGATAAACGACTTGTCGCCAAGTTTCTATGGTTGATGGGCTTCAAGGGATTACGTTCGGTTCAGAAGCATAAAGCTCGGCTGAAGCGTGGCGAGTTCTTTCCTCCGTTTCTTTACATCTCGGTGATCAACAGTTGCAACTTGCGTTGCCAAGGTTGCTGGGTCGACGTCTCCGCAAAGCAAGCCAAAATCGACGTCGACGCGATGGATCGGATGCTGGGCGAAGCCAAAGCGATGGGCAACGCTTTCTTTGGGATCCTCGGCGGCGAACCGTTCATGCATGCCGATATTTTGGAGATCTTCCGTCGTCACCAGGATGCCTACTTCCAGGTTTTCACCAATGGCCATTTCATTACGGATGAAGTTGCCAAAGAACTTCGCAAGTTGGGCAACGTCACACCGCTGATCAGTATTGAAGGAACCGAGATCATCAGCGACGTTCGTCGCGGTCGCGGGGGTGTGTACAGCAAGTCGATGGAAGGCATTCAGAATTGCATCAACAACAAACTTCTGACTGGCGTTTGTACAAGCTTGTGCCAATCGAACTTCGACGATCTTCTTCGCGAAGAGTGGATCGATCGCTTGATTGAAATGGGGGTTTTCTATTGCTGGTACCACGGTTACCGCGTGGTCGGTCCGGTGCCCAATCCTGACTTGGCACTGACGCCTGAGCAGCAACTGGCTGTCCGCAAGTTCGTGGTTGAAATGCGGGTGAAGAAACCGATCGCGATTATTGACGCTTACCACGATGCCGATGGCAATGCTTTATGTCCAGCAGCGACCGGGTTCACGCATCATATCAGTCCCTACGGCGACATCGAACCTTGTCCGGTGATTCAGTTTGCCAAGGAGTCGATTCACGACGAACGACCCCTGCGTCAGGTATTTAACGAATCGGAGTTCCTGGGTGACTTCCGCGAACTGGCCGCCAAGAATACCCGCGGTTGTATTATCCTGGAACGGCCTGATCTGTTGAGCAGTTTTGCGAAAGAGCACGAAGCGAAAGATACTACTGTGCGACATGCTGCCTATGAAGAGCTCGATGCGTTGGTGTCGAACCCTTCGCAGTACAATCCCGGCAACGAGATCCCCGAGAAAAGCTGGGTTTATTGGCTGTTGAAGAAATACGCGTTTCACGATTACGGTGCGTACTCGAAGCATTTCGATATCAAGAACTGGCAGCCTACGATTCACCAAGAGGGTCAGCCGCCAGCCGCCCCACAAAACTTGGTCCAGCTGGAAGCAGATTCGACGACACAAGCGTAGTCGATTTGCGCGCGAAAGATTTGATTCGGTCTGTGCATCTCACTAGACTGAGGAGGTCGAACCCCACACGATCATCTCTCGCTCCTTCGGATTCGCGATAATCTCATGCGCCCTTTTGCTGTACTTTTTCTCTTAACGACCGCCTCACTCGCGATCGCCCAAGATCCTTCCAAGTTGCCACATGGGGAGCACTTGCCAGGCGTCGATAATGTGCTGAAGATCTCCTCGCATGTTGTCAGCGGTAGTCAGCCGCATGGCGAGGAAGGCTTTAAAACGTTGAAAGAACTGGGCGTAAATGTGATCGTATCGGTAGATGGCGCCAAGCCCGACGTCGGGAATGCTCACAAGTACGGAATGCGTTACGTTCATATTCCGATCGGATATGATGGCATCTCGGACGACGCCCAAGCCTCGCTCAAACGTGTGATGAAAGACTTCAAGCAAGACAAGATCTTCTTTCATTGCCATCACGGAAAACATCGCGGGCCTGCCGCTGCCGCGGTTGCTTGCCGAGAGGCGGATGTCCTAAGCGAAGGAGAAGCACTCGACTTCATGCGGAGTGCCGGGACCAGTTCCGATTACGGCGGACTATGGAAAGAGATCACTGAGTTCCATCCTATTCCGATCACGACGGAGCTGCCGATGCTGGTCGAATCCGCGGAAGTTGAATCATTAGCAGCGGCGATGGCTAAGGTCGATCGAATCTACGACGAGCTGGTGCTTTGCGAGAAAGCAGGGTGGAAAGCTCCGCCAGAGCACCAAGATCTTGATCCGGCTCAACAGGCGTTGCTGTTGCAAGAGGGATTGCACGAGTCAGGACGTCTCTTGGAAGAGAATCAGTACGATGCGAACTTCCGCCAAATGTTGGCCGACACCGAATCGTTGATCCTGATCATGAAAAAACAGATCGAGTCCGACAAATCGAATGAAGCGACCGCTTCTCTGAAGAAGGTCAAAGCGGCCTGTTCAGCGTGTCACACGGACTATCGCAACTAGATATCGAGTTCATCGACGGCATCGATAAGATCGTCGAGCTCGTCCTTCTCGCGGCTGTCTTTTTCAGCTTGGCGTTTGGGGACACCGACCGCCGTGCCGACTGCCTCTCGGCCGGCAAGCAGCAGTTGTTCGTCCCGTTCACGAACCGCGGCGTCGAGCGACTTTTCGTCCTCTTGAGGTTTGCCGAACAGCTGCGACAAATCGATCTTCAAGCCACCGCCAGCCACTTCGTCGCTACCGGCGATGGTTGGCGTTTTATGTTGCGGAAAGATGATCGCGTTTTCAGGACAAACGCGGCTACACGCAGGACAGCCTTTACGGCAGTTGTCCGGCATTTCGACCAAGATGGTTTCGACCTTATCGACCCCATAAACGCCGAACAGGCAGAAGTCGATGCACTCCATGCAGTTGGTGCAGCGGCTGTAGTCGATCACCGGATACCAACGCCGTTTGGCATCTTCTTCGATGCGAAACGGTTCAATCGCCTCGATTGGCTTCTCGAGTTCCCCACCTTCCTTGATGGCGGTGTCGTTGGTTGGCTGGGCGACACGCGCAAGCTGCTGCGGAGTGGGCCCGGCCGAGCCGTTGCCGTTGAGCCCTCCGAGTTCGACTACCGATGTGGAAACCTCACGGTGGATTCGCTTCACCTCGTCGACATACTCTTGCAGGTTGTTAGATACCCGCAAGTCGATGCAGTAGATCATTCGGTTGGGCATCGATCGGCTGTCGATGACCCGCAGTTTGGATTCTTCTTCAGGCTCGTCCAAAAGGTCGTCGTCATCTTCGTCCGACTCGTGAACTAAGAGCGTCGTGCCCCGTTTGCCATGGATGCTGGTGCGATCCAGCGTCCAGCGAGCGGCACGTTCATATAACCAGGACAGGACGACAAAGTCGGTGGTGATCGCTTGAAGCCCCATGATCCCGGGGCCGTCCGGTTTCAGATCGTACAGATGCGGAACAATCGTAACCTCGATGCCGGGCTCGAATAGCAGCGCCGCCACGATGTCTTCTTCCAGCTTTCGCTTGGCTGGATTGTTGCTCTGTCCTTGGCTGACGACAACCGTCAAACGTTTGGGCATGGGGTTACTCGTTCAATTGTCCCTTGATGGTCCGCTGGGTGACATCCCAGACCGACGCGAGGTGTTCGATGTATTCTTGCGGAGAAAGCAGCGTTTCGCCACTGCCTTTAATCTCATAAAGCCAACCCTCGCCGTACATATCGACGTTAATCCGAGAAGGGTCGCTCATCAAATCGGGGTTCAACCGCGCAAGAACACCGGCAATGGGAGGATAGAGGTCGCTTTCGGCCTTACTGCTTTCAATAAAGCCGATTTCCTGACCTTCCTTAATTGTAGCACCTTCGTCAACCTGCCACTCCAGGAAATAGACATCCTGCAGCAATCTGACCGCATAGGCAGAAAACCCGAACCGGAATGCATTTCCGCTTCGGGTGGCCCATAGGTGGTTTTTGGAGTACTGGCGGTCGGTGGGGAAAGTCGCCTCGAACTTCCCCATCATGAAGACGAGCGACTCGCTCATGTATACCGCACTCCCTGGAACTGCGGCTCGAAGAACGGCGGCAATAGGCCGTCGGCACGCAGTAGGCCGTCGCGGGTCAGTTCGATCCGATCGCCATCGACAGTCACGAGCCCTTCCTCTTGGTACTGCTTCCAGATGTCGCTCCACTTTTCGAGGATTTCGACACCAAACTTCTGGCGGAAGTAGTCGGCATCGAGATAGCCTCGTTTGAGCAGCAAGATCGTTTCGCGAATCAAAAGCTGCTCCGGCGTTGGACGATAGGCTCGCTTAAGGGGGAGTTCGCCTTTTTCTAACAGTGTCCCGGTGTAGTCGGCCCACTCGGTCTTGTTCTGGTAGTGAACTCCACTAATGTGTCCGAAACTGGCGACGCCCGTGGCAAGTAGGTCGGAACCGCCAAACAAGTTATCGCGATAGCTGAAATTCACCTTGTTAGGGTCTTTGACCATCGTGTAGGCGCTGCTGACGGCGTAGCCTGCCTTGGCCAGTTCGTCGAATGCATAGCTCACCCAAGCACGCTTCATCGGCCAATCGGCGACCGGTGTCTCGATCTTGTTGCCTAGGATATCTTGCGAGTAGACCGTATTGAAGGGAAGCTCCATCTGGTAGATGGTGACGCTCTCAGGCGAGAACTCGAGTACCTTCTTAATGTTTTCTCGCCAGGTATCCCACGTCTCGCCCACCATGCCGGCAATCAGGTCGATGTTGACGTTGGGAAACTGAGCCGCTTCGATCCAATCCCACGCCTTGTAGACTTCCTTCGAGAGGTGAGCACGACCGTTCTCTTCCAGGATGCTATCGAAGAAGTTTTCAACGCCTAGGCTCAAGCGTGTGACACCCATTTCGCGTAGAGCTTTGACCTTTGATTCGCTAAGCGTGCCTGGCTCACATTCGAAGGTGACTTCTTCCGCTTGATCCCAGCTGATGCTCGATCGCAGGCGATCTTCCAATCGCTTCAACTGCTTTGGGCTGAGGAACGACGGCGTGCCACCACCGAAGTAAACAAAGCGGAACGGACGTCCGCCCATCGCTTCGGTCTGGCTGACCAATTCGATTTCCTTGGTAAGTGCCGAAACGTAGGTTTCGACTTCTTGAGCGTTCTTGTCGGTGTAAACACGGAAGTAGCAGAACTTACAACGCTTTCGGCAGAACGGTACGTGCAGGTACAAGCCGAGCGGAACCCCGTCACGCGGGGCGGAGTGAATCGCCGTGTTCAGCTCGTCGACGTAGTCTTCGCTCCACTGCGAAAAGGGAGGATAGTTCGAGATGAAGTAACTACCGACTTCGGTTTTGGTGGAATCGGTGGCCATGAGTTAATCTTGCTTTCTGCTAAAGTAAACATGCCGATATGGCGGGTTCTAGCGAAAGGGTGCTTTGAATTTCGTGATTCGGATTTACGATTTCGGACCGAAGCAATAAACCACACCGCGTTCGCTGGCAATCAGCAAACAACCGTTGGAAACTGCCGGTCCGGCGGGGAAGCCGCTCTTGGCTTCGTACTGCCAAACTTCCTTGCCGTTGGTTACATCGACGGCGCGAACACGACTATCGGCCGAGCCAAAATAGACGCGCTGACCGGCGACGACGGGCGAGCTATTGATCTTTCCTTTGGCTTTGAAGGTCCACTGCGATTGCCCAGTCGCCAAGTCGAGAGAAACGAGGTTCTTGCTGTACGAACCAAAGATCACTCGGTCAGGCATCACGGCGGCACTGGCGCGGATTTGCTGACGATTGCGTGGGTCTTCAAACTGCCAGATCACCTTCAACTGCTTCCAATCGATGGCGTAGAAGGTGCCTGCTTCGGTGCCGAAGTAAGCGACGTCGTCGCGAACCGCCGGGGCGGAGCCAGTTGGACCGTCGATCGGAACGGTCCCGATCGCCTTCCCTTCGTCGAGATCGATCACGTGAAGTTTACTGTCACACCCGGCGACGAAGCCTCGATTGGCAACGACGGTTGGCATACAGCGGATCTGATCTTCGATTTCGACCTTCCAGGCCAGCTTTCCGTCCGACTTGTCCAAGCAGTAGAGAGTCGCGTCCTGGGAGCCAATCAAGATTTTGTCTTGATAGAAGTTCACGCTGCCGTTGATCTCGAGTCCGGCTTCGAACTTCCAGATCAGCTTACCGTCTTTCGCATCGAGGCAGTGGAGTACGCCGTCGATGTCTCCGACATAGATCCGTCCATCCCGATAGGCAGGTGAACCCATGAATCCGGAGAGCTGCTCGACGTTCCCTTCGTAAGTCCAGACCTTCGATCCGTCTTCCATGTTGAGGGCGTAGACGCGCCCGTCGAGATCGCCGATGTAGGCAACCTTATCGACGACGACCGGAGTTGCCTCGAACGCTCCGTCTTCGACTTCAAACTTCCACTTCAGATCGAGTTGATCTGCCAAGGCTTCGTCCGCCACACCCTGAGCGAGGGCGTTGCCGCGATACAAGGGCCAGTCCGCGTGCGCGCTGACGGTGACAAGCAGAGCGAGCATGGTCGCTGCCGTCGTTTTTGCCAGAATGTGCGTCATGGGAAACTCCCAGGGATCGAGGAAACGGGAAAAAGGTGCCTTTATTCTACTCGAAGCACCCAGCGGAGCCATTTTTTCCGTCTAGTGGTTCATCGCGGATTGATACAGCTTCGAGAATTCACCGGCGTCGACTTCGCGTGGGTTGAAGCTACCGGTCCACTGTTTGGCTGCGTCGAGCGACAGTTCTGAAAGTTTCTCGCCGTTGATCGACAGTTGATCCAAGTTGGTGGCCAGCCCTGCCTGATCGACCCACGATTCGACTAGTTCCGCCAAGCCGCCAGCACCACTCTCGACACTCGGGTAATCAAGCAGGTCGACCGGGATGCTGAGGATGTCTTGGTACATTTTGTTGAATGCTTCTCCGTTGTAGCGAATAACGGTCGGTAACATTACGGCTACAGCTTGCCCATGCACCACGCCGTAATGGGCTGTCAGCGGGTTAGCCATCGCGTGGGCAGCGCCGAGCATCGAGTTTTCAATTGCCAGGCCTGCGAAGCAAGCGCCAAGCTGCATCGCCCCCCGGGCTTCTAAGTTCTCCGGTTCTTTCAAAACCTTCGTGAAGTTGGCGGCCAAGAGTCGCCATGCTTCGCGACTGAAGGCCAGCGACACTTCATTTCGCTTCTTGGTAACAAATGTTTCCAAGGCGTGGCTGATCGCGTCGATACCAGTGAGCGCGGTAACTTTGTGCGGCTGAGTGACGGTCAGCGTGGGATCAAGCAAAGCAATCCGGCAGGCCGCTTTCTTATCGCCGCAAGCCATCTTGGCGTGTGTTTCGGCATCGGTGATCAGGGCAAACGATTGGGCTTCGCTGCCAGTACCGGCGGTGGTAGGCACGGCGATCATCGGAAGCATCTCTTGCGTTGCCTTGCCGACGCCCCAGTAATCCTTCATTTCCCCGCCGTTGGTTAGCAGGAAATTGATTCCCTTGGCACAGTCCATCGCACTGCCGCCACCCAGGCCCACAATCAAATGGGGAGCGTGCTCTTTCGCGAAGTTGACTCCTGCCGCCACGTTATTGGTGGTCGGATTCTCTTGCACACCGTCGAATAGGAAAGCCTGCACACCGGCTGCTTCCAGGCAATCGATTCCGCGCTGGGCGTGACCAGCTTGAATAATGCCGGGATCGCTGACGACTAACGCACGCGTCGCACCGAGTTCTTTCGCGAGTTCACCGAGTCGCTGTAAACAATCCGGGCCAAACACGATCCGTGTGCGTGGCTGGAAATCGAATGGAATCATGCCTCGGGATCCTGTTGCGTTCCGAATTCCCTCATTCGCTGTTCACGGTGGAAACGAGGGAGTGTGGTAATGGCGATCCGTATGCGACGACTGCCGATTGACCAACATCCCCTATGACCAAACGGGCTAGGGGATGTGATACAAACGGCAGTGAAACTGACGGTTTAGGTTGCGGCGACCTGTACGGGAGCCGATTGGTAAGCACGGCTGCGGAAGAGGAACTCGATGATATTCCCTTCGTGTGGCTGCAGCCAATCGACTTTGTGGGTCGGAATCGGACCAATGTTCAAGCGGTCGATGTGTGTAGCGTTGACCAGCTCGCGAGCGAACTTGTCGTCGCCGGTAATCGCGGTACAAATCAGCGAGTAACCCATCTTCTTGATCATTTGATCTTGTGGGCATTCCACGACCGAAACAAATGGGAACATATATTCCTTGCTGGCGACCTGCTTTTCCGGGCTCTCCGCATGGATGACCATCGGCTTCAGATAATCGCAACGTTCCATTTGAACGAGACGGTCGCCGTAAGGAGCCGTATAGTCCGTGACACCATCTTCCGCCAAATCTGATTCGATCATGTTCCACACGGCCGGGGCCATGCCTGGCATGGTGAACGCGGCCAATGCGGCTTCGTCATCGGTTGGGTCTTTGATCTCGGTCGGACCGATCTTTTCGGCGATGGCCTGAGCGATCTCTTTGGTGTGACGGGAAGCCCAGATGCCAGACGCGTTGATGCAGCTTCGTCCGCTGTTCGCGAACACGCTTTGCACCATCAGATCCAAGTACTGCGGCCAGTCATCGACGACGTCGTCGCCGAGTAAGATCTTACTGAAGCCAGGACCGTGTGGCTGAACCTTCGGGTTGCCGGCGTACTGATCAATCGTTTGCTGGCCACCGAAGACCATCGCACGATCAACCGACGACAGTAGGGCCGAGCCAACATCCCCACCCGCACCTGGGTACAGACTGAAGGCTTCGGCAGGAAGTCCTGCTTCGACCATCGCGGAGAAAATCCGGTACGGCGTCCATGGCTCCTTTCCACCTGGCTTGAGAACCAGACCAAGTTGAAGCGCGACGGCCGGAAGCCAGAGGGTATGAACCCCCGGTGAATTGGAAGGCAACACGGCGCCGAGTACCGGACTCTGAGCTTGATAGCTGAGCATGACGTCGCGGGCCGGCTCCTTGCCGTACCCCCGAGCGAGAATGTTGAGATCCAATCCGCGAGTTAACGAATCGAGGATTTGTGTCATGTTCTGCATGACGAACGCATTCTTCTGCATGTTCGCCCGGCACATGTGTTCTGGCAGCCCGGTGCTAGCGCTTTGAGCGTGCACGAAGGCTTCCGGTGTTTGCGAACCGTCGCCAATAGGGAGGTCCGCTTCTAGGTACAATTTGCCAGCGGTGGCCATCTTATCGAGGATTTCCTCAGGGCTGAATTCAAGCAGCGCATCGCGTGCCGACTGCGCTTTCTTCATGTCCCGTTTCAGAATCCCACCGCCGACCTGACTTAGCTGAGCGATTGGTTCGCCGGTGCTAAAGTGGACGACGTCTTCTTTTTCGAGCGAGTCGTAGGGTTTGCCCCAACGGATAGCAGGAATGTTCAGCATGATTGGCGTCCGTAATTCAATTCAATGGTTAGCGATTGATTCCAAGGAAACTAGTAAACACCAACGGTGGTGCTGCTGGCGAAGCCGTGGAATGGGCGAACACCACTGACACCATCCCAGGGGTATTTCATGTATGGCATTTCCCGTTCGCCTTCGTCACGTTCCAGGAAGCCAGGGACGAAGAATTCTTTCGTCAGCGTGGTTAGCTTGACACGTCCGGTTTCACCGAATGCGACTAGTTCGTTCGGATCGTCGAAGGAAACGACTTCCGTTACCGCTCGCGGCTGGGGAGCGTAGTACGAGATCTTGTAGTTGTCTTCCGGCGTGACCGGCTTGCTGCAAGCCAAACCCATCAAAGTATTGCCGTAGGTTGGCGTCATGTAGATGCCGCTTTCCTCGGGACCACCACCAAACAACTCTTCGATACAGTACCGGGTCCACTGCGGTGTGAACTCAGTTCCGCCGCTGAAGATACCGGTGATGCCAGCTTCGGCCAGAGAGGTGCCTTTCTCTTCGAGCCCTAAGCACAGCGATTCGATTAGCTTGGGTGTGCCGAACATGCATTTCACGTCGTGACCAGCGGTGAGCACCGTGATCGCCTGATCGATACAGTGCTGCTTATATGCTTCCAGCTGATCCATCTGTCCCTTCTTGATCAGCTTGATCACCCAGCGTGGGTCGAGGTCGATGCAGAAGCAGATGCCGCCACGAACCTGAGCCAAGTGTTCGACCGCCAAACGCAGACGACGTGGACCAGAAGGGCCAAGCATTAGCCAGTTGGCACCTTTCGGAAAATACTCATCCGGCAGCGTTTCGCTGAAGTTCGAGTAGTCGGTGCGGAAGTCGTCGATCGCGATACGGCTTTTCGGAATACCGGTCGTACCACCTGTTTCAAACACGTAGATCGGCTTGTCTTGATACTGAGCTGGAACCCAGCGGCGGACCGGGCCACCCCGCAACCATTCATCTTCGAAGAGGGGGAACTTTTTAAGGTCGTCGTAGCACTTCACCTCGGTCAGCGGATCGAAGTTAAACTCTTTCTTCTTTTCCAGCCAGAACGGGCAACCGGTGGATTCGTGGAAGTGCCACTGCACGATCTCGTACGTGTGTGCGTCGAGCCGGTCCTTGGCGGCCTTAACTGCCGCTTCAACTTCGGGAGTCAGCGTTTCGCTTGCCATAATTCCGATTCAAGCCTAGGGGATAGAAGGGAGGATCTCACCGTAGCCAAGCGATTTGACCACTGGTCGAGCGTAGGGATGTGATTCTTTGGATAGTACCGAAGAAAACTTGTTCTGACAACCTTTGGTTGCCCGAGTATTTTTTAGGCGCAATAAAAAAACCTGCGAGAAGGCAGGTTTTTTCGGCGAATGGGTGGCGAATCGATTACGAATTTGCCTTCATGGCTTGCGCTGGGGCGCCGAGTTGAGCAAGCATTTGCAGCACGCCGTTCAAATGGGCGATGCGGGGACCGAAGCGGTCAACAAACTCGCTCAACATGTATTCGCTGTCGATCATATCCTCGGCCGTATCATCGACCTCGTTGGCCAAGGTGCCCAGGAAATCCGCATGAACCTTACTGAGGGCTTCTGCTGCCATGCGGCACTTCTCAGCCAATTCAGGATGGGCTTTCCGCCAGGCATTCAGCTCGGCCGAGCGTTGTTTCTGCGTGTTTACCTGCTGTTGGAGGATTTCTTCCAAAAGCAAAGCTTGCCGCTCCTGCAATTCGATCATCCGCTTCAGTAGAGCTGATGTTTCGTCGGCGTGAATGGATTGCTGCATGGGTGAAGGGTTGGAGCTAACGTCGACATGGGTAAAGAGAGGGGAGAGATCTTTGGGATCGAGCGACATAGTTTGATTGTCTCCAGGTGAGGCGAGTAAATCAGTATAGTCACCCGGGGTAGCAAATGTCGAGCATTTGCCTTCGCCAACAGCACGGCTAGCAGCCAAGGTATTGCCCCTACGATAGTTAAAGTCCACCTTTCCCAAACACCGATTCAGTTCATTGGGTCGTTAGCCCAGGCTGCCCGTACGTGTTGCGCTGTCATGATGTGAAGAATGGGCAAGATGGAGAGTATATGTCGAGTCGGAACGAGAAAACCGTGCCCACCCTCGGATTCCTTACCGTGGTGGAGCATACTCCAGGCGGATTGTTTGGTGGACTCTTGGTCCTCAATCTTGCCGGGAGACCCCTCGAGTTTCATTGCACCGCCCCTGTTAAAGCGAACCGTGCTCAGGAGATTCTCTACGGACCAACATTGAAGCCGTACTTGTATGGCGAGCAAATTGGCGGAGCGCTGCTCGCCAAGCTGAAAACACCCACATTGGCAATTTGCACCGATACCGAGCATGTACTGTCGCTTCGCGAACATGCGGACGTGCCGGTGATGTTAGTCCCCCCCGCTTGCACTAGTGAAGTTGCACCGACCGATGCCAGCATATCGTATCGTATGGATGCCGCTCATGTGGCGGTTGCGCCCCCCCATATTCGATCATTTCAGCTTGGTAGCTATGAAGTCGCTGTCAGTAGTCAGCATGAAGCGGACACTCAGTTGCTGACCGACCTCTGGCAGCAGCGAACAATCGACCTCGATCTGAACGAACCGTTCACACGGATTCGTGAAGCGATCGAAGAGGCTCACGGCGTGGGCAAGTAGCCCGCCATTCAGCCAGCCGTTCCTCCATGCATCCTCTCCCCGGGAATCCGCCTCGCAAATACGAGGCGGTACGCAATCGATATGACTGAACCATTGGAAACGATTTCTCACAATCTGAATATCAAGTCCGAGGTGATCTCGCTCGGATGGACCGCTGCGCTATCGCGTGCTCCACAAATCGCGATCACATCGGAAACTTTCAAGACACCACGGCCCAAAGCGGTTTCGTTGACCTGCAAAGGGGCCAAGGTCGGTGTCAAAAGTTTCGTCTTCCCCGAGGCCCCGGCCTGGCTGCAAGCTCTGGAAAAGAAAGTTCCACCGAAGAAGGAAGCGGGCGAACAAACGGCAGAAGATCCAGTCTCCCCAAAACCGCCCAAAGCGAAGCGAGTCACGCACATTCGTCCACCGGGCGATGTGATCAAGCTGGAAGACCGGTTGTATTATCTGCTGCAACCGTCGCTCGAATCGTTGGTTACCAGCGGTGCGCTCGAGTTTCCCTTCGAGCCGTTTCCGTACCAATTTGAAGGGATTGCATTTCTGTACCCGCGTCATGCCGCAGTGATGGCCGACGAAATGGGGCTCGGCAAAACGATGCAATCGATCAGCACGATGCGGATGCTGCTGCGAGCTGGCGAGATTCGGAGTGTGTTATTGGTTTGTCCCAAGCCTCTGGTCTCGAACTGGAAGCGTGAATTCGCTTTGTGGTCTCCTGAAATTCCGATCAGCGTGATCGAAGGAGATTCGGCCAAGCGTAGTTGGCTGTGGCGTGACAATCAAACGCCGATCAAGATCGCTAATTACGAGCTGCTGATGCGTGACCAGGAGTTGGTAAGCGAGGAAGGAGGGCTTCATTTCGACTTAGTCGTGTTGGACGAAGCCCAACGCATCAAGAACTCCAACAGCACGACAGCTGAAATTGCCAAAGGAATCCCGCGGACACGCAGTTGGGCCCTGACCGGCACGCCAATCGAGAACAGCACCGACGACCTGGTGGGCGTGTTCGAGTTTCTTGCACCGGGGCTGTTAACCAAGGGAATGGATATCAAGTCGATGAGTTCGACCGCGGGCGAATATATCATCCGCCGGACGAAAGACTTGGTGATGACTGATATGCCGCCTCGGCTGTATCGCGATGCTGAACTACATCTCTCGCCGGCTCAGCAAGAAGCGTACGAATTCGCTGAGAAGGAAGGAATCGTGCGGTTGGAAGAGATGGGGCAGGAATTGACCGTACAGCATGTTTTCGAGTTGGTGCTGCGGTTGAAGCAGATCTGCAACTTCGATCCGCGCACTGGCGAGAGCGCCAAGATGGATCAGTTAAAAGCCGATCTGGAAGAGGTGGCAGCCAGTGGAAAGAAGGCGATCTTGTTCAGTCAATGGACGAAGACGATTCAAGAGATTCGCAAACATGTCGAACCGTTCGGGCCGCTCGAGTACCACGGTAAGGTGCCGCATAAGCAGCGAGAAGGAGTGATCGACCAGTTCAAACACGATCCAACGAAGCACGTCATCTTGATGAGCTACGGGGCTGGAAGCGTTGGTTTGAATTTGCAGTTCTGCGAATATGTCTTCCTGTTCGACCGCTGGTGGAATCCGGCCATCGAAGACCAGGCGATCAACCGCGCTCATCGCATCGGGGCGGCAGGGGCCGTGACGATCAGTCGCTACTTGGCGGTCGGCACGATCGAGGATCGCATCAATAAAGTGCTCGAAGAGAAACGCGAACTGTTCGATGCATTATTTAGTCAAACCGGTGAGCCTGCGAAAATCGGTTTCTCGAAAGAAGAGATCTTCGGGCTGTTTGATCTGCGTAGTCCCAAAGGACCAATTCGCTTGGCGGCGTAATCAGACGCCTCATAGGCGACTTACGACATCGGCAATAAAGAAGCACGCCAGGTAAGTGACGCCGCCGAGGACGATTCCTGCGGCGAACCACCGTCGCCATGGCCAATCGCGAGGGGCGAAGCTAACCGTGGCCAGGCAGAACGTACAAATTACCATGGCGATGCGTCCAACAATGCGCCAGACGCCCCAGGGCTTGGTGAGTTCATTCGGATCGAGCAACACCAAATTCACCAGTCCGAGTAGCATCGCCGCGATCCCGACAATCCGGTTGCTATGTGGTGTCTCGTAGGGAATCGACTTGTCGATCGTCTCGTGATCGTTGGGCGAATTCATGGTGGGATGCCAAACGGAAAGAAGAAATTATTACGTGTATTGTACGGTTGGCGTCCGGTCACTCAAATTTCTGCTCACCGCTGAGCTTCTCGCTGGATGTGTTCCAGCACACGAAGATGAATCTGGTGAATGATCAAGTCGCTCCATAGCATCCAATAACCTTGCGGGAACATGCGCAATTCGTACCAGGTGCGTCCTTCCAGACGCGTGTGCCCATTGGCAAGTTCGATCAATCGAAACTCGCCTCGGTTGCACTTCATGTAGCCGGCTAAATGGGGTGGATGAACGTTGCGATAGGGGCTCAGTTCGACCAAAGGATCTGGCTGTTTGGTGACATCGAATGCCAAGCGTTGCGGAGGGGCCCAGGTCGTGATCGGCTCGACGAATTCACCTGTTGTGAACTCGCAGTGCCGCACGGCACCAGCGCCGTGACCCACAATTCTGGCGCGCATCGGCGAAGCGATCCCGAGTTGAAAGTACCAAGGCTGGGGAGCATCAATTTCCGGGAATGCAAGGACTGTGTCCCAAACCTGGTCGGGCGAGGCGTTGATCTCGACGGCCGTCATCACGACGGTCTCGTGGGGCTGTGTAAACATCGATTCGATGCCGGCAAGAAGCGGTAAGCAAACAACGATCGCTGAGATGTGGGGCCATTGACTGTCATTACGCGTGGCTTCCGCAATGACGAAGCCCAACATCCCACCGAAGATTCCCAAGGGCAATGCCAGCGGCAAAGCCATCACCAAGCAAATAATGCCTTCCAGGGCAAAGAGCAACAACGCCATAATGCCGCAGCCAACGACCACGGCACCCAGACAGGCCGAGATCCACAGTGATTGTCGCTGTGAGTAGTTGTACAGATATGCCGCTACCGCCCCCATCACGACGGGTGATCCGACGAAAAGACCTGCACCGTAGCTTTGCATGCACAGGACGCTGGTCACCATCATGACAACGCCTACGCCGAAGCCACCTAAGATGCAAACGATGACACGCAACTCACCAGTGGTCGAGTCTTCGCCTGGTATTGCACCAGGAGGATCAGGACGGACCTCTTCCGCCCAGGTGACACACAAGATGAAGATCAGAAAGAAGTTTGCAATCGGCAGTAGCACCAGCAAAGCCCACCAGGGGGAAATGCTATGGGTATCGATAGCTCGTCGGACGCTCATTGTCAAAGCGATCCAGACAAAGGGAAGCGTCCACAAGAAGACTGCCCAGCCGAGGAGATCGTGACCTTGAAAGTCGACTGCTCGGTAAGTCAAGATCGGACTCAGGAACTCGAGGGGAGAGTAGTATTTGCCCGCGACGTAGAAAACTGCCGTCGCTTCAATAACATACTTAAATGTCGCCAGGGCAAGGCCAATCGCGACGTATTGAAATTGGCTCACAGGACGACGGAGCCCAAACAATAAGTCGAGCGTTGCAATGAGTCGCGTCATGCGATCTTCCCAGGTAGAGTGGCATGGATACTACCCAAGGAACTGTCTAACTTCGTACCGTGTAACTCCGAAGCGGGATGTTTTTTGAGAATTCGCGAATGAATGCCGTTAGCTTACGTATGTTCCTGGCGGTAGTCCTGCTGCGTAGAGCTGGAAATGGAAGACTATGAACGATCCCCCAGAAGCCACCAATGTCGCCACTGATCGAGTTCGCTTTAGCCTGGCGACGTTGATGGAGTTAACGACAGCCTGTGCAGTGGCCTCTTCGTTAGCCTGGCTTATCGGTCCGGTTGCCAGCTTCATCCTAATGTTGGCGACATGCGGAATCGTGTTGCGACAAGGGTGGGCGGTGCTATTCGCCATGGTGGCACTATTCGCGGTTGCCGGAGCGGCGCATTCCGAGCGGATAGATGCTGAAGTCCTCATAGGATTTGGCGCGAGCCTACTCTTTATCGGCTTGTTTGCCTGGTACCGCGTGGCTGTGCGGAAGCGGTTCGTTGAGTCGCCTACCTCTGGTCAAGAAACAAAAAAAGGGCATTCCCCGTAAGGAACGCCCTCCGTTGCCCTCCTGGGAACTGATCGTTACGGAAAGATGTATCGCAGGGCGTTGCGGATTGGTTGCCCTTCAGTGTAAACCTCTGGTTGACCAAGCAGGCCGCGGCCCACGTACGAATTGTTCGGCATACCGATGATCGGCAACACGGGGCGGTAAGCCGTGCGATCGACCGGATAAACGGTAGCATTCGGGACAGGTACTGCCTGCGTAACGACTGGCGGCGTAGCAACCGGAATGCTGGTCACCGGCGGGTTGTTGTACGCAATCGTCGTCGTTGGGCGGTAAACGGTTACCGGCGTGCCAGTGGTTGTGGCGACTGGTGCCGAGTATGTGACTGGAGCGTTGTATTCAACTCGCTGAACGGTCTCGCCTACCGAGTGCCACGTGCCTGGCTGTCGGACTGGCTGAACATAGTAAGAGGTCTGTGTCTGGTAATTGGATGGATACTCGACACGTCGAACTTGCTGCTGTGTGATCGGCTGTGGATTGTCGTAAACAATCGTTTGAGGCGCGGACGAATAACGGGTCACCGTTTCATCCACTTCGGTCTCGGCGACGACTCGCGTTTGCGAAGTGACAGGTTGACCGACGTAGGTTCGCATGACCGAAGTCTCGCCTTGATGGGAAATCGGTTTGACCGCGCTGATGCGCTGAATATCGCCAACACGATCAGCCGTTCCGCGACTGGAAGATAGCTCGATCGCGTTCGGATCGTTCAGATCTTTCGGAGCCGCCAGCCGTGTCATCGGTCGGGAATCGAACTGGTTGTTGCTGGTGGCATTCCAGGCAGGCTGCTGTGCCGAAAGGAAACTCGGGGCCGCAAACATAACGCAGGCGGCGAGCGTGGTCGTCCTGAACATATTGATGCTCCTCTCAGGGCTGGTTGATCGGGGGAACTAGCTATTTCCATCTTGCAAGCCACATGCCATAAGGGCAAACGGCCAGGAAAAGTGGAACGCTAGTGCGTCACGCCGGCATTGCTGGCATAACCGCGCAACTTAATGCCGCGAAGTAATTTGCGTTGGCTCAGAGGCTGCCAGTCAGGAAGAGATTAGCGCGCGGTGGTAGCAGCGAGTCACTTCGCGTCACTCGGCCGACTTTGTAAGCCTTACAAAGTTACAACGTGCCAACAGCGACGTTATCGGTAGGATGGTGACCAGCGTGGTACGACTAATCGACCGCTTCCATCGCCGGTTCGCTGGCATCCGCTGCGACAAGCTCGGGATCACGCCCAGCCACCCATAGTGTGCCGACCAACACGCCAATTCCCAGGATATGACAGAGGAACATCGGAGCACCGAAACCGATTGGCAAAGTTCCCGCAATCACAGAAGCAATCGCCCCAAGTATTGCGTAAGGCATCTGGGTCCGAACGTGAGCCACATGATTGCAGCCGCAACTCTGGGAAGAAAGAATCGTTGTGTCTGAAATCGGTGAGCAGTGGTCGCCGAAGATCGCACCTGACAAGACGCTCCCGACAACGGTTAACAATATCGGATCATGGATGTCGAGCGTAGAGCCGTCCTTTGTCATCATCGCGTAGGTTAGCGAAACCGAAAGCGGCCCCAAGATGCCCATCGTGCCCCAGCTGGTACCGGTCGAAAAAGCGATCGCGGCGGCCAACAGGAAGATCGTGGTAGGGAGCATCGTGACAGGCAAATTCTCCGTCAGTAACCCTTCCAGGTAACCGGCCGTGTTGAGCCCGACCGACATGAGCCCGTCTTCCAATTCTTTCGGCTTGTCGGTTTCCGCCGCGAGGGCGGCCGCAAACCATAGAATTAAAAGGGCGGGCACCATCGACTTCATGCCCATCAAAATCGACCAGCCGAATTGCCCACCAGAAAGTAATCGCTGGGGCGCGATTTGAATGACTGCCACCACTAAACTGACGGCCGATCCATAAAGGAGCGCTGCGTAAGAATCACCTTTACCAAAGATTTGCATCAGAGAAGGAGACTCGACCGTCTGGCTGATCTCTTGATAGCCGGTGTA
Source organism: Blastopirellula marina (assembly GCF_002967765.1). Classification (NCBI taxonomy): domain Bacteria; kingdom Pseudomonadati; phylum Planctomycetota; class Planctomycetia; order Pirellulales; family Pirellulaceae; genus Blastopirellula; species Blastopirellula marina. The sequence continues at coordinate 237,283 of NZ_PUHY01000006.1, read as the reverse complement.
GTAGAGCAAACCCAGCACAACCGCCAGCAGCGTACCGACTGGGATTGCCGCGTTCAGCCAGTGAGAAGTCAACGAGGTGCCTACGTCGAGGTTATGTTGCATCGAGAAATGGGTGAGCTTGCGATTGATCCATCCTTCTGCCGAGTTCTCGTCGGATGCGGATGCACGCTTCTCACTTTCCTCATTGCTGCGGATCGCATTCACCTCAGCGGTCAGCATTGGTCCGAAGTCACGCCGCATCAAGGCCACCATCGGCACCAGAAGCAATGCCCATAACGTGTAAAAGCGGTAGGGAATGCTCTCTAAGAACAGCTGGAACGCTTCCGGCTTATTGGCCGCGTCGATTTGATCGACACCCAGTTGAATGAAACCGATTTCGGTTGCCACCCAGGTTGAAATCAGGGCCAATCCGGAAACGGGGGCTGCGGTTGAGTCGATGATGTAGGCCAGCTTTTCGCGTGAGATCTTTAGGCGATCGGTTACCTCGCGCATGGTCCCACCGAGCAAGAGCGAGTTGGCGTAGTCATCAAAAAAGATGATCATCCCCATCAGCCAAGTAGTGACTTGCCCGCGGACACGCGTGTTCGCAAACGGCACAATCAGGTTCACTAAGCCACGGATGCCGCCAGAGGCAGAGACCAAACCGATCATGGCTCCGATCAAAATCGTGAAGCCGTAAACTTGTAGCTTGGAGCCCTCGGTCAGCTTAGCCCAAATGAATTCGCTGACCGCGATCCAGATTCCAGTTACCGGGTTCCCGCTGGCGAGGATAACACCACCAACCAGGATGCCGATCAAGAGGGAGAGCACCGTCCGTCGCGTAACAATTGCGAGAATGATCGCGGCTAACGGAGGAACAAGGCTAAGCCATCCAAAAGGGTGGTCCATCCGTTACTTACTCATCTTCAGGTGCGCGGCGAAAGGGGAATCTCGAGGACGACTTTGGCTAGTGGGGCGGCGTTGCAATCGATATACGCGTTGCCACCATGGGCCTGGGCGATGGTCCAACATTTTGTGAGTCCGAAACCGAGCCCGCGGCCAGCTTCTCGTCCACTGTGAAATGGATCGAAAATCACATCGACCGCGTCCGTCGGAATGCCGGGACCATCGTCTTGCACAGACATGATGGCGGACTCTGCGGACTCTGCCAAGATGATCACGATTTGTCCACCCTTCTGGAGTGCTTCCAGTGAATTACGAATCATCGCACATAATGCAAACGTTAGTTGGGCGGCGTCGGCGTGGAGTTTGATTTCGTTCTCCGGCGCTTCTAACTTCAGCACGGTGTGCTGCTGACGAGCTGCGGGGAGCATTTGTCTCATCGTGTCGGCGGCAATATCGCCTAAGCAGCACGCAGCGAGCTGCGGCAGGGGAGGGCGGGCAAACAGCATTAAGTCCGCGATCATCTCGTGCCCACGCATCGCTTGGGCGTAGATGGTGGCAAGTTCGTGCCGGCGATCGGGATTTGTTTCATCAGCGAGCAACGCTTGAGCACGGCTGGCGATATTGGCCAGCGGGTTGTTGATCTCGTGGCTGGCGCCGTAAGCAAGTCGTTTCAGACTGGCCAACTTCTCGTCGCGCAATTGCCGGCGGTCAGGCGAACCAGGATCGGAAGACGATTCCATTTCGGGCGACGACATACGATTTAACAAGCGACAAGTAACCATCGGGGCGCACGATTCGAAGACCCATCATAGTCAATCATCGCGAAAATCCTACGCCGCGTCTGGGCGCTTCACAAACTGGGCAAACCGAAACCAAGCTCTGAAAGACCAAGCAGACGCCAAGGAAGCGGTAGCGTCCAATCGAAGCGTTCATAACAGGTGGGATGAACGCTCACAGCCGCACGGGGCCCCGAATGAGCCCGCGGGTTGATGATTTGTAGGAATTGAATGGAAGGCGATTAGGAGTTTACCGATTCCATGTCGAGCATGTTGCAGGCCTTGTCGACGAGGGCTTCGACTGAGAAAGGCTTCTGCATAAACTCGTTGGCACCGCAAGCCATGAGGTCGGCGACCTTATCTTGTTCGATCATACCGGAGATGCAAAGGATTTTGACGTCTTCCATCGTCTTATCCATGCGAACTCGTTGGCAGACTTCCTTACCGTTAATGTCGGGCAGCATGATGTCGAGCACGACGATGTCGGGGTGGAATTCCTTGACCAGCATCCCCGCGTCAAAGCCGTTGTTGGCGGTCCGCAGGTCAAAACGGCCGTCACGTTCGAAAGCGTCGACGAGCAGTTCCACAAGATCGACGTCGTCGTCAACGATCAGGGCTTTCCGCTTGCCACTTTCCAGAGCGTCGGTTGGAATACCGTTTTCACGCATGAAGTTGTAAAGTTGGTCGCGCGGGATACGTCGAAACCGGCTACCTGGGACGCGAAATCCTTTCAATTGCCCCGAGTCGAAGCAACGAATGATCGTTTGTTGGCTGACCTTGCAGATCTTCGCCGCTTCACCGGTCGTAAAGACTGTTTTCATGTGCTGTCATCCTATCCCTAGCGTGTTTGCCAACCAATGCGATAAGTGAGGTTGGAGGCCGCCACGTTGTTCGAGCATCCTCGCGCTCTGCGCATCCGTGTCAAACGAGTACATCCCGTTTAAAACCCTAATTCTCTGGAAGGTGTGTAATCGTTCCACCCCTCAGTAAACCCAGCATTTCCGCTCATCGTCCGGATATGCCCTGTTTACCGAATTTGCCAGATGCCGGAATTATATCGTCCCAGATTGCCACGTCAAGATTGATGTGGAATGCGTAAGTTCAATAAAGACAACAGCTTGCGAATAAAAGCGTCTCGTTGGCTAATATTTTGCCTAATCACAATACGCTTCGATGCAAGAGTGACAGCACGCGAAATTTTGTTCGTTTTTGCTGCCAAGCTACTGATAGCAAACCTACCAATATCCCCAACTTAGGAGGATTTTGGGGCCATCCGCCCGTCAAGATAAACCAGCAACAGGGCAATGTCGGACGGGGTAATCCCGCTAATTCGCTCGGCTTGGGCAACCGTGGTAGGACGGATGCGGACCAGCTTCTCACGAGCTTCATTCCGCATCTGCGTCAGCCGAGTGAAGTCGAACGACTCTGGAATGCGTTTGTGTGAGAGTCGCTTTTGCCGCTCAACTTCGATTTGCTGTCGGGCCACGTAACCTTCATATCGCAAATCGTAAGTTACCTGCAGCGCGGCTTCAGAAGTGATCTCCTTGAGCGACGGAGCAAGCTCGCAGATCTGCTCCCATCGGGAATCTGGACGCCGAACGAGATCGGAGAGTAAAGTCCCTTGATGGCGAGTAGATGAGAGGGTTGCCATTGCTTGATCGATCTGCTCGACTTTGGCCGAAAATGACTGCCAGCGATCTGGGGTGATCAATCCCCGTTGTTGAGCCAGGGCAGTCAAGCGACGGTCGGCGTTGTCTTGCCGAAGCATCAAACGATGTTCGGCACGGCTGGTGAACATACGGTACGGCTCGTCGACGCCGCACGTGACCAGGTCGTCGATCAGCACGCCGATATAGGCCTGTTCGCGGCCGAGCACTAGTGGTTCTTCCCCACGACCTTCCAGGGCGGCATTGATCCCGGCCATCAGACCTTGGGCGCCTGCTTCCTCGTAGCCGGTCGTGCCGTTGATCTGGCCGGCGAAGTAGAGCCCTGTTACTTCCTTCGTCTGCAGTGATGGCCAGAGCTGATCGGGCGGGCAGTAGTCGTACTCTACCGCGTAGCCATAACGCATGATCTGGGCTTTCTCCAGACCAGGGATCAGCTTAAACATTTCGTCCTGCACATCACGGGGTAAGCTGGTTGAGATACCGTTGACGTAGACTTCCCGCGTGTGATGACCCTCTGGCTCGAGAAACAACTGGTGTCCGTCCTTATCGGCGAAGCGGACGACTTTGTCTTCGATGCTGGGGCAATAACGAGGACCACGCGACTCGATTTCACCACTGTACATCGGGGCACGATGCAGGTTGGCACGAATCAGGTCATGAACCTTCTGGTTGGTATGCGTGATGTGACACGGCATCTGTTCGCCAGTGAGCTCGCCGGTCAAAAACGAGAATGGCTGAGGGTCGTCGTCGCCTGGTTGCAGTTCGGTCTTGCTGAAGTCGATCGAGTTGTAATTTAAGCGAGCAGGCGTACCGGTCTTAAAGCGATCGAGTCGAAAGCCAAGTCGTTTAAGTGCGGCGCTGATGCCGCTGGAAGTTCCCTCTCCGCCACGTCCTCCAGGCGTTTTGGTTTCCCCGACATGCATGATGGCGGAAAGAAACGTACCGGTAGTCAGCACGACTCGGCTGGCCGAGAAGATCACGCCACCATGAACGCTGACACCAGTGATTTGCTGCTTGCCGTCCACGTCTTCCGTTAGAAGGTCGCTGACGATCTCTTGCCGCAGATCAAGGTTTGGTTGATCTTCGACGGCTAATTTGACCCACCACTGGTACGCTTTTTTGTCGGCTTGTGCACGAGGGCTGTGCATCGCCGGGCCTTTGCGGCGGTTGAGCAAACGAAACTGGATGCCGGTCGCATCGATCGCTTGCCCCATGACGCCGCCCATCGCGTCGATTTCTCGGACGATCTGTCCTTTGGCGATGCCACCGATTGCGGGATTACAGCTCATTTGGGCGACGGTGTCGAGATTGGTCGTCAACAAGGCCGTTTTAGCGCCTAGACGCGCCGCGGCTAAGGCCGCTTCGGTCCCCGCATGCCCAGCCCCGACGACCACGACGTCGTATTGATAACGAATCTCCGACATTCAATCACCTTGCAATCTACCTGCTTTATGAGCGAAGCTTGTATTGTAGAGTCCACTGGGATGGATCGCGAAGGGCTCGATCCAGGTTTTCAGCAATCCGCGAACGTTTTCGGTCGCAGATGAGGCGTTTCGCCCACTTCCCAGGCCACATGCGGCTTTTTGACCCTCGAAAGGCAATATGCTTTTACGCTACCTCGTTTCCAACTTTCTACAGCAACAAGGCCAGAGTGTTGTCCGCGATTTCATGTCGCAGCAGGTATCTGGGCAAGCTGAATCGGATGTCGCTCCGGAGGATGTGCCCAAGCCTGAGGTGATTGTGCTGTTTGCCTTGGGAGTCGAATCGGCTGGCTTCAAGGAGAAGCTAAAGTCGGTGGCTTCCGTACAAATGGAAGGAAGAACGGTCACCGTTGGCAAATTGGCCGATCGAGTCATCGGCGTCGTCGAGACCGGCGTCGGTAGAAAGTCGGCGGCTGCGGCAGCGCGAGATGTGATCGATATCGTTGCGCCAGACTGGATTATCTCGGCTGGCTTCGCTGGTGGATTGATTGGGGATCTGAAGCGAGGGCACGTCGTAATGCCCAATCAGGTTGTCGACAAAGAAGGTAACCATGTCGAGATACCGCTCAATTTAACCGCAGAGCAAATCGAGGCGACACCTGGACTGGCGGTCGGTACGTTATTGACGGTCGATCGAATAATCGGCGATGTTGCTGAAAAACGAAGTTTGGGGGAACAACATTCGGCTGTTGCTGTCGACATGGAAACCTTGGCTATTGCGCAAGCTTGTCAAGAGAATGAGGTGAAGCTGATCTCGGTGAGAATCATTTCCGACGCCGTCGATCAGCCGCTGCCGAAAGATCTGGAAAAGATGATGAGTCAGAAGACGACTTCCGGCATGATCGGCGCGGCTGCGGCAACCATTTTCAACCGGCCTGGTAGCGTCAAGGATATGTGGAATCTGAACTCTATGGCCAACAAGGCAAGCGATAAGCTGGCCGGATTTCTGGCAGGCGTAATTCCGCAGCTTGATCTCGCGGTACGAAAGCGGGAGGAGTCGCCGTCTAACGCCGATGGTGACGGAGCCGACTAATTAATCGACGCTTGGCTGATGTGGATGCGAAGGGAAGAAATAGCCTTAACTGAGTTCTCTAGCGGAGGATAACAATGTCTACCTGATTCGTTAAAAGCCATCAGGTAGCTTCACGCAGTGTTCCCATGTATGCCAGCAGTCCAGCGGAAATTAGGAAGATCGCCCATTCGACGCCCGCCAACACGTAAGTCGTCGTTCCCATGCCTGTAAATAGGAACAAACTGATCGCGCGGAAGACGACCGACATTCCATGAATCAGCACGCACGCAATCAACAGGGGTTTTGAGAATTCGCCCCATAGCAACGGCATCAAAAAGATCAGACCCCAGGCAAACTCAACACCCCCGTAGACTGTGAAGAACTCAGATTGCCCGCTTCCTTTTTGAAGGTCGAAGCCCACCGAATTTGATGTTTGCGACGGAGCTGCGGCACACCAAACGCCGAGCGTAAGATAGCAAAGCCCGACGAAGGCTAGAAAAAAGCGGATGGCTTGCATGACGGTTCTCTCCATAGTCCTGGGGATTTTGACGCAGGAATAGAAAACCGCAGGAATCTCGTGCACGTAACTGCTAAGGAGTATCTTCTTTTCCGAGGCCCCACAAGAGTTGCGAGATCCATGCCACTGGTAAGTCGGGGTCTCCCACGGGTTCGTGATGCCCGTACTTTCTTAAAATCGCTTCAGCGGCGAGGTATCCACTGCGGACAGCTCCTTCCATGGTCGACGGCCAACCTGTCTTGGTCCAATCGCCGGCCAAGGCCAAGCCAGGAAGAATCGTCCCTTGGTTAGGACGCAAGCTTTCGATTTCAGGAGTCGCTGCAAAGACGGCTTGCTTCTCGGTAACTACTTGTTGGTCGAGCATGTAGGGGGCATGTTCAGCACCGAACGCATTCACGAGTTCGGCAAGAACCTGGCGAGCCAAGTCCTCGTGCTTCATGCCGGCTAATGCTTGCGAGGCACTGATAACGACCTGGTAGTAATAGCACGTTGTGTCACGCAGTTGCCGTGAACCGTGATTGAAAACCCACTGACTCGTTCGATCTAACAGCACGGCATGAGGCAACTTGGTCAGCGGACGATCGAGCCACAGGTGCACGCTTGAGATCGGGGACGACATGATCTCGTCCACGTTGTTGAGCTTCGGCATCAAGTTCTTCAAGATTGGTGAGAATATCTTGGGGGATTGATGCCATGGAATCGCCGCGATGAAGTTCTCGAAGGTGCCTTCCTCGCCATGCCCATAACGGACATTAAATCGCGAGTTGAAATAAGCGACTTGCCGGACAGGCGACTGGCGGTGGAAGTGAACTCCTTTTTCGCCTAGTCGCTGGGCGGCTTGTACGTCGAAGATATCTTGTAGTGGGCTCGTCGGAACGTAAACCTGGTGGGCCTGGCGATTACGCAAAAAGCCATCGACGAACACCTTGCGGGCTGCCGTGAACGAAACCTCGCTCAGCGGAGCTCCCAGCGCACTGACGAGTACGATCTCCCAGAAACGAGAAATCGCCGTTTCCGACTGTTGCTTATCGAGCAGCCAGTCCCGCATCTTCCAGCCAGCGTATTTCTGAGCGGCGGCCGGCGGGGCCATTTCCCAGAGAGCGTTGCGAATGCGTTGATGATCTTCTTTGGAAAGGTAATGTTGTCGCTGAAATGCCCCGGCCAAGTGCAGCGGAGCTGGCAGCCAGGAACTGGACGCGAAAGGATGGATTTTCCCTTCGCCGTCGATAAAGTGGAGTTTCGTATCGCGACGGAAGGAACTCTTTAAATCGAGCCGGCGGCAAAGGCCAAGAAAGTTCGTGCAGCATCCCATCGCCACGTGCTGGCAGCGATCGATCAAGGAAGGACGGTCTGGTTCACGAAACGCTCCTGCGCGACCTCCTAGGGAACGTTTCGCCTCGAAAACATGCACTTCGAATGGAAATCGCGAGAGCGCCTCGGCAGCGGCAAGCCCTGCCAGGCCGCCACCAACGATGGCGACACGTTGCCCGCGCATCTCATGGGCGTTCACTGGCGGCCTCCATGGCGATTGGGCTCCGCGAGCGAAACGGAATCTGAGAGAGTGCTAACGAGGCCAATAATTTTACCTTACGCCACGAACCGACCTGAATCCTACGCTGCAGCACGGCTTGCGGATCGCGCGAGATTTGCTGCAGCAAGTCGTAGTACGTCTGCGTCATTGCATCGTAAATTCGCCGTCCATCCGAGTAGAGATCGTCACGCAGTGCTTGAGCTCGATCGAAGAGTCGCTGAACACGCTCGATTTCGTAATAAATCAATGCTTCAAAGCCTTCGCTCGCTTCGCCCACGAGCAACGACGCTTCAGCAACGTTGAATCTCGCCAAGTCTTCCTGCGGTAGATAGATTCGTCCCCGTTGGCCATCTTCGTGTATGTCGCGAAGAATATTTGTTAATTGGAAAGCAACCCCAGCGGCAATTGCTGAATCACGATCGAAGTCAGGGCGAATACCCCACACGGGCAGGCAGCTCAACCCAATCGCTGAGGCAACTTGGTAGCAGTAATGCTCGAGCTGGGCGAATTCGGCGAAGCGTGTGCGAGTCAAATCGCTTTCGACACCGGCGATAGACTCTAAAAAGTATTGCTCAGGAATCTGGTATCGGCGAATCGTGTCGACCAAAGCAGGCAAGCGGACGTCGCGATAGTCGTCGGCGAGGGCGGCGTGAAACTTCTCTCGCCACTGCTGCAAATCGGTGGCCTGATCGGTCCCCTCAGCGTCGGCCAGGTCGTCGGTGTGACGAAAGAAGGCATACAAAGCGAACATTGCTTGACGCTTCTCCGGCGGAAGAAACCAGAATGACAAGAGGAAGTTTGATCCTGATTGGCGTGAGAGTCGGCGACACTCGGCATAGCTCTCAGTGAGGCGATCGGTCATGCAACGACCTCGTGATAATCCAAGCCAAACTTCTTTCCTCGCACGTGGATTTCCCACCACGCCTTCATTAAGAGGCCCATCTTGACGCGTTTACTGACCTTCGGGCGTCGCTGCCAGGTATCGTAGTTTTGGTGACGGATCTGCTGCAAAATGGTTTGTCCGCCCCGCACAAACAACGCCACATCGACCTTCAATTTGGAGGGGAAGTAATCGACGACCGGTTCGCCTGCTTCAAGCAGCTGCTGCGCTCGGCGAACTTCATACTTGATCAATTCACGAAAGGCTTCTTCCTGAGCACACTTCGGCATGTCGTCGACCGAGAGTCCAAACTGTTGGAAATCTTCTGCTGGAATGTAGACGCGCCCCATGTTGTAATCACGTCGGACGTCTTGCCAGAAATTTGCCAGTTGCAACCCGGTCGAAACACGATCGGAGTAAACCACCGCATCGGGCGAGTAGCAGCGTCCCAGGTACAGAACTAGCCGTCCCACCGGGTCGGCCGAGTTTCGGCAATAAGCCAGGAGTTCGCGATAATTTGCATAGCGTTTCTTCGTTTGATCCTGACGAAAAGCAATCAGCAGATTACGTAGCGGCGTGATGGGAATTTTGAATTCGTGGATGGTTCGTTTCAGAGCGACGAACACCGGGTGATGTGCATCTTGCTGGAAGCATGATTCGAGCTGTTCTTCCCACCACGCTAGCAATGTGAGCCCTTCCGCATCGCTCGACGCTTCATCCGCTAAATTGTCTGCCCAGCGGCAATAAGAATAGATGGCGGCAAAATGGGGGTGAAGTTCGGTTGGCAGAAACCAACTGATGACCGAAAAGTTCTCGTAGGTCGCTGCCGTCAAATCTTGGCAATACGCGTACGCGTCGCTCGTGCTCGGAGTTTGCCAACTGGCTTTCGGGCCGTAGTTTGCCAGTTGATATTGGAAAGGTGTCAACGCGTTATCCGAAAAGGTTGGTTTACGGTTACGACGGCAAAGGAAATTGTAAACTGGAAATTGTGCGGAATTTCGGGCCGAGGGAAAGTCCGATTACCTGGTGAACTTCATGTTAAGGGGAGCGAACGCTGCTCTATGCCCTGCTCAGGCGTTGCGGTAAGATACAGAGCATAGAGGGAGGTTTCCAACCCAATGAAAGTGATTCTAGCAAGCCCGCGCGGGTTCTGCGCCGGTGTTAACATGGCGATCGAGTGCCTGGATCTGACCTTAAAGTCGTTCGGGGCCCCGGTCTACGTCTATCACGAGATTGTCCACAATAAATATGTCGTCGAGACCTTCAAAAAGAAGGGAGCGGTGTTTGTGGACGATTTGCAGGAGGTTCCTCCCAAGTCGATGCTCCTTTTCAGCGCTCATGGCGTGTCACCAGAAATCCGTCAGGCGGCGAAAGCTCGCGATCTAACGGCTATCGACGCGACTTGCCCGCTGGTAACAAAAGTCCACCTAGAAGCGATCAAGTTCGCGAAACTGGGCTACACAATCTGTCTGATCGGTCATGAAGGTCATGACGAAGTGATCGGCACGATGGGTGAGGCTCCTGAAGCGATCGTCCTCGTCGAGACGGAAGAGGACGTCGACAAACTTGAAATCGCCGAGCCCGATAAGTTGGCTTACCTCACACAAACCACCCTTTCGGTGGATGATGCCACGCGGATCATCAATCGACTGAAAGGTCGCTTTCCGGAGATCAAAGGTCCCCCGAAAGCCGACATCTGTTACGCAACTCAAAATCGCCAGGAAGCGGTTCGCATTCTCGGCAACGAGGTACAACTGGTGTTGGTTCTCGGTAGCCAAAATAGTTCTAACAGCCAACGCTTGAAGGAACTGGCTAAAGAGTCTGGAACTCCTGGCTACTTGGTTGACGGAGCGAAAGATATCCAGGCGGAGTGGTTCGACGGAGTCGAAGCAGTGCTCGTCACCGCCGGAGCGAGTGCTCCAGAGGATGTCGTGCAAGAATGTCTCGATTACCTGGTCGAACGTTTCGATGCTACCATCGAAGCTCGCTCGATCCGGGAAGAGGAAGTCCATTTTCCTCTTCCGAAAGAGCTGCGGAAATTGGTTAGCATCACCTAAGCGATCTCCGTTACGGAGTTCGCTGAACGGGCCAACGCCCTGGCAGCTCCTGAATCTCAAACCCGCGAAATGAAACGTCCGTAGTGGGATCGTGCCCTTGCAGCATGATGGTCCCAGCTTCCAGGCGTAAACCACGTCGCGGGTTTTCATCTTGCTTTCGTTGGTCGGTCCAATCGGTGACCTGGTAGCCGTTCACCCAAACCGAGATATGGGCACCCTCGACGATCAAGGTCTTAATCAGCCACTCGTTGTCTTTGCTGACCACACGTCGGGCGGTTGTCCGGCGGAAGATCGCGCCGGTGCCGGAATCAAGTGGCTTGGTTGGGTCTTCTGCTTCAATGCCGTTGTGGATCTGGCTTTCGTAACCCATCATCTTATCGCCAGGGATGCAGCGGAAGAAAAGTCCAGAGTTTAGGTTCTCAGCGTTGGTTTTCGCTTCCATTTGTAGGACAAAGTCGGCGTAGGCTTGTTCCGTTTCGAGTTGGCCAGGACCGTTCTTCGCATGGATCGCACCCTCTTCTGTCACCGTGAATTGCGTGTCCATTTCAGGGTAAGTCTTCCAGCCGGAAAGATCCTTGCCGTTGAAGATTGATTTGAGGCCGAGTGGTTTCAGGCAAATGTTTTTGAATTGGACCTTGCCTCCGTTGTGCTGCAAGCCAATAAATCCTTTTCCCAGGTAGTCCTTGTCGTCGAGGGTCGAGACCACCTCGCCGTCAAGCTTGACTTCCATCACGGGGCCTTGGCAGCGGACTTCAAACGTATGCCACTCGCCCGGCTTGCAATCAGGCGTTGCCTTTTCGCGTCCGACCAAGCTACCGGTCGGAAAGGCGTTTGAGGGAGGTGCGATGTTCAGTTCGTAGCAGTCGTACGTTGGGCTCTTGGGGTTGGGGGAAGTACGGAGGAAGATGCCACTGTTGGTGTTTTCTTCTGCTTGGAAATCAACGCGAAACAAGTAGTCGGCGAACTGGGTCGTCGTGGAGAGCAAACCTATCTCACCGGAGGTGACTTCGATCGTACCATCAACGACTTTCCAGTCGGTTTTGGTCATTGCTCGCCAGCCGAACAGCGACTTGCCGTCGAACAGCGAGATCCAACCATCTTCGATTTCCTCGGAGGAAAGTCCGGGAGTTTCCTGCCCATAAGCAGCACTCGCCAGCGACGCGGCCGAGAAAACGACCAGGGAAAAAGCCACAACGAGTGACTTCCAGTTAGGTTGGCAGGGATTAAACGGCATTTGACGAAGTTCCTGGCGAGAAATGGAAGGACCTTAGCGGGGCAATAGGCGTAACTCTCTAACCTAAGGAAATCATTAGGGTTTGGGAAGATCTGCGGGGTTTGCTCTTGAGTGAGGGTAAGGTAGGTTAATGGTCCGTAGGGATGTCGGTGCCCTTATTGCACCGGCGGTCGGGAGACGCATGTCGTGGAAGAGAACCTCTACCTGATTTACTTTGCCGGGATCTTGGCCTTGGGGATAACTGCCCAATGGCTGGCTTGGCGTCTCCATCTACCTTCGATCCTACTGCTACTCGGCTTTGGGTTTCTGGCGGGCCTGTTGCCACAAGGACCCGATGAAATCATTGGGATCAAGGTTCTCTTTCCGATTGTTTCGCTATCGGTAGCCGTCATCCTGTTTGAAGGGGGCATGAGCCTGCGCTTTAATGAACTGCGCGAAGTCGGGCCAGCTCTGGGTGGGCTGGTTACCATTGGTGCCCTGATTGTGTGGGGCCTGGCGTCTTTAGCGGCTCATTATTTGGTTGGCTTTTCTCCGGCGATCGCGACCGTGGTGGGGGCGATCGTGGTCGTGACCGGACCGACGGTGGTTGGACCGCTGTTAAGTCACATCCGCCCTGCCCGCAAAATCGGCTCGTTAGCCAAGTGGGAAGGGATTGTGATCGATCCCATTGGCGCTGTGCTGGCCGTTCTTGTGTTCGAGTTCATCATGAAGACGGGGGAAGGTGCCACTTGGGTGACACCGCTCTGGTCGATCGCGATGACCGTCTTGGTCGGTGTGATCTTAGGCGGGCTAACCGCCTATATGATGATTTTCTCGCTAAAAAGCTATTGGGTGCCTGACTTCTTGCACAACGCTTTCATCCTGGCGGTTTTGCTGACAGTGTTCGCGATTTCGAATTACATTCAATCTGAGTCAGGCCTACTGACGGTCACCGTGCTGGGCTTGTTGATGGCGAATCAGAAGCAGATTCCGGTGCGGCACATCTTCGAGTTTAAAGAGAATCTGCGGGTGCTCTTGATCTCGTGTTTGTTCATCGTGCTGGCGGCTCGTGTCCCGGTCGACAATCTGGTGCAGGTTGGATGGCGTGGCTTGCTGTTCGTAGTGGTTTTGATTGTGATCGTTCGACCCGCTTCGGTCTTCCTTTCCACGATTGGAAGCAGCTTAAATTGGCGTGAAAAGACGTTTCTATGCTTCATGGCACCTCGTGGTATCGTGGCGGCTGCGGTCGGTTCGATCTTTTCCTTCGAGCTCTCACATCATTCCGATGCCTTAGGGCTGACACAAATTGGCGGCATTCCAGAGGGCAATCTGGTCGTTCCAGTCGTCTTCTTGGTCATTGTTGGAACGGTGACGTTTTACGGACTTACCGCTTCCCCGGCGGCTCGCTGGCTGGGACTTTCCAGTCCTTCGCCTCAGGGAGTGCTGATTGCTGGGGCCGACCGCTGGATTCGGGAACTGGCCGTGGTAATTAAGAACGCGGGCTTCCATGTGGTGCTGGTCGATACAAACTTCCGTAATATCACCGCAGCTCGAATGCAGGGGCTTTCGGCCCAATGTGCGAGTATCTTGTCGGACTTTGTCAGTGAAGAGCTAAACCTCGGTGGTGTCGGGCGGCTCCTTGCGGCCACGCCGAATGACGAAGTCAATTCGTTGGCCTGCATGGAATTTACCCACCTCTTCGGCCGTAAAGAGGTTTATCAGCTGAGTCCTTGGGACTCTGGTTCAGGCAAGCGACAATCGGTTTCTGACCATTTACGCGGGCGAGTGATCTTTGGGCATGGACTCGACTTCTACAAGATCGCGCGTCGTGTGACCGCTGGGGCTCAGTTCAAGAAGACGACGATCACGGAAGAATTCACCTACCATGACTTCCAGCAAACACATGGCGAGTCGGCCACGCTGCTTTTTGTGGTGGTGGAAAGCCGGTTGCGGATTGTTACGGCGGACGACAGCTTCGTCCCTAAAGCAGGGCAGACGATTATCGCCTTGATAGATTCTCGCCCTGAAGCTCCTAAGGCTGCGGCAAAGCACGATTCATCAGACGATTCGGAAGAAGTCAGTTCGCCGGATGAATCGCCAGCGAAATCTGTGGAATCGGAATAGAGTCTTCCAACTCAGCCAGTTTTTCCACCGAAAGGGTTAAGCAGCATCGCTGCGTGAGGTGCTCGCTGACGCTCAACGAATGCGGCTGGTTCGCCGCGAACTGGCCGAGGCTGGTGTCATTCACCGACACACTGCCCGAGAAAGGCATGTCGACCAAGACAAGTTCGACCCGCGATCCATCATCGATACCGGTCGGGCGATGGAACCATCGTTGCAGTAGGACGGGGCCGTCTTTCGACGCGGAGATAACCTCCGGCCAGCCTTTGGGCAGCTTCACCCGCTGTGGCTCGTCCGGCAAACCGGTGATCATTTCCCAAGGCCCGTTCAGGCGAATCGAGTGGTGGTCGTTCATAAGTAAAAAAGGCGGGCACGCTTTGATAACGTGTCCGCCGTCTCAATGTTGGAGATAGTCTTCGCCCGTCGTCAGGCACTAATCTGGCAGGAAGTCGGCCATGATCGTGTCTTGCCGAACCTGACGGGTTCCTTCTTCGATCGCACGCACGGTGACCGAGATACCACGCAGTGGATTCGGGTAAGGCGGCGAAGTCTCGTATTCGGCTAAATCATCGACGATACCGTTGCTGTTGTCATCGAATCCGTTTGTCCCCTGATCGATGTTTCCATCACCGAATTGGTCAACACCATCGGACTCATACAGGAGGGGCCATGTATCGTAATAGGCATAGGTGAGGGTAGTGTCTTGCGAACCACTTCCGTTGTTGCCAGGAATTCGAAGCATCGAAGGCATTTGAGTAAACGAACCCACCTGCTGTCCTGCCAGTCCGGACTTGGCATTTGGCGTACCTGAAAACAGTGGAGCTCCTGGCGGTGAGGAATAGCGTCCGCCTGCCAGCCAGTTCAAATCGACGAAAGCCCCAGTCATCGAGGTACCTGCCGTGTATGACTCATAGACGTTCGTATCGGATGTAGCCGGATAGTAAAAGTCACCGGGTTGCCCAGCAATCGTGCCACCTGGCTCTTGGCGAACGACAGCACCTGGATCAAAAACCTTCACATCGAATGCCAATGTCTTGGTCAGGATGACGTCCTCACCGGTTCGATCACGGAGATTCGTGGGGCCAATCGTCGTGTTCAATTGCTCGAACGACAATAAGCCCGCAGGCGTCATTGGATAAGGAAATGCCGGGGAACCGCCCACAATCGCATGACCGATTCGGCGTTCGCGGCTTTGCAAATCCTCGAGCGAATTGGTTTGCCACTGCGAACTGGTCGCACCAGAAGTACTCGCCGTGCTCGACATGGAGAGGTCGTAGTAGTTTCGAGCTTCCGCCTCACTCATGGTGTACGTTGCTGGGGGCGTCATCGCTGGGCCACTAGTTCCTGCAACGTCTCCCAGGTAGATATCGGGCCGAATCAGGAAGGCCCGTCGATAGACCGTGACGGTTTCGTTCGCATCGCGCAGTGCTGCAGTGTTCCATTGCTCCAAGTTACGATCGTCTGCTGGTGTCAGTTTGGTGAAATAAACGACCTCGGCATACTGCGAGGTGATAACCGTAAAATTACCACTTGAACGATCGACGTAGTACTTATAGGGATACGCTGGGTTCGTATTTGCCACCAAGTCGCCATAGATCAAACCAATAAACGGTTGATCCTTGCTGTAGGCTGTGAAGCAGAGAATGTCGTCCGCATCACCACCCATCGATCCGTTGTGCGGATCGGTAAGGATCGTCGGGTCATCACCGACGATGTCAAAAGCGGCGAAGTCGACATCGCGGTCGGGGCCTTCAATGATCTCGAAATAGCCTTGGTTACTGCCTGGTTGAACCCACGGAAGGACATCGACCGTCAGATTATTCAGGTCGGTTTGCAGTTGATTGGCGACGCTACGAATGTTGCCAGACAATTCGATCTTGGCTCGGGCATCACGCATCGCGTTTCCCATCATGCCAAAGATCTGAGCGACGGCAGCAAACATGATCAAGCTCAGCGCGGTCGCCATCAACATTTCGACGAGCGTAAGCCCGCGCGCTCGACGAGCGAAGTGCGGTGTGCGAATGTTCCACATACGATGTGCGTCCTGTTGGTGTTCCTTCGGCTAACGTGCAATCTGCCCGCACGATGAACCAAGGTCCCTATTCTCGCAGGCCGAATGGGGCAGCCTCGCGATCTATTTTAGATAAGTTGCGTGTCGACTAGCTGGCGTAAGAATGGCTGGAAGCTAAGTATTTCCAGACGCTTAAGTATATTGTGCCCCAAGTCATTATTCCACCGGCAATCTCGCTTTCCGTCAAGCAATTTGCTTGGGTGGTCCCCTCGTGCGGGTGGCTCTGGGCGGGGCGGCGCCTTGTCCTGGCCCGCTGAATCAAGATGTAACCCTTACTTCTTATCCGCAATCACATCGTCCACGATGTCTTCCAGTGTGAACTTCGGGCTGTAATCGATACATTTCGTCAGCTTCGTTAAGTCAGGGACTCGGCGGAGGATATCTTCAAAGTTAGCGCTGTAAGCTTCTTCGTAGGTTTGAAACTGAACCTCTAGGCCTGGGTTGGCCTTGCTGATCACCATCTGGGCGAGTTCTAGGATGGTTACAGGGCGATTGCTACCGATGTTAAAGACCTGTCCTAAAGCAGCGTCCGTTCGCATCAACTTGATCACGGCCTCAACGACATCGGCCACGTGGGCAAAGCAGCGAATCTGACTGCCATCGTGGTGAACCGTGGGGGACTTGCCGGCCAGGGCAGCATCGACAAAGCGGGGAAGAACCATTCCGTAGACACCCGTTTGTCGGGGGCCAACTACATTGAAGAAACGCCCGATCACGATGGGGGTTTGCTTCTGATGCCAATAGGCGAGGGCTAGGAATTCGTCGATCGCCTTGGAGGCTCCATACGCCCACCTTGGGCGGGTAGTCGAGCCGAAAACGAGATCATCCTCTTCGGTCCATGTTTCTTTTGGGTTCTTGCCATACACCTCAGAGGTACTGGCCAGGAATAGGCGAACGTTGTTTCCTTCGGCGTTGCGGCGCTGGACTTCGGCCAGCAAGAGTTCCGTGGGATAGATGTTTCGCTCGATGGTTTGGATCGGCTCTTGATTAATGAGTGCAACACCAACCGCTGCGGCCAGGTGGTATACCTCGTCCGCCTCGTTTACCAAGTCACGCACGAGGTCGCGATCGCTAACCGTTCCCTGGACGAAGCGGAAGTTGGGATTTGCCAGGAGCGGTTCGATATTTTTCTTGGTTCCAGTCGATTCATCGTCGACCACAATGACTTTGTTGCCTGTTTTCAGCAGAGCTTCTGAGAGATGCGAACCGATAAATCCGGCCCCGCCGGTAATCAGAGATGTTGCCATGGCAAGTTTTTGCTTTGCTCAGGACCCGCGAAGGTCGATCCTTCGTCGAAGTGACTTCGTAGTGAGTAGGCGGATGACGTTTCGTAGCCAACTTGTCGGCTTTCGCGCGACAGTTTGCCATCCTACTAGATGTTGACTCCGCATGTTCGTCATCGTCTCTATCATGATCGACAATGCGGACAAATTTGCGGCAAAGTCCTTTCCCCCACGAAAAAATAGCTCTAGAAAAGGATTCTCAAGGCGGAATAATGAAACTTCGTGGTATTTCCGGCACAATAGGATAGACGCATGCCGCTGACCACATTCCACTTGAGTAGATTTCGCGGACCCAATGAACGAGGAACTTTGCTTGATGCAGTCTCTCAATTCCAATCCTCTCGGTTTCCTTGTAAGAGGCAAGCAAACGAGAGGGGAAACTTCACGAGCAGCGAGTTCGATTAGTTTGCTGGCGGTCCTCGTATTGATACTCTTCGGGCAAACCGCAGCCGCCCAAGAGTCGTCTCGAGAGGCGGCTCTCTTTTTTTCAGATGTCGTCAATTACCAGAATGCGGGCGAGTTCGATTTAGCTGCGGATGAGTGGAAGAAATTCATTGAGAAGTTTCCATCCGATCCGTTAGCCGCCAAAGCACAGAACTATTTGGCCGTCTGCCAATTACAACTCAAGAAATTTGCCGACGCGACGACGAATTTCGAGACCGTTCTCAAAAAGTATCCGGAAGCTGACTTCCGGGAAGAGGCCATGCTTAACTTGGCCTCCGCTAACTATGCGTGGGCTCAAAGTGGAAATGCGGCCAAATATGGAGAAGCCGCCAATCGCTTTTCTGCACTGCTGAAAGAGTTTCCGAAATCGAAGTTCGCCGATCAGGCCTACTACTTTCTCGCCGAATCGTTGTACATGAACGGTCAACAGGAAGAATCGCTGCGGGTGTACGACTATCTTGCCCAGAACTATCCGCAAAGTCCGCTCGCACCTGATGCAATCTATGCCAAAGGAGTCACCCAGGAAGAGCTGAAGAAGTACGCCGACGCACAAAAGACCTTCGACCAGTTTCTGGAGAAACACTCCAGCAATGCGTTAGCTACGGAAGTCTCGATGCGGAAAGCGGAGGCTTTGCTGCAACAGAATCAGGTTGAGGCTGCTGAGAAGCTGTTTGCTCAAGTTGCCAACAAGCCAGGTTTCGAGCTGGCCGACCATGCCAGGTATCGCTTGGCTTTCTGTGCTTTGCAAAAAGACGAACTGCTGAAAGCGGGCAATGAGTACGCTCGCATTCCCACGCAGTTTCCTAAGTCAAGCTACGCACCGGAAGCCACGATGTTGGCTGGTCGCTGCTACTATCGAGCTGGTCATCTTGACGACGCCGCAAAGTGGCTGGCTGCCGCCGGTCGCCGCGGAGGAGAATACGAAGTTGAGGCAGGGCACTGGCTGGCTCGGGTATACCTGCAACAAGGCAAACCAGGCGAAGCGGAAAATCTAGTCAAATCGGTCCTGCCGAAAGCTCAAGGAAGCGAGTTTCTTGTCTCTCTAAAAATGGATCTAGCCGACGCCGTCTACGAACAGCCAAATCGTCGGACAGAAGCAATCGGGCTATATCGACGAATTGCGAAGGATCATGCCGACTTGCCGGAGGGAGCACAAGCTCTTTACAACGCCGCTTTTGCCGCGCTCGAAACGCGTGATTTCCCATTAGCATCTTCATTGGCAGACGAGTTCGCTCAGAAGTATCCGCAAGACGAATCGAAGTTGGACGCGATGTATGTGGGCGCGGAAGCGAAACTACAGACCGACAAGTTCGCTGAAGCGGAGCAATCGCTGAACACATTGCTTCGAGAAGGCAGAAATCGGCCCGAGGCAGCCCGCTGGCAATTACGTTTGGCCTTGTCGCAATATTTGCAAAGCAAGTATGCCGATGTGGAAAAGACGGTCGGCGGAATGCTTGCCAGTTTAAAAGACGCGGACCTGGTCGCACAAGCAAACTACCTGCTCGGGGCAAGTGCGTTTCAGTTAAACGAATACGAAAAAGCCCAACAAGCGTTGGAAGCTTCGATTCGAGCTTCAAAGTCGTGGCCGCAAGCGGACGAAGCACAGCTGATGCTGGCAAGGACGTTGAACCAGCGGGGGCAGAATGCTCAGGCCATCCAAGAGGCACAAGGGATCGTTACTGCGTTTCCACGTAGTCAGATTCTCGACCAGGTGTATTTCCGCTTAGGTGAGTTTCTCTTCGCTGCTGATCGTTTCACGGAAGCTGTTTCCGCTTACCAGCAGGTCCTGGCCAAATCACCCCAATCAACGCTTGCACCGCACGCACTTTATGGCCAGGCATGGGCCTACTTGAGAGAGCCTGACACGGCCAAGGCAGAACGGGCCTTCTCGCAATTAATTGGTCAGTATGGACAACACGAACTCGTGACCGACGCCTACACGGGGCGGGCAATGGCACGTCGTGCTGCTGGCAAGTATCCTGAAGCAATCGACGACTTGAATTCGGTAATCGCCAAGAGCAGTAACCCGAATCAGAAGCTGGAAGCCGAGTATCTCAAAGGGGTCAGCCTGGTCGATAGCAAGAACCCTGCCGAGGCCGAGAAGGTCTTCACGACGATTCATCAGCAGAATCCCGGCTTCGCCAATGATGATAAGGTGCTGTATGAATTGGCCTGGGCGCAACGATCGCAAGATAAGCCGGATGCGGCTGCAGCCACTTTTCAGATGCTGGCCAAATCGCACCCTGAGAGTCCTTTGGCAGCAGAGGCCATGTACCACGTTGGGGAGTCGCACTACAGCAAGGAAGACTTTGCGGAAGCAGAAAAGTGGTATGCCATGTCGGCCAGCAAAGCCAAGACCGCCGAGATCGGCGAGAAGGCAGTTTACAAACGAGCTTGGTCGCAATACCAACAAGACAAGACGCGTGAGGCACTTCAAGGTTTTGGCCAGCAGATCGACAAGTATCCCAATGGTGTGCTGACCTCGGATGCGGTCTTCATGCAAGGGGAATGCTTTTTCAAGGACAAACAGTTCGATACGGCCCTCGACTCGTACGGCCGGGTCAATCCCAAAAGTCTCTCCAGCGACGAAATGCGATCCCTACTGTGGCTGCATGCCGGGCAAGCGGCGAGCCAACAGAAGATGTGGAGTGCGGCGAAAAAGTGGTATGGGCAATTGGTCGATCAGGTCCCCAATTCACCTTTGATTGGCGAGACCTACTACGAGCTTGGTTGGGCTGCCTACAACGAGCGGAATACAGCAGAGGCGATTCGTTACTTCGATCAAGCTGCGGAAGCGTCGCGTGGTTTAGCAGGGGCCCGAGCTCGTTTCATGCTGGGAGAAATCTACTTCGAGCAAAAGAAGTATGACGAAGCTACCTCCCAGTTTAAGCGTGTCGTGTACGGTTTCGGTGGCGAGGAATCACTAGAAAGTGTGAAACCTTGGCAAGCCAAGTGTGCTTATGAAATCGGCCGTTGTAGCGAAGTTCAGATTCGGGGTGCCGATGCCGCAAAGCGAGCTGAACTGATTGCCGACGCGAAGAAGTTTTATGGTTTGGTGAGCGAGCGTTATCCGGAATCGCCGGAAGCGAAACTGGCCCAAACACGGCTGGAAGCCTTGGCCCAACTCTAATGCATGATGCTTAGAAAGCGACTCTCCGGAATGAATGATTTTGACCAATCAGGTGAACATCGCGGCCAGCGAAGGCAAACTGGATTCGCTGTCGTGCTTCTTCTCTTGGCGTTTGCAGGGCCGGTGTGGGCCCAGGAGGAAGAGCCTGCACCCGGCCAACCAGTGGAAGAAGAGTCGCCCGCTTTGATCGAACAGAGGCTCAACGATACCGAGTCCCTTACCTTGGTAAGCCTCGTGCTCCGTGGTGGACGAATGATGATTCCACTTGGAGTCATCTCGGTCGTTGTGGTAGCGCTCACCTTCGAGCGTCTGTTTGCACTCCGTAAATCACGAATCACTCCGTATCGACTTCAACGCGAGCTTTCGCAACTTCGCCTCAGCGAAAAAGGACTAGACCCGCGTGAGGCCTACAAGCTGTGTAAGCAATATCCCTCGGCACTTGGAAACGTCGTGAAAGCGATGCTTCTTCGCATCGGCCGCCCTCAATCGGAAGTGGAACATGCTGTCGCAGAAGCTACCGAGCGAGAAGCCGATCGACTCTATGGTAACGTGCGCTGGATTTCCTTGATGGGAAGCGTTGCCCCTTTGTTGGGACTGATGGGAACCGTGTGGGGCATTATTTGGACGTTTTATAAAACTACCCAACTGGAAATCGGGGCGGATCGCGCCGATCAGTTAGCTGGTGGGATTTTCGTCGCTTTAGTGACAACGTTAGGTGGACTAGTGATTGCTATTCCCGCGATGATTGTTGCTCAGTACTTTGAGAGTCGGATCATTTCGCTATTCCATGAAATGGATGAGATTTTGTTCGACTTGATTCCAGGTTTCGAGCACTACGAAGGGAAGTTGCGTGCCAGGCATCGGACCTACGAAAGCACCTCGACTGCCTCGTTTACCACGATGGTGCCACCCAATGAACCCACAGGTGGCGATACCCTTGATGGATCGCAGACACAACCGTTGCCCAGGTCTCCCTATCAATAGTCCCACTGATTTCGCAATCGCAATGATGTATCGGCCTTCTAGCAAGTAGACATACCTTTGGCAGTCAAATTCAAGAAAAGTCGCGCCCAGTCGATGCTCGATATCACGCCGTTGATTGATATCGTGTTTCTGCTGTTGATTTTCTTTGTGGTGATGACTCGCTTCGATGAAGAAGATTACAAGCTGGATGTCGTATTGCCGACTGCCAGTGAGGCAAAACCGTTAATCTCGCAGCCACGCGAGTTGTTTATCAACATCGACGAGCAAGGCAATTTCTTCGTTCGCGGAGAACAGTACACGATTGACGAAATTGACGAGCTGCTTGTGCAGACGGCGGCCGACAATCCAGAGAGCACGATCATTATTCGTGCGGACAAAGATAGTAAGCTTGAATTCAGCGTCCAAGTAATGAATGCCTGCAATAAGGCGAAGCTCAGCAATTACTCGATCAGCACCGCTTCGATTGAGCCAACCCAATAGCAACTGCTCCTCATCGCGGAGCTTAGCAGAAACCTATGGCCCAGGACTGGAGAACTGACGACGACTCGCGATCTTTTTCCCCACCGGAGAAAGCATGGCCAGTGTACGTCGCGTTCACTATGTTCATGCTCTACTTCGGAGCGGCCAGCTATCTGCTATTCGATTGGGATCACGAAGTCTGGTACTTCGACGCCAAAATCTACGTCGCATTCGCGGCGATCGCTTGGATCATTGGCATGCTGCTGATTCCGCTGCTCGACCTCGGCAGCGTTCGCCGCGGAATTCAGCTTTCGATTGTGCTCAGCCTGATGCTTCACCTGAGCATGTTTCTAGGGATCGTCGCGATTCAAGTGGGCGAGGTTGCGGACTCTTCGCTGAATCTCAATGAAGAGAAAACACCCAAACGGCGGCAAGTAGTCGTGCCCGATTACAGCCCCGCCCAAATCAGCGAAGATCGTGATGCCGCGCGAGAATACGAACAGCCCGTGGAAACACGTGAGGCAGAAGCCGAGGTCGATCCGCTCCAGCAGGAAAAGATCGAACACGAACAGCCGGAGATGAATCCGAACCAGGTCGCCCAAGAAGAATTGCCGCGTGAAGTCCAGCCCGAAGAGATCGAACGCAAGCAGCAAGACTTGCAGCAGCCGAAGCAAGAAACGCTTGATCAGCTTCCCTCTGAACTAGCCAAGCAGATGCGTGAGATCGAACGTCAGGCCCAGCAAGCTGAGCAAATTAAAGTCCAACGGCAAGAGGAACAACTCCCCGAACTGTCCGCGGCTCAAGCCGAAGCTCAGCGGGCCGCCCAAGCCTTAGAGATGCAGCGCCAAGCGGCGAACGTACAAGAGGCAATGGAGCGAGCGACCGAGCTGCAACGACGCGAGGCTGCACAAGAATTGCCTGAGCTTTCGGCCGCCGCCGCCAACGAAATCGAGCGTCAGCGGATGCAAAGCATGATACCGGCACAAACTCAGGCGGAAGCCGCTGCCGTTCAAGAGCGTGCGGCTCAACAGGTTCAAATCCAAGCTCAAGCTGCGGAACTTGCTCGGCAACAATCACAGCAACCAGCCAATCAGCCACGTTCTAACGTTGAAGCACCCGTTCGCTCGGCAATGGCTGCCAGTATGGCTTTAAATCGAAATCAGATAAGCCCTGATCAGCAGATTACGCCCTCGGCCGCCCCACGCGAGGTTGGCAGGAATGCTGCGGCAAGTAACTTACCGACGATCAATACCAACGTGGCGGATAATCTCCCACGTCCGATCGCCGGGGAAGCCAGCAGTGCTCAACTTCGACCTGCTGCCGGAACTGTTGCTCGCCAGGAAGTTGGTGGTGACGGCGTTGCGGCAAACGCAGTAAATCCTGGCCAGCTGTGGGCGCGACCTTCGACAGCCAATCGGTCGGCCCAAATGCTCGAGCAGCACGGGGCGACGCGTGGTATGACAGCTCGCGACGAGGGCATTGCCACGAGCGATCTTCGCAATCCATCAATCGGCCGCAGCCCAGCTACCGGTTCCCCGGCCATGCTCGGCCCGAGTGTTAAGATCGAGTACGTCGGTCCTGCGAACGGAAATCAAATGACTGGCAATGCCGATGACTTGGCATCCGGGCAATTCTCGGGGCCTGCGACGAGTATTGGCCGAACGGCATCCAACGGGACGGAGCAGTTCGGCAATGGGCAAACGGGAATGACTGAGTTCGGAACGCCCCGAGCAAACCTCGGTGCCGGCTTCTCCGCACCGACGCCAGGTACCGCGCGCCAAGGTAGTATTGGTCCGTCAATTCAAGATGTCGCCTCAGGGACGCAAGGCCTTCCCAATGGGCGTACGCCAGGGCGAAGCCCGGTGGTCGGAATCACGGCGGAACCTGTCGGTTCGGCTGGAACTGGCGGCGCTTTGCAGCCAGGCGGAAACGATGTTGCCGGAACGTTTTCTGGAATGGGGAGCGTTCCAGAAGTTCGTCGAAGAACGTTCGGCGAAGGCCCTGTGACTGCTGGTCGCCCAGGGACCATGGACATAGCCGGATCCACGTTCAGCAACGCACCACAGCCTGGCTTCATCGGAAGACGCCGCACCGACGACGGGCCTCAGATCGGCACTCAGATAGCGAATCTTCCGGTTCGATCTCCTGGTCGGCAAGGACCGCTGCTGAGCACAAAGGCCGCCGTTCCGACACAAGCGTTCAGCCGCCGAGCAATGCGAAAGGGAGCTGGGGCAGGGGACGGAGCGATTCGGCCAAGCCGAGAAACCGAAGAAGCAATCGAACGAGGCTTGGCCTTCCTGGCCCGTCATCAATCAGCCGACGGTCGCTGGAGTTTGCGTGGCTTTGCAGCCGTTCATCCTGAGAACTTCCCGCTGTACCAGGAAGAACTCGATTCGGAATATGCACTTAATTCCGACACGGCGGCAACAGGCCTCGCGCTGCTCGCGTTCTTCGGAGCTGGCTACGATCATCTGAGTGACAAGTACCAACAAGAGGTCCGCGATGGCGTCCAATTCCTTCTGAAGAATCAGAAGACGAACGGTGACCTGTACATCGAAATGGATTCCAAGTCGAATGCTAGTTGTCGGCTTTACAGCCACGCGATTGCGGCCTTGGCACTCAGCGAAGCGTACGGAATGACCCAGGACGAGAACCTGCGTGAGCCCGCTCAACGATCGCTTGATTTCATCGAACTAGCTCAAGACCCGAATCTCGGTGGTTGGCGTTATAAGCCAAGAGACGGAACCGACACCTCGGTCACAGGGTGGATGACATTAGCTTTGAAGAGCGGACAATTGGCTGGCCTGCGCGTCGATCCGAAGACATTCGACGGCATTCGTCGTTGGCTGCGCGCGGCAGAGTCACGTTTGGGAGGCCGTGCTGTGTACGTCTACAACCCGTACGCCGCGGACAACGATGCCCAGCGTCGGGGACGTCTGCCGAGTCAGACGATGACGGCGGTCGGAGCGCTGATTCAGCTATACCTGGGCAATCGCCGCGACAGTCGAACATTACAAGACAGTGCTGAATACTTGAAAGCGAATTTGCCGCAGCTAGGCACGCCACAACGACCGCTTCGTGATACCTACTATTGGTATTACGCCACGCAAGTGATGTTTCATATGCGAGGAGAATACTGGGAGGCTTGGGACAGCCAGTTGCACGTGATGCTTGAGCAAACGCAAGAGCTAGAAGGGCCGACCGCTGGAAGCTGGGATCCAAACGGCCAAGTGCCCGATCGGTGGGGGCCGTTTGCGGGACGCATTTACGTGACGACGATGAATCTGCTCTCGCTGGAAGTCTATCACCGTCACCTGCCGATCTACGATGACGTCGGACGGTAGTATCTTCGTTGCGGACTAAGATCATTCCGTGGGCGGGACATGATCGATTAAACCGATCAGTTTATTGCGCCCTTTCTCGAAGAAGTACAGCTTGTTCTCGCGAGCGAGCCAGCCGACGGCCTGCAGGACGAGGTCCTTCTTCTCGCCGACTTCCTTAGTCAATTTCGTGATTGTGGCAGGACCTTCGGTTGAAAGGTATCCCCACACCTGACCGGAGCATTCGCCAATCTTTTGGATGGTTTCTTCGTGGAGATCCGTGGATGTCGACATCGCGAGTTACTCCCCTCTCAGTTGAGAATCGTCGTTGGATGATCCGCCATCACACGGGATTATAAAGGACAGCGATGTCCGTTTGCCAGTCTCGTCGCTTCAGCTGCCTGGGGCGAACGTTACTCGCGAATCAGATCGTGGGTGATGGCATTAAAAACCGGGTCCAATTCTTCGAATTCACGATCCTCGCCTTGATATAAGATCACGCAAGGTCGCACTCCCAACATTAGGGCGCGAATCTTAGCTTGGACGAGAAAATCAAGGCAGTAGAAGCTGAGATCGCAACCGATCAGATCGACCCCTTCGATCGTCTGTTCGGCCGAAACCGACTCAAAATCGGTGTATTCCTCACTCAGAGCATCCCGAACCGCTTCGACCAGGGCCTCGAGCTCGGTTCCTGGTTCGTAGATCATCAATGACCAAAATGCCTCGGTAGGGCTGTGAACCGAGACACTTCGCGGCCAGGCGTTGGTTTGATCTTCGGTAACGCGCCAGTTCTCAGGGTACGAGAACTTAACGCCCAAACTGTCGTACGTGGCAACCACGGCGGCCTTCGATGCGTTGGAGATAGAAGTCAATCGAGCACAATTCTTCGTATTTTAGCGGGTTTGTCGCCTTTGCCTATCGCCACTGGGCAAGGCTTGCCGAGCCTGATATAGGCCTGGAGACGTCAGTTTGGTAGTCTCTCGCGACCGACTTCCTAAGGCGAATGGACTCGCACGGAATTCTATGGGCAGAACGACAACTACTCGATTCGCGAATCGTCGCGCGTTGTGCGCAAGCGGCCTCACGCTTGCTGCGCTGCTAGCGTGCGCAAGCGGATGCAGTACGTTCGGCCGGGCACAAGCTTCCCACGATCGGATCGTTCAAGCACGTCAGCTCACCCAACGGGGTGTCCAGGCGATGCACCGTAACGATTGGGATAATGCCACCAAGTATCTGGCCGAGGCCAAGCAGTACAGCCCCTACGATGTCCAGGCTCGAATGCATTACGCCGAGACTCTGTGGAAGACGGACAAACGCGAAGAAGCGATCCAAGAAATGGAAGAGATGCTTCCCCTGGCGAATGACGATCCGGCAATTCATACCCGTTTGGGACGGATGTATCTCGATTCAGGGGAGCCGACCGAAGCACACATCGCGGCCAACCGAGCAATTGAATGCGATCCCAAATACGCTGAGGCTTGGAAACTACAGGGCGACTTGGCTTTAATAAGGAACGATCTGGCTTCGGCTAAACTCTCCTATATCCGCGCAGCCAACAACGGCGAGATCATGGATCGCGAGGTGCAGCTTCGTCTTGCATCGACCTATCGCCGCTTGGGACAGCCTGGCCAATCGTTGGCTTGTATTTCTCAGGTGCATCAGGCGGAGTTCGGTCAGCGATTGCCGCCTGACGTTGGTATCGAGCAGGCGCTCGCCTATCGTGACCTGGGAAGGAATGTCGAAGCTGCCGACTGCTTGGCTGAGCTGGCCGAATCCAATGAGCTTTCGGAAGAGTTGCTCTTTGCCTGGGCTGAGTGTGAGGTCGCCGCAGGACGGCTGGCTCGCGCCGAATTCGCGGTGAACTCAGTTTTGCAGGTTAATCCACAACATGGTGCCGCTTTGCAGCTAGTCGGCAGGCTACCTGTTTACCGTCAGCAAGCCCAGAATGCATGGCGGCGCTAACCTTTTTGCCTTTTTCTTGTTCGCTTTGTAGCGACTGAATCGATCGTAGGGCATTCGGCTGGGGTTACGGCAAACCGTCGTTCGTTCGACTGCCGGCGTTGGTTGACATCGGTAACGTGCGATCTACGTTTTGAAGACCCGTTCTAGATGATCACGGGTGCTAAAGATATAGCCGACCGGAGATGTCTAAGATGAACCAACCAGCAACAACGACACCCTTTGTGGACCGCCGAAGTCCTCGTAAGCCGGGGGATAGCCCTGTTTTCGAGCGTCGTCAGTTCACCAACAGTCATGAAGACTTGTCACCAGGGGCGCAACAGTTGGCATTGGCGATCGACGAGTACAAACTGCGCAATCGACGAAGATTCATTACTTACGAAGAGATGTACGAAATCATCACAGGGCTGGGATACACCCAACTCTGAGATTTCACTTGGGGCATTTTCTTTGCAACATGATTAGTCGTCTGAGGACGACCGATCTTCGACTTGGGGCAGGTCGTACTCTTGTAGCTGCGATGCGCACGTAAACCGTTCCCACTTGTCATCGGGCAAGTTGCGGAATGCTTTCGTGTATCGCTGATCGTTCGACTTTTTGCCGCCTAGATCGCGAATGAAGATCTTCAGAATCTGATCAGGGTATCTCCGCGCCATCACGCCGTACGTTTCGGGATCTTTTTCGCCCGAATCACCCACCATGACGAACTTTCGTTTTGGGAAGGTGCGCAAGATCTGCTTGATCGCTTTGCGCTTTCCCCACCGCCGAGCAATAAAAAGCTGCAGCACGGTGGGATCGCGAAAACGAACACTCTTCATGTGAAACGAGCCGCCAGGCAGACCTTTTTGGTGAAACAAGTCCGAGAGAGGCTCGAACAACTGCCAAGGGCTGCTGGTAACATAGTGAAACGCCGCGCCCTGCTCGTACCACTTCTGGTAAAGCTCGACCATGCCAGGCACAGTGGCAAACTCGTGTAGGAACGTATTGGCCAACATGTCTTTACGAGTCGACACATGCGTATGCTTGACCGTGTCGTCGATGTCTGAGATGACTGAAATCCCCTCGTCGTCGATCAAGCGGACCAAGCCATCCAGGGGCGTGGCGACGTCGAATTCGGAGTGAATCGCATAGCGCACGTGACGCGTGGCTCCGACTGTCATGGCGATCGTGTCGACATCTTTATCGGGAATAAAGATTGTTCCGCGGAACTGTCCGTTCTTCTTCGACTTGGCTTCGAGAGGATAGACCTTTTCCCCAATCTTCACAGCGATTTTCTTGCCGCTGTGCTGATGAACGGTAAAGCCGAGGATGCGTTGGCGAAAGATGCTCGTCTCGAGTTGTTCCTGGGTCGCGCCCATTAAGCGGGCCAGCAGACGGATCATGACCTTGCGCGGAAGATTCTCCGGAACCGCCTCGAAGACACTTCCGTGAACCTGCAGCACCCACCCGCCGCGATCCACATCGGGATAGGCGTAGGTCGGATAGAGCACAACGCGCTCACTATCCTTCAAATTGCTGAGGGCAGTCTCATCAGGAACCATGTGCTGCCTACGCCGGGACCTCCAAGTTGGGGGAGTCTTCTCGATGGTAATTTTTCGGAAAGTAGGCTACTTCACACTTTCCTGCAATTGGCCATTTCGCATTCTAACCCATCTGGGGCTGGTGGTGCAGCGATCTAAGCCAGAAACTTTGTCGGAACACTTTTCAGAGTTTATTAAGCAGGGCTACTGTTTGCTATCTCACACTATTCGGTGATCCACCGAAGATCTTGCGCCGGTTTGGCTTGGGACGCATAACGAGTTGGGTTATATTCCAGGGACAGACTTGTTTAGCCCGCACCTTGGCTCCCGCCTGATTGCCCACCTATGACTGACGATCCCGCACCAGAATCGACCTCCGATACTGTTGAAATTTTACCACCTCCACCAGGTCTTTCTGAAGACATCATCGCCATTATCGCTGGCGTGGTCCTTTTGGTACTCTGCTTTGCATTGACCATGGGAATGGGGGAGCGGCAAGTTGAAGGGGAAGGTGATAACCAAGAGGTTACCGCGATTGTAAACCCATTGAAGACTTGGGTTGGTAAACCGGGCGGATGGGATCGCAATCCAGTCGATTCTTTCCTGGGTGGCGGCGAAAAGCCAAAGCCAACCTGGCAAGGGACACTTGGGGTGATGTTGATTCTGGCCGTCTTCCTCTCGCTACTTGCTCCGCTGATGCGGCCTGCAGCGAATCCAGGTCACTTCTTAGTCGGCTTCCTCATCTTGTTTGCCTTAGCCACACTCTCTTACGTTTTGGCAGGGCAATCGTTTATTAAGAGTTACAACCTCGAATACGCTTTGTGGGCGCTTATCGTTGGTTTGGCGATCGGTAACACCATCGGCAAGCAGGCATTCGGCGCATTCGGCGAAGCAGCCATTCGGACAGAGATGTACATCAAGACTGGCTTGGTTCTGCTGGGGGCCGAGGTGCTTTTCAACAAGCTGATGACGCTTGGCCAGCCAGGTATATTGATTGCTTGGGTGGTCACGCCGATCGTGTTGATCACGACGTTCTGGTTTGGTCAGCGTGTCTTAAAGATGAAATCGGCCTCGCTCAACATGACGATATCAGCCGATATGTCGGTGTGTGGTGTCTCTGCAGCGATTGCCACAGCCGCAGCCTGTAAAGCGAAGAAGGAAGAACTTTCGGTCGCGATTGGGCTTTCGCTCTGCTTCACGGCCGGGATGATGGTCGTGATGCCAGCCCTGATCAAAGCGATGGGGCTCGACGAAGTTGTGGGTGGGGCTTGGATCGGTGGAACGATTGATGCCACCGGAGCGGTTGCCGTCGCAGGTGGCTTGCTAGGGGATCGAGCTTTAGAAGTTGCCGCGACCGTCAAGATGATTCAGAACATTTTGATCGGCGTGATTGCCTTCGGCGTCGCGGTGTACTGGACAACACGGCACGAATCGGAAGACGGTGCAAAGCCGAAAGTTGATATCAGTGAAATCTGGAAACGTTTCCCCAAGTTCGTGCTCGGCTTTATCGGCGCCTCGATCATTGCTTCGCTCATTTATGCCTACGCAGATCAGGGCGACTTGTTAGTTAGTGGCACAACGGCCGTAACCAAAGGGCTTCGCGGTTGGTTGTTCTGCCTGGCGTTTGTCTGCATCGGGATCGATATGAACTTCCGCCAATTGTCGTCGCAGTTCCATGGTGGCAAGCCGTTGATCCTTTACATCTGCGGTCAAACGTTGAACTTGATTCTGACATTGATCATGGCTTACTTGGCATTCAAGGTCTTCTTCCCAGGATCTGAAAGTGCCATTCCATAGTCAAGCCAAGGGTTGGATTGCACTGTCCGGAATCGTCCTGGCAGTGATCGTAGTTTGGGGCTTCGTTCTGCCAAGATTGTCAGATACGGAACTGGTCCGCGAGCGCGAGGCGTTCTTGAAGAAGAACCGTATCGATCCTGCCGCGATGTTCTACACCGAGCTCGAATGCCTCGAACCAGAGCGTGAGGCAGACCCAACGCCGTAACTATTCCGGCAACTTCGGGCGTTTGATTCGCGGGTAATCGCGGCTACGAAGTCCTTCTCGTAAGAAGGTGATTAAGGCCTTCTTCTCGTCGTCGGTCAATTTCAGTGGCACGATGTGCTTATCGAGTCGCGGATTCTTGCCGCCTCCTTCGTTGTAGAAGTCGACCACTTCTTCTAGCGTTGCCTTGCTGCCATCGTGAAAGTAGGGGGCCGTTCGCGCCAAGTCGCGGAGCAGGGGAGTACGAAATTTTCCGACGTCCTCTTCCCGTCCGGTAAGCGTGGCCAGGCCACGATCTTGTGTACCCGTGTCGAGACCGGTGCCGATATTATGGAATTGGTGGTCCGTGTAGATTTTGGCGATGTGGCAGTTGCCGCAGTGGGCTTTTCCAAAGAAGATGCCGCTACCTTGACCGATTTCGCCATCAAGGGCATCTGCGTGGCCACCCCGGAACTGATCGTAAGGAGTTTCGCCGGCCAGAATCGTCCGCTGAAAAGAAGCCAATGCCCTTGCGATGTTCTCTGCAGTTATGCCGTCTGAGAAAATCGCTTCGAATTGATGCCGATAGCCGGTGATACCGCGCAGCCGTTCTTCTAACTGTTCAAGGCGAATATCCATTTCAGCCGGGTTTTCCAGGGGAAACAACGCTTGCTCTTCGAGCGACGCCGCGCGTCCATCCCAGAAAAAGGTGCGATGGAGACCCACGTTTACGATACTCGGAACGTTTCGTGAAGTTAACGCACCACGCACGCCTTGGCTGAATCTGCGATCATCTGCCCAGCCTTTGTCGGGGTCGTGGCAAGTCGAGCAACTTACCGATTGATCGCCAGAGAGTCGCTTGTCAAAAAATAGTTGCTTGCCGAGTTCGATTTTCTCGGGCGACATTGGATTGCCATCTGGGACGACGATCCAATCGATCCCCACCGGTACGTCGCTGATATAAGTCGACTGGGCAGGCAACTTTTCAGTAGCAGCCAATAGCAGAATCATCACGGGGAGTAGGGCGAATCGACGCATTTTCTTCGGTAGGCAAAACGGCAGGCAGGAAATCGTGATCTCTCCATTCTACGCTTAAGCCGCGAAAGGTGACGAATTAATAGCCGCCTTGCCCCAGTTGCCCGCTTTTGCTGGGACTCGATTCGATCGGCTTATCAGCGTTGTAGGCATCTAGGATTGCCCGGGTCGCGCTCGTACCACAACGCGTTGCTCCAAGTTCTTGCACGCGGACCAGACCCTTTAAGTCACGCACACCGCCGGATGCTTTCACTTGAACGTTCGCGGAACAAGCTTTTCGCATTAACTTGAGATCGTGTTCCGTAGCACCCTGATAGCCGTAGCCCCCACCATCTTGCTTGACGAAGCCGAAGCCTGTGGAGGTTTTCACCCAGTCGGCGCCTGCCGCTTCGCAGATTTGGCAAAGCTTGGTTTTTAGTTGATCGCTCGTTAGGCCAGCTCCGCCGCTGCCCAGGTAGTCGTTCTCGAGGATGACTTTTACCTTCGCACCATGGCGGTGGGCTTCCTGACAGACCGCTTGGATATCGTGAAACACGAAGTCCCAATCGCCGCTCATTGCCTTACCAATGTTGATCACCATGTCGATTTCGACAGCCCCGTCACGACACGCCTGTTCGGTCTCGTATCGTTTAACTTCAGTGCTGTTACTTCCATGGGGAAAACCGATTACGGTTCCAACTGCGACGCCGCTGCCGGCTAAGATTTCCACGGCACGTTTGACATAGTAGGGTTTGATGCAGACAGAAGCGACTTCATAAGCGATCGCAGCCTGGCAGCCCGACTCAAGCTCGGCATCAGTCAGCGTGGGATGTAAGAGAGCGTGGTCGATCATCTTGGCCAGATCTTCGTACCGGTATTTCATGGACGTTTACTTTCGCGTAGGAATCGTGGAATAACGGCGTGGAATGAAGTTGCGCAAGTAATGGCTGCTTTGTTTTAAGGCCAGGTAACGGTCATCGAGAGATCCTTCGTACGCGGCGTCTTCCACCTCGACACAAACCGGGCCGCGATAGCCAACGTTGCCCAGCATAGCCACGAAGCTCCCCCAGTCGACGTCCCCCAGGCCGGGCAGTTTGTCGGCGTGAAAGTGAGTCGGCATCGCATAAATACCGGCATCCTTTAAAGCGTGCCAATCAACTCGAGTATCCTTGGCATGGACATGAAACAGGCGCGATGCGAACTCTTTCAGCGGTTGTAGATAGTCGATCTGCTGCCAAACCAAATGCGAGGGATCGTAGTTCAAGCCTAACGCGGAGCTTGAAAGATCTTGAAACAAGCGACGCCAGATCGCCGGAGTCGTTGCCAGATTAAGTCCACCTGGCCACTGTTGATCGTTGAACAACATGGGACAATTCTCGATCCCAACCTTTACTTGATACTGCTCAGCGAATTCGATCAGAGGGCCCCATGTGTCGAGCATGCGTGGCCAATTTTCGTCGACCGACTTGGCTGGATCGCGTCCGATGAAAGTATTCATCTGCCCAATGCCTAGTTCGGCCGCAGCCGCGATCACCTGGCAGATATGATCTGTTGCGACCTTCGCTTCCTCCTCGTTGGTGGATAGCGGATTCGGGTAGTAGGCTAGGGCACTGATCTGCACTTCATACTTGTGCATCAGTTGCTTAATTTCCGCGACGTAGCGAGTATCCAGCTTGGCGACGTCGATATGCGCCGTACCGCCATAGCTTTGTCCAGGACCTTTCGCTGGCCAGCAGGCGACTTCTACGCAGTCATAATCGTACGCCGCAGCCGTAGCGAATACCTGTTCGAGATCTGCTTCCGGGATGATTGCGGTAACAAAACCAAGTTGCATCATGTGGACCGCTCCATGGTGAAATCCGCGGGGATTCTTCTTTCAAGCGTTGCATTCTTTCAGTGTACCGAATTGGAGAGAAAGTGGAGGGGCCATGACTTGGGTTAACATCGCAAGAAAAAGCTGGGAATTGCTATCGCTGCTGCTATGTTGATGAATTGCCCGTAAACGCCAGCTAGATACTTGCCTCGAGGGATCAACCATGTCGCAGTTCGATATCAACCTGGACGAAGAGCAGGATAAGAAGCCAGCCTAGGGTTTCAAATAGGATCGAGTTGGCTAGAAGGCGTTATGCCTATTGGGAGGTGAATTTGGCTTGTTGGCGGTCTGGCGCTTGGTCGTATCTTCTTTTGGTCGATTGGAATTTGCGTGGTTGGTGTCTACTTTCGGATCGATGGACTGGCGGGCGAGGATGGCGTTTGGTAGCAGCAAGATAGCAATAGCTCGGAAAGGAATCAGGCAGTCGTGAATAATCTTAACGGCACCCGGGTTTCAGACTCATTTCCTCAAACCGTACAATAAGGGATGCTGCTGCCATGCCATCCATCGCTGCTGACGGGATGCCAGGCAGTTGCCAACGAGATAATTGTCGCCCCGACGGTGACCTGATATACGTGCTCGAGATTGCCTACCCAGGAGAAAACTGTGACCGCTCAGATTCAATCCCTTTCTGATCGTCAAGCATGGAAAAAGCTGACTGCTCACTTTGAAGAAATCCGTGATCTGCACATGCGGCAGATGTTTGCCGACGATCCAAAGCGTGGCGAGCAAATGTCGACCGAGGCGGTAGGCCTATTTCTCGACTACTCAAAGAATCGCGTCACGAAAGAAACCCTCAAGCTGCTGGTCGACTTGGCCAAGGAGTCAGGCCTCCGCGAACGTATCGATGCGATGTTCAGCGGTGAGAAAATCAATCTGACCGAAGACCGTGCCGTACTGCACGTCGCATTGCGGGCCCCACGTGGATCGACCATCACTGTCGATGGCGAAAACGTTGTTCCTGGCGTACATGAAGTTCTCGACCGGATGACCGCGTTTGCTAATCGTGTTCGCTCTGGGGAATGGAAGGGGCATTCCGGCAAGCGAATCAAGAACATCGTTAACATCGGCATCGGCGGTTCCGACCTTGGCCCCGTGATGGCCTATGAAGCGCTGAAGCATTATTGCCAGCGTGATCTCACCTTCCGCTTTGTCTCGAATGTCGATGGTACCGACTTCGCGGAAGCGGTGATTGATCTCGATCCGGAAGAGACTCTTTTCATCGTGGCCTCCAAGACGTTTACCACCTTGGAAACGATGACCAATGCCAACACGGCCCGTGACTGGTCGCTGGCGGCGTTTGGTGGCGAAGCAAGCTCGGTTGCCAAGCACTTTGTCGCGGTTTCGACCAACGCCGAGAAGGTTACCGAATTTGGTATCGATACGGCCAATATGTTTGGTTTCTGGGATTGGGTTGGTGGTCGTTATTCGATGGACTCGTCGATCGGTCTTTCGACGATGCTGGCCATTGGTCCGGAAGGCTTCCTGGAAATGTTGAGTGGTTTCCACGAAATGGACGAGCATTTCCGCACCGCTCCCTTCGAGGAAAACTTGCCGGTTTTGATGGGGCTGCTGTCGATCTGGTACAACGATTTCTTCGGCGCGGAAACGGTCGCCGTGTTGCCGTACGATCAATACTTAAAACGTTTCCCTGCCTACTTGCAGCAGCTATCGATGGAGAGCAACGGCAAGTACATCACCGTCGATGGCAAACGCGTCGACTACAACACCGGACCGATCTTGTTCGGCGAGCCGGGCACGAACGGCCAGCACTCGTTCTATCAGCTGATTCACCAGGGAACGCGACTGATTCCTTGCGACTTCATCGCGTTCGGCAAGTCGCTAAACCCACTGGGGCGTCATCATGACATGCTCCAGGCCAACGTTTTCGCCCAAGCGGAAGCACTGGCGTTCGGCAAGACAGCCGAAGAAGTCAAAGCCGAAGGAACCGCCGATTGGCTGGTGCCTCACCGTGTGTTTGAAGGGAATCGACCTTCCAACGTGCTGCTCGCAGAAAGCCTGACGCCGGCTCTCTTGGGTAAACTAGTTGCGTTGTATGAACACAGCGTCTTCACGCAAGGGATCATTTGGAACATTGATTCGTTCGATCAATGGGGGGTCGAACTCGGTAAGAAACTGGCCCAGCGTATTATTCCCGAACTAGAGTCTTCGGAGCAGCCGGAACTGGAACACGATAGTTCCACCAACAACCTGATCCGAATCTATCGCAAGATGAAAGGGATGCCATGAACGAAGCACAATTGAAAAAGATGAAGTCCCATCCAGGGTTTGTCGCTGCTTTGGATCAAAGCGGTGGCAGTACGCCACATGCCCTGGAGTTGTACGGCGTGGCTGGCGACGCTTGGTCGAACGAAGAAGAGATGTTCGACCTGGTGCATCAAATGCGTAGCCGCGTGATCACCAGTCCTGGGTTCACTGGAGAACGGATCCTCGGCGCGATCTTGTTTGAAGGAACGATGGATCGTGCGATCGAAGGTCAGCCAACCGCGGACTACCTGTGGGAAGTCAAGAACGTGGTTCCTTTCCTGAAAGTCGATAAGGGACTTGCGGCGGAAGACGATGGCGTTCAAATCATGAAGCCAATGCCTCAACTGGCCGAGCTACTAGAGCGAGCCAATGCGAAGCATATCTTCGGCACGAAAATGCGTTCGGTAATCAAGCAGGCTAGTCCTAGCGGAATTACCAAGATCGTTGATCAGCAGTTTGAGGTCGCTGAGCAAATCATCGCAGCTGGCTTGGTGCCGATTATCGAACCGGAAGTTGATATCCATTGCCCCGAGAAAGCGAAAGCAGAAGACCTGCTCAAAGCAGCAATTTCCGCCAAGCTGGACGCCCTGGACGATGGCAAGTTGGTCATGCTGAAGCTGACCCTGCCTGAAAAGGCAGACCTTTACGCGGACTTCGTGAACCATCCGGCAATCGTTCGCGTGGTGGCCCTGTCGGGCGGTTATTCCCAACAGGAAGCAGACGGCAAACTACGGGCAAATCATGGCGTGGTGGCCAGTTTCTCGCGTGCTTTGCTGGAAGGACTTTCGGCGAAGCAAACCGACGAAGAGTTCAACTCGATGCTCGATACTTCGATCCAAAAGATCTATGACGCGTCGATCACGTAGTGTCGGTTTGTGGATGAGTGAATTGCTTGTGAAAGCCCAATGGTCGCAACGCTGCTGAGGTGAAATCGGAAGATGGCGGAAAATAAGACGAAGCCAACCGGTGTTAGTCCCACCAAGTTCATCAACGAACTGGAAGATCCTCAACAGCGAAAAGACTGTAAACAACTCGTGAAGATGATGAAGTCCGCTACCGGCGAGAAAGCGGTAATGTGGGGGCCAAGCATCGTCGGGTTCGGCGCGTATCACTACAAGTACGCATCGGGTCACGAGGGAGACATGATGATCGTGGGGTTCGCCCCACGTAAGAGCCAGTTGAGTCTCTACCTCAGCTGCGACATTCAGCAAAGTGCCGATTTGTTGGCCAAGCTAGGCAAACACAAGACTGGCAAAGGTTGTCTCTACATCAAAAAGCTCGAGGACGTCGATCAAGACGTCCTTACAGCACTGATCCAACGTGGTATCGACGAAGTCGAGCAAAAGCATCCCCAAACGTAACCGCCGGGCGTAAGCTATTTGTCGTCCGAGTGACGATTAAGGTGTAGCTTCTTCTGGATCTCTTGCTTGAGATCTTGAAGCACTGATTTCTTGTCGGTTTCCGCCAGAATCCGTTTCACCACCGTCTTTGGACCTTCGTCGCCCCAGCTTGCGCCATGCTCGAAGTAGTACTTCGCTGCCTTGCCAACAATGTAGGAACCGTAGCCAGCCGCGGCACCTTGGGGAAGTGCCGTCAGCACGGTTCCCCAGCCGAGGGTCGCTGCTTTGACGAACGAACTGAGGGCATGTGTACCGAGTTCCGCGGTAATGGTCCAGCCGGCGGCTTGAAGGATGCTGGTTGCCAACTTTTCGACGTTGGACCAAGTCATATCGATGCCGTAGATGTGCGCCAACGCTCGCAGCATCGCGAGATCGACGGCACTTCCACCCAGGACATCGAAGAACGCGGCCGGATTCGCACCGACGGCCACTGCTTTAGCAACCGCGAAGCTCCAAACCGTTTGATTCGCACGTCGATCGCGGATCTTCACTTTTAACGCGGCAACACGATCCGACTTGTCAGCTGCGTACATCGCTGCGTTAAGTGCCAGTAAGCCTAAACCGTCCTCTTCCAACACTTCCAAGAGCCGCAGTTTCAAGTCTTCAATCTTGGGAGGTGGATTTCGCCATTCGCTTCGTTCGGTGCCGTCCGCTTGTTGGATGATGTACTCAACTTCCTTCGGTTGAGCGGCGGTTTCGACAATACTTTCGAGCGGAACGATGCCTTCCAAACGCTGTGCCAGGATCTCGTCGAGACGTTCACGCTCTTTCTTGGAGTAGAGGTCGACCTTGTTTAACACCACGATGATCGGTTTGTTGACTGAAGCCAACGCTACTAACGCCGAATACTCGGTTTCGTTTAAGTCGGAATCGATGACGAACAGGATGACGTCCGCCTGGCGAGCGGTATCTTGGGCCATCTCACCTCGATCAGCACCACCTACCTCGTTGATGCCTGGCGTATCGATCAGCACGACTTCGCTATTGGCCAATCCTGGGATTCGGTAACCGGCGCCATTCCAGGCAACGTGCCAGATTTCTTTCGTCCAGCCTCCTTGGATATCGACTTCGGTCACGGCTTCACCGACCAACGCATTGATCAACGCTGACTTCCCGGTGCTGATTTCGCCGAAGACAACAATCTCGACCCGGCCTGAGGTTAGCTTCGTCTCCATGGTTTGCAGCTGGCTCAGGTCCTGACGTAGCAGTTCCTTTTCCTGCTCGCTGCAACCGCGGAAGCGATCAAGAGTGTGGCGGACCGATTGCAGCGCATCAAGATAGCGGCGGTCGTCAGAGAGATTGGACGCCGTACTCGATTCTGCCTTAGCCAAGGCCGCTTCCTCGCTCGTGTTTTCCGGCGTGGGATTGGTCGGCGGCAGATCGGAATCGCTCTCCTTTGGGGCGTTACTTTCGTTCTGCATAGCGTTGTCGAGCTTCCTGAACCAATTTTCGCAGGTACTGAGTATCGGTCACGTTCTCCCACTCGCGGCGGGCAAGCGCGGCCAAACCACCTTCCGGTTCCTGCATACCATTTTTGAAGTAGACCATGAAGACACTACCGATCCAGCGGGTGACCAACGCCATCACGATACCTTGCAGGGCACCGCCAGTGATTGTTCCAAGGCCCGGGACACTCTTCAGCATCGAGGCCACCGCCATGGTAATTACCGGAGCGGCTAATTGAACTCCAAGGTAACCCAAAAGCTGTTTGCCCAGTTGCCCAAGCAGGCTCACGGCCACATCAAGATCGACATCCTGGCGATAGATCTTCGCCAAGTCGACGACCATTTTGGTCGATATTGCCACGCCTGCGGCGATGTCGACGACCGGCAGCGGACTGGTCAGGGCCCCGGTACCCCCGGCGGCCCACATGTATCGGTTGATTAACTGATTGGCTTGGCGATCGATCGACGCTTCGACCTCTTTACGGGCCTTCTCGACGAGTCCGCGCGATTGCATCAACAAGTTAGCCAACAAGAGATCGGTGCCATCTTTTTTGATGACCTGCATCATGCGGCGCGCGAGTGGTTCGATGCTGAGCGGGACGTCGACTTCCTCTTCGATTTCCTGGCCATCCGGCAGCACGCGAATACGCCGACGTTTGGTGGTGCGGGAACGAACCGAGAGGATGTCTTCCGCTTGAATGAATTCCTTGGTTTGCTGCGTGATCTGTTGCAGCAGCTTGGCCTTGTCACTGTCGGTAAACCAGTCTTCTTTGTTGAGACAAACCAAGACCCGTTTATCCATACGAGCAAGGAGTTCTAGAAGCTCGAATTCACTATGCCTGAGCGGACCGTCGACGACCAAGAGAACGATATCGGCATCTTGGGCCGAGTCGGTCGCGATTTCTTGATGGAGGGCACCATCTACTTCACCTAGCCCAGGGGTATCGATTAATTGAACTTTGTTGTTGCCGGGCCACTCGACCTGATTCCGGTGAACGGTTGTCCCGCCGACGACATCCATACTGAACGTATCGCGGCCGGCTAAGGCATTCAGAAGCGACGACTTACCGCTACTGATTGTCCCAAAGGCGATGATCTCGAGATTGCCTCCTTCTAGCTTAGCTTCAATCCGATCGATCATGGGATCGACCTGATCGCGGAAGTCGCCATCGAACATCTCGCCTTGAAGGTCGGAGATATTGCGAAGGTTTTCTTCGAGTTCGTTTCGTCGTTCGTCGGAAGAGAGCTCGTGAGGACTACGGTTGCGGATTTCGCGACGATGCTCTTTACGAAGCTTGGCCACATACAGCGTCCAGACCAGGTAACTGAACGTGCCAACAACCAAAACGGACCCGACACCGACAATCCCGAAGTAGACCCATTTGCCTACCGCACCAAGCTCGTTGCCTTCACGAATGATGCTGGCGATCCAACTGGGAACATAGATCAACGCAGCGCCCAGCAGAACCAGGAGCACGAGCAGACCCAAGCCCTGGTTTTTCCACGGCTGAGGCGTCTGGTTTCGGTTAAATAGGTGGCGAAGGAAGTTCATGTCTTAGTTTAGGTTACGCGGTGACCAAGATCATCGCCAACGGGGGGCGACCAGGGCAAGCTCGGATTGGGCCTGTTTTGCTGGATAAAAACAATTTTACCGCCAAGAAACGAAAAAAGCGGACCGAATTGGTCGGTCCGCTTCTCAGATCGATGCTGCCAGATGCAGGCACTTAGCCAATTCCGGCAGGCGATGATCGCTTTGGGGGGAGCCTACTCGGCCTTTTTCTTTTTATTCGCACCGGGCTTCTTCTTATTGAAACCGAGCTTTTCTTTTTGTTCGTCGGTCAGAACGCTCGCCAGCTTTTCGCGAATCTTGCCGTTAAGTTCCATGACCGCTTTCTGAGCTTCTTGTTGCTCGTCGGTTAGTGGAGACTTGGCGTTGACGTAATCACGCATTTCTTTGCCCTTTAAGCCTTTTTCTTTGGCTTCTTTCTGGGCGGCCATGCGAGCTTGACGGTCTTCCTTCGTCATGCCGACGGCTTTGGTCAGTTC
This sequence comes from Blastopirellula marina, assembly GCF_002967765.1. NCBI lineage: Bacteria > Pseudomonadati > Planctomycetota > Planctomycetia > Pirellulales > Pirellulaceae > Blastopirellula > Blastopirellula marina. The sequence goes on along the minus strand of NZ_PUHY01000006.1, from coordinate 195,949 downwards.
GGCCAACTTGGGGCCAAATTCTTTGCGAATGGCCACGACCTTGGCTTTCTGTTCTTCGGAAAGGTCAAGCTTCATGACCTGGCCAAAGATTCCAGGATTGGCATTCTTGCGCTGATTCTTTTTCGGTTTGGCATCTTCATCGGCGCCAAAGGCGGATCCGACGGAGACAAGGGCTACCAGCGCGAACATCAACAGGGTGCTACAACGAGACATAAAACAGGGACTCCGAATGAGTAGGGGGAAAAGTTAACGAAGTGTGAAAACTCGAAAGGTGCCACTCTTCATGCATTATGAGAAGAGCTGGCGAATTACCTTGCCGTCGCGCACGATGGTGATCGGTCGGCCGGTGTTGGTGTGATATTCTTTGGTGTGATCGATGCCCAGGTTATAGAAGAACGAAGCAGCCGCATCGTCAGGCTTGAAGCCTTCGCCATCCTTCGGCAAGGTTGCCTTTTCATCGCTTTCGCCGATGACCTGACCACCTTGGATGCCACCGCCTGCCATGAGCATGGTCATGCAGCGAGGATAGTGATCGCGACCACCACGACCGTTGATTTTCGGCGTACGACCAAATTCGCCGGTCACGAATACGCCCGTCGAATCGAGAAGACCACGCGTGTGCAAACCGTTGAACAAGGCAGCCAGGCCGTTATCCAGCTTTGGCAGCAGGTTGTCTTTCAGGCGAGCGAAGTTGTCGGTGTGCGTGTCCCAACCACCATTGGTGATGGTGACAAAGCGGACGCCACTTTCGATCAATCGAATTGCCAGCAAGCAGCTCATGCTGAAGTCGTCGGCTTCAAACGGTTTCGCAAACTTGGGGTTCTCCTGTTCGACGTCGAACGCAGCCCGAGCCCTCTTCGAGGTGATGATCGAGTGGGCCTGGTGGCTGAAACGATCGAGGCCATCGAGTAGTTGATCATCAGACTCAAACCCGGCAAACGTTTGATCGAGTTCCGCTAATAACTTGTGGCGACGTTCGACCGTTTCGATAGTAAGCCCGCCGGACAAGCTGATTCCGCGCACCGAATAAGCCTGTCCCGGCTTGGGCGTACTATTGGTTGCCAGGGGAGCGTATTTCACACCGAGATAACCAGCCGAGTGTGAGCTACGGGGGATGGCCACGAACGAGGGAAGATCTTCTGGGCCACCAAGCTCTTTGGTGACGACCGAACCGTAAGCAGGATACTGCAGCGACGCCAATGGACGCGTCCCCGTATTGACGTATTCGGTACCCAGATTGTGGGCCGCCAACGTATGCGATACGCCACGCAGGACCACATACTTGTCGGCCTGTTGTGCCAGTTTCGGCAAGTGCTCGCTGAGCTCGATACCTGGGACATTCGTCTTGATCGGAGAGAATTCGCCGCGATATTCGCTTGGGGCGTTTGGCTTGGGATCGAAGGTATCGATATGGGTTGGCCCACCATTCAAGTTGACGAAGATCCCAGCTTTGGCCTTGCCGCCAGATTCGACTTGACCTGCTTCGGCCATCGACATGTAGGTGGCCAAATTCATACCAATTCCACCCATGACGCCGACCTTCAGGAAGTCACGTCGGCGTACTCCGTCACATGTTCGATTACTGGGCATGCGAAGATCCTTGAACCGTTTATTGATGGGAAGTGTTTGTGGGAACTGTAAAGTGAAAAGAGAACTCGTTTAGTGATTAACGATGAACTCTTTGGTGTTGAGCAAAGCCCACATCAGGTCATGAAGGCCCGCTACGGGATCTTTGGCTTCCTGGAAGTGGGACAGCGAGATCGTCATCTCTTTCTCGCTCGGCTTACGGCTGAGTGTACGGAGATAGGCTTCCTCCACCATCTCGGCAGGCGAATCGAACGCGACTTCTTCAACTGGTTTTTGCTTCGCCTCGGTCTTGAGCTCGTCGAGTTGATTTCGCAGTTTTTCCAGACGCTTTCTGCCGGCGGTCACTTTCTGACGGATTTCATAAGCCCGTTGCTTGTTACCGTTTTCAGTTAAACGCAGGATTGCGTCACGTCCGTTCCCAAGTTGCTCGTATAATCGCTTGATCTGAGCCTGGATTTGTTGCTCTTGGGTCGATTTCTTATCGATCTGCGGCTTCATCGATCGGCCGACTTCTCCGACCCAGCTTTGGTTACTTCCAATCGCTGAGTGGAGGCTGAAGTCGTTTTGGAGGAAGACTGTTTGCAACAACGTGGCTTCCATGCTGCGGTCGCAATCGCAATTGCTGGCACGTTCGCTCCGTCCAAAAATCTGCAGAGGATAGGAGGAATTGCCCGTGAGGCGTGTGCCAGGGATCGCGATCGCTCGCTTGTCGATGTCGGAGAGGTACGTTCCGATCGTCTCGTCCCCAGCGGTCGCCTGTTGAATGATGTCGTACGCGACTTCGGCCGGAAGGCGACGTGGCACGGCGCGGCTGAAGTTGCGAGTATCAAAACGGTTCGTTTCATTAGGAACCCACGAGAGTTGGTAAGTACGGCTGTTGGCAATTTCACGGTGTAGCCACTTTAAGTCGTAATCGTGGGCGACGAATTGCTCAGCTAGGTAATCGAGCAGGGGAGCATTGCTAGGTGGATTACCCAGGCTTAGATCGTCGGTGGGATTCACGATACCTGCACTGAAGTAGGTTGCCCAAACACGATTGACGATCGCCCGAGCGAAGTAGGGATTGTCCTTTCCACGCAGCCACTCCATGACCGGCTCGCGGACGTCTTCATAATCGCGAAGATCAATCGCCTCTTCACCTAAAACGCGTGCTTCTGGCGAACGAGAGGCTAGGCCACGGTCCTTCTTGTTCTTCGCGTTACGGACAGCGTTCGAGCGAACGGGCGTGACGACCAGTTCGGGGAAGGGAACGGTCTTACCCTTTTGCAGCTGCTTGGCAAATTCTCGGCGCTGCTGGTTGCCGCGCAGTGTCTTGTCGATATCCAGGTTGTCGAGCATCGCCTGGTATTCGTCAAAAGCATCGCGGTCGTTGCGTGGGGGCTGTGCCGCGAAGCGGGCCCCAGTGAAGAAGGTTTTGAACTCGTCAAAATCGTTCTTCGACCAAACATCAAACGGATGCTTATGACACTGGGCACACTGAATTCGTACACCCATGAACGCGTAAGCAAACGCGATGGCACGTTCTTCCGGTTGACGGAACTCACGGCGAGCCCAGTAGTGTGTCATGTATTTGCGATCAGCGAACGAGTCCCCTTCGCGGTACATGTCGCTCATCTCTTCACAGTATTCGCGGTAGCTTTCCCCTTCCAATCGACTACGGGCGAGGATGATGCCTTCGGCGATTTGGTCATACGGCGTATTCTTTTCAACGCGATCGTAAATCCAGTCGTACCACTCTTGGGCTGGGCCGACTCGCATCGGAGAAACGTTGACCAGTTGTTGATCGTTATTGCCAGTGATGTCGCAAAGCAGCGTCGTCATCTTGGCGACGTAGGCAGGCGTTTCAAGAAGTTGATCGATCTTTTGAGCTCGTTTGTCTGGATTGCTATCGGCGTTGAACGCTCGGATTTCAGACGGCGTGGGCAACGTGCCAGCGATGTCGAGGCTGACGCGGCGGAGGAATTGCTCGTCGGAGGTTAGGTCAGACGGAACGATTCCCATCTTGCGTAACTTCTGGACGACCAACTGATCGACCTTGGTGGGCGCAGGGACGTCGGGATAGCTCTCACCGATAAGCTGGCTCACTGGGCGAAGGACGGGTACGGCGATGACCGCTTTGTCGTACGCGACGACAACATGCGTGTCCCCTGATTCGTTGGACGAAACCAAACCATCGCGATCGATGTTGGCAACTTGATCGTCATTGGTGGTGAAGCGACAAAGCGGGGTGACATCTTCCCGGCTGCCGTCGGCCCAGACTGCGATCGCGGTTAGCTGTTGTGTCTGATCTTTATCAGAGAAGACGATTTCCTCGGGCGTGACTTCCAGACGGTCGAGGATGGCGACCTGACTCTCGTCGAATTTGGCGCCAGCTTTGATCCAGTTTTTCAGGACGCGATGTTCCCAGCTGCCAAGTTCGTAAACCTGGCCACCTTCGTGCATGTCTTCGTCAGTGGGCTTGAAGATGATCAAGCTTTCATCAGGCGATTCTAAGTCGACGCGTGGTTCTTCGCCGGTGGTGATTGCCGCGTGGTCCGCTTTGAAGTCGTAGCCGAATAGCGAGAGGATAAAGCCACCTCGACCTTGGAACGAACCGTGGCACGAGCGTCCGTTACATCCCATACGGCTCATCAACGGGATAACATGCTTCTGGAAGTCGGGCGTTTCGGTAACGTCTTCCGGAGTGAACCGATCGATGATCGTAGGGGCGACCTTCAGATCAGGCTCGGCATTGCCGAGGGATTCCGCTGAGGCAGAACTTGTCATGACGATAGCCAGGGCGGCTACGAGCAATAACCAAAAGCGAGAGGTGATTGCATTCATTGGGCTGCTATCCTTCGCGGTATTTGGAACGTGGGGTGTGACCATGAACCTGATTCTTGGGTAAGAAGATGTCGTGGGAATAATCGTCTCACTTGCCGTCGGTTGTCTTTTCCGGATTCTTTTTGGAAGGCCGATCCGGGGCTGCTAATTGACGCATTTGACGTTCGATTGCCACTTGGCTTTCTTCATCAAAGCGTTCCAGGTTGCGTTCAAGACGCTCGACACGGAGTTGGGCTCGCTCGAGTTCTTCCTTCATAAACTTCACTTGAAGTTCGCGTTTCTCGGTCAGTGCTTCACGCAGCTGATTTCGCAGGTCATCATTACCAGGGTTTAATTGCAAGCGGGCTGCCAGCAACGTGGCATTGCTGTTGACCTTCCAAAGCTTTAGCTGTGACTCATACAGACGCGGGTTGCGATCTTTTAGCGAGCTAAGTCGTTCGCTCACGCGATAAAGCTCGCGAATTGCCCGGCCGTATTCCTTTTGGTCCATACCTCGCAATTGCTTCAGTAGTTTCTCGAGGGCCGGATGATGTTCTTTGGCGAATGCCAAGGCTTGTTCTTCTCGCTGCTCGCGTTCCTGTCGACTGAGTTTGTTCTCGGCATCGATCGATTGAGCCAACTGACGAGGGCGGTCTGTGTTGGCATTCGAGGTTACTGGAACCGTTCGGCCCTTTTGGACTTTGGCGTCTTGAGCTGTGGCCACCTCGCTGGCAAACAATCCCGCCAAGGCCGTCAAGGCAACAAACCCGAGAGAACGAACTGGTGTCGAAACGAGCATCATCAGCAATATCGAAACGTTAAATGGGACAACGGTACGGACAGAAACTACATGGAGGGGCGAACGGGGGAATCGTCCTGCTCGGCTGCCAAGGCCTTCAGCATCCAAGCGGGAGGTGACGTGGGCGAAGCGGCAAGGAACGTCTCCTCGACATTTTCCTCTGGAAGTGCATCGACCGAGGTAAATGTCAGAAGGTCGTCTTCCCAAAGTTCCGCCAGTTCATCCGACTGCGACTCGAATTGTTCCGCCCAAGCCGAAGCCAAGTGGACTTCTTCGCTAGGGGGACTTGGCCCGGCGACGTCGTGGTTTGCTTCATTCCAGTAGAACGTCACGCTGCCAACTGCGGCAATCAAAAGCGACGCCGCTAAGGCTAGGAAGAAACCGATAGGCAAAGTGCCGTTCCCCGGAGCGGTCGTGCTGGCCGCCGCGACCGAGGCATGCTCCGTAGGAACGGTAAGAGGCACGTGCGCTGCATAGGTTGTTTGGGTTAACTGGACCGCTTCGGCCAATAGTTCTCGAAGCGATTGATCGGTCGCCAACTGCTCTTCAAAATGCTCTGCCTCGGAAGGACTCATTTCGTCCAGCAGGTAACGAACGGCATCAAAGAACCGGGCGTCATCGGAATCGAAGTCTACAAAATCAACACTACGGATCATTCGATGATTCTCGTTGTTGGTTAGGCGTCGCGCTGGGTCCAGGCCAGCTTGCCGCGTAACTTAAGCATGGCATTTCGCATTCGTCCCAAAGCTGTTCCTAGAGGAATGTCTAGCTCCTCTGCGATTTGGGCGAACGTTTTGTCTTCATAAATTCGCATTCGCAAGACTTGCTGTAAGTCGGGCGAAAGCTGTTGGATGGCTTCGCGGACCGTGGCGGTCATTTCCTCGCGAACCAGGGGGTCGTCCTCAATGGTCGAATCTTCCGGCTGGCTTTCCAGCAGACGATCGAGAACCCTCTTGTGAGTTCCTTGCTTCCGGCGATGGGCCAGTGCTTCGCGGTAGGCGACTTGGAACAGCCAAGCCTTGCGGCTATCAGGCTGAGTTTCATGACCCACCTCTACCAGTTTGCGAAACGTAGTTTGAATGATGTCTTGAACCTGATTCCAATCGGCGACCACCCCCCAAAGGAACCTGCGCAGCTCTTCCCCGTGCTCTTGGTAGAGGGCCGCAATCTCGGCTTCGGTAAGCCGGTGTTCAAAAGGAGATGTCAACGCCTTGGAGTCCTACGCCGCAGTCGCCTAAGCGGCATCTACTAAATAAGAGGGATGAGGGGGACCAGTTATTGTGCCAAAGTTACTACGGCTGAAAAAAAGATCCTGAATGCTCGGCATTCCTATCCGTTATGCCCAAACGCAACCGCGGAAGCACGAAGTTTTGCATAAATTGAACTCAGAAAACGGCTTGAGGGTTCCGTTAGAATCGTTCGTGATATAATGATCTGTTTGGCGATTTCACCGTAAACCGTTGGGGAGTCTGGACTTGTTTATTGGTCCGGTTTTTACTCGCGAGGCGGCCGTAACCCCGCGTCGTAGTAAGTTTTACGTCTATCGCGCCGTCTATGTGGCGGCTCTATTCTTGCTGATGTGCACGGCATGGTTAGTCTTGGCCGGGACGCAAGTGATTGCCAGCGTGGGAGATATGGCTCGGTTTGGGGCCAGCATCTTCCAGATTTTGGCCCCCATTCAGCTTTGTCTCGTGATCTTCTTTGCCGCTTTCAGTGCTGCTGGGGCTGTGGCACAAGAGAAAGATCGGAAGACACTGATTCTGCTGTTGATGACCCGGCTGAATAACTCCGAGCTGGTTTTGGGAAAGATGTTGGCCAGCTTGATCAATGTCTTTGCGCTGATCTTGGCGGCCACGCCCGTCTTTTGTGCCCTGTTTCTCTTTGGTGGTGTTTCAGCTGCTCAGGTCTTGCGCGTCTTAGTTGTGACGTTGATTTCGGCCCTGGCCGCCGGTAGCATCGGTAGCACGATGGCATTATGGCGTGAGAAGACGTTTCAAACGTTGGCCCTGACTGCGATGTTGATCATGGTGCTGCTCGGGGTGAGCGGACTGGTTGCCGACCGCGTTTTCTTTGACCGGCTGTTTGATATCTCCGCCGCGCAGTGGGGTACTGCCATGAATCCCATTTGGGCGGTGATGGAGGCGGCGAATCCTTTTCCGGCAGCTTCTGGCAACTTGGCATCGATCTGGGGTGTCACTGGTCTGCATGTCTTAATCATGACGGCTGGGATTGTACTGCTAAACGGTACAGCGATCGCCCTGGTGCGAGTTTGGAACCCGTCACGTGAGACTCGCCGTGGCAAAGACATGGAAGCCCGGCAGCAGGAAGAGAGTATCTGGGGGGCCGAACACGACATGGCCCAGATCGAAGAATCTGCCGACAAGGAAGTAGTTCCAAAGAGAGATAACGAATCGCTTCGTTCTGGTCACGTCGATGCACGCACCACTGAGGTGAAGCAAGACCATCGCCAAGTTTGGCAAAACCCGATTTTATGGCGAGAAACGCAAACTTGGGCGTACGGCCGCAAGGTGCTAATCATCAAGTTCGTCTATCTCGTGCTCGCGGCCGCCGCTGCCTATCTGCTGTACGACATGGTGGCGAGTGGCACGGCCGTATATCGGGGCGATCAACTCGGTACCACGATTCCACCGGTGGCTTGGGCAATGGTGCCGCTCTATCTGATTAGCTTGGTAATCGTGAACGCCTTAGCGGTGACCTCGATCACGAACGAGCGAGATGGTCAGGCATTAGACTTGTTGCTCGTCACCGATATAAGCCCCAAGGAATTTACCTTTGGGAAGTTATGGGGCGTGATGTGGGTGACGCGTGAAATGATCCTGGCTCCCCTAGCTGTAAACGTCTATTTGTGGCTGGCTGGGGCGATGAACGGCGAGAGCTTTTTTTACGTAAGTTGTGGCCTGGTAGTGATGTATTTCTTCGTCACCATGTTAGGGCTGCACTGTGGAATGGTTTACGCCAACAGCCGCACCGCAATCGGTGTTAGCTTAGGGACGGTCTTCTTTTTGTTTCTCGGTGTGATAACGTGTATCTTGCTGATGATCAGCTTCACCGAGTCGTTCCACTTCCAGCTGTTCCCATTCCTGGGATTCATCGCTGGGGGTGGCTTAGGGTTGTATGTTGCAATTGGTTATCGCAATCCTTCGCGAGCGATCGGTATCGCCGCCACGGCCGTGCCGGTTGGTACCTTCTTCGCGATTGTCAGCTTCCTGCTGGGCAACGGGATGGAGGTATTTGTGGTGACCGTGATGGCTTATGGTTTCACGATGATCGCCATGCTGATGCCTGCAATCACAGATTTCGACATCGAGGTGGGGCATCGGTCCGGAGCCGACGACGCGTAGTTTTGCGGTTGGCTTTCGCTGCTTTAGCACCCAGGAAGAACTTACTCGGAAAGGAGTAGCAGGTTGGACGTCTTTGTGGCCATTGCACCATGGTTGGTGACAATGCTGCTGTTGGTCGCCTGCTCTGGGATGTTCTCGGCCTCGGAGGCAGCCTTCTTCTATTTGAAGCTCGAGGACCGAAAGCGGTTTCGTAAGGGAACGACTGCCCAGCGAGCGGCCGCTTCTTTGCTGGCAGATCCCGATCGGTTGCTATCGGCGATTTTGTTCTGGAATTTGATGATCAACGTGGCGTACTTTGCCGTGGCGTCGATCGTAGGGATTCGTCTGCAAGATCAGTTCGGTGCCACCTATGCCACCGCGTTCTCGACAATGTCACTGCTGGTCATCATCTTCTTTAGCGAGATGATGCCGAAAAGCCTGGCCGTGCTTCGAGCCCCGGCACTTGCGGCATTCCTGGCCGTTCCGATTGCGTTCGCCGTTCGCGTAATCGATCCAATTCGCCCGATCATGCGTGGTGTTAGTACGCTCTCGCAGCGACTTATTTGGCCACGCTTCGAGGCGGAACCGTACATGCAGGTGTCCGATCTGGAACGGGCGATCCAGATGTCGATGCAAAGCAGTACGGTGCTCGAACAGGAAGAGATGGCACTGCGGGGTATCGTCAGTCTGTCCGATTCCTTGGCGGCTGAGTTGATGCGACCTCGTATGCGTTTCAAGATGTTCCAGCCGCCGGTTTCGCTGAAGGATCTGGACTGCGAAATGACCCCCAGCGGTTACCTGCTAATCGCCGACGAACAAGGGGACGACGTGGTCAGCGCGATCAATTTAATCGACGCTACGGAGTTACCACAGGAGAACCTGGAAGACATCGCCCAAGAGGTGCTGGTGTTCCCGTGGTGTGCTCAGGCGTCGGAAGTTTTTCAGCAAATGCTGGCCAGTGAAAACGAGGTTGCTGCCGTTGTCAACGAGCTCGGAGAAACGATCGGCGTAGTAACGCTACGAGATTTGATGGAGACAATCTTCTCGAACTCGCATGGTCGTAGCGAGCGGATCTTGCAAAGGAAGACGTTTGAAGAGCTTGAACCAGGAATTTATTTGATCTCCGGTATGACGAGCGTGCGCCGGATGTCGAAGCATTTCCAGCTAGAGCTTCCCGAAACACGGCACGCCACGATCAACGGGATTCTGCAAGAAGAACTCGATGGCATTCCCGAGGTTGACGACGAAGTCGACTGGGGGCCGTTCCATTTCCTGGTCGTCGAGCAACTCGGCGAAGGGCACATCCTAGTGAGGATGACCCTGCGACAGGAGGAGGAATAACGCGATGTTGACCGTATTCTTCATCTTCGCGATCGGCGTTTTACTGAGCGCCTTTTTTAGCGGCTCGGAGACGGGCTTCTATCGCGTGACACGCGTCCGCTTGGTGCTGGATGGATTGGGAGGCGATTGGTTATCACGTTTCCTATTGTTTCTAACAAATCATCCAGCCTTGTTTGTGGCCACTACGCTGATTGGCAACAACGTAGCGAACTACATGGTGTCCCTGGCGATCGTGCTCTTTTCGCACCAGTTTTTTCCGGGCAGTTCGACCGCCGAGATGGCCTTGCCACTGATCATGGCCCCGTTTCTGTTCGTTTATGGCGAGTTGCTGCCGAAGTACTTCTTTTATCGTGCCCCCAATCTGCTCTTGCGCCGCAGCGGGTGGTTCTTTTTCCTATTCACCGTGTTGTTTGCTCCGTGTGCGGCATTGTTATGGGTGTTGGGGCGAGCGCTCCAGCAACTTTTGGGGGAATCACCCGAAACGGTTCGGCTTGCTTTGGCTCGTACCGAATTGGAAGACTTTCTGGAAGAAGGAGGCGAGTTCGGAATTTTGAATCGGGCTCAGCGGCGCGTCGCCCAGGGCGTGTTTGGTGTCGCCAACCGTCGCGTAACCACAATCGCCACTCCGATCTCCCGAGTCTGGACGGCGAAGATTGGTTCGAAGGTGAACAATATTCTTCGCGTTGCCAAGCGGAAGCAGCTTTCCGTTATTCCGATTGTCCAGCAGGAAGGCAAGCGTACGATTCCCCTTGGTTATATTCGTGTCTGTGACCTTTACATGGGGGATGGCGAAGAGATTCTCAATTATCACCCGCTCCCCGAAATTGCCGCCAACGATAGTTGTATCTCGGCCCTCACGCGGCTGCAAAGCTCCGGCGAACTGATGGCCAAGGTCGTCAGCCGAGCTGGAGTTGTCGTCGGCATTGTGACGATGCAGCAGTTGCAGCGATCAGTTCTCGACGCCAAGAAACAGCCTGCTTAATTAGTTCTGAAGATAGTCGTTCATGAGCACCACACCGATCAAGCTTTTGACGCCAGGCCGGCATCGTTTAACGTTAGATGTTGATGACCGAGAACGTGAATTGTGGGTGTTTGTGCCCACGCACACTGCCGAACCAAGCGAAGGTTGGCCGATCGTATTGACGTTTCATGGGGGGCTGTCCAATGCGCCCACCATGATGCGTTTTTGCGAATTGAACGAACTGGGAGACACCGCAGGCTTCGTCACTGTTTTCCCAAACGGCACGGGACGATTGCCGTCGATGAAGACGTGGAATGCCGGAATGTGTTGTGGTTATGCCCAACGCGAAGATGTGAACGACGTCCATTTCATCGAGGAGCTCTTGGCCGACCTGCCACAGCGCGTTCACGTTGATCCTTCGAGGGTTTATGCCACCGGGATGTCGAACGGCGGAATGATGGCATACTTGTTGGCAGATAAATTGTCCGATTGCTTTGCCGCCGTGGCTCCGGTTGGCGGAACCATGGGGAACGATACCTGTCATCCCAAGCGGCCGGTGCCGGTCATGCACATGCATGGCACCGACGATCAGTTCGTACGGTGGGAAGGAGGCGTCGGTTCGCGCAGTAAGTCGAAACTCGACTTCAACTCAGTCGACCATGCTATTTCAAACTGGGTGGCTGCCAACCGTGCGAGCCCTCAACCTCTGATCGAAAAATTAACTCCAGAAGTGAACGACGGAACATCAATCGAGAAGTTTACTTACGCTGCGACCGATGCGGACTCGGCCGAGGTCATCCTATGGAAGATCTTTGGTGGAGGACACACGTGGCCAGGTAAAGAAAGCAGGCTCGAACTGCTGGGACCTACGACGCAAAATTTAGATGCGAATTCGGTAATCTGGGAATTCTTCCAGCGGCATCGCCTTCCGTTGTGATGGACGATGCCGCCTGTTTCGTGCGGTTTGATTCAATACTAAGAACCACTTGCCGAGGCTGCCTTTTCCGCAGCACGCTTGGCTGCTTCGTTCTTCTGACGACGAATTTCGTCTTCTTTCGCCAATTCTTCCAGACGCTCCAACTGAGGCTGAGTGAGAACTGCTTCCATTTCCTTCTTCATCGCGGCTTCCAACTTGGCGATTTCCGCCTCGAGTTGCTCGATCTTGGTGTTGTAACCACTCTGAATCGTATAGATCTTTAAACGCTGATCTTGAGTGACGATTTCAGAGTAATACGTTGGAAGGCGACCGCTTGGCTCTGCCGATTCAACGGCGTCCTGAGCGGAAAGTGTCGAGTAAGTGGTGACGGCTCCAAGTAATCCCAAACCAGCAATCAAAGCAACAGCAAGCGTCTTCGATGTCATATCCAGTTGCGCCCTCAAAGAAAAAGAAGTTCGGCGCCATCCTGGCTAAAGATGGGGGTGTTCCTATACCCGACGTACTTCAATTATGGTTGGTCTAGCGGGGGGTATCAAGTGAATTTCGAGAAGGGTTTTGTCCGCGCATAAAAAAAGGCCGAAAGTAGTCGATCCGTCGTCTACTTTGGCCTTTGATCTCACGGTACACATCCTGTGTCCCGTCCTCCCGGTGTTCGATCAGTAAGATTTATCGTCAGCCCGTTTACTCGTTCTCTAGGGAAAATCAGGCATTTTCGTGCTAGCACCACCCTGGATGGTGTGAAGGTATTTCGGCTAGCAAAAAAATACGGGCGGATCCCATCCAGGATCCGCCCGTAAGACGCTTTGGCTCAGTGGCAAACCACACTCCCCAGGTAGCTTGGTCGAGCCGGTCGCGTGTTTTCTTGATCGCTTGGACTAGTTACGCGGCAGCAAAGCGTGCAGCGAAGGGAGCAGCAGGCGAGCTTCCTGTGGTTCAGCCTTAGGTGCCGCTGGCGTTGGCTTAATCTCAGGAGCGGCCTCAGGGGCACTGTGATCGTTCATGGAGCCTTCGATGCTGATGATGTCGGTGGCACCGCAGGAATCGCATGCAGGGGCTCCACAGCTGCAACCGTAGCCGTGGCGATGACCGTGACGGAAGCCACGCATATGCAGGCCGAGGCAGCTAGGGCAAGCGTTGCCGCATCCCTTGGTCATTGGCGTCGATCCACAGCAAGGAGCCGGGGTGGTTTGGCAGCCACACGATGGACGGGAGAACCAGTGGTAACGGGTGTGAAGTTTAGGACGGCATCCATGTCCTTCCGAGCAGTAACCAGCCCAGACATCGCTGCAGCACCCGCCAGACCAAGCTGGGGAACCGTAGCCGTAGCCACCGTTCGAGCAGCCGCAATCCGCAGCGGCGGCACTGGCAGCGACGTATTCGCTGCTGGCCGAGTAGTGGGTGGACGGATAGCTGACCGTCATGGCATCCCAAAGTCCGGCCGAGGCCGATCCGACAGCTGACATCACAACGAAGCATGAGGCAATGGCGATACGAAACATGGTAGGTATTCCTTCTGTTTGGGGAGTTGAGTGAGGGAGTATTTGTTGCACTGACGAAACATGCCATGCAAATAACGTTGTGCAAACGCATCATCGAAAAAAATTGCCTCTTCCGATCCTCTTATGCAGGTGGTTGGCCTGACCTGGAAGAATTAATCGTTACGACCGGTCCCTTCTCATCCGCGGCGGGTGATTCGTTAGAATAAGCTTGTGATAGAGTCGCGTTTCTTTTGGTCCCCAAGAATCAGGTCTTCGTTTTTGTGATGCACATCCCGATCAATCCCGGAGGGGTGACGGCCGCGGTGGCATTGCTGTTGGGCGTTGTCGGAATTTGGCTGCTCATCCGAATTCGCAGTGGACTACGTGGAACGACGTTGACGGCTGCATGGGCTTGGGCCATGGTGGCTTGGGTTTGCTTGGTCGGCTGCGAAATCGTGATCGGTGTTTGCCACCAACTTGAGTTGTCCATTGTCGACAACCACTGGCGATACCTGGCGGCCATGGGCTTGTTTCTGCCTACGTTGGCCCAGGTCGGGGCCAAGCGGCGGCATCTGGTTGCCTGGCAACTTCTCATGCTTGCCTTTTGGTCGGCCTTATCTGTTCCCGTGTTAGAAATCTGGTTTCTTGATTCGGCAGGACGAAGCGACCCTGGGTGGATCTGGGGATGCTTCCTCGGACTCTTGATGATCGCCGGACTGCTAAATAACTTGGCCACGCGTTTCGGTCCGGCGGCGTTGTGCTTGGCAATCGCTCAAGGGTTGATGGTGTATCCTTACTTGCCTTGGGCTTCGGCTCCTGTGACCACCGGTGGGGCCCTGCTTTCGATGGGGGTGCTACTGTTGGGAATGGGAATGGTGGCATTCCGCTCGCAAGCACGCAGCGAGATCGTGCGACCGGAGAATCAAGCATGGCTCGACTTCCGAGATCAATTTGGCAGTTTTTGGGCGTTACGAGTCATGCAGCGGGTCAACGACGCGGCGGTACGCTACGATTGGGGACTATGGCTGGGCTGGGATGGATTTCACCAAGTCGAAATTGTGGGGTCTGATCCTGAATTCCGGGATGAAGTCCGACAAGGACTCGTGGCCTGCTTGCGCAAGTTGCTTGGAGACTTTGTCGATCAGGAGTGGCTCGACGCTCGATTGCCCAAGTGCGACCCTAAAAAGAACGGCATGGAAGATCTTGAAGCCTAGGCGAATGTCCACGAGGCTTTCGTGTTCTAAATGAAACGACAGAAATTATCTGGTCATAGCCGAAACAGTTTGGTTGCCAAGCGGGTAATTGGCATCGATACTTGAATTGGGATTGATGCGGTATCGTCGCCCCTCAGCCGCCACCTCCACGACTTACGAGATTGCCTCGCCGAGAAACTTGATGACGGAACTGACGAACAAGCAAAAAGACGCGCCGGCCGAACTGGACCTGGCGGGCCGTGTCGTTGGCGATTACCGCATCTTGCGTCGGTTAGGGCGAGGGGCCATGGCTGAGGTCTTCCTGGCCGAACAGCAAAGCTTAAAACGAAACGTCGCCGTCAAGATTCTGCAGCCCGAACTCGCCAAAGATCAAGCGTACGTGCGTCGATTTCATCGCGAAGCTCAAGCGGCGGCCGCGTTGACGCATGCCAACATTGTCCAGATCTACGAAGTCGGCAACTCGGATGGCCTACACTTCATAGCCCAGGAGTATGTTCCGGGGCAGAATCTGAAGCAGCTTCTCAATAAGCGAGGGGCATTAGAAATAAAGCTTGTCGGGGCGATACTTCGTCAGGTTGCTGCGGCATTGTATAAAGCTGCCGAGCAGGGGATCGTCCATCGCGATATCAAGCCAGAGAATATCTTGATTACGGCGACCGGCGAAGTGAAGGTCGCGGATTTCGGCTTGGCCCGAGTGATCGCTCAAGATGCCGATGGGATGAATCTGACCCAGGTCGGTATCACGATGGGGACGCCACTCTACATGAGCCCAGAGCAGGCCGAAGGTAAACCTCTGGATCAACGAAGCGATATTTATTCGCTTGGGATCACGTGCTACCAGCTTCTCGCAGGACGTCCTCCTTTCGAAGGGGACAATCCTTTGACGGTGGCCGTAAAGCATTTAAACACCGAACCCGAACGCCTCGAGAAAATTCGGGGCGGGGTGCCAGCTCCTTTGGCACGCGTCATTCACAAGATGCTCGCCAAGAAACCAGCCGATCGTTACCAGAACGCCTCGGAGTTGCTGCGTGAACTGCGTGACGTACAGAAGTCGCTGGGCAGCGATGCATTTGGGAGCGACCCTTCGGATTGGTCGATCGCGGAACTCGCCTCTTTGTCGTCGGTGCGAAGTGACGGTTTGAAAGAGCTTTCCGATGTCATGAAAACGTCGGCGATGACGGTCTATCGTAAGCCGTCCTGGACGAAGAACTTTTCTCGCTTCGCCTTCTTGGGGCTGGTCTGCATTATTATTGGTGGAGGTTTAGCGCTTGCTTCACGAAAGCCTAATCTGCTTGATGGTGTCCAAGAAGAAGAGGTCAAACCGTTAGGGCAAACGGCAGAAGAACAGTTTCTGTACGCGATGTTCCGCACGAAGGATCTCGAGATGGATCAGCGCCCCAAGTACTTTGCCAGCGTGCCTCGTTTCTTTCCCATGGATCGCAGTGAAGAAAATCGCATGTGGGGGCTGCGAGCGATGCAGCAGGAAGCGATCATCCTACTAAATCTGAAACGGTATAACGAATCGTTACGTGTCTTCGAGGAACTCTCAGGCCAACGCGAGATCGATGTCGAGGCCAAGGCATTCGGTTACGCTGGCAAAGCAATTTGCCTGTACGAAATGGGCAACCACGACGCGGCCGAGGAGGCGGTGGTATCGGCCAATCGTACCGAATATCTGTCGATCATCGATACCGATCGAGACTTCCAGAAGAAGTTCCAGCATGTCTATGAGGAACTGATCGGCAAGGGTAAGACATAAACCGATTGATTGGCCAGTCTATTCCTCGAGCGCGACCTCGCACAGAACATCGAGAATGGCTTCGATTGAGGATAACGCCGCGGATTCCTCTGGCGTGTGATAGCCAGTGGTGGGAACTTGCAGCGTAGCGCCTTGAATGGTTCCTTCGGACGCTGAAGCGACACGGCCTAACTCGGTGCTTCCCAATGAGGTGGGATTCTTCCCTTCGGCAACACGCTGTTCGTTCTGCTTTGCCAGCATCTCGTCTTTAAACATGTAACGGATGCCGAACTTCTGGCAGGCCTCTTCTAGCTTAGCCACCATTTGCGGATTGAAGATGGCATTCGCATCGCGCTTTCGCAGCACGACCTGTTGGGCATCGGCAGTGGCAATATCTGGAAAGGGACTCGTATCGAGCACCAGCAGGTCTTGCGTTTCGATCCCACAGCGGCGGAACCACTCGAGCAGGAATCGCCAGCTTCGCCCCGCTTCTTCTTGAGCCGTGAATAATGCCGTTCCTTGGAAGCCTTGGCGAAATAGGTAAATCAACATTGCTGTGGTCAGCACGTTGTCCAGCTGAGCCGAGACTCGCCCGTACGAAATGGACAGCCGGTCTTGATAAGCGACCGGTGTGCCTGGCAATACGTGGTCGAGCCCCTCAACCTCGAAAACGAGGTTGCCTCGCCGTTCACAGAGGTAAGAACGCTTGATCGTCCCTTTGCCCAGGTAGGTACCACTCCAGGGGACGTATGCTTGCACAAACCGCTCATGAAAACGCTCGGCGATTGTTTGGAACGTCTGCTCCGAGACCGAGTCCCCCAAAAGGTCGCCACGGTTGCGGGCAACGAACGCCGCGTATTGAAACTCATTGGGTCCGGTACAGATCAGTCCATGCCGATCGACGTGAGCCGAAATATGCATCCGATCAGGCTGCGTGCCGCTGGCAACTAACAGGCCTTCATACAAGGTGACCGTGGCATGCGTTTCTTCTAATTCCCGCTGCAGGTAACGGAAGAAAGCGTGCTCCGATCCGACGACGGAAGGGTGACGAACCAGTTGTTTCAGGATGTCGAGGAATTCCTCGAGGTCGAGTTTGGTCACGGCAGGCATCTTGCAGGCACGAACGAGACTCAACAGCAGAATCTCTGCCCTAAGTTTAGTTAAATATCTTCCTAAAAATAAAGAGCTGACCTCAAAGAGTTTGCCTGATTCACGGCAAGTCGAGGCAACGAATTCGACAAATCTCTTTGCCCATTGCAGGGAACGACCAGATAATAGAGAGGTTGTCCCTTTTGCCTCGAGGAGTGATGTAGTGCGTTACGTAAGCATGTTAGCCATTCTGGCGATCGTTGCGGCAGGAAGCTTCGCGCAAGCGCAAGGTTTGGGGCAATACAAATACAAGAGCCGCAGTAACATTACGGTTGGACGAGGCGGTTACGCCGATGTGACTCGGCCTGGCGGATACTCAGGAAGTTTTTCTTACAACAACTATTCGCACGGCAACCGTGGTGACTATCACCACCATCATCATGGTGGCGGTTACGGTTATCGTTATCCAAGCTACGGCAGTTTTTGGGGGGGGAGCGGGTTATCGATCGGGATTGGGCTGACCCCTTACGGCTATTCTTATCCCACGCCGTACGTCTACGGTTACAACGCTGGGTATCCATTGAACTATTCCGGGCTGTACCCCTACGGCACCTATTACCGGCCTAGCGATCAATACCTTGAATACTATCTTCCTCCCACTCAGCCAGCGGAGCTGAACTACGGCCCCCAAGCAATGAAGCAATTTATGGGGTTGCCCCGAGATTTCGCCATCGAGCCTCAGCGAAGTCAATCGTTCGGCGGACTGACTTCCCCTTCGGTCGTTCCGGAAATGGTCGCCAAACCTAACTTGCCGATTGAACAGCCAAGTCCCCAGGCGGTGGAACGGGCTGCTCGCTTTATTGACGCCGGGAATGCTCTATTCCGCCAGCAACGATATAGTGAAGCTCTGGGACGCTACAAAGATGCTGTCGCGGCCGCCCCAGGAGACGCTCAAGGTCACCTGCATAAGGCACTCGCCTACTTGGCCACCAATCATCCGGAGGAAGCGGTCAAGGCGATGAAGCTGGCGGTTCAGCAAGATCCGAATATCGCTTCGACAAATCTGACCCTCGATGGGCTGCTGGATAGTAACGCTGCCGCCAAGGCTTCGATCATCGAAGCGAATGCTCGCCGTGCGGTTGCTGACCCACAGAACGCCGATTTATTGTTCTGTGTTGGGGTACTCTTACACTTCGACGGAGACGACGCCCAGGCTGCTAAATTTTTCCAGGCAGCGAAGATGGGAGTTGGCGGTGGCGACCTTTCCTACATCGATGCATTCACCAAAGGAAACAGCCAGCCGGTAGCGACGGGAAGCGGAATCGAACTGTAATCGATTTCACCCAGAATGAGCTCGAACGGACGACGAATGACGGGGCAGGATTGGCGCCGTCGGTTTCGTGCCGAATAATCGAGGGCTTCCCGCGAATGGTTGGGAAAGGCGGAGTTCGCTGCCGGCGATAGGTGGCGAATACATCAAAGCAAATCAGAAATGCCAATCGAGGAGTCTGGCACAATGAAGTTTGGAAAGCTGATACTACTATTATGTGCGTTTGCCGTGCCAGTTTCGCTGGCGGGCTGCACGTCGGAAAAGACCGACTCTGCCGGGCACGAAGAAGGGCACGATCACGACCACGAAGGGCACGATCATGAAGCGGCTGGTCCGCATGGTGGTCACTTGATTGAGCTTGGTGAGGAAGAGTATCACTTGGAATGGTCGCACGATGACGAAACAAAGACGCTAACCTTCTACGTTCTGGACAGCGCCGGCAAAGAGGAAGTCAAAATCCCAGGCGAGAATCTGCAAGTGAACGTCACCGTCGAGGGAAACACGAAATCTTGGGACATCCCAGCCGTCCGTTCCGATGGCGAAGAAACAACCGCTAAGTTCGAGACCGCCGATCCCGATCTGTTTGCTTTGCTGGAAGCGGAAGAAGCTGCGGCGACAGTAGATGTGGAAGTCGATGGCAAGCCGTACCAGGGCGAGATCGAACACCACCATCATGGTCATTCGCACTAAGTGGCGAAACTTACTCATTCAAGAAATGAAAAGGCGATGCCAATAGGCATCGCCTTTTTCTTGATCATTCGCAAGTCAGGCCTATCGACCGCCAGACATGACCCACGCGGTTGCTACCTGGGAAGGTGTTCCGCCGAAAGCAGACTGGAATGCCTGATTGAAATTCGTCCCTTTGCGGAGAGCATTCATCAACGCATCGAACTGGTTTCCACGTCCCATCGCGGCTTTCATGAAGGCGTAGCTCACCACGCCGTTCTGCTCCGGCGATAGGCGATTATTAACGAAGTCGTCGGGCTTTGCCATTGAGCTAACAGCCGGACCAATTTGATCGTCCCAGGCTTGAACTCGCGGATCACTCTTGTTCATTCGGTAAGCTATCACCCGACCGACTCCCTCGGAGAACCAAGCAGGTACGGTCCCGTCTCCCAGGGAAGCCACATGCGACGAGCCAATCAATTGTCCCAATAAGACATTCACGTCGTAATCGTCTTCGCTGGGAACCTGGATTGCTCCATAGGCATCGGTCACATCGAACCGGTAGTGACCTTTCCAGTTGCCGGGCAGGTCGCGACGTTCGATCATGTTGCCAAATTCGGCATAGTCGTAGCGTTGGCGAAAGAAGTAAAGTGTCAACTTTCCTTTCACCAGTGGCGAGGAAGATGGAATCTTCAGCAGCGTGCGAACTTTGGCGGCTGCTTTGTCTGCTTCGGCGACGTACTCCTTCAACTGGTCTTCACCAATCGTGCCGTATGCTAAGAACAGCGGCGTGTCGACTTTAGCCGTTTTCACATCCGGCATGCTTAGTTCCCACATCTGTTGGCTACTTGCGGCCCGCAACTTGGCGAGTTCCTCGTGCGTGGCCTTCTTGGCAACGGCAACTTGATTCAAACGCAACATCGAATCATCACGAGCCGAAGTGCCGTCGAATTTGCCCCCTTCACGAATCCAAGTTTCGATTTTGGCGATCTGATCTGCTGTGAGAGGCGGGCCATTTCGGGGCATTCGCTCGTTGCCGGTCGCCTTGATCAGGCTGACGAGCATGCTCTCCTGAGGTTTACCTGGAACGAAAGGCGCGCCACTGTCGCCACCACGGATGAACTGGGTAAAGTTGTCCATGCGTAGACCGCCGCTGTTATTCTGTCCGGCATGGCAACTCACGCAGCGATTGGCCAAGATTCCGGCAACGTCCAGGCTGAAACTGACCTTCTCATTTCCTGTGGCGTCCATCACTTCCAGCCGAGCCATTTCCATTGCCGCAGGAGCCGGCGAAGCGCTCGGCTGGTTGATCGGTGCTTTCGGATCGGTGCCGTCGAACTTGGCGCCTTCTTTGATCCAAGTCTTGAGGGCCGCAAGCTCAGGGGCGCGCACTTGCTGTCCACCACGGGGCATGTCACCGGTTTCGATCGTTTCGATTAGGCGGCTCCCAATTTCATCGTTCGGGAAAACAACACGCCCCTCTGGTGGCCCCTGCATCAGAGCCTCAAAAGTGCCTGCATTGAAACCGCCGCGGCTTCCGGTCACGTGGCAATTGCCACAGCGAGCGATCAAGATCGGAGCAACGTGCTTAGTGAAGCTAATGTTGGCTGCCGGGAAGATATCCGGAAGCGGGGCAGGGGGTGTTGTCGTGGGAGGTGTCCCTGGCGTAGCCGACATTTCCATCGAAGAAGAGGGACTGTTGACGTACCCCAAAAGTGGTCGGAGTGTGTAACCCTCGAGTTCCAACACACCATGCGAAGCCGCCAACAGGTCCGTCAGTTGTTTGAGTTCGGCAGCGATCTCGGCATCTTGAGCGGCGTCCAAAGTCTCCATTCGGGACTGAATGCTACGCACAAGTTCAACCGACTCGGTAACCAGGCCTCGCTTCAAGAAGTTGGAAGTCTTGCGAATATCGAGTTTTAGCGCCTGAAGTTGCTCGCGTTGTTCGGGCGTCGGGGCTGCAATAGCAGGTGAGACCACCGCAGCAATTGATACGAGTACAACGGCAACCGCAACGAGGGGTCGGAACATGGTCAATTTCAGGCCCTATCTGTTTCGTTATCGTGAGAAGACAAGCGAGCAATCTGGGAAAATGCCTATCCTAACAATAACCCAGGTTCGCTCCACAAGAAGGAACGAAATTCGCTGGCATTTGTATCCATAATGCCTGATCCACAACCGCCACGTGGTCTCAAGTTGTGGAACAACAACAGCTTAGTTCACGGACCGTACCGGCAGACTAGGTCTTGTGGTGCCGGCGAACCACTTTTTTAGCTGCCTTTGCAGCAAGCGATTGACGTCGGGTTGGCCGATAGCCGTATTCGATTGCGAACCATTCGGCATAGCGTTCGCGAGCCACGTAGTTATTGTTTCGCGTATCGAGCAGATGCCCCAGTTCATGAACGAGGACGTTATTCAGGTAGAAGTCTTTGATGGTCTCTTCGGTCCATTCCAAACGCCAGAAGCCATCTTCGTCTTCTTCCCACACGGCTCCAAACATCTTGGCCTCGACCAATTGCTCGGGGCGGGGCGGATGTGGGAAATACTCGATGAGCGATTCGTCCATCGGGTAGAGGTAGATCGATGCACCCCACTGCATGCCGTAACAAGGGAAGCTAAGCTTCTTGCGTGTCAGCCGACTCAACTGAACGACTTCCAGCCCCTCGAGCATCCATTCAGGCAGTTGTGCCAGGCGATCGCGGATCTCTTCTTCTGTCAGAATGTGACAAAAACCTTCACCGGGCGGCTGGTAAATGAATTTGTAGTCTGTTCCAGTGTCGTTCGTTGGTTCGTGCCAATCTTCCGGTGGTGCGAAGTACTCAGACTTCGTCGTACGCGCTGCATTCCCTCCGCGGCGTCGTGACGCCTGGGTTGGCAAACGAAAATCTCGCGACGCGACTTTGGTCTTCGCGACTTTCGTGTGCGTGATGCCTCGATACGACATGCGACTCATGGAACTCTCTTGGTTTGGCCTGCCGGGCGACCTGGTAGGTGTCGCTCGTGGAGTTAATCGTGTCGGTCGTCCTGCGACTTGCGATACCACGAATTCCATTTCTGGTGGGAATTGCCAAGCGGCCTCTGGGGCCGTTTGAACTTCTACTTTATCCTACGTCGCAGCCGGAGTAACTTTCAAGCAATTTGCTTAAGTCACTATTTTCAAACGGTTTAGATGTGTCCATGGGGTGACTGCTAGCCCAATCCACGCCTCAGAGTAGGCGTCATCGGGGTCTGTCAATATACCTCTGTGGGACTGTTGCCGTTCAGCTCGTACGGGTTATGCGGTGGGGGCAGAGCGGCCTAGTGGCGACGAAATTCGCCTGATAGCAGACTTAGTTGGGGGTGAGCGTTAGAAGTTGCTCACGGTGAGAACCACGACGAGCAAAGCGATCGCCGCGGCAACAACCCAGACAAGCGTGGGTAGATTTCGAAGTGACTTCGTGATCGCAGGGAGTCGCCGACTTGAGGTCGGCTTGGCGGGCAACAGTGGAATCTTCCCCGCATTGGCCGTCGGTAGGTGCACTGCTTCTGATTCCAGTAATACGGCTGCCGAATCGGAAGGTACTGGCTCCATTTCTGGTAATGCTTCATCAACATCGAACGAGGTGTCGTCGAGTTCTTGAGAATCGAATAGAGATGAACTCGAAGTATTGTTCGAATTCCCTCGGCGAAGTTCATGCGACGAGGCATTTAGCTGTTGGGCCGTATCGTTGGCTCGGTTGGCAATCGTATCTTCCTGGGCCGGATCGAATTTGCTGGAAGAAGATTCTCGACGTTCGCGAACCTGTAAGTCATACGAACTGATAGATGAGCCAGCGCCAGGAACTCTTACTCGATTATGCGATGGGCCGGATGAGCGGATACGATTGGAAACCTTCTGGGCGGCAGCTGAAAGGATGGCGGAGCCTGGCTCCTCGTCGGCCACGGTTGGCTCTTTTCCACGGGATTCAAGCCAACTTCGTAATTCGGCGGCGACTTCTTTCGCCTCTGCGAAACGATCGTTTGGATTCTTAGCAATCATCTTTTCGCAAATACGCTGCAATTCGATCGGGCAGTTGGGGCGTGACTTGCGGATTTCCTCTGGCATGACGCTGCGGTGCTTCGCGACGCGCTGAGCCATGCTGCCCTCAGGGAAGGGGGGATGTCCTGTCAGCAGAAAGTATAGAGAGCAACCAAGACCATATATATCGACACGGTGATCAACGTGGTGGTGATTGTCGGCCTGCTCTGGGGCCAAGTAGTCGGCAGTTCCCAGAATGTTTTCTTTGCCTGCGGTTGAGCTCGCCGAATTCAAATCCGACTTCAGGCGAGCGAGACCCATATCGAGGATTTTGATGATCCCGCGTTCATCGAGCAACAGATTAGCTGGTTTGATATCGCGGTGCACGATGTCGGTATCGTGGGCATGTTGCAATCCATCAGCCGCTTGGGCGATGTAGTCGGCGGCTGCTTCGAAAGGGACCGCTCCATGCTCCCGAACGATTTGTCGCAAGTCTTTTCCTGGCACGTACTCCATGACGATATAGTGCGTGCTTTCTTCGTTATCGATATCGAACGCACGCACGATGTTGGGGTGATCGAGTAGGGCCGCCGTCTGTGCTTCCAGATGAAAACGGGCCAAGTATGCTGGATCGTTTACGCGACTTCGCGGTAAGACCTTGATGGCCACCTTGCGGTTCATCACGATGTGCTCACCAAGGTAAACACTGCTCATGCCTCCGGTACCTAAGTGCTTCAGAAGACGATACTTGGAGAGAAAGAAGCCTTTGTACTTGCCGTTTCTAAGCTTCTCGCAGTGCCAGGTGGTGAGTAGATCTTGCTGGACGAAAAATGCTTCCAGCTTTTCAATGTCGGAAGGAATTTGCCCATCATTCTCAGCGCGCAGTTGTTTCACAGCCTGCTTTAAGACAGGTTCAGCCACGAGCTTACTCTTTTTCACAAGCTCGATGAAACGTGATGCATCCACAACAGGTGGCATGGAAGGCTACGCTTACGAGGGAAGAGTTTAACCTGAGTCGTTACTAACGCGCCACAAGTCCTTCCCTTCCGCTCCCGGAAGAGTGAAAATTCCCTATGCTAGGGAGAGCCGATAAGTTGAAACACGCTATAGACTACCAGAGTTATTACTCACTAAACAACACACAATTACAAATTTCGTCTGACAGTGGACGCCCGTTTTCGTTCACGGAATTCCCGTGGTTCGTACATTCACCAGGCGGTTAATTGGGTGCGTTTCGATCCGCTTCAGTGCTAACATCGATTGATTAGGGTAATTTGATGAACAGCGACAATACATCAAAGTACAAGGCCAACGTCATTATCTATACACGGGCAGGTTGCACTTGTTGTGACAAAGCCGCCAAAGTCGTCCGGGAATATGTATCGGAAGTCACGTTTGTTGACATCGACCAAGATCCGGAACTGCGGCAGAAGTTTGATACGACCGTCCCGGTTGTTGAGATAAACGGGAAAATCCGTTTCCGAGGCAAAGTCGAGCCAATGCTGCTGAAGCGGGTGCTAACCGCGGAAGTCGAAAAAGGTACCGCGGTTCAAACCTTATAATCAGCTCTTTCCCTGATTCTCATTACTAGTCCGTCTGTTGCCCGTTCAGGTGTTCGCCCGTTGTCTCGCGATGTTTCGACCGCTGACTTTTTGATTGTCGGCGGCGGTGTAATTGGATTGTCTCTTGCCTACGAACTTGCCCGTCAGGGACAACGCGTGACGCTGCTGGATAAGGGGGAGATTGGTCGTGAAGCATCCTGGGCGGGGGCAGGACTGTTGCCCCCTGCGAATCAGCAACACGCTTGGGAGCCAATCGAGCAGCTACGCGGACTGAGTCATCGCCTCTTTCCAGAATGGTCGGGGCAGCTATTTGAAGAGACCGGCATCGACAACGAATTCGAGATCACCGGCGGCCTGTACTTGGCTAGAGATCCCGGTGAGGCAGCTTCGCTGCGGATGGCTTGCTTGCAGTACGAGGAGGAAGGCGTCGAGGTCGTCCGACTCGATCTGTCAGAGGTTGCTCAACAGTTTCCCCATGTTCGAGTAAGCGATGAAATCCGCGAAGCTTGTTTCTTGCCAGGTGAGGCGGTTGTCCGGAACCCGAGACATCTCCAATCTTTAGCCGCCGGCTGCCGTCAGCGAGGCGTCGAGATCTTCGCCCGAACTGAGGTTACGCGATGGAATTTCGATGGCGATCGCTTGATCTCTGTGGAGACAGCCTCCGGAAGAATTGCCCCACAAGCGGTCTGCCTGGCGACGGGGGCGTGGTCGCAAGTCTTAGCAGATCATGTTCTTGACCAGGGGCATTTCAGCGGGCGAATGCAGCGTCCCGAGATCGAGCCAATTAGGGGCCAGTTGGTGCTGCTTGATGCGGGCCAACGTTTCTTCATGGCGCCGATTAACGAGGGGATTCGCTACATCGTGCCTCGCAGAGACGGTCACGTTTTGGTCGGAGCAACGGTCGAGGAAGCTGGTTTCGATAAGTCCACCACGCCGGAGGCGGTCGAAGACCTTGCGAATTTCGCCAGGCACTGGGTTCCTGAATTGGCAGAAGCCAAGCTGGTCCGCGCGTGGGCTGGATTACGTCCCGCAAGTGTCGACCGAATTCCCTATCTCGGCAAGCTGCCCCATCTAGCAAATGTGTTCCTGGCGGCGGGCCACTATCGCAGTGGGCTTCATCTTTCCCCTGCGACAGCCGTGGTCATGGCGCAACTGATGTGTGGAAGAACGCCGGAGATCGACTTGGAGCCGTTCCGTGTCAACCGAGCTTGATGCCGTCTCGTCGGTCGAAAGTATCTAGCCCGAAACTAGGCGATGCAGGCCGCGCCCCAAAGGCGACGAACTTGCGTGGCGATCGTTGTTGCGGCTTCGTCGAGCGAGAATTGTCGATCGACGTTCCCTTCTTGGAAGGCAACCTTGTTCATGCCGTAGACGTCGGAACTGGCTTCGTCTTGGCCTAACACGAATCCGCCAGCGGCACGAATCGCTTTACAGCCATCCGAACCATCGCGGCCCATGCCAGTCATCACGATGCCTAAGACTCGATTTCCGTAGATGCCCGCGACCGAATTCATCATCACGTCGACGGAAGGACGATGCCCACTGACCGGATCGCCTTCCCGAACTTGCAGTTTGCCGCCATCGCGTCCGTTGCGTCGCACTTCCAAGTGCAGACCGCCTGGGGCGAGGTATGCATGTCCCGGTTTGATCACGTCACCAGTTTCCGCTTCCTTGACGTTCACCTTCGAAATCGAGTTGAGCCGCGAGGCAAACGCCTTAGTGAAATTCGCCGGCATGTGCTGCACGATAACAATCGGCGGTAGGCCGGCCGGCAGAACCTCGAAAATCGAGGCCAACGCTGGCGGGCCACCTGTCGAAATGCCTAACGCGATGCATTTGTCCGAGATCGGCACTTCTGGGATGGGGGCCGTCGAGGTCGTTGATTTCTTTTCGCGGGTAACGGTTGACTGTTCTTGTCGCTGGCGGCGTTTTTCAGCCCGTTCGCGACGCATCGAAAGAACGCGTTTGACATCGGTTGAAGCAGCCGAGCGGATCTTTCGACAAAGTTCGGTGCGAAGTGTTGTTTCCGCTTCTTTCAAGCCTTCGGGCTTGGCAATGTAATCGAGTGCCCCGCGATCGAGTGCTTCCAGCGTGATTTGGCCACCCAACTGGGTCGTGGCACTGACCATGATGACTGGAATTGGCTGTTCCTCGAGAATCTTCTCCAAGGTTTGAAGGCCATCCATTTTGGGCATCTGGACGTCCAGCGTGATGACATCCGGTTTCAGGCTGCGCGCTAAGCGGACAGCTTCCATTCCATCGGCGGCCGTACCGACAACCTCGATATCCGACTCTTCTTCTAAGAGATCAGAAATCAGCGCGCGGATAAGCGGTGAGTCGTCGACAACAAGAACGCGAGTAGTTCGTTGAAACATTTACCTGCCCCGGATCAGAAACTCCGATTTTGCGCCAATGCGATCATTCTGATGCACGGACACAAATCGATTGCGAAATTGTCCCAGTAAACCTAGGTTGGATTCCGAAGGGAGGGTGAAAAACTGATTGTTAAAGTCAAAGCATTTCTTACCTACCGGGGTGGCGATGACGTATCGGCGTTATGTTCCTTATAATCGGAACAGGCGATCGTCCGTTGCGACGCTTTTTGGACGATATAAGAACCCACAACAACACCTTTCTGCAAAGTTCCCTTGGATGGCAGTCGATACTCCAGCTCGGATCGTGATTGTGGGCGCAGGCCCTATTGGCATTGAAGCCGCTCTCTATGCCCGCTTCCTTGGTTATGAAGTCACAGTATTTGATTCCGGAGAAGTCGGATCGCATCTTCTTCAGTGGGGACATGTGTCGATGTTCACACCATTTGGCGCGAACAGCACGCCTTTGGGGTTGTCCGCCCTCGCAGCCCAGGACGACCGATATCAACCGCCAGCCGATAATGCAATTCTGACGGGTAGTGAGTTTGTCGAACATTATCTGCTTCCACTGGCGCAAACCGACCTGGTTTCTGACGGTTTGAAGTTGCATCATGAAGTTCTCTCGATCGCTCGTAAATCTCAGTTAAAGCATGAAAACCTAGGGGAAGAAGCTCGCGCGGAAGAACCCTTCGTGACATTCGTGCGAGACGCCGAAGGGCACGAGCATCTGTTTGAAAGTGAGATTGTTCTCGACTGCAGTGGTGTTCAAGGACAATCCAATTTTCTTGGCGGTGGGGGCAATCCCACGGTTGGTGAACGAGAATGTCGGGCTCACCTAGACTATGGTGTCATCAATGCTTCTGACGCCGATCACCAGCGATATGCGAATCAGCAGATTTTGGTAGTCGGATCGGGATTCACGGCAGCGGCTAACATCGTTCAGCTTAGTCAGTTGGCCCGCGAATCGCTTGAGACGCATGTGGTATGGCTGACACGCGACGATTGCCCGACGGAGCAGGGTGGTCCAATGGCGATTGAAAGGGATGATCCCTACCCGCAGCGAAAACGCGTGCTCGAACAAGCGAATCAAGCCGCATCCGCGGAAGATGGCCATGTCGATCATTGGCCAGGCACGTCGATCAAAGCAATTCACTACGAACCACAGAACGATCACTTTCATGTCACGCTCGCAGGGAAGCACGAGGGCGTGCATACGTTCGATCGAGTCGTGGCAAATGTTGGTCATCGCCCAGATCTCGAAATGTTTCGAGAACTGCAAGTCGCAACGTGTTGCGTTTCGGAATCGCCACGTGCATGGCGACCAAATGAAGACGCAGACTCTGACGCGCACGATAAGACTCCGCTGATTCACCCAGAACCAAATTTCTATATCTTGGGTGCCAAATCATACGGACGCCGGTCAGACTTCGTCTTGGCGACCGGCTTTGATCAAATCCGTCGCGTGTTCGCGATGATCGGCGCTCGCACCAATTTGAACCTCTATGCCAAGCCGATGACCAAATCGGAATAAATAGTCGTGAACTGGGCGATGGTGAAGTTCACGAAAACATCATCAGACTCTCCGTTCAAAAATTGCTATCACATTGAAAAATGTGGACAATCTTTGATCAATCGCTTCGTGTGAATGGGCAGTCACCACAGAATTGCCCCGGAATTTGCAGGGAAATTGAAGCGAAAACGTGCTATCAGCCGACAACCATTCCTTTCCGGAATACGTAGAGGCTGTGGTGCGTGGGACGCCTCGATCGCCTATATTTCGGGGATTCCTTCAGTGACGCACCTCGATTAGCCCCAGTATCGGACCTGTGAGAACAAGATGATGAGTCTCCAATTGGCATCTTCGACCTTTTTGGGAACGCTATTCGTTGTTCTTTGCATCACGTCGGTGGCTAATGCTGAGCCGATTACGGATGCCGCGGAAGACATTGCGGTCCGCCAAGATCAAGTCGTTCGAACTCTCATTAGCCAGTTGGATGCCAATCAATTTGCTCAGCGGCAAAACGCCTCCGACGAATTGGCGAAGCTAGGAAAAGTTGCCGTTCCGGCCATGGAACAAGCAGCTCAAAATGGCAGCGGAGAAGTTGCCAGTCGCACGATCGATTTGCTGAAGTCTTTCGCCGGTTCGCCTGACGACGAGACAGCTTCGATGGCATTGTCGGCCTTGCGACGGCTGGCCAGCGGCGGCAACAAGTCGGCTGGTTTCATGGCCCAAGAAGCGA
Organism: Blastopirellula marina; assembly: GCF_002967765.1. Taxonomy (NCBI): domain Bacteria; kingdom Pseudomonadati; phylum Planctomycetota; class Planctomycetia; order Pirellulales; family Pirellulaceae; genus Blastopirellula; species Blastopirellula marina. The sequence goes on along the minus strand of NZ_PUHY01000006.1, from coordinate 166,495 downwards.
TCGAGCAACTCAAGCGAAAGCTCGGTCCACATCGTATCGACCAGGAACAAGCCAAGCCGGCGATGCTTCCTCAGGTTGGGTTTCAACGTTCGGTTCGTATCTCGAACAATAACGGAAGCCGCGAGATTGACGTAACCGAAAATGGTGAACGCATTGTTGTTCGTACGGCCGTTGACGGCAGTGTCAGCATCACATGGCACCTTCCCAACGGTAAAGAAAAGACAGTAGAAGCTGACAGCGCTGCTGATTTGAAGAAGCAAGATCAAGCTTCGTTTGCTAAGCTTCAACAACTGATCAAGATCGCGGACAATGGTCCGGCACGTATGCCAGCTTTGGAGAACATGCCCAGAATTCGAGTGCGTGCACCGCGGATGGGTAACGAGTTGGATCCGTTCACCGGTGGTGATGCCACCCAGCCAAAGCCTGACGTAACAGACTTCGAGGATATCAAACGCCGGATGGACGAAATGCGAAAGAGTGTCGAGGCGAAAGGAGCCGATGAGTTCGATTCGCTGAAGCTGAAACGTCTGGACGAGGCCTTGCGTCAAATCGAAGAGACCGTCAAAGACGCGGAACCGACCGCCAGTTAATTGTCGCCCAGGTGCGGCACGAGGATTCTCCATTGAACCCCAGATGCTTGAGGCTTCGGCGTTTTTATCTGGTAATGTCGATCGGGCAAAGCATCTCGGAACCGGGTTGCGACTTGATTTGCTTTCGCTTTGTTTCCGCGGACAATCATGATGACAACTGATTCTGGAGTTGACTCTTCCAGGTAGCGCGGCGTTGGTTCGCCAGAATTGGTATAGGTTAAGCCGAATCGCTTTTTAGCCGCCTCTGGCAAATGATAAATCGATTCAATTGGGAGGCGTGCATAGTCGTCCCAAGGAGCCTCGTTGGCATGCTTGGTTCGCAGGAAGTCGGTTTCAATCAGGCCGGCCGCAATCACAATCTCTGGTGGTGTGTCCATCGCTTCGATGTTTTGTGACACAGCGTTCACGATCGTCGGCCATTCTTCGCCCCGCATCGTTTGCCATTGCGTAGGGAGGCGGTAGACACAACAAATAAGCAGGGCCAGCACAATTGCGGCACGGCCAATCCATCGACCAGGAAGCAACGTCATCATGCTGGCCAATAAAATCAAGACACACGTTTCTGCGGAAAAAAGATAGCGACCAAAAAATAGAGCCGCAACTCCTGTCGCCGTTGTGAGCCAGGCTATCGTAATGGGTAGCAGCACTACCAAAATCAGAAACACGAAACGTCGACGATCAATGCTCGTGATGTTGGTTTCATGGCGAAACCAGGCAATCACCGATGCGATACCGGCAGGGAGCAACATGGCGAAGACGGTTTCCCACCGATACCACTCATTCGACGAGGTTGCCGAGATGAATTGGGCCCAGTTAGATCGACGCTCGAAGATGGTCATAAGGTGAGGCACGCTGATGCCAATCCCTAGCAGTAATCCAATACTCGCAAGGGCGAAATGCTTTCGGATCGTTCGATCGCTAGCGCAAATCAGAATCGCTATTCCTACGCAGGTGGTGAACAAGATGGTGGTGTAATGCAGATAGAAATTAGTCAGCGAAAGAGCCACCAAGCCGATCCAAGCGGAAGTTCGATCGTTCTGGGATGCATCCCAGGCAAGCAGCACTTGTAGAATGGCTACCCATTGGACGAGCGTATAAGTCCGTGCTTCGGTCGCGAAAAAGATCCAGTCGTTGTCCATCGCAGCGAGTAAGCCGATCCCCAACGCGATCCAAGCATCTTTCGACCAGCGATGAGAAACCGCCGTCACGAGGCCGACGGCGAAGATGCCGGCAATTAATGAGGGGAGTCGAAGCGACCACTGATGCATGCCCACGGCCTGCAGCCAGGTCCACACGCCGAAGAAATAAAGTGGGGACTGGTTTCCCATTGCGGCACGCAGTGGGATTGTTTGTGCGTCGTCCGCGACTACCCAGGCCGTATGTAGTTCGTCGGCCCACAAGCTTTCCCCAAGAAACGGGAGCCGAAGTAGCAGGGCAGCAACCGCCATCCCGACGCTTAACAGCGCGGTGATCCACCAGGGAGGTTGGGAAGGGGACGGGCTTGGCTCGGTCGTATTGCTCACGCCGATTGATTCTAATTGGCACGAGCGATCCCGCTAGGTGTGAAGCGTCAGCACGGGTGACTTATTCGGGCACCACCGAAACCAGCTCTTCATGGATCGACTCCACTTGAGGGGCATCGATCTGGCGAAGTTCCTCTGCGTACCCAATCAACAGTGCCAAGTCGCACAGGCGATTGATTTCTCGCGGATTGCCTCGTGTAAGGTCGTACAAACGTTCCAGGGCGCCGCCAGCAAAGATCTCTTGTTCGCAGCCAGCGACCCGCAATCGATGTGTGACGTAGGCAGCTGTTTCGTCTGGATTAAAACAACGCATTAGAGATTTAACACCAATGCGGCTTTCCAGGGCGGGGAAGCGTTCGACGACCGGAATAACTTGGGTCTGCCCGACCAGGATCAACGTCAAATCCAGCTTTCCGTCGGTCTCGAAATTGGTAAGTAGACGCATTGTTTCCAGAGAACGAGGATCACCTAATAGGTGAGCATCGTCAACGATTACGACCGCGTGATTACCAGAACGGGTATTTGCTTTCAGAAACTGTTCTAGCTGCCAGACACCCGCACTTGGATCTTGTGGGGTATCGCTAATCTTGCCTTGTCCGAGATTCAGTAGCAGATAAGGAATGAGCGAATCAGCCGGCAGCCTCGGAAAGACCAAGTGAACTTTCGGTGTGAACAGGTCAGGAAGCTGGGCGATTAAAGTACGGGCCAATAGGCTCTTGCCCAAGCCACAAGCACCACCCAGTATGGCAGCGCCTCGTCGATTTTCGACCGCATAGCGAAGCTTTAGCAAAGCCGCTTGAGCGGACTCGGATGGGTAATAGGAGGCTTCCGAGTAAGTATTCTCGAACGGACGAGCCTTGAGTTTCCAGTACGCTTCGTACATCGCGTTTCCCGTGTCCGCCCCGTGGAGGTATTCTTATCGCCAGAAATTTTCGGCGATACCGATCACGTTGATCTTCCGCTGCTCGAGCTTAGGAAGGATCTGTCCTAATTCGTGATCGTGAGAACCACGGGCATCACGCACCACCAGCACGCTGTGGACTAAGGCCAGTCGTTGCCAAACTTCTGGGCGATTGCCACCGTCCCACAAGACGATGTCGAAGTCTTGGGTGAATTGCTGCAATTGGTTCGCCGTCAAATCGGTCAGTTTTCGGTAGCCAGCGGGCAGTACGGCGATCGGCTGGTCAGCCGTTTCAATCATCGCTTCGTACAGCGTTTCAATTTTCTCTTGCGGATCGACGGGCAGTGCTTCGTTCAGACCAATACGAACCGTCAGGCAGTCGTCTCCCTTACCTTCGTCGATAATCAAGACACGACGGTTGGCTGCGGCCAACAGTTTTGCCAAGCAGATGGTCAACGTGGTGCATCCACAACCTTCGCCCAAAGCGACCACAGCCAATGACTTGACGTTACTCGATAGCCCGTCGACAACGGCTTGCCATTCCGTACCGCACAGATCGAGGATCATGTCCGTTTCTTCAGGCCAAGCAATCGTGTCGGCTTCCCATTTGGGATGTGTGAGGCTGCGTTGGCGATACGGTTTCGTGGCTAAGGCCACAGCGGGCTCGCTCTCCGCAATCGGTTCAACCGATTCTTCTTCGATCGATTTCGTTTCTTCGATCGTGTTTTCAGGGGCGGTCTTCACGGTAGAAGTCTTGGTTGCGACGAAGGTAATACCCTCTTCCTCGTCTACCGAAGTGGGGGCAGATTCTACTTCCCAGTTTTGAATTTCAATGGTCGGACTCGGCAATTCTGAAGCTGGCTCTGCAAGTGGCTTCTTAGCCGAAACCGGCTGAACCTTAGGTGACGCGACTCCACCAACACGGTTCATCAAGCGATCGAGTGCTTCGGCGACGGCCGCAGTATTCTTGCTGGCCAACTCGAATTCGTCCTGCGTCTTGGGCGACGTCAGACCGTTGGTTGCGGCCGTTTCATCGAACGACCCCACCAAAGGGGACCCAGGCATGTCGATGCGAATGCCTTGATTCTTCCAGTGCTGCAGTTCGCTCAGAGTCGGCTTGCGCGTCATCGTGCGAATCTTGGCTTCCGTAGCTTGCTGCGTTGGGTTTGAATTGTTCATGGGCACGTCCGACGTTGACGCCGCTTCACTCGGTGTGCGGCTGGGGGTTTCCGATGTGTAGGCACGGATAAAGGCACGATCGAGCTGGCTCATTAGCGAATTCCCGAATCGAAGCGAGTGTCAATCTCGCCACTCAACCTGGCTGCCCGGATGCCATCTTGTGATGGCGTCGACGATTCTGGTGTACTGCCGTTAGGGTTGAAGCTGAAGCCATATCCATCTTGCGGAGTTGGTTGCTGGTTATTCGACGAGTTCGCGAATTTTGAAGGGTTGTAGGGCGTTGCGGCTTCGATTTGAGGCAAACCAGCATCTTGAGGAGGACCATTTTGAATGCTGGGCAACTGCGACTGCGTGAATCCGCTATTACCGCCAGGCGTGTTCCCTGGCATCGAGCGGCTAGGGTTCTCTGTCTTCATCCAATGCGAGGTATGATTGTTTCCGCTTGAAGGATTCGAGTATTGCGAGCCACCAGCTGGTGCGGAGGGAGCTTGGTAGGCTGGAGCCGTCTCTTCGTAAGAAGGACGGTTGCCCTGGAACGACGGCTGATAGTTGTCTTGCGATGATCCGCTGGCATTGTCGAAGTTTGGAATCGGAGAACCCATAGGAACCGAGCTCGAATCGAACGAAGGAGATCCTGAGCCAGGAATCGAACTGCTACCACCCGCAGGACCGAAGCTTGGAGCGTAGTCATCTTGAGGTTCGATCGTAGTCGAAGCAGGATTCTGCGACCAAGCTGGGTTACCATTGCCGCCGCTTGGCTGGCTTGGTGAATCGACATCGGGAGCAGATATGGCCGTTAGTTCCATCTTAGACGAAGGATTGGCTGGACTTCCTACGATATTGTCGCGAGGCGGCATGCTGGCCATTCGCGTCGAGTTCATCGAAGCGGGTTCGATGGTTGTGACGTCGTTTTCGACCATATTCGAGGAAGCATCCCAGGCCGGAGCGTCGCCCAGCTGACCTGTTTCGACGAACAAGTCTTGATGAACATCATCGACCGGTGGTTCGTCCGCGCCATCGGTGCTTAGCAGCCAATAGGTCGCGAAGAATAAGGAGAGTGCCAAACCACCCATCATGATGCGGTTTTTCCACTGTCCCGTAATCAGCGATTGCAGTCGTTCGCGACGACCTTCGCTGCTATGACTCAAATAGGTTGGCGTCTTCGAAGCCGGCTGCGGCTTTGATTCGGTCGGGGTAATCGGCAAGCGAGGCAGTTCGGCAACCGGCTCTTCGACGGGCGGAAGCTCTAGGGCGGGTGGGACATCCATCAACAGGCTTTCTTCGCCGTCGGCCTCGTAGGGATCCTCGCCCAGGAGGTTCGACACCCATTCCTCTTCGGCTGGAGGTGCCTCTTCCACGGGAGGTTGCCACGACAAGTCCTTCACACGCACCACGATCGGATGACCATAAAAGGTGCGGTGGCTGTCTTGCTGGTCTTGTGATTTGGGGGAGCCCAATGGTTTCGTCATCGTTTCGGCTTCCTTGCCTGACGTTGAGATCGACGCACTTGCAGCCGCACGCTGATTGCGGCCCGTTATCGTTAGGATCGGTTCTGTTTGTAACGGTCTTTAGCTTTAGATAAGAAAAATCATGGATTCGGGCTAGGTAAACTTTGTCGATTGTTGAGAGTTGCCTGCCGGTTGTGGCGAGGCCGGAAGTCTGGGATATTTAGAAGATTTCAAATCGAGCAATTCCCTTGTTATGGGTAGCTGGCGGTGCTTGCATAGCACGCTTGCTGCCAGCACGATCCCCTTCCCACGACAAGACTTAAGTCCTTCGGATACGACAAATGCCAGGTCCCCGATTCGCCGGCCGTCAGCACCCGGTTTTCCAAGACATTCAAAAGCGAATTCTGATTCTCGATGGTGCCATGGGGACCATGATTCAGAAGTTTAAGCTTTCGGAAGCAGATGTTCGTGGTGCTCAGTTCGCCAACGCGACGAAAGATCTGCGGAATTTCAGCGATCTGCTGTGCTTGACCAAGCCTGAGATTATCGAGGGCATCCATCGTCAATTCTTGGACGCTGGCGCCCATATCATCGAAACGAACACTTTCGGAGCCACCCCGGTCGCGATGGAGGAGTTCGGTCTGAGCGAGCAGCTGGCCGTGGATATCAACGTGGCTGCCGTGAAGTTGGCCAAAAAGGTCGCCGATGAGTTCAATGATCGCGATCCAGACAATCGCCGATATGTGGCGGGTTCGATTGGACCAACCAGCAAGACGGCATCGATCTCGCGGCGGATTGAAGATCCTGGCTTCCGTGATGTGACATTTGATCAGTTGGTCAACTCGTACCTGGTGCAGATCGACGCGATGGTCGATGCGGGTGTCGATATTTTGTTCCCGGAAACAACATTCGACACGCTCAATCTCAAAGCGTGTCTGTTCGCACTCGAAAAGTATTATCGCGAAAAAGGAATCGAGCTCCCCGTAATGACGTCGGTGACAATCACCGATGCTTCGGGACGTACGTTGTCGGGGCAGACGGTCGAGGCTTTCTGGAATTCCGTCTCGCACTTTCCGATGCTAAGCGTTGGGATCAACTGCGCCTTGGGTGCCGAATTAATGCGTCCCTACGTGCAGGAGCTGGCGTCGATCGCCGGTTGCTACATTAGTTGCCATCCAAACGCTGGTTTGCCAAACGAAATGGGCGAGTACGATCAGACGCCTGATCAGATGGCCGCCACACTGCGTGATTTCGCCGAGCACAATTGGCTAAACATCGTAGGCGGGTGTTGCGGAAGTACGCCACAACATATCAAGGCGATTGCCGACGTAATGCGCGACTATGCCCCGCGCCAACTCGCTCAGCCAGAGCCGCTGACTCGTTTGAGCGGACAAGAGCCATTCACGATTACGCCGAACACCAATTTCGTGATGATTGGTGAACGAACCAACGTGACCGGTTCCCGTCGATTTGCGCGCTTGATCCGGGAAGAACTGTTCGAGGACGCGGTCGAAGTCGCTCGACAACAGGTCGACAGCGGCGCTAACGTGATCGACGTGAACATGGACGATGCCTTGCTCGACGGCGAGGCAGCCATGGCGCGGTACTTAAATCTGATCGCCGCCGAACCCGATATCTGCAAAGTACCGGTGATGATCGATAGTTCCAAATGGTCGGTCATTGAAGCGGGCTTGCGCTGCGTTCAGGGTAAATCGATTGTCAACTCGATCAGCTTGAAGGAAGGCGAAGAAGAGTTCCTCAAGAAGGCCCAACTTTGTCGCGACTATGGTGCCGCCGTGGTTATCATGGCGTTCGACGAAGTCGGTCAGGCGGTCGAGCTAGATCGAAAGGTAGAGATCTGCAAGCGAGCTTACGACTTGCTGGTCGATAAGCTCGAGTTCGATCCAACGGACATTATCTTCGATCCGAACATCCTGACGGTGGCGACAGGAATTGACGAGCACAACGACTACGCAATCAACTTCATCGAAGCCACCCGCAAGATCAAGCAAGTTTGCCCTGGGGCGAAAGTCTCGGGAGGGGTGAGTAACGTTTCGTTCTCATTTCGTGGAAACGACGTTGTCCGGGAAGCGATTCATGCCGTCTTCCTGTATCACGCTATTAAGGCTGGTCTCGATATGGGAATCGTCAACGCCGGCCAGTTGGCTGTGTACGACGAAGTGCCGAAAGATCTGCGTGATCTGATCGAAGACGTGCTGTTCAACAAACGACCCGATGCCACCGAACGCCTGGTCGATTTCGCGGAGACGGTAAAGCACCAGAAGGGTGCGGGCCCGAAGGCGGAAGATTTATCATGGCGTGAAGCCCCCGTCGAACAGCGTTTGTCTCATTCCCTCGTAAAGGGACTCGACCGTTTCATCGAAGAAGACACCGAAGAAGCTCGTCAAAAGTTTGACCGATGTCTGCGGATCATCGAAGGTCCGCTGATGGACGGCATGAATGTTGTTGGTGATTTGTTCGGCGCCGGCAAGATGTTCCTGCCTCAGGTTGTCAAAAGTGCCCGCGTGATGAAAAAGGCGGTCGCCTATCTTCTGCCTTTCATGGAGAAGGAAAAAGAAGAACTAGGCATCGCCGATGCTGATGCACGCGGCAAGATCCTGATGGCGACCGTGAAAGGCGATGTGCACGACATTGGCAAGAATATCGTCGGTGTGGTGTTGGGATGTAACAACTACGAGATCATCGACCTCGGAGTGATGGTACATTGCGATAAGATTTTAGCCGCCGCCAAAGAACATGGCGTCGATGTCATTGGCCTTTCTGGCCTGATTACGCCCAGCCTGGACGAAATGGTCCATGTTGCTGAAGAAATGCAGGCCGCGGGGATGACGATCCCGCTGCTGATCGGTGGAGCAACAACCAGTGCTAAGCATACCGCCGTCAAGATTGCCCCGGCCTACGATGGTCCGGTGGTGCATGTGCTCGACGCGTCACGCAGTGTTGGTGTCGTGGACCAACTCTTGAGCAAAGAGAACTCGCCGGCATTTCTGGAAAAGAATCGCCAACTTCAAACCGAGTTGGTCGAATCGTACCGCAAGCGTCAGTCGGTCACATTGGTTCCACTGAAGACCGCGCGGGATAAGCATTTTGAAACCGATTGGGAAACGGTTGACATCTCAACGCCTGATTTCACTGGCACGAAGACGCTTCGTGAATTTCCCTTAGAGACATTGCGTGACTACATCGATTGGTCCCCGTTCTTCAATTCGTGGGAGTTAAAGGGCAAGTACCCCAAGATCTTTGAAGATTCATATGTCGGTGAAGAAGCGAAGAAATTGTTCCACGATGCCAACGTGTTGCTTGACGAAATTATCGAGAAGAAACTATTCACGGCGAACGGTGTTTTCGGCTTCTGGCCCGCGGCGGCGGATGGGGACGACATTATCGTCTACGATCCCAACGATCCAAAGAAAGAGATCGAACGGCTGTACACTTTGCGTCAACAGTGGGAGCGAAAAGGTCAGAACGATTTTCGGGCTTTGTCTGACTACATCGCTCCGACAGGTAGTGGCCGACGCGACTACGTCGGCGCCTTCGCGGTAACCACGGGTATCGGCTGTAGTGAATTGGCGGCAAAGTTCGATGCCGATCACGACGACTATAACTCGATCATGGCCAAAGCGTTAGCCGATCGATTGGCGGAAGCCTTCGCTGAATATATGCATCGAGAAGCACGCAAACATTGGCAGTTTGGTGAAGGTGAAGACCTCAGCAATGAGGAACTCATCAAAGAGTCTTACCGCGGAATCCGCCCAGCGCCTGGCTACCCGGCTCAGCCGGACCACACGGAGAAGTGGACACTTTTCCGCATGCTTGATGCGACGCAGCAAACCGGCATCGAGCTTACTGAAAGCTTGGCGATGATGCCGGCTGCTTCCGTGTGCGGCTTATACTTCGCTCACCCGGCAGCGCGTTACTTCGCAATCCATCAACTGGGACGCGATCAAGTCGAGGATTATGCCAAACGCAAAGGCATGCCGCTGAAGGATGTCGAAAGGTGGTTGGCACCAAACTTGTCGTACGATCCGTAAACGAAGTCCTTAAGTTGTCCCCATCGCGTTCACATTCGCGGACGCATTGCTCTTGGGGGCCAGGACCAGGAACTTGCTTTGATTGTGGTCGGTGACCTCGAAGGCAGCCACTTTGCCAATCAGACTGAAGTGCCGCACGAAGCCTTTCGCCGGGATGATTAGATTGTCATCCTGAACCTTAGTAGCGATCGCTTCATCCGTCGTCGAACGAACAAACTTGATCAAGATGCGGCCTGTGGGTGGATCGTAGCCGAGGACGGCATAGTCCATGCGAGCCCGTTTGTTTTCGATGTTTTTAAGCGGAATCACTAAATCGCCGTTCATCTTCCGCACGTAAGCAGGCATGCGTGACTTGGCGTCGTTCTTAGGCGAATACATCTCGAAGGCGGTTTCCATACCTTCCACGTTGTCTTCCGCCAGAAATTGAATGATATCCGAAATCGAGAGCACACCCACCAAGCAATGTGAACTGTCGATCACCGGAAGGCAGCCAATCTTGTTGGTGGCCAGCACGTAAGCAGCGCGAGCCAATGGAACATCGGGACCGACGGTCACAGGGCGTTCGACGGTGATAAGTTGTTCAACACGCTGCGGTTCCGTTTCGCTGCCGTTGGCCGCCGTGTTTGGACTAATCAACGCACGGACAACGTCTCGCTGTGAAACAACGCCCAGGACCTTCTTCGTCGTATCGACAACCACAACGCGACGAAGGGCGTAACGAGCCATCAGGTCAGCTACGATATTGACATGCGTGCCAACGGTCGCGGTATGCACCTTGACCGACATCAAATCCTTGACGTTACCCTGTAGTTGCCGTGTGATCGTTTCGATAGCGGTCATGCTTCCCTGGTTCGCCCTAATAAACCGTCGAGACTTAGCGGGCCGCTTACGAAAAGAGCGATGCCTCGACGAAGTCTTGAATCTGCCTGTGAAAAGTTTCAACTCGTCGCTCAGCGCGAAGTTCTCCCACTTCGTGCTGACGACTCGTTGTGAAACTATAGCATTCAAACCGGAGAAGAGCGGAAGTCACGGAAGTTCAGGCGATTACGCCACGTAGGAACCGTAGTCCAAGTCTAGAAATCGTGACGAATGGATTGGTCATAACGATTGCATGAAGCGGTCTCGGAGAAGATTCCAAGCTTCTGGGGGAGATGTCAAGGTTTGCTATCGGGCATATAGATATGCTGAATTTCTGTTTTCGGCAATTCTGTGGCCAATTTGGCAGCGCCGGCGTCGGTCACTTCCGTACGGGTGACGATCAGAGACTCAAGCTGTTTCATGGGAGCCAATTTCATCAAACCGTCATCTGTAAGACGGGTCGAGCCGAGATGCAGCCACGTCACATTCTTCAGCTTGGCGAGTTCACCGATGTTCTTATCGCCCAGGTCATTTCGATCTAGATTCAACCAGGTTAGCGAAGTTAGCTCGGCGACCGCTGGGATCGCGGCATCGGTGATCTTAGTGGCCCATAGGTTTAAGCGTTTGAGGTTCTTGAACGGTTTGAGATTCGCGACAGCTGAATCATGAAACCCTGTTTCACTGACATCCAGGTCTTCGAGAGCCGAGAGGTCAGCAAGTTCCGCAAAGCCGTCTCCGGTAATCTGAGCGCCACGTAGACGAATTCGTTTTAACTTGCTGAATGGGGCCAGCTTTTTCAGATTGACCTCCAGAAACGGCGTCCCGAACAGGTAAAGTTCTTCAAGTTGGGTTAAGGCTTTCAATTCGTCAAAAGCACTGCCATCAACCGCTGTTTCATCGAGTCCGAGTACCTTCAATTCGGTGAGCCCGGACAACTGCTTCAAATCGTCGTCGGTAATTGCGTTACCGCGAAACTGTAAATTCCTTAGCTTGGTGCACTTGCCGATTTGAGACAGGCATTTTCCAGTCAAAGGCGTCTCGCGGAGATCGAGCACCTGTAGGTTTGCTGGCGAACCTAACTTGTTGTACATCTCGTTGGAAATAGTGCATCCGCGCAGCATAAGCTTCTGCAGGTTCGGCAACGTAGCGATGCGTGCCACAATGTTTTCATCGAGTGGCTTCCCTGAAAAATCAACGAGCGTGATCGCACCGTTCTTGTCGGTTTCGATCCTTCCACCGGCGTTTGCCAACAACGCTTCCGTGGCGCGATCGTCCTGCGTTGGGGCCGACGATTGATCGTCACTTTTGGTTGGGGAGGTGTCGCCACCACAACCCAGGAGAAGTGCGACCAGGGAGAGAGCAAATAAGAATCGCATCGGTGGAAAATCCTAGTGAGAAGCGAGGAAGGTGGGCGGGTTCCTATCTTAACACTTCGCGGCGTAATTCGGCAGTGCGAAATCTAGAGCGATGTACCGACCACATACCCGCTGGCCCAGGCCCATTGAAAATTGAACCCTCCGATGCGTCCATCTACATCACAGATTTCGCCGCAAAAGTAGAGTCCAGGAACAATGCGTGATTGCATCGTCTTCAGATCGATCTGCGAAAGAGGGACGCCACCCGCGGTCACTTCGGCCACTTTGAATCCAGATGTACCCGTGATCTTTAGTGGGTAGATGCAGATTGCATTTAACAAGGCCTTTCGCTGTAATTTCGTGAGGTCGACACCTGTTTGATCGGCCGGAACTTTCGCCACGGCCAGGAGATGTTCGACTAGTCGATCGGGTAAATGCTCGCGGAGGTAGCCGCGTGCCGTCCGTTTACCCAGAGAAAGAAGTTCCTCTTGGAGATGCTCAGCAGAAAACTCTGGTAGCCAGTTTGCCGAAAGACGAACCTCGCGTTGATCGCTTGCAGCCAACCAGTGGCGACTCATATCGAGCACCGCAGGACCGGAAAGTCCTTTGTGCGTCAAAAGAAGGTCCCCCTGAATGGATGCAATTCTTTTGCCGCTAACCTCGGTCAACTCAAGCTTCGTGGGAAGGGAGATGCCTGATAAATCGGTTAAAGGGTCTTGGCTGTCGAGATGAAGAGGGACCAACGCTGGAAAGATTTCCGGTGTTAGTTCGTGCCCCAAGCGTCGGGCTAATTCCAGTCCATGGCCGTCGCTGCCGGTCTTGGGAACGCTCTTGCCGCCAGATGCCAAAACGGTTTGCTTGCTAACTAAGTGTCCCCAGGGACCCGTGATCTCGAATAGGCTGTTCTCAGGTGCGTTGGAGATGGCTTTGATGTTTTCAACACGATGTTCCAAGCGAATCTCGATACTGAGGCGTTGTACCTCACTTAACAAGGCATCGAGCACCGTGCGGGCCTTATCAGTCACCGGAAACAACTTGCCCGTAGGTTCCCGCTTGAGTTTGACCCCGAGTTGCGAAAAGAATTCAACCGTCTGAGGCTGGGTGAATCGTCCTAGAACCTTACGAATGGCGTTAGATGAACTTCCCCAATAGTCTTGGGGGGTTATCTTTTCGTTCGTGACGTTGCATCGACCACCACCTGCGATCAAGATCTTAGCGCCTAAGCGTTTAGCCCCATCGAGAATCACGATTCGAAGCTTCGGATTGGTGCGCGCTGTCCAGATGGCCGCCAATAGTCCAGCAGCACCGCCACCCACGATGGCCACGTCGACTTGTTCGTTTGCTCTGGTTTCGCTCAATCCATACCCTCCGCTCGGTTGACCTGTAATGTGGATTCCTAGCTGGCAACTGGCAAGTGGGCTGGACGTTTGGCTGGCCGAGCAATCCCCTGATTTCCTATAATCGAGGTCGCGGTTGCCTTGAGAGAAGGAATTCGGTTCTCATCGCAGTCGCGGCAGTCGATTTCCCCTCACTCAATGAGATCGTGCGGAAGTAATGATACGGCAAACCACTTTTCTGATTCTCGGCATTCTGGGATTGCTGATTGCGGTTGGCCCTGGCGAGGCTAGGGAACCGGATGCTGCGGCAGGCTACGATCACCTCATCAACACGACCTATTTGCCCCCCTATTTCGACCAAGAGACTTTCGATAATGTTTGGCGAATCTGGCCCGAGCCCCTGCGGAGCAAAGCAGAAAAGGCTTCAACTGACGAGCGGCGACAGATGGCGTTCGACCGGTATGGGCTCACCGGTCGGCCGGAAGACCCAGCCAAGCCGCTTCAATATGTCGTCGACAAAAGGGGAAATTGGACGCTCAATTGTTTCTCTTGCCACGGGGGGGAAGTTGAAGGGAAGCCAGTCCCAGGCTTACCCAACAATCGGTTCGACTTCGCTGGGATCACTGATGATATTCGACTGACGAAGGCCCTGCTGGGTAAGAAAATGGTGACCACCGATTACAGTTCTCTGGTCTTTCCGATGGGGGATAACAAAGGGACGACCAACGCGGTGAATTTCGGCGTCGCCCTGATTTCGCTCCGTGACGCGGACCTCAACTTCGTGCCTGGTGCAAGTTTCCCGCGAATGCTCCATCACGATATGGAGCCACCGCCGTGGTGGCACTTTTCGCAGAAAGAAAACATCTATATCGATGGTTTCGCACCCAAAGGACACCGAGCTCTCTTGCAGTTCACGATGGTACGGTCGAACGGTGCCAAGTCGTTTCCAGCCCGAGAAGATGATTTCCGCGATGTTTACGCCTACCTAAGCTCGCTTGAGCCGCCCAAGTATGCCGGCGAGATTGACGAGAAGAAGGTCGCGGCCGGACGGATTGTTTTCAATAAGAACTGCAGTGAATGCCATGGAACCTACGGCGAGAACGCCAGCTATCCGCAGCGAATGATTCCGATCGACGATATCGCGACGGACCGAGCCCGACTCGATGCCCTTTCTCCAGAGCACCGACAGGTTTACGGCAAGAGCTGGTTCAATAACTACGGCGATAAAGAAGGTCTGATCGCCGATCCGGAGGGTTACGTGGCGCCGCCACTCAGTGGCGTCTGGGCCTCCGCTCCTTACTTCCATAACGGATCGGTTCCAACTTTGTGGCATGTCTTGCATCCTGAACAACGTCCCAAAATCTGGCAGTGGGATGGTAAGTCATACAATCATCAACGGATGGGGATTACCACCAAGCAATTGACGGAAGTTCCCAAAGGACTTCATGCGATCGATAAGCGAGAGGTTTTCGATACGTCTCGCTTCGGTAAGAGTGCCACAGGACATGACTACCCCAACAACCTCACGGAAGAGGAAAAAGACGTTGTGCTGGAGTATCTGAAAACCCTCTAGTTTTGGGGTGAAAACGTCCCTTTCCGTCCCTGGATTGCCCTGATGCCAGATTGACATGCAGGGGGGACTCGATACGATGAACCGAGAAGCGAAAGGCTTTGATAATCCAGCGGTTACGCACACGCGCCGCGCTACGCGAAACAGGCCGGCGGCCTGAACGAGGACTCTGAATTTCATGTCGACGCAACTGCTTGCAGCAAAAGAGGGGACAATCACCCCGGAAATGGAGTATGTGGCCAAGCGGGAGAATATCTCTCCTGAATTGGTGCGGGATGAAGTGGCTGCGGGCCGCATGGTGATTCCGGCGAACAAGGTTCACCTGCAGGGCGTGCTCGAACCGATGGGCATTGGCTTGGCTACCAAGTGCAAGATCAACGCCAACATCGGCAATAGCGCTGTCACCAGCGACTTGGATGGTGAGCTCGAAAAGCTGCACGTTGCCGTGCATCACGGTGCTGATACGGTGATGGACCTGTCGACGGGCAAAAACATCGACGAAATCCGCAAGCAGATTATCGAGAAAAGCCCCGTCCCAATTGGTACCGTTCCGATGTACCAAATGCTGGAACAGCTTGGCGGCAACATGGAAGACATGCAGCCGCAGAACTTCCTGGATATGGTTGAGCATCAAGCCAAGCAGGGGGTCGACTACATGACGATTCACTGTGGGATTTTGCTCGAACACCTCCACCTGACGACCAATCGTGTGACTGGCATCGTCAGCCGCGGCGGTTCGTTGATCGCCAAGTGGATGATGGCTCATCGCAAGCAAAACCCTCTCTATACGCACTTCGACGACCTCTGCGACATCATGCGTCAGTATGACGTAACCTGGAGCTTGGGGGATAGCCTCCGTCCTGGTTCGCTGGCCGATGCTTCCGATGCCGCTCAGTTCTCGGAACTCGACGTCTTAGGCGAACTGACCCGTAGAGGTCGAGCCAACGGTACCCAAGTCATGGTCGAAGGGCCCGGCCACGTGCCGATGGATCAAATCGAAATGAATATGAAGCGTCAGCAGGAAGTCTGCGACGGCGCTCCGTTCTACGTGCTTGGCCCGCTCGTTACCGATATTGCTCCAGGTTACGACCACATCACCAGCGCTATTGGTGCTGCTCTGGCTGGGTGGCACGGGGCTGCGATGCTTTGCTACGTGACGCCCAAGGAACATCTTGGTTTGCCTGAAAAGGATGACGTTAAACAAGGCGTGATTGCCTACAAGATCGCCGCTCACTCAGCCGACGTGGCCCGACATCGTCCGGGTGCCCGGGATCGCGACGATGCCCTCAGTAAGGCCCGTTTCTCGTTCGATTGGAACGAACAGTTCCGCTTGTCGCTCGACCCTGAAACCGCCCAGGCTTACCACGATCAGACTTTGCCGCAGGACACTTTCAAGAGTGCTCACTTCTGTAGCATGTGTGGTCCTAAGTACTGCAGCATGAAGATCACCGAAGAAATTCGCGCGATGGCTTCTCAGGACGAGTTGATCAGCCTGCAAGGCGACCAAAGCTAAGCTCCTCATCGGCTCTGAGGAAGTCACAATGAGGGGCCGATTGGGAATCTTTTAGAAAATATGACGCGGTCAGCCAGTTTGACCGCGTTTTCTATGCGCATTCGCCTAGGACGACTTCCCTCAAACGTTGATAATGCCCTCCATGGACGCGAAGACTAATCCGTACGAAACGCCCCAGGAAGGTGGCCAGCTATCGGAGACGATCCCTGATCGTCTTTCCGGTGACCCCTCGTTTTGGGCGACTACGTCGACCCAGTTCTTTGGAGCATTCAACGACAATATCTTCAAGCAACTGTTGTTGTTGGTGGCGGTGAACCAGGCACTGCAAGGGAAGGATGCAACCGACTATCAAGGCTTGGCCATGGTCGTGTTTGCTGCCCCATTCGTGCTGTTTGCCGGGCCGACTGGCTTTTTGGCTGACAAGTTCAGCAAGACACATATCATCGTCATCTCGAAGGTCATGGAGATCGTAGCGATGGCGATGGGGGTGATCGCGTTCTTTTGGTATGACCAGTTTGGCATGACCGGACTTATGGTCGTCCTCGCGTTCATGGGCTTTCAAAGCACACTATTCGCCCCAGCGAAGTACGGAATTCTGCCAGAGCTGTTTCATGGCCGAGATTTGCCAAAGGTCAACGGCGTATTCCTGATGACGACTTTCCTGGCGATTATCTTCGGAACGGTCTTAGCTGGTTTTTTGAGTGATTGGCTTCCAGGCAACTTGTGGATGGCTTCGCTCGTTTGTGTCGGAGTGGCGATTGTCGGTACGCTGACGACGATTCCGATTCGCCGGACGCCACCAGCTACGCCAGAAGCCAGATTTACGTTGCAAGCGGCTGGTATCCCAAAGAAGACGCTACGCTTGTTCATGCAGGATCACTCAATCCTCAAAGCGCTTTTGGCTTCGTGCATGTTCTGGCTATGTGCCGGGATTGTTCAGCAAGGCGTGAACTCGTTAGGCAAGGTCCAACTCGAGCTTTCCGATGCTCAAACCAGTTGGCTAGGTGGAGCAATTGGCTTAGGGATCGGAATCGGCTGCATGCTGGCTGGTGTCCTTTCCAGCGGCAAGATTGAATTCCGACTCGTGCAGATCGGAGCTTGGGGAATTTTGTTTTGTCTTGGTTTAATGGCCACACCAGGAAGCAATCATGGTCATATGTTGGGACTGTGGGGGAGCTTGCCGGTGCTCATCCTATTAGGCATATTCACCGGGATGTTTTCGGTCCCGATTCAGGTATACCTTCAAGCGAAAGCCCCTGAGGATCAAAAGGGGCAGGTCATTGCCGAGATGTCGCGAGCGAACTGGCTGGCCATCTTTCTATCGGGGCTCTTGTATTCGGTCTTCGATCGGATTCTGATCGCGGGCGGTGACCTACCCCGGTGTTACCTTTTTGGATTTACAATGCTAATCATGCTTCCGGTCGCAATTCTGTATCACCCCCATTCGGAAGCGTTAAACGATTAAGGACAAACTATCATGCTCGGAGCTTCGCTCGACATTGCCTCGTATGTAGATCGCTTCAAAGCGGAATTGGATAACCTGGATCAGGACCAAATCAAGAAGTGGGCTGACTTGGTCTACGGCGCTTACGAAAGTGGCAACTTCGTCTACATCATTGGCAACGGCGGCAGCGGATGTAATGCCAGCCACATGGCAGAGGACTTGGGTAAAAGCTCGTTGCATGAGAAAGACTTAGGGGATGAATCGCTCCGTCGCCTAAAGGTGTTGAGTCTGACCGATAACGTTGGTTGGATTATGGCCGTCGGTAATGATGTTGGCTATGACCAAATCTTCCTACAGCAGCTGATGAACTACGGCCAAGAAGGGGATGTCCTGCTGGCGATCAGTGGTAGTGGCAATAGCGATAACATCTTGAAGGCGGTCGATTGGTCGAATCGACACGGCCTCAAGACGCTTGGCCTGACTGGTTACGGCGGCGGCAAGCTTCGCGATATGGCTCAGCATAGCTTCCACGTGCCTCTGGATGACATGGGAATGGTCGAAAGTATTCACTTGGCTATTTTCCACTGGGTGTTGAATGATGTATTCGCTCGGATCAACAGCGAAGGACGCTACGCCAAATGAAGGTAATTGGCGTCGAAATTGGTGGTACGAAACTGCAAGTTGCATTGGCCGAAGCGGATAGTCTCGAACCAATTTGCAGCTTGCGCGAAGATATCGTTCCGTCAAACGGGGCGGAAGGAATTCGCCGCCAGTTGGAAGCACTGATTCACTCGCTTCAAGCAGAGCACATGGCCGACGCGATCGGAATTGGATTTGGCGGACCGCTCGATGCGAAGACCGGTATCGTTACCACCAGTCATCAAGTGGAAGGGTGGGATCAGTTTCCACTCGCCCATTGGTGTCGAGATCGTTTCGGCTTGCCGACAACAATCCGCAACGACTGTGATGCGGCCGCCCTTGCCGAAGCAACAATCGGTGCAGGGCAGGGGTGTCAAAGTTCGTTCTACGTCACTGTTGGCAGCGGAATTGGCGGAGGCTATGTAGTCGATGGCCAACTCATGGGTGGCTCGCGTCCTGCTTTCGCCGAGATCGGTCATCTGCGACCAGGTATTGGCTACAAGGAAACTGATGAGACCGTCGAGGCGGAGTCAAGTGGTTTCGGGATCGCACAGCGACTCAAGGACTGGCTGAAGAATCTTGACGAAGAAGATCAGGATGACGAATACCAAAGTCTGCTCGATGCCTGCGATGGTGATTTCACCTCGTTGACCACGCGCGAGATTGTCGAAGCGGCTCAAGCTGGCAGCAACATGTGTCGCACGGTGCTTGCCGATGCCGTCGAAACCCTGGGTTGGGCAATCGCTCAGGTAATTACGTTGATGGCCCCCGAAGTGATCGTTGTTGGCGGGGGCGTGGCGATGATGCCAGAGGAATTATTCCTGATTCCGCTCAAACAGCATGTCGATTCCTTCGTCTTCCCGCCACTGGCCAAGAGCTACGAGATTGTTCCAGCGGCGCTAGGCGAATCTGTTGTGGTCCAAGGGGCTCTCTTGCTGGCGAAACAGTCACTCGAAAAGTAGTGAGATCTACTTGGCGAATTTCCCGCGGAACTCGGGTAGCGGGTAATCGACAATTGGCAAATCAAGCCTCGCCAGTTCGCGTAGACGCTCGTATCCACGTGTGACCAACGCTTCTCGCTCGGCAACGAACGCCGCATCCAGGTTTCGCTTATCGAAATCTCCTGGGCACTCAACCGGTTTGAATTTTTCGTGCACGATGAACTGGGCCAGAGCCGGGTTGCACTTTACGTGCCGTTCTGGCGTGGTGTGGAGCACTTCCGGATCGAGCATGCCAACCACGTAACGTAGATAGAGATCGCTCTCGAACAACCGCTCGACCGGCTGGCCGCAAACATCGCACAAATAACCTTCGTCGCACTTTGCCATGAAGCTAAAGTCTTGCTGAAACAGATTATCGGGAAAGTGATTTTCTTGGCTTGTTTCATTCTAGCCGATCGTGCCAGCTTCGCGGCAGCGGTGCCACGCAATTGCTGCAGCCAGCTTTCGAGCTCGCTGGGCTTTTATGTGTCCCACCGTTAGTTCGCGAATTACCTCGTTCTGATCAGGGAATAGCTTCTTGTTCGATCCGCGGAACAAGTCATTGGTGATCTTGGCCACCGATTGATGCGAGGCCGCCTCCGCGTTCACTGCCAGCAGGTAAGCTGCCCAGCGTGCCGCATAACGGTTTGGATTTAGTCGGCTGAGCCAAAGGACAAAGTCTGCCAAATACCAACTACCAGGTTCACCACTTAGCAAGCTAGTCGGCGTAATCGGATTTTGTTCGATGCGGTCGGCGACATCGGTCCAAGCGAACGTTGTCGCGATCTGCAAAGGATAAGTATCCCAAAACTGCGCCGGGTCATCGGTCGCGGATGCCCAACACAAGCACCACTGGTGTACCTGTTCGATCTCATGCGGGGCGAGCCACTCTTCGGCCGAGAGACGATCGACTTTGGCAAAATTACGCAGTGCATCAAAGTCGTCGACATCATTTAATTCGTTTGAATCGTTATCTAACGCCTCACGTAGTTCGATTGCAACTCGTCGTGCCTGCTGCGGCGGAACTTTCCCAAGTTGAACGGGGAACTCGAAGTCGTCATAGTCGAGCATCGACCAGGGGAGTTCCCCTTCGAGTACCCATGCCAAGCCATCCTCGATCGCTTCGGGATGATAAAAGCCCATCTCTTGATAGCGTTTGATCACCCGTTCTCGTGGACGATCATCACCATAGGCCAGCAAAATGGTCGCAGATTGCTGGGAAGCTATGTATGGTTTGCGACGCGCCTCGGCCGCTTCCCAAGCAAGGCCTGCGCGTTCAATCCACCATGCATCGTCCACCCAGGTATCGCTTTCTCTGGCGAACCACTGTGGTTCGTCCCAATAGTGAAGCGTTCCTATCGGGAACGTTTGCTGTTTCGTTTCTGGTTTCTCGGCTTCAGTGCGAAAGGTATCGATCCATTCTCTCGCGACCTGATCAACGTGCATGAAGTTCCACGATTCCAACTGGGGAATTTGCGGACCTGCCTCGTACGACACTGGCGGCAGCATGCGTCGAGGTATTTCGGATGGGGGTTGAGTCAACGCAGCTTCGATCTCTTCGATCGAAACGGTTGGAGCGACCTGGTTTTCCTCGCACCACTTCTGAATGAATTCGGCTCGCGACTGCCGATTCAGCTTGCGAGTAAGAGGCACTCCGGGATCGACGTGGTATTGCTGATGAGACGTGCCGTACCACCATCCTTCTCGATTCCACTGGGAATCATCCTTGAAACACCCGCGATTAGCGAGCAGGCTATCCAATGCCTGCAATGTCTGAATACGGGCCTGATCGATTCGGGTGAACTTGTTATGCAGATAGTCGACGACCGCTTCGATAGTGCCATGCTGGGAGACCAATTTCTTCAAGTGCGCGGGTGAACTATGAAAGGCAAAGAAGCTCTCGCCGTCCGTAAAATCGATTTGGATGATATCTTTTGGAAGGCAACAGCCCACGTTAACTCGCTCTTCGCCTAGGCGTTCGCGTAGTCGCTCTGCGAGATCGTACTGAGATCTCTTGCGACGATGAGTGAGGCGTGCCTCCTGCAATTCCTCGTCGGTTCGCGTGCGCATCATTTCCTTGAGGTGTACAGCGAGTTCATCAGGATCATTCTGGGTTGGACGTTCCTCGCGAGGAGGCGTCTTGTAGGCGATCAGTCGACGAAGATCGGCCACCGTCGGGGCATCAAAGTAGTGCTGCTTCAAGAGTTGTTGCAGCGCGGATTCCGCTCCCTGATTACGGATCAAATCGGTGAGGGAGTGACCGACATGGAGGAAAGAAGTTCCTCCATGCTGTTCCAACGCCCAGCTTCCCGAACTGCTAAAAGCGATGGCGCAGTCGGTTTCAGAAGCCCAGTGTCGTAGTCCCAACAGGACTGCTGTGCGGCGCTTATCGAGTTTCTGAAAAGCCGCCAATAAATCGACAGCGACAGCTTGCGCGGTTTTCTTACGGGAAGCCTCGATCGCTCGATCGTCGACCAGAAAGATGTCACAGCCATCGACAAACTCGAGGACGAGTCCTTCGCGAATCTCACGCCAGGGAATCTTCGTTTTGGCTAAAATCTCGCGCAACGCGTCGAAGACTTCGGAGTGGTCCACGATGGTCTCCGATTCAGTGTCAGTTCAAGGGTAAGGGCTTGAACTTAGGAGACGCGCCAACGCGGAAGAAGGTTCAGGTCCTTACAGCTTCTTTAGCTCTTCCGCCAAGTGGACCAGGTGGTCAGCGGTGCTCTTCATGCCGTGGACGATGGCGCCTTGCTCTTCAATCGCGGCGGCGACGGTGTTGGTATTTAGGTTCACTTCCGCGACGCTCGACGTAATATGATCGTTGGCCGAGACCACCGAATCAATATTTTGACGAATCCTCGCCACACGGTCGGCAATATCCTTGGTAGCGGCCGACGTGCTTGTTGCCAACGATTTTACTTCTGAGGCGACCACCGCAAAGCTGCGCCCGGCTTCCCCCGCCCTGGCCGCTTCGATGGTAGCATTCAAGGCCAACAGATTGGTTTGTTCAGCCAATTCGCGGATCGCCATAACGATGCCGTCGATCTCTTGGCTGCAATCGGAAAGCTGACGAATCGAGGTTCCTGCAGAAACCACTTCTTCATCCGTTTCCTGAGCGAGTTCCGCGTTGCGACTGATTCGGTCGCTGATCTCTTCGATCGCGGCCGCCATTTCTCCCACGTTACCGGCAACCGTGTGCCCGACGTCCGCCAGCGACCCAATTTGCCCTCGAATTTGAGTCTGCTCGGTGATGATGTTCCACGATGCCATCGGCCCGATGTACTGGCTTGCCTGGTCGTAGATGGCACAGACGTTCAGTTCGATCGTCTCGTCACCCAGCTGAAATTGTGTTTGCAGAGGAAGGTTCTTTGGGTCGCTTAGCAGCCTCGCTTGATGGCTTGGATCTTGATGGAACAGGCCGATCGAGGAACCGACAATTTGGTCGATGGAAACGGGCAGCAAGTGCTGAATTTTTTGGAAAGTCCGAAGCGATGTCGGATTGATATAACGGATAATCAGATCACGGTCGGCGAACATGATGTTGAGAGGTAGATTCTCGATCATGTTCCGCTGACGTGTTTCTTCTCGCCGTTCCTCGAGTTGCTGGCTGATATCGGTTGCGATCTTCAGAATCTTGATCGGCTTGCCAACTTCGTCGCAAACCGGATTGTAAGTGGCTTGAAGCAGCACCGTAGACCCATCCTTGGCAATTCGCTCGAAGGTACCAGATTGGAACGTTCCCGACTTTAGCTCCTGCCAAAACGAACGATATTCGTCACTCGCAGCATATCGCTCGAAGACTAGCTTGCGGTGATGCTTCCCCTGTAATTCTTGAAGCGTGTAGCCGAACTTTTCCAGGAAGTTGTCGTTAGCCGTGAGCACCCGTCCTGAGAGATCGAGTTCGATTAGCAGGGCCGAGCGATCAATTGCCGCCAGCAAGGCATCGTTTCGATTATCGCAAGCCACCGGCTCAACGGTCTTGGATCGGGAAAAGAAGGAAAAGAGCGACGCGGGAATCAGGCCAAACATGGTTATTGAACGGAACTACGAACTACGGGGTGGAAATAACCGACAAAACAGCACTGGTTGCGCTGGTTGAGAAATGCTAGTTCAGTAGTTAGCTAATGTTTAATGCTCACTCAGATTATTATCCGGATTGTGCAACTAAGCCGCCCGGAGGTCGGGGTAGAAGCCAATACAGCTCCTACAACCCGCCCCGCGTTTTCCTTGCGATTCACAATCTGGCAGCATCGCGTTTGCCTATTTCTTGCCCTTTCGTTCGTTTAGCTGCTGGGAGAGTTGCTGGACGTCTTCCTTCAGCTTCAGGCGATTGACGACGTTATTGTCCTCGGCTGGATCGTGTTCGTGATCGTAAAGCATCTTGGCCTCGACATCTTGTTGCTTGCCGGAGTATTCGGTGTAACGGAAGTTATCACTGCGGATCGTGTCACCGGTCCCGAAGCGACCAATCGCGAACGGTTTGCCTTTCGCAGTCGGTTCTTTCAAAAGGGGAACGAAGCTTTCGCCTTGGCAATGCTCGGGTACCTCGAGACCGCACAATTCGCATAGCGAAGGATAGATATCGATGAACTCGGTCAGCGCCGCCGTTTTCTGTCCAGCGTACTTACCAGGGACTTTCACGATAAGCGGGGCATGCATCGAAGTTTCAAAACAGGAGTGTTTGCACCACAACGTATGCTCACCCAGATTCCACCCATGGTCGCCCCACAGAACAACGATCGTGTCGTTCGCGAGATCTAACCGGTCGAGCTCGTCCAGCAGCTTGCCGATGTTGGCGTCGGTGTAGCTGACACAAGCATAGTAGCCGTGGATCATGTTCCGGGCGGTTTCGTCGCTCACAGGACCTTTACGAGGAATTCCCGCGTAGGCTCGCAACTCGCCAGAGTTGTGAATCGCGGCGTCGGGCGCGTTCTTTGGACGATGGTAGGTTTCGGGCAAATGGATCGTTTCAGGATCGTACAGGTCCCAATACTTCTTGGGAGCGACAAACGGAAGGTGCGGCTTGAAGAAGCCAACGGCCAAGAAGAATGGATTGCCTTCCTTCTTCAAGCGACGCAGATCTTGGATCGCCTTGTTAGCTAGTTTGCCATCTTTGTAGAAATCGTCTTCCACGTTGGCTGATTCGTATGCGGGGCCTCGCTTTTTGGGTGTCGTTTTCGCGGCGGCCAGGCTCTCTTCCAGCTTGTATGTCGGACCTTTCGGGCGCCATGCGGGCTGCGACCAACCTACCTCGCTGTCGGTCGGATGATGAAAGATCTTTCCGTTGGAGATAGTCGTGTAACCGTTGTTTTTGAAATGTGTATTTAGCGTGGTGATTCCGGGGGCGTCCTTCTCAGCCCATGCCAAATGATTGATGAATCGCGTTGGATGAGGGCGAATGCTGGTCATTAAGGCGGCCCGAGAAGCGCCACATGTGGGGACCATGCAGTAAGCTCGTTCAAACACGGTTCCCGTCGACGCAAGTCGATCGATGTTGGGGGAACGGATGTGCGGCATTCCGTAGCAGCCGATTTCTGGCCGGAGATCGTCCACGGCAATGAACAACACGTTTGGTCGATCAGCCGCTTCGGTTACGGCGCAGACGGCCAACACCCACACGAGTGCAAGATGGGAGAAACGCATGGAGAGAATTCCATTAAGTAGGCGGAAAGGGATGGGGAGGGGAGTATCTCAAGCATTCTTGCCTTGGAAGCCTCTCACTTGCAACTCAATTTGTCAGATTTCTGTCTTGAAGATTGGCGACGTGTCCGCAAGCCAGCATGGGAGAACCGTCCGTTTTCTTAGAGATTTACGACATCAAGCCTTGCAAATTTACATGTGAATTCGTGAGGTTTGGTTGAATAATAATTCATTGAGAATATTGTTTTGTAGTGCTAATTTGAATTACTCGCTCGTTAGCTTGTGGTGTCGGCTTGTCTGTTACCTTTAGGCGAAGATTTACTTCGGCTACCCGCAAGTGAAACGTGACGCCAGGTCGGCTTACTTTTCATCTAATCCCTTCGTTTTGGTCTGGTGTTTCTGGACTCGGTTTGACTCTCACTGCGGGTGTCAACGACCGCGTCTGAGTGCTCACTCCCGTCATTGCAAACACAAAGGTTTTCTTATGCTCATCAAGTCGTCACAGCCAATTCGTCGCCGCGTGCGGCATGGCTTTACGCTCGTCGAACTGCTGGTGGTGATCGCCATCATCGGTGTGTTGATTGCTTTACTGTTACCAGCCGTTCAACAAGCTCGTGAAGCAGCTCGCCGAATGCAGTGCACCAACCAGCAAAAACAGCTGGCCTTGGCGATGCACAATTTTCACGATACCTATGGAAACCTGCCCGCTGGTAGCTACGGCAACGGAGCCCCACACAACTATGGACGTGATTCCTGGTCGTGGTACGGCTACATCTTGCCGTTCATCGAACAAAACGCGATGTATGAGCAACTGAACTTTGAAGAAAAGATCAACGGAGCTGCATACCGTGGCGGTAACTGTCGCAAAGAATTGCTCACAGGCATGCTCTGTCCTTCGGATGACACCAAGATTCAGGAAGAAGGAATCGACAACTGGCAGAACGCATTGCATAACTACGTGGTTTGCTACGGTGACTCGAACTTCAACTCGGGTACCCCCTGGAATGTTGTCGATGGTTACGCAGGCAAGGCTGGTATGTTCGTGCCCGAGAAGAAAGCCGGTTTGCGAGATTGTACCGATGGTCTCTCAAATACCTTGTTGTTCTCTGAGATCATTACACCAGCCACGGAGAACACTTGGAGTTCGCTCGGACGAACTCAAGTCGCGATGGGTGCTGGCTTCACGACCTACTTGACTCCAAATGCTGATGCAAATGATCGCACTAATCGCTGTCATACCAACCTGGGCGGCAACTTAGGAGCGAAGTGTACCCAGCACGCCGATTGGGACTGGGGAGCGAACGTGGTTGCTGCTCGAAGCTGGCATCCTGGTGGCGTGAACGTCGCCCTGACCGACGGCTCGGTTCGATTCGTCTCGGAAACGGTTCAATTGAACTCGTGGCGTTGGCTCGGCTCGCGGAGCGATGGGCAAGTGATCGGTGAGTATTAATCGCCACTGACTATATCACTTAGCTTTCATGTGTTCACTCTATCAATGGGGTACCTTATCCGTGACAAAGACAAACGGCCTTTGGTCGGCACTACTAATCGTTGCCTTGGCTCCCATGGCCATCGGGTGTGATTCCGATGGAAAGGTTCACATCGAGGGCACTGCAACCTGGAATGGAACCCCCATTGAAAACGGCTACGTCGAATTGCAGCCGCTCAACGGGGAAGGGCAGTTCGCTAGTGCTGAGATTGCTGACGGCAAGTTCACACTTAGCACGCTGCCTGGAAGTCGGCGGGTGAAAGTGACCGCGCAGAAGAAGATTGGCGAGACTGCCCCGACCGAGCGGATCCCCGAGCCAGAACCGATCATGTTCCAGTTCATTCCGCCGGAATTCAACTCCGAATCGACTTTGGAAATGAAGATCAGCGAGAGCGATCCTACGCTGAATTTGGACTTGAAAGGGAATGAGTTGCAATCGAGCCAAAAACTGGACGCAGCTGCCCAACAGCGGAAGCGAGCGCAAGGAGGAACTTGATCGCGGCCTGATCGGTCAAGCGAGAATCCAACGCGACGAGGCCTGGATAGCGTGGTTTCCTGGAAGTTGACTTCTGGGAACCTTGGTTATTCAGGCCTTTTTTCTGCGCGGGGTTGTTGGTTGACGCACCTAGACGGGGAACTTAGAGTGAAGTTCTCATGCCGCAGGCGCCCAGTTGCCTGCTTCCCCTTCACCCCTTCTCGTTGCGATGCCCCCTGCCATGAAGAATTGTTTGCTTGCGCTAACCCTCGTCAGTTTCTTAGCCCCGCCGTT
Organism: Blastopirellula marina; assembly: GCF_002967765.1. Classification (NCBI taxonomy): domain Bacteria; kingdom Pseudomonadati; phylum Planctomycetota; class Planctomycetia; order Pirellulales; family Pirellulaceae; genus Blastopirellula; species Blastopirellula marina. Next base: position 139,205 of record NZ_PUHY01000006.1, on the reverse strand, counting down.
AATCGCCGCTGAAGAGCGTCTGCCAAATGTCGTTCTTATAGTGACCGACGACATGGGCTACGCTGATATGAGCAGCCAGGGAGCGAAAGACTTCGCGACGCCCAATCTCGATCATCTGGCGAAGCAAGGAACTCGGTTTACCGACTTCTATGTGGCTCAGCCCGTGTGCACGGCCAGCCGTGCGGCGTTCTTAAGTGGCTGTTACCCAAACCGGCTCAGCTTGCAAGGCGCGCTTAACCATACGAGTAAGAATGGAATCCATCCGGACGAATACCTGCTTCCAGAGATGTTCAAAGACATGGGGTATGCCACGGCCGGAATGGGAAAGTGGCACCTAGGAACCGTGATGGAATTCTGGCCGACACGCAACGGCTTCGATGAATGGTTTGGCACACCTTACTCGAACGACAACACGAAATATCATCCCGTCTTGGCGGACGAGATGCCGCCGTTTCCGTTATACGAAGGGGAGAAGGTAATCGAGCTTGATCCAGATCAAACGCTCTTCACCAAGCGAATTACCGAAAAGGCCGTTTCATTTATCGAACGCAACGCGGAACGCCCTTTCTTTTTGTACGTTCCCCACATCATGCCGCATGTGCCAATTTTCGCTTCAGAAGAATTTCGCGGTCGCACCGAACACGGGCTGTATGGGGATGTGATCGAAGAGGTCGACTGGAGTGTCGGCGAAATCATGCGAACGCTCGATCGCTTGAAACTGACCGACGATACAATCGTCATTTTCTTCAGCGACAACGGCCCTTGGCCAAGCTACGGAGAGCATGCGGGCTCGGCAGGTCCTTTCCGCGAAGGAAAACTCACGACATTTGAAGGGGGAGTGCGAGTTCCCTGCATTATGCGCTGGCCTGGTCATATCCCAGCTGATCGTGTTTGTGCCGAGCCGCTCATGGCCATCGATTTAGTACCTACGCTCACCAAGATCATCGGAGGAAAGATGCCGATGAAAAAGATCGACGGTGTGGATATCAGCGCGGTAATGCTAGGCGAAGAGAATGCCAAGTCACCCCACGACGCGTTGTTCTTCTACGGAGGAACCGGGCTGCAAGCAGTGCGAAGTGGTAAATGGAAGCTTCATTTCCCGCATCCCTACATCACCGTTGCCGGTGAGCCTGGCAAAGGTGGCAAGCCTTCCAATTGGGGCAAGAATCAAGCCCAATCGATTACGCAGAGCGGTATTGAAGGTATCGCAAGTCGACATGGAGGCCGTGTCGAGGAGATCGAGTTGTCGTTGTTCGACATTACTAAGGACCCAGGTGAAACGAACAATCTCGCTGCCCAGTACCCGGAGGTCGTGGCTCGACTCAAGAAGCTGGCCGAGCCAATTCGTGAGGAGTTAGGGGACTCGCTAACAGGCGTCGAAGGAAGCGGTATCCGCGAAGCTGGCTGGGTGCAGTAAGGTACTAAGCCGCGTGCTGAAGGATCTGATAATGTTGGTTGGCTAGTTCGATACGAACGAGCCCTGCCACGAATCTTGGAAAATCGACCCGAGCGACAAGCCTAGCCAGACTCTTCGCTTCTGCTGGAAGCTGAAGTTTGCGAGCCGCTTGGGTTACCTTGGCATCCGCATAGGGGTAGACTTCGCTCCAAACACCCTGAACTTCGCGCAGGAAGATATCAGCTCCAGTGGGTCCGATTCCTTGGAACTGTTGCAGAAGGTGCTGCTGTTTCGCGACATCGTTCCCAGCCTCATCGCGAAGTTTGCGTAAATCACCATCATAACGCTTGATCAGAAACTGTGCCGTTTTTCCGAGCTGCGTTGAGCCTCGTTCGTCGAAGCGTTTGTAGCCGTTGTCGGTGATCGTCTCTACGCGATCTTGCCATCTGGTATCGACCATCTTGCGTGGTGTATCGAGATTGGCCTGCCGCAGAGCGGTGGCAGCTTCGACGGCTTGATCTGAGGCAATCCGCGCGCTCATCAAGAGCGACGCGTTGAGAAGTTGAAAGAGGGGGGCAGGCGCGTTCTTCAGGCGGATTCCGATTTGTTGCGAGTAGGTTTCGCCATGGGTATTGAGAACAGTCTTGGCGATTGATTTCTGAGTTGGCTTCGTCATGGCGATTCTCCCTGAAGTCACTTTTTACCAGGAGAAGGTGCAACCGACGTGCCAGACGCGAATTAAGTCCCCTCGTCCTTCTCAGGGGCTGCATTCAAGTATTCTGCCAGCTTTTCCAATTGATCGGTGCCGATCAGATCGACTCCGGCTTGGTGGAGTTCCGCCCACACGCGTGAATTCTCAGGGGTGGCCCAGAAGCGGACCTTGCGTCCTTTGGCGTGAGACCTATCGACAATGCTCTTTAGTTTCTCACGCTCCGCCGCTGGCATCTCGCCGCTTCCCTTCCACTTGAAGTGGTTGTTCCAATTGTCACTGATCAGGGGCAGCAAGTCGCTGGGAGCTTCGCGGTATAAATCGGAAACGCGACCATCGATACCAGCATAGCGTGGATTCGATTTCGCGATCTCCTTCTGGGCGCGATCGCCGCTGATAATCACGGTAAGGGCTTTCTGATGAAACTCACCATCCTTAGTGACCGAGACGATATCGGCGTACTTCGTCAACAGTTTATCGAGCACCGCGTAGGCCTCCGCACCATCCTCTTTGATGTCGACGAGCAGGATCATACGGGCAGGTTCAGAGTAAACCTGACCAGCATTTGCTTCGATCCGTTTCTTCAGCGGAGCCAAGTAGAGTGATTCCAGCGAACGGTCACGACGCAGTTCCCTGCGAAAGTGACCGACTAGTAGTTCATCACCAACGAGAAAGACATCGGCTTCCACACTCGTAAATCCCTGGTCGAGCGCATCGAACAGCGGCCGCTGGTGGTAATAGTCGTTATGGGCATGCGCGCAGGAAAGAGGATTGGGCTCGGCAGCATTTGCCTGACTGACAACCGTAACCGAAAGGATGCCCAGCACGATCAGGGAGACAAAGTGGTGCGACATCCGATATTCCTCGTTCAGTAAAACTATAAGCCCAGCACGTCGTTCATATTGTACAAGCCTGGCTTCTTGCCTGCAGCAAACTTAGCGGCTTGCAGGGCTCCGCTGGCGTAGCAGTCGCGATTGCTCGCACGAACGGTCAACTCGATTGTTTCGCCTAAGAGGCCGAAGATGATTGTATGTTCGCCGGGATTATCGCCAGTTCGAATTGCGTGATAAGCGATTTCGTCGTGTGGCCGAGCACCTGGGCGTCCTTCCCGTCCGTGAATGTGTCGCGTGATTCCCATTTTATCCGCGATAAGTTCACCAAATCTTAAAGCGGTTCCGCTCGGGCTATCTTCCTTGAAGCGGTGATGGCGTTCCAGGATCTCAACATCGGCACCGCCTGGGATGTCCTTGAGTGCTTCCCCAGCGATCTCGCACAGCTTCATCGTCAAGTTTACCGTCGTGCTCATGCTGGGAGCCCAAACGACGGGAATCACGTTGGCGGCTTCGCGGATCTTGGCTTTGTGTTCATCTTCCAATCCAGTGGTGGCCATCACCAATGCGGCCTTCGCGGCAACGGCTCGTTCGACTGCCGCATGAGCACCTTCCGGAACGGAGAAGTCGATGATCGCATCGTATGGCTCGTCGGTTTTTTCGATCAAGTGCAAGCCAAGTTCACCCACGCCAGCAACTTCGCCGGCATCTTTGCCGAACTTGGGATGGCCGGTGTATTCGAAACATGCGACCAGTTCCAAAGACTCGTCCTGGCAGCCTAACGCGACCAAGCGTTGACCCATTCGGCCTGCGGCCCCGTTGATGGCAACTTTCGTAGGCATGAGTATTCTTTCTACGTTGAGGAAAATGCATGCCCACGCAGACGAAGGCATGCTACCCAAAGAGGATGAGTGAATCGTTCGAGGGATGATCCCACATACCAGTCTTCGCTCTCTACGAGCGAGCAGACAGATTAGCCGTACAGCTGAATCGCTTGAACGATATCGTTCATGTCGTTCTTTACGGCAACAGCGCGGTTGGCGAACGTGGCTCTTTTAACTCCGCGACTTCCCAATACGCTGTTGAAGGTATCCTGATCGGTCGTGTGATAAGCAACCGTGGCGGTCGGATCTTTCAACAGGTGACCTGTAAGGATACAGACGACACGATCGCTCGGTGCGATGATCCCTTGCTCGCGCAAGATCTTGGCACCCGCTACGCTGGCAGCACTTGCTGGCTCGCAGCCCATACCGCCCGAGCCAACGCGACTCTTGGCGTCCATGATCTCCTGGTCGGAAACTTGACGCACAACGCCATCGCAGTCGCTTAATGCTCGCAGGCATTTATGCAGGTTCACGGGACGATTGATTTCGATTGCGCTGGCCAAGGTCGAGGCCTTGCGGTTCTCGTCGTCCATCTTCTCGTAGTAAGCCGCAATTTTGTGTCGCGGATACTTACCTTCGTTCCAGCGAACGTCTTGATTGTTATACAGCTGATCGAGCGTATCAGCACCACTGGCATTAATTACCGCCAAGCGAGGAATACGGTTGATCAGTCCGAGTTCTTTTAGTTCTGCGAACGCCTTGCCGAAGGCACTGCTGTTGCCGAGATTGCCACCAGGAACAACGATCCAATCTGGCGGTTCCCATTGCAGAGCTTCTAGTACGCGGAACATGACCGACTTCTGTCCTTCGAGACGGAAGGGGTTCACGCTGTTGACCAGGTAAATGCCCATATCCTTGCTGACTTCTTTCACGCGCGCCATCGCGTCGTCGAAGTCGCCAGCGATCTGCAAGGTGAGAGCACCGTAGTCGAGGGCTTGCGATAGCTTGCCGTAAGAGATTTTGCCGCTGCCGATGAAGATCACTGCTTTCATCAGTCGGGTCACGCTGCAGTACATCGCCAACGAGGCACTAGTGTTACCAGTCGAAGCACAAGCTGCCCGTTTCGCGCCGACCATGTGGGCATGTGTGAACGCGGCCGTCATGCCGTTGTCTTTGAAGCTACCGCTCGGGTTCATCCCCTCGTATTGAAGATGAAGCTTGCCAGCATCGAGTCCCACGAACTTGCCGACGTCGTCGGTTTGTTGCAGCAGTGTCTGCCCTTCACCCAGCGTGACGATTTGCTCGTCCGTGGCGAAAGGGAACAGCGAACGGAATCGCCATACACCACTGAAGTTGAGAGGATTGGTTCGTTTGGCCCAATTCGCTTCGATATCCTTCCAGGTCTTGGGCGGTGCCAAGCGATCCCAGTCGTAAGCGATATCCAGCAGATCACCACATTCAGGGCAAGCCACCAAGGTTTGGGAAAGATCGTAGGTCTGGCCGCATTCGGGCGAAATGCACCGTTGAAAAGCCGCAGGAGTCGTGGTCACGCTTTGAAATGCTTATGGTCAAAGGGTTTCGGTAATCGCGGGAGACGCGTCGCCGCGCCGCAGTTTGCCCGAAAATGAGGGTGTGCCGTTAAGTCTAGGACACGCATGCGATTCTACCGGAGTTGGACGCTATCAGAAAAGAACGGTTCGGGAGGAAAAAAGGTTACCCCGCCCACTTCGTCAAAGACATCCCGCTCAGACGCTCCTTGGTTATTGCAGCAAACCTCATGAAAAACAGCCCGACAGTTTGACCCCGTCTGTCTGAACGCTCTACACTAAAGATCCTGCCCACTGGAAGGGTACCAAAGGCATCGATAGCCCCGCTTCGCGAGAATCATCATGGCAAAAACAGGTTCAGGCAAAGGTGCTTACACCGCCGAGGAAGCTCGACCGTATCAGGAAACGCTGCGAATGCTGCGAGCTCGGCTGGTCGGCGACACCAATCACCTGGCGGATGGTGCGCTGAATCGCACAGGCCGCGAAGCTTCAGGGGATCTTTCCAAGATGCCGATCCACATGGCCGATATTGGGTCGGACAACTACGAACAAGAGTTCTCGTTAGATCTTCTGGCAGCCGAGCAGGCAACGCTAGCAGAGGTTGATTCTGCCCTGGCGAGGATCGAGAAGGGCGAGTATGGTGCGTGCGTTGAATGTGGACATCGAATCAAAAAGTCGCGACTCAATGCCATCCCCTACACCCACTACTGCATCGACTGCGCCACCGAGCGAGACCAAGAATCACGTGGATAGCCAATCTTCGGCGGTTCCGCTGAGCCGTTATGTGTTGTTCTTCGGGCTGAGTATCCTGGGGTGTGGATTTGATCTGTGGAGTAAAGCGGCCGTGTTTGCTTGGCTGGGCCAACCGGGGCAGAACAAGTACTTCTGGTTCATCGAGCCGTACGTTGGTTTTCAGACGTCCTTAAATAAGGGGGCACTTTTTGGGCTAGGCCAAGGCTACACGCCGGTGTTTGCGGTGTTCTCGGTTGTGGCGGCTATTGGCATTCTATATTGGCTATTTGTAGCCAAGGCGGCTCATGATTGGCTGCTGACTACCGCTCTCGGACTGATCACCGGCGGAATCTTCGGTAACCTCTACGATCGACTCGGAATTTGGGGCGAAGCGGCCGTTCGAGACTTCATCTTGTTTCGGTACAACGATCAATACGTCTGGCCGAATTTCAACGTGGCTGACTCTCTGTTGGTTGTCGGAGCAGGGCTTATGCTGTGGCATTCTTTCTTTATCGCTCCGAAAGCCGCGTCTGAATCAGACGCCGCCGCGACCGGCCACTAAACAACCTCTGGTTGATCAGTTATTCGGCAACCGCCGCGTTCGATGCGCAAGAGCGTTGCGCTAAACGTGCGATTTCTGCCTGTCTGATTAGTGGTAAAATCGAATCCATTCCTTATTAGAAATGGCCTCTGGGTATTCTGTGACCACTAGGCGGTCTCTTAGCGGGGCTTGTCCCCCTTACCATGGCTGCCGCGATTATTATTTTGTTCAAAACGGCAAAACCCGCAGATATTTGACTTGAAAGCCCTATGAAATAGGCGTATTCTCCACTTTTACCGCGTTTGGGGTGTAAGCAAGTTCGCTGGTCTTTTCTGTAAACTATGCTTTCATGAAGAAGTTCGTAGCTGGCAGTTTTTCTGCTAGACGGCAAGTGGCTCATGATATCGCTCCGAATCGTTTTTAGAGCGGCAAAGGAAAAGGCAGGCGGCTAATGCTTACGTTGCGTTGGATCATCGGAAGCATCAGAAGAGGTGTTATCGACTGAGTTTTTTCAATCAATCACCTGTACGTATGATCTCACGATCGTTCCATCAAGAAAGAGGGCAGTGGAATGAAATTATCGAGAACAGTTGCCTATGCATTACAGGCAACCATGCAGTTGGCGGTGTCGGATTCAGATACTCCGGTACCTTGTAGCCAGATTGCCTCGAAGGGAGATATGCCGGAGCGTTTTCTGCTTCAGGTCCTTCGTAGTCTGGTAAACCATGGGGTTCTTCGTAGCACACGCGGCGTTGACGGAGGCTATATGCTTATCCGTTCGCCTGAAGACATCTCTTTGCTCGACGTTATTGAAGCGATCGAGGGGCCGTTGGATTCCAAGTTGCCCCTACCTGCCGCGCCGGATGATATCACGCATGTGAATCTCCAGAAGGCACTCCAGGATGTGACCGCGACCGCTCGAAAACAGCTGGAGTCGATTAAGATCTCTCATTTGATTACCGCCCCGGCTGTGGAAAGCACCGAGAGTGAATCGGAAGAGATGAACTCGCCGCTGGCAGCAGCGCAGGCTGAAGCGGTCGTAGGAAGTGGTTCTCCTGCGCCTAGTCGGGTGCATCCTATCTAAGGACGTATTCGAGTTTGAGACATTGATGGCGAGGTGATGGAAGTTTTGGATCGATGATGTCGAATCGGGGGCTTGTTCCGCTGAGGCGACCATTCTATTCTCATGTCCATGAACACCTCACAAAATGATCTCGAAAAGCGTTTAGAAGCGGCCCGTCGTTTGGCTCGGGTCGCAGGCAAAAGCACGCTCGAACACTTCCAGCGTGCAGATCTCTCTTTCGAAAAGAAGGAAGATGCATCTCCCGTAACGATCGCAGACCAGAACGCGGAAAAGATTATCCGCAAGGGGCTTAAGGAAGAGTTCCCTGACGACGGGATCATCGGCGAGGAGTTTGGTAGCGAAGAAGGGACCACCGGATACAACTGGATTGTCGACCCCATCGACGGAACCAAGGCCTTCATCGCAGGGGTTCCTCTGTTCGGCACGATGATTGGTGTCGAGAAAGATGGGAAGTCACGCGTTGGCGTAGTTTACATCCCAGGTTTGGACGAAATGATCTCGGCCGCTGAAGGGCAGGGAGCCTGGTACGAGCAGCCGAATCGTCAGCCAGTGAAAGCCCAGGTCAACAAGACCGCTACCCTGGAAGAAGGGATTTTGGTGACCTCGCAGGTCAGCACTTTCAACAAGCGGAACTCCACTCAAGGCTTCTTGGAACTTGAGGAAAGGTCTTTCGTTACAAGGACTTGGGGCGATTGTTACGGCTACATGCTGGTGGCCACCGGCCGTGCTGTGGCCATGATCGACCCAATGATGAGCATTTGGGACGCTGCGGCACTTCAGCCCATCATGGAAGAATCGGGCGGTACTTTCACAAGCTGGACCGGCGAGTCGACCATTTACAGTGGCGACGGAATTGGTACCAACGGCTTGGTTTTAGAAGAAATTCTGGAAGTCTGTCGTAAGTACCCTATGCCGAAGTAGTTGCTGGCGAAACGACTAGCGGGGCAAATGCGATAAGTTGCCACGCGTCGACGCCTTGCGAACTCGCCTCTCAATTGGTAAATTGGTCCGTTTCGTATCAAGCAATAGACGACCGTCTAGGAGTCGCTGGCAATGGCCAACGTGTGTGAAATTTGTGGCAAGGGCCACAGCATGGGCAACAAGGTTACCCTCCGCGGTAAGGCAAAGTACCTGGGCGGTGTCGGTACCAAGATCACGGGTATTACCCGTCGTAAGTTCAAGCCAAATCTGCAGACTGCCAAGGCTGTCATGCCAGATGGCGAACACAAGAAGCTGAAAGTTTGCACGCAGTGCATCCGTAGCGGTTACGTGAAGAAGGTTGTGCGTCATCGCCCCTTCAAGCTTCCTTCGGAAGAACGCGGTCGCTAAATGCCGGTTGTCATGGCCACTCAAGTGTGGCCATGCCCCTTGCTTGCGTACGGATTCAGGAGAAGTTCGATGTCATCGTTGACCCGAGAAGAAGTCGAAAAGGTCTCACTACTGGCCCGTCTTCGTCTTTCAGACGACGAATTGACAACGATGACCGAACAGATGAGTCAAATCGTCTCGTACGTCGAACTTCTTGGCGAAGTGAACACCGATGACGTCGAGCCCATGGCTCATGCCGTCGAACAGCACAATATCTTTGCGGAAGATGTCCCGCACGAGTCGTTGCCGCGTGAAGCCGCACTGGCCAATGCACCCAAACGGGACGAAGAATGCTTCCGCGTCCCAGCCGTGTTGGGTGAGTAAGTCGCCCTGTCGATCTTGCGCATCCATAGCTGTCAACATGACCCTCGATATCGGTGTGCACTCTCGGGTGCTGCGTCTGATCGATCCGGTCACCACGCCAGCGGATAATTCTCTCGACTTTCGCCCGCACGAACTTCTGTTTCCCGGTCTAAGTCCTTACAACGACTAGTCAAGTCGAGCCAATTCCGGCATCATAGGCGGTTTGCAGGCTGCATGCCCAGCGGCGATTCAACGATTCGCCTCCGGTACTTGATCCAGCGTTTCCCTGGCTCGAAATTATCTGACGGAAAGAAAAGGCAAAACGCACGATGGCTTTGTACGAAGCGTCCGCCACCCAGTTGTTGTCTCAGCTTGAATCTGGTGAAGTGACCTCGGTTGAAGTGACCAAGGCCTGCCTCGATCGGATTCGCCAGCACGATAGCCAGATCGGCGCCTTTCTGAAGGTGATGGACGACAAGGCATTAGCCAAGGCCGAGCAGGTCGACAAGAAACGCAAAGCAGGCGAGCCGCTCGGCAAACTGGCGGGAGTTCCGGTTGCTGTCAAGGATCTACTTTGCACTGAAGGTGAAGTCACGACGTGTGCCTCGAAGATGCTCGAGAATTTCGTGCCTCCTTACAGTAGCACCGTCATCAAGAAGCTGGAAGAAGCTGACGCCGTCATTATCGGCAAGACGAACATGGACGAGTTCGCGATGGGCGGCTCGACTGAGAACTCGGCACTTGGCAAAACACGCAACCCGTGGGATACCAGCCTGGTTCCTGGTGGTTCGTCTGGTGGGGCTGCGGCTTGTCTGGCTGCCCAAATGGTCCCTCTGTCAATCGGAACCGACACCGGGGGATCGATTCGCCAACCAGCTTCATTCTGTGGTGTGGTCGGTTTGAAGCCGACTTACGGTCGTGTCAGCCGGTTTGGATTGATTGCTTTCGCCAGCAGCTTGGATCAGATCGGTCCCATGGCACGCACGGCGGAAGATACGGCACTGTTCCTGGAAGCGATCAGTGGACACGATCCCGCCGACTCGACCTCGGCCGATGTGGCTTGTCCCCTGTTTAGCAAAACGGTCGATCAGCCGCTGGAAGGCCTGCGAATCGGCATGGTCAAAGAACACTTCGGTGAAGGGCTCGATGGCGACGTTGAGAAAGCGGTCCGTGAAGCAGTGAAAGTGTACGAGTCGCTCGGCGCGAAAGTCGTTGATATTTCGCTACCGCACAATAAGTATGGGATCGCGACCTATTACATCATCGCCCCGAGTGAAGCTTCCAGTAACTTGGCGCGGTTTGACAGTGCCCACTACGGCCATCGCTGTGATGAAGCAACGATGCTGGCCGAGCTCGAGGAAGAGAAGGCCGCGTTGACGGCAGCGGGCGACGAGGTCGGATTGAAGCGGATGGATACGTCGCTGATTCGCATGTATCGTAAGAGCCGTGCGGAAGGTTTTGGTCCTGAGGTGAAGCGGCGTATCATGCTCGGTACCTACACACTGAGTGCCGGTTACTACGATGCCTACTACCTCAAAGCATTGAAGGTTCGCCGCCTGATTCGTGAGGACTATGACAAGGCATTCAAGTCGGTCGATCTAATCGTCGGACCAACGGCACCTAACCCAGCGTTCGCCGCCGGATCGAAAACGAACGATCCGCTGGCAATGTACTTGGAAGATTTGTACACGGTTACTGCCAACCTGGCCGGGATTCCGGCGATTTCGGTCCCCTGTGGTCTGACCGGCAGTGGTCTCCCGGTTGGCATGCACATGCAGGCACCTGCCCTGGAGGAAGATCGTCTCTTGCGAGCTGCCCAGATGTTCCAGAAAGCCACCGATTGGCATACGAAGATGCCAAGTTTGTAAGTGAGTCGGGGCCGTTTGCGGGCGATGAACGAGGCGAGGCCCTAAACCGGTAACAGGAAATAACCAAGGATGTATATTCTTGGGAATGGATGAAACGATTCCAGGAAAAGTCATGAGCGACGACTACGAAATCATTATCGGGCTGGAAGTTCACGTACAGTTGGCGACGAAGACGAAGCTCTTCTGCCGATGTAGTACCAAGTTTGGCGCGGCCCCTAATACGCAGACATGTCCGGTTTGCTTGGGGATGCCTGGTTCCTTGCCGGTGATGAATCGTGAAGCTTTTCAGCTTGGTTTGAAGACCGCATGTGCGCTCAACTTGAATGTGCCGCGTTTCACTAAGTGGGATCGTAAGAACTATTACTATCCCGACTTGCCGAAGGGATACCAGATCAGCCAGTTCGACCTGCCGATGTCGGAAGACGGCTATCTCTTCATTAGCGATCCCAAGCAGCAGTTCGAGGCGAAGAAAGTTGGCATCATCCGTGCTCACCTCGAAGAAGATGCTGGTAAGTCGATGCACGACGAGGCAGCTGGCAAAGCGGATACACGCGTCGACTTAAACCGAACCGGGACACCGCTGCTGGAAATCGTGAGCCAACCTGACATGCGTTCTCCGCTGGAAGCCAAGGCTTACCTGAACGAACTGAAGCTGATTCTCACGTACCTTGGCGTTTCTGACTGCAACATGCAGGAAGGAAGCTTGCGAGTTGACGCCAATGTTAACCTGCATATCAAGAACGACGGTCCGAAGAAGATCGCCACGCCGATCGTCGAAATCAAGAACATGAACAGTTTCCGCGCGGTCGAACGGGCAATCGCCTATGAAGCCACTCGGCAATACGACGCGTGGAAAGAAGATGGAAAGACCATCGGTGATGCTCCCAAGCAAACACGTGGTTGGGATGATCAGGCCCAAGTCACGCGTCCACAACGCGAGAAGGAAGAGTCGAGCGACTATCGCTACTTCCCCGATCCTGACCTTGCCCCGGTAATCACGACGGCGGAGGAAGTCGAGGCGGTGCAGCAATCGCTGTGCGAATTGCCACTGGCGATCCGCGAGCGACTTCACGATGGCTTTGGAATTCCTGAATACGATGCCGACGTGATCGTCAATCAAGGTCGCGTTGCCGTCGATTACTATGAAGCTCTCGCACTCAAGACGGGCGATCCGAAGATGGCCAGTAACTGGGTGCAGCAAGATGTGCTGCGAGTGCTGAAAGAACGCGATCTCGAATTCGAGCAGTTCCCGATCTCAGTCGAACGCCTGACTACGCTGCTTAAAGCGATCATGGACAAAGAGATCGATACCACGCGGGCCAAAGATGTCTTCACTCAGATGCTCGATAGCGACAAAGACGCTCCGGCAATCATGAAGGAGATGGGAATCGAAAAGGTCGATGATTCGGCCATCGATGATCTGGCTCGCGAAGTGTTGTTGGCTAACCCGAAGGCGGTTGAGGACTTGAAGAACGGCGTTCAGAAAGCGGTTGGTGCTCTTATTGGCCAAGCCAAAAAGAAGAACCCAAATATCGATCCAGGTACCTTCCGTGCCAAGTGCATGGAACTGGTCAAGGACATGTAATGCGTCGGGCTGAACGTGCGGTTATTATCCGTCGTTCACTGCGGCCGACTCGACGCGGCGAAGCTCCAGCCATTTGCCGGGGCGAAAGAAAACGTAATAGGACGCGAGGAAAATCTTCCATCCTCGCAGGGCGCCTCGTACTTCCAGATCAACGGTTTCTCCCGGCTGGATGATTACCAGGAGCGGCGGGGCCTTTGCCCAGTCAATCGAAGCCATTACCAACAGCGTTCCGGACTCGACGGAAATCGTGATCGTCTCGTTGACACGAATCTTTTCACGGTGTCTGCCGTCAACTTTGATGGTGTATGCGCGCAGATAATCCTGATACTGCGTAGGTCGAGTTATACGAAGCCAAGCATCGCCTCTCTCGGCGGAGGCATCTGAGGCTTCTGGTGTTGTAGGGGACTCGAAAGGGTTGATCTCGTCCATCGTGGCCTCGAAAAGTATTGCTTGCCAGGTGACCACTTTAGCGATAGTTTGGTCGCTGGAAAATAAGAGCACCTGGCAAAGGTAGATGAGGCGCTTGTCCCCTTCAACTCGGTCGGCATCATGTTCACTCCCAACGGTATCATCGCACTCACCACAGACTTTCAGGCCGACTCGTTCTACATTGCCGAAATGAAAGCTTCGGCCTTCAAAGTGGCACCGCAAGCCAGGCTTGTTGATGTGACGCATAGCATTTCGCCACAGAGCATCGCGCAAGCAAGTTGGGTCTTGTTACGTGGGGTTGAAGCGTTCCCTCTTGGAACAGTCCATGTTGTGGTAGTTGATCCCGGAGTGGGAACTGCCCGACGTATCGTCGCGGCAATGATCCACGGGCAAGTGATTATCGGTCCGGATAACGGACTATTCGACGTGATTGCTTCCCGCTTTCGAGTTGAAGCGGTATTCGAGATCAACAATCAGGTGTACTACGGCGATAAGTGGTCGAGCACTTTTCATGGTCGTGACATTATGGTTCCCGCCGCCGCGCATTTAGTACGCGGAGTGCCGCTGGACAGTCTCGGCGAACAAGTTAGTCGTCCGCTTGTCGCGACCGAGAGATCGGCGGCGGTGTTGGCTCGAGTCGAGGAGAATGAAATTCACGGGCGATTCGTCTACGCCGATTCGTTCGGTAACTCGGTGACGAATATCTTCGCTCGTGATATTCCGGAAGATTGGAATCCGCAAGCGATACGAATCGAAGGCGCCGGCCAAGTTGTCTTCGGCATTTCATCGACTTACGGTGAACGTGAGCCAGGAGAGTTGGTCGCGTTATTCGGTTCGTCAGGACAACTGGAGCTGTCTGTTGTTCAGGGGGATGCCGCCCAAAAGTACGGGATTCAAGCGGAAATGCCTGTGAAGATCACGCATGAATCCACGTGATTGGGTGGTTTTCCGCCCTTAAACCCTACAAGATGCTTGGCGAAATGCGCGAAGATGGCTAGAATCGCTCGCAAGATTCCTCCTCCTCCCCACATCAGGAATACGTCAACGTGCCGAGTCGCATCTCCGGAAAAGTTGTTTCGATATCCGATTCGGGCGACGCTATTACCGATCTGGACCACGCTAAGCTCGTTGATGTCCCGCGAGATGATCGGACCTCGATTGAGTGTGGCGGGCATACGACGTTGGGGATTTATCCAGCCGATCATGATCAACCTGAAATGACCTATGTGGCTATCTTGGGCCACAGCGGTTATTTAGAACTGTCATTGATTGGCGATAGTGCCGCGAAGTTTCTGGGCCTGAAAGTAAACGACGGTGTCACGATAAAGTGGTAAGGTCGGGTTCTTTCATGTGCGTCCCATCTATCCTTGGAGTCGATAGTTCAGCCGATGACGCACAATTCTTTCGATTCGCCCCAAGAATCCTCTGATACGCATCGAACGGCGGAAGTGGGCGTTGAATCAGCGGCCAATCAGCCGCGGAAATTCGGTTTCTGGTCGGCCTATTTCTTGGTTGTCGCCAGCATGGTTGGGGCCGGAATCCTGACTTCCTCAGGCTTCACGCTGAAAGATACCGCCAATCCGGCTGGCTTGATGGTAATTTGGACGCTGGGCGGAATTTTGGCGTTTTGCGGCACCGTCACGATTGCCGAACTGGCGACGATGCTGCCGAGAGCAGGCAGCGATTATCTTTTCGTGCGCGAGGCATTTGGTCGGGAAGCGGGAATAGTCGTTGGTTGGGCCACGTTTGTCCTGGGCTTTGCGGCACCGACTGCGGTGGTCGGACGACTGGCTGCAAATTACCTATTGATTCCAGTCACGCCACTGTTCGAACAGGCCAATCTCGGAGCGATCGCGGCTTACCTAGAACCGGCCGTGGCAACCGTTTTCATTCTTGTGCTGATGATCGTGCACTGCTTGGGGCATCGCGAAAGCACCAGCATGCAAGTCATGTCGACGTTGCTTAAGCTCTCGCTGTTGGTTGGCTTGGTCGTCCTTGGATTAAGCTTTGGCAGCGGCGATTGGTCGCACTTTGCTCAAAGTCACATGCCAGACTCGAGTGAGTTCTTCACGCTGGGGGTTGGTCTAATCTACGTCAGTTATGCTTACACGGGCTGGAATGCTGCTGCATACGTTGCTGGCGAGGTGCGTTATCCGGAAAGGCTACTACCTAAGAGCTTGATCGCAGGCTGCGCGACGGTGGTCGTGCTCTATCTGCTTGTAAATCTAACGTATGTCTATGCATTGAATCCTCAGACGATGACCGAGCTGAGTTACGGCGAGGTCACACCGGTAGCTCAATTGGCTGCCGTGCATCTGTTCGGGCGAGGCGTGGCTGGCGTGGTTGCGATACTCTTGGGTATCGGGATGCTCGCCTCAGTGAGCGCTTACATGCTGTCCGGACCGCGGATTGCGTTTGCGATGGCCCACGACGGAGCGTTTCCTCAGTTCGCGGCCAGACTGCATGACGAACGCGGGACACCGATCGCCGCGATCATTGTGCAAGGGGTAGTGGCAATCGGTATGGCTTGGTCTGGACCGTTTCTCGACATTTTGAACTACACGGCAATTGGCTTGGCGGTAATTTCTGGGTTGGTTGTGGCCAGCGTGTTTCCACTTCGTCGACGAGAAGATCTGCCGCACCCATTTCGCTTACCCCTTTATCCACTGCCCCCTTTGCTGTATCTGGCCTTGATGGCTTGGATTTTAATCACTGGCCTGCGGCAAGACATTGATGGCCTGATGGGAGAGTCGCCTCGACTTCCCACCACGATCTTAAGTTTGCTGACCATCGCAGCCGGGCTGCCGGTCGCCTATTTATTGGGACGAAAGAAGTCAGGCACTGCTTAGGCGTTACGTGACCGAGGTGGCGTGGGAATGAAACCGGATCAGGTCGATTAGTTTCTCTCGATCGACCGGCTTAGTTGTGTAGTCCGTGCAGCCAGCCTCCACGCAGCGGTTGCGATCCTCGGCCATCGCATGAGCGGTGAGTGCGATGATCGGACCCTCGTATTTATCCTGACGTAGTTTAGTTGCCGCTGTGTATCCATCCATGATCGGCATCTGCATATCCATGAGGATGACATCGAATGGTTCGCCTCGAAGTGAGGCGTTGGTTGCCGCTTGGTAGCCGAGCTGACCGTTTTCGGCAATTTCGACACAGGCTCCTGCCTTCTTGAGCAGGAACGAAATCAGCCGCTGATTATCTGGGCCATCTTCGACCAATAGTACGCGGACATTCGCCAGAATATCCTTCAGTTCCGCTAACTTCCGTGGCGTCTGACGCGGAGTTTCAACGAACTTGTCTGGCTGCTGAAGCGTCGCGTTTTGCAGCGGCCCAGGATCAATCGTCAAACGGAACGTCGTCCCTTGTGACGACGTATCGAGAATAACGAGATCGCCGCCAAGGAGTTTGGCGAACTGTTTACTAATGGTTAATCCCAAGCCCGTTCCGCCGAAGCGACGCGACATCGATCCATCCTCTTGCGTGAACGGCTGAAATAACTTTTCACGCATCGCATCGGAAATGCCGATGCCCGTGTCCGAAATATCAAGCTGCACTTTGCGATCGTTGCCCCGGCCAATTAGGTTGATCACAATCTTGATGCCACCAGACGGTGTAAACTTGATGGAGTTGCTTAGCAAGTTCATCAATATCTGACGCAGGCGAGTCGGATCGGTTTGGATCATCTCGGGCAATGGACCGAGGTATTCCGTCGAGAACGTAAGCTTCTTTTCATCAAGTCGGACTTGCATTAACTGCTGCAAGTCGGCGATCAAACGATGGAGCGAGCAGGGAAGGTGCTCGGTTTGGAATTTACCTGCTTCTATTTTGGACAGGTCGAGCAAGTCGTTTATCAGTGATACCAGATGGGCCCCATTGCGGCGAATGGTATCAATTGCTTCGACGCGTTCAGTCGGTGCTTTGCCGATATCGCCAGATTCTAACAGTACGTCGGCAAAACCCAGGATCGCGGTTAGCGGAGTGCGAATCTCGTGACTCATATTCGCCAGAAACGCACTCTTAGCGCGATTCGCCCCTTCCGCGGCTTCAATCGCACTTCGCAGTTCGTTCGTTTGACGTTGGAGGCGTTGGTGCGACTCTTCGAGAACGAGGCGTTGCAGTTCGATTTCGCGGGTTCGATCAGTCACTTCGCGTTCGACTTCGATCTGCATCCGTTCCATTTCTGCACGGCGATTGGCAATCACCGTCATTTCGCGACAGCTCATCAGGCAGGTATAGATCAGGAAGACGTCCTCGAACAGAACCCATGCCGTGTGCTCGAAGGATCGCTGCCACCCAAAAACAGAGATACCGTAAATCGATTCCGGCCAGATCAAGCCGCGGAAGAAGTGGTCGGCTGCAACTACCAACGATGCGGTTACGAGTACTGTCCAGTCGCGATAGAAAGCCAAAAATGCGAGCGAACCAAAGATATGGAAATGCGATTCAATCCGACCACCCATGAGGTGAATCAGCAGCGAGGAGGCCAACGCTTGGCCTACCGCAATCGTATGACGGGTCAGCGTTGTGCCTGGTAGTTTCCACGCTAACAATACCGGGAAACTACAAATCAGGCCGCCCAGGAACAGTGCCGCCCAAATATGAGGATGGACGAACTTTTGTTGCCCGGCCCAGGTATGGGGGGAAATCCATAATGTGATTGCCAGCCCGGCGATCCACTGAAACAGCATCAACCACGCGAACATCCGATCGGTTCGGCGGTAAATCGCTGTGCGATGTTCTTCTAGCAATTCCCTAGCGCGATCATTGATCGGCCGGTTTTCACTGAACGCCATCATTCAGAGTCCTCGGCTTGCTAGGTGAGTTGGGCTTGGTATCCCATAGCGGACATCCAAATGTCTTCGCGTAATCGACCGAGATTTCTCCACGGCACACATAGCTTTCAATGGTCTGCCGGCCGATGCTGTCCCCTTCGTGTGCGCGGGACGGGGTAATACCACCAGTAAAGACCCGTGATCCATTTGGGTCAAATAGGATGACTTGTCCCGAAGTATTGGCTCCGAAGCGACTTGCTTCGACTCCGTCTCGATCAACGATTCGTTCCGCACCTGGAATTTGTTCTGCCAAGTCAACAATGGGAGATTCAAGCCAATCAGCTTCCGCATCGGCTGGTTGATACATGAGTATCTTGATGGCAAGTTGATCCTGGCATTGCGATTGAATTCGCGCAAGCTCGTTGAGCGTTGCCAGCGAGCACGCGCATCGTGGATGCAGGAAAACCAGTAAGTTACAACGTGTCGAATCACGGGAAATATCGGTCGAGTTAGGCCATCGAGAAACAATCTCAGGGTGCGGCTTGGCGTCGTGCTGATAAATCAACATCGCAAGAAAGCCTGCTCCCACCAACGAAATCCAAACGGCAAACATGGCCGTTAATATGGTGCGGTTCGACGTCGTATACGTCGCATTCCGAAATCCAGCATGCTGGATGTGAGAGTTGCTTTCCATTTATCTGCTGCCCCAGATTTGCTTGACTGTTCAGCGTTAGCGCACTTTTGGGCGCACTATGTCTGAGTTCAAGCGTAGGTCAGTACAGAATTGCAACCAGCAGAGAGAGAAGAGGATGCATGATTCCGCAATGCGATTGTAGGGAACCTAGCGAAAGTAACGGATATTCTGGCACTTATTAAGGAATATCAACCGACTACATGCTTGATGAAATACCTCAAGATGGACTCGCTTTCGGGGCCAGGCTCGCACTGCCTTCGAAACTCGTCGAAAGGAATCTTTGCGATCCGCTCGCAATATTCAGGATAGGCCTCGATTCGCTTGTGCAATGAATCGAGTGTCAGCTCCGGATGGAACTGCGTGCAGTACACCGGGCGATGATCAAATCGAAACGCCTGTTGAGCGACTCGCGAGTTTGTTGCTAATAAAGTCGTCCCAGGCGGCAGTTCAATCACACGATCTTCATGGCCCATATAAGCCAAGAACGACTCAGGAAGCTGCGAGAAGACCGGGTCTTGCTTCCCTGCATCGGTAAGGAAGACGTGATGTGTCCCGAGTTCCGCATTTTCCAAGTCATGAATCACTTGGCCTCCAGCTGCACGGGCCAACGCTTGAAATCCCCAGCATGAAGCAAACACCGGTTTGCCACTATCGAGCAGTCTTTGCAAGCTTACTAACGCCTTGTACATCCAAGGTGCTTCGCTGGTGACGCTATAGCGACCAGAACCGCCGATCACGACCATGTCGTAGTTGATCAAGTGGGATGATTGAAGCTCGGTATTCAGAAGGTCGAACACGCCAATGGACGACGCTGGGCAATCGAGGGCCGTGGCAAAGCAGGCAATCTCTTGCTCGCGGATGGGATCGTCGGCGTCACGAATCTGAATCAAAAGAAAGCGATAGTCGTTCATCGGGATGCGTCCTTGCCTTTCGTAACGGCATCGATTCCTGCTCCGATCACCTCACACAGTTGATCAATCTGCTCGAGCGAAACAGAAAGTGGTGGCATGATAACCAGCACATCTCCTAACGGACGAATCCAAACGCCATGTTTGAGCGCGAACTGGCATACCTGATGGCCGTGACGTTCGGTCCAAGGGAAATGTTCGCCGGTAACTTTGTCTCGCACGATTTCTACGGCAGCGATCATGCCCCGTTGACGAACATCGCCGACGTGCGGATGCTTCTTCAGCTTTGCGAGATGCTCGGTAATGCGAGCAACTTTTGGAGGTAATTGCTTAAGAGTCTTCTCTTCGTCAAACAGGTCGATCGTTGCCAAGGCAACCGCCGAGCCGAGCGGATTGCCACCGAACGTGTGCCCATGGCAAAGCTGTTTCGCTTCACTGAATTCACCAAGGTAAGCATTCCAAATCTCAGTGGTCGCAATCGCGGCACTCATTGGCAGATAGCCACCACTGAGTCCTTTACCCAGGCAAAGGATGTCGGGGACAACCTCCTCTTGTTGGCAAGCGAACATGGTCCCGGTTCGGCCCAGTCCAACGGCAACTTCGTCGGCAATCATCAGCACGTTGTATTTCTTCGTGAGTTCGCGGACACCGCGAAGATATCCGGGCGGTTGAACGATCATTCCTGCCGCACCCAGAACCAAAGGTTCGATCACGAGGGCTGCGATTGCCTCGTGATGCTTTTCCAATGATTCTTCCAAGATCCGCAAGTGGTAGGTGCAAGCCGAAGCTTCGTCAGGCACGCGTCGATCTGGAATGGGTAACCGATGGACTGGAAACATGAGCGGTTTGAAAACCGCGTTAAACTGGTCAACGCCACCGACACTAATCGTGCCAATGGTGTCGCCATGGTAGGCGTCCTCGAATCCGATGTAGGTTGTCTTTTTCGGACGTGGGTTGTCACACTGATGCCAATATTGAAAGGCCAATTTGATGGCGACTTCCAATGCCGAGGCACCATCGCTGCAGAAGAAACTATGGTTGAGATCGCCAGGGGTGATTTCTGCTAGTCGCTTGGCTAGAAGAATTGCCGTGCTGTTCGAGCAGCCCAAATTGGTCACATGCGCGACCTTATCTAACTGATCTTTCACCGCTTGATCAAGTTTCGGGTGACGATGCCCATGGACGTTGCACCACATGCTGCTCACGCCATCTAAGAGGCGACGTCCTTCGATATCGATCAGCTCGCATCCTTCGGCCGATTCGATGATCAGCGGTTCGTAGCATGCCATTTGGGTGAAGGCGTGCCACACGTAGCGTTTGTCCCAGTCGGTTAACTGTTCGGCGGTCGGATTCATGAACACAATGGGGAAAGTGTCGCGTGACAAAGCCCCCATTGTAAAGCATTTGCCTTATTGCGACGACGACCGTTCGCCGTGGGGACTACCGCCGATGGGATAGTCATCCGGTAACGGACGAGCCGCTGTGGTGAACCCGATTTGGTAGAGGTCGTCCCGAACGCTACGGAAGTTGTGGTAGCTATCGGGATAGGTCCAGATGGTGATCGTCGTTCGTGCGGGATCAAGCGATGCGATGATATCTCGAAAGCGGGAACCAGGTTTCAGGGCATCTTCAACCGGTTCGCCCAGCATATCCGATTCTGGCACTAAGATGAATTGTTTCAGCTCGACACCCCCGCGGGTCGCGGTTCCCATCGAGGTTTCCATCTCGTACGAACGGCTAATCAGCGTGTATTCCATCACGTAGCCATTCATTGGACCAATTCGGGCCGTCGCAGTGCCATCTCGTTTCGCGCGATCGAGATGACTACGGGCATCGTTTTTCATCCCTTCAACCAAGCGTTCCATCGGCACGTAAGAGATCCGGCCGTTCTTTAGACGGAAGTGCTCCTCCTTGCCAAACACAGTTTTTGCTAGTGGAGTCGGGTAGTGGGCTAGTTCCTTTACTTCAGGGCGGTATTTACTGAGCCCCTCGATCTGATCGTAGAGTGCATCAAGTTGTCGAGACGATTCCAGCAACTCGCGCTGCTGAGCAACTTCTTCCTGCTTGCTGCTATCGAGTTCGTTTTGTTTCTCGTTCAGCGCCGTCTCGGCGGAAGTGAGGAACAGTTGAAGTTGGTTTCGTTCCTCAAATGCGAGTTTGGCTTGCTCTTGCGTTTTCAAGATCTCTTGCTGAATCGTTGCCACGTCATCCGCTAGGCTGTTCAGCTCAGCCAGGGTAGGGCCCTTGGGTTCAGGCGTTGGTTCTGGTTCTGCGATTTCCTGTGGAGCAGGAATCGAAAGAGCAGGGGGGACGGTACTGTCTGGGCTACCGCTGACCGCATCGAACAAGGCATCTCGCGCCGTCACCCCGACTACCATGATCAAAATGATCAAGATACCGACGAGATTCGTGACCACATCGAGGAACGAATCGAGTGAAGGGGCGTTTTGATCGCCGTTTGCTTTTCTGGCCGGGCGTCTCACTTGCGTTTCACCTCGATTCCCGAACCATAAAATAGGGTTTCCAATTGGCGGACAACGGCGTCGCCCCCTGGTTCGACGGTGACTTCCAGGATCGGTTTCCAATAGAAGTTCCGACCAGCGATCCCCCAACTATCGATGCGGGTATGAATCAGACGAACCAGCTTATCGGCCGCCGCTTCCATATCGCCATCAACCGGAACCGTTTCGGCCGGTCCCAAAACACCTCGTTCCTGGACCAGGGTCATCTGTTCGCCGCTGCAAACCAACTGAACTGGTCGAGTGATCGCCGTACTTCGTGGCGTGGCATTAGGCAGAGCCCAGTTGCCGCCACGTTTGGCAGCGATTGGCTGCGACATCGAAGGTCGATTGCCACCACTACCGGCGTTGCCACTTTGTGCGGCATCGGGCGATGGTCCTTGTCGCTGATACGGGGAGCCTTGTTGCCCATTGCTGTTGTTATTCTGCGAGGCTGCTGGAGCGTTCTGCGGATAGAAGCCTTGCTGGCCTTGGAGGCTGTTTGACTGGCCGCTGGAACCATCTGGCGGATTCATTGCTTCTCCGCCACCGTTCAAACCGGAGCCCCCCAGTTTTTCGCCGAAAGCACCTTTACCGTTTCCATGTATAAAGCGGTTCTCAAGGAACGCATCACCTTCACCACCACCGCCACCTACGGCCTGGAAACCACCGTTTCGACTGGCGACGAGGTACTGATCTTCTACGCGGCCATACTTTTTCGGAGCGGCCATCATGATCGCGAACTTGCGACGACGAGCCAGTTCGACCGTTTCGACCAAACGTTTCGCTAGGAAACGATCGGCTGGTGGATAAGCTAATTCCGTTTCCTCGTCGACCAGTTCATAGCCGAATTCATCGTCCCAGCCGTCGAGGGCATCACGAGCGGCAGCATACGACTCGGCACCATCGGGGCGGACAACGAGCAGTGGATAAGGACTCCCCTGGTCGCCGACGCCTTGCCCTTGTCGGTATTCGCGGATCGTCCGAAGGGCCGCTGCCAGCGGGTTGCCTGGGCCGAGGGGAGGTTGGAAATCGTTGCCTGTCAGGCCAATCCCCTCGGGCTGGATGATCACACGGTCGGAGGTACATTCGATGTAAATCGGTTGCCTCCGAGTACCACTACGACCTTCGTACGGTACCAACGCATAAGCTGGTTTCCGCTTCTCCGCTTCTTCACGGATCTTTGCCAGTTCGGACTCCGCCTCAGCGATTTGCTGACGCAAACGCGTCTTCTGAGTTTCGAAGTCATCAGCACTGCCCGTGACGTTGGTGGTTTCTCCCTCCAATACGGCAATGTCAGCCCGCAGCTTTTTGATCTTCTCGGTCAGACGATGGCTATGATCTTCCAAACCAGAGAGCTGCAGTCGCGTCTCTTTCAATTGAGCCAAACGTTTCTCACGAAGGGCTTCCAATTCGGCCATCTGCTCCGTGTAATCGACCTGCGGTTCCGGAGCAGGTGTTTCGATCTGCGGCTTCGGCTCGGGTGGAGCTGGTACCGAAAGGGTAGGCAACTCGACCGCGACCGCTTCGGTACGTGCTTGGAGAACCATTACCACGAACAGCACGATTAGTGCCCCCATGGTGCAGATTAGCACGGCCAAAAACGGGAAGAGCGAGATCTCGACCGATTGTCGTGTTGGACGACGTCGATTCACGCGGCGTGACCTTTTTCCTGTTTACGATCGAGGTGAACCGAGGCGCGGCCGCCGTCGGACATGCGGGAGTTCAGCAGGTGAATCGTAGCGGCCAAGCTTTGAACCGTCTCTTCAAAGTGCTGTTTGCCAGCAAGGCTTGCCAAGTTGCGATTGAGCGATTCCTCGAGGCTCGCAACTTCGCCGGTGGCTTCCACCACTTTCAGCAAGATCGAACCTTGTTCGGTCATTTGCTCTTGCTGCGAATGGATCGAAGAGCTGACTTGGTACAAGGCATCGATCACGCCGTTAAGTTGTTCAGCGGAACGCTGCATGCTGTGCTGCTGTGCGGAAGCAAGGGCCTCGGCGTGCGTCTTCAGCGATTCGCTCAAGGCGTTGTGCAGCGCTGTTTCCATTTGTTCGGAGCTTGAGCTAACGAGGCGTTGCCAGTGCTGATGAGCGGCGGAAACCGTTTCCCGCCACAGTTCGGTTTGTCGAACTACGAGATCTTGCGTGGTTTGAATCGTTCGCTCGGACATCCGCTTCACGGCCAAAACGCTTGGATCAGTCGCACTGCCTTCGGTTTCGAAACGCGCGGTGAGTTCTTCGGCGGCAATCGCATCGACATTGCTTAAGATTTCGGCCTCGATACGTCCCATCACGAACTGAGCGAACATCAAACCAATCGACAGAGTCAATGCTAACGCTGTCGTATCGAACGCAACGCTTAAGCCTTGAAGCAGGCTTTCCATCGCGACCTTCGGTTCGTTGACCAATGCTTCCGGCGACAGGTTACCGAGGGCCAGGGTGATACCAATCACCGTGCCCAAGAAGCCAAGCATCGGTGTCGCCCAGATAACAATGCGGACCATCGAGTAATCATGCTCGGACCGTTCCTGGTCGATGTCGGCCAGGTATTTCATCTCATCCTGCAGCGATGCTGCCGTTTGACTGGCGTGCACGTGATGCAGCCCTTTCGCCAAACGCTGAAAGAGCAGCGTCGAGTGAAACGACTCTGGCAGTTGCCGCAGTGCCGCCAACAGCGCCGGGGCTTGTTCGATCTTGGTGCGGCTCGATTCCTGAGGAGGAAGTTCGACCTGTTGGAGCGAGCGAAGCTCGGAAACGAGCTGTCCTCCTTTGAGGAGCAATGCGGCGATGCCGACCATGAACATGGCGACTTCGGCATATTCGACCGGGTGAGCCGTGACATATCGTAAAAGTGAATGTTGCGGGATGACGCCAAAGTTGATGGCGGCATAGAAGACAACGGTGAGAGCCGAACCAATCAGCAGCGGCCAACCAAGCTTGGCAGCAATCGACTGAGTGATCTTGGGGGCGTCCGTCTGTTGCACAATCGAACTCCTTTTCGATGGCACCGCTTATCCTGGGGAGGGAGCGGAACAAAAGGGAAACTTCCGTTAATCGTTAGAATCGGAAGATCAGGGCTGTGACAATCAGGCAAAATCTAAAGTCTTCCCGGAATGTGTTAATTTGGGATGAAGTGGCGAATTGCGTCGTTGCGCAGGATTTTTCGAGAATCACCCCAAAAGATCTTCAATGCGGTCGGTGAGTCTGCCGATAACTCTATGCGTCGAGGCAATCACGGCCGCGATAAACTCCTCTGAGAAGAGGACTTGCTTAAAACACAACTCACCAATGTGAGTTCGAATTAAATCCCGGGGGGGAAATGAATGTTCGGCCGACGGACTTAGTCCGTCGGCCGATGTTCTTTCTTGGCAGATTTTTCTGCTGCCGCATGACTTCCCCTATCCTCAGGGATGAGCTCCGAAATCGATGTTTCTCGGCATCGCATGCACTGATAGACTGCTCGACCCCAGGGAAGATCCCCGCTTGATTCACTGTTTTAGCCACTTATGGGTGGTGGATTGCGGTATTCTCCCTAACCAACCGTGAGATAAATAGTTGCATCTCGGAATTGGGCTTCTAGAATAGGTCTTAGAGGACGATTCCGTAAATCGCGTAAAATGGGTGATTTATGTGGAAGTCGATTCTCTCGGCGGTCGTGATCATCGTCGCCGTCACGCTTAGCGTTGAGCTTTTCCGCAATTCCTCGTCTGCATTGGGTCAGAGTAACTCTGCGTTACCGGACACCACTGGGCTGATCGTGCATACGGCGACGGCCGAAGATGGCGGCCAACATGTGATTATCGTTGACCCCGAGTCTCGGGCTCTGGCGGTTTATCACGTGGATGGGGCGAGCGGAAAAGTTTCACTTCGCAGCGTACGCAAAGTACAATGGGATTTACTCATCGAGGAATTCAACGGTGTGAACCCACACCCGAAGGATATCCGCAAACTGCTCAACTAGTCCTCTTGGCAAGCCGTCGGTCTGTGGCTTCCCAGTAGGATTGGAATTACCGGGAGCCAGCATGGCCGAATACATTCCGCTTTCTGATTTCGCCGCCAAATTGGGCGTTTCTGAAGACACCATCCAAGATCTACGTGAACGCGGCAAATTGCGTGCGTTCCGTGATGGTTCCAGTTGGAAGTTCAAGGATGACGAACTGGAAAAGGCCAAAGGAATTCTCGTGGAAGAAGGCCTGGCCGACAGCGAAAGTCAGGAATTTGAGCTGAGCGGTTCATCCGATTCTGAGGAAGGTTCCTCCGGATCGATGGATAGCCTGCTGATCGAAGACACCGGTGAAGGCGGCGAAGGTGGCAGTTCGAACATCATCAGCAGCACGGAAGACAGCTCAAGCGACATCTCGCTGAGCCTCCCTGATAGCGATGCTGGTCTAGACGATAGTCTCTCCAGCAGTGATGAAGGTAGTTTGAGCAGTCTCGATCTGGGCGAAGCAACATCGATCGATAAGCCTGCCGAAGACGATTTCAGTCTCTCGGACGAAGGTGAACTGAGTCTTTCCGATGACGATGCTGATATTAATCTCGGCGGCGAACCACTTGATCCAGAAGGAACCGGTAGCGGATTGAGCCTGGCCCTCGAGGACGAATCGTTGGATCTTGGTACGAGTGGTATCGGTATGGACCACGACAGCAGCGGTGAGCTGACCCTCGATGTCGAAGACGATGAAGACAGTAGCATGGATCTACTGGCTTCAGAAGGCGATCTAGGCTTGGCCGAGGAGTCGGTTCCTCCCAGTAATAGCGACGACAGCGAAATCGACCTGATCTCCGATTCCAGCGAATCGAGTGAGATCGGATTGGCTTCGTCCGATGATAGTTTCTCGCTTTCGACGGGCGATAGCGGTTTGGATCTGCTGTCAGACGAGCCTGAACCGGCTGCTGCAAAGCCAGTTGCCGCGTCCGATGATGAAGAACTTTTCGAGCCAGCTTCCGCCGACGCCGCCGCGGAAGGGGACTTCCTGCTGACCCCAGTCGAAGGGGAATTGGAAGACGACGACAGCGGTTCGCAGGTGATCGCGCTCGATTCCGATTCGATGTCCTCCGAGTCAGGGCTATTTGGAAGCTCGACGTTGGAAGGGGGCGATTTCGGTGGTCTGGGCGAAAGCGAAGGTTTGGAAGCCGACGACATGATGGCTTCCAGCGGTTCCGGCACGATGGCCCAAGCCGCTCCAGCGGCTGCTGCCCCAGCTGAAGTTCCCTACACCGGCCTGCAAGTGGGGCTGTTGGGCTTCACGGCCCTGATGCTGATGCTTTGTGGTTTGATGGTGACCGACATCATGTGGAACACTTGGAGTTTCAGTGAGCCGTTCTCGATTAGCAGCACGATCATGGAGAGCGTTTTAGGCCTGTTAGGCTAAGCCGCATCCATATCGACAACGAATCATGAGGCCACGTTCTTCGCGACAGAAGAACGTGGCCTTTTTTCGTCTCAGGACGACTTCGCCACAAAATCCAGGCCACAGCGCCACTTGGAGGCAGCAAAATCGGAACCAATAATTCTCGCTTCTGCCGGTAGGTTCCAGATCTGTAGGTATCCGATAAGACGCGTCGCGCTATAATAGAAAGAGTGCCGAGGCAGTTTGACTGTCAATTCGACGTAAGTCGTTACTGCATCTGGCCGACTGGCGGTTTCCCTCACTGGCAATGGACCTTATCGTGGGGGAACGGGATACTATCAAAGATTGGGCCCCGCTCCCCAGTTTTCGGATAGAGTACGACAACCAAATTGAAGCCGCCAGCGTTGCCAAACGTATCGGGCTGATTGCGTGAGACCGCAAACGCTATCGGAAGGGTTAAACCCTAACTAGGGGGTGATCCTTCCTCGCTTGCAAGGTCGTGGCAAAATGCTCGCTTACCGCGCTTCCTGACCCCATGGAATAGAACGTGGCAAGACCCAACCTTGTCTCTCCCGACCAGCCACTTTTGGTGCGGGTGCTGCTGAACATCTATCAATTCGCTGCCTCGCTCGGTTTAGCCGTGGTGCTGCTCAGCTTGATGGCCATTGCGCTGATCTTCGCGACGTTTGTCGAAGCCACATTCAACACCGATGTGGTTCAGTTCTATGTCTATCGATCGTGGTGGTTCGGACTGATTTACGCTCTCTTGGGTGTGAACATCTTTTGCGCCGCTGCGATTCGCTACCCGTGGAAGCGGCATCAAACCGGTTTCGTGATTACACACATCGGTCTGTTGATGCTTCTCTTGAGTGGTGCGATCAGCCGTAGTAAGGGTATCGATGCCCAAGTTCACGTCTGGGAGAACCATGCCTCGGAACTGGCATTCGATAACGCTTATTACTTCGATCTGCGAATTGATAATGAAGCAGGTGAGCCACCCATGTCGCTCGGTATGCCGAAGGAAACGGTTGAGCGACACGCCGTCGACTTTGCTCCTGGCATGTTCAATTGGTCAGCCTACGGCGAGGGCTTCGCCAACTGGAAGGTCGCCGAACCAGAATTGGCTCGGTGGTTCTCCCCCATCTTCTATGCCTCGCTACGGAATCGCGCCGGCAACGTGCTGTACGACCAAGACAATATTCGGCTAGAGGTGTTGGATTATTACGCGGATTGCCGCTGGTGGGAAAACACACCGACCGTGCAGTTGATGATGAGCATGCCGTCGATGCAGCAGCGAATGGCCGATGGTCGCATGCAAGATGGTGAGGAAAGTTGGGTTCCGATTCGATTGTCGGTGTTCAATGCTCCCCAGCAGCCGAAGTATCGATTCGGTGTCGGCGATAGCCAGCGTTCTGGTGGCGGCACGATGACCTTTTACATGGCCGGTAGCCGCGCTGCGACCGAGGCCTTTCTAAAGTGCGTGCCTGAAGAAGGTTCCATCGGCCCGAAAGGTCAGGCGATTCTCTTTGCGGATGGCAAGACAACGGTCATCCAAATCGAGGAACAGCTCGAGAAAGAACCCCAGAATCTACCCGGCACGAATTTGAAGTACCAAGTCAAAGCGTATTACCCAACCGCGCAACTAGATCAGGTCGGTGGTCAGGAGTTCAGCTGGGTCGAAGTCCCGGAAGACGAAGGTGCCGAACCTCGTAATCCGACGGTCGTGATCGAGTTATTGGATGGCGACAAGAAGGTTGACGAACTCACCCTGCTGGCCAACATGCCGCAAATGAACATGCAGGCATATGACTCTAATGTCTTCGGTCACTATTGGTACGATTTCGGCGAGAAGGATGCCGCAGAGCTAATGCGGGGCGAAGGTGGTTCGCGTATCGACTTGATACAGGGAGTTGCCGAAGGCGCCGCTGACGAGAACGATCCTGCCGCTAAACGAGTCTTCTATCGCTATTGGAATCGCAAGAAAGTAGTCGCTTCCGGCGAACTGAAAGGCAACGCCACCAAAGTGGATGCGGTCGAAGCATTCAAGATGCCGATCGCAACGCTGATGATGTACGTTCAGTCGTTCGTGCCGTCCGAGCGTCCTAAACCGCAGCCGGAAAAGAAACCGTTTGGTTCTTCCGGCCCCATGGGTAATACGCCAGCGGTGAAGGTCCGCTTGACTGTCGATGATTCGACGGAAGAGTTTTGGCTGCGGGCGCACTTGAACGAGCCAGATGTTGGGCTCGATGAAAGGTCGACGCTGCATACCGTCAAAGTCGGCGATCGGCAGGTTAAACTTTCGATGCCGATTCAGTCGTACCCGATTGGCTTTCGCATTTACCTCCAACAGTTTGAACGACGGCTCGATCCAGGCACCTCCCAGCCGTCGCACTATTCCAGTGACGTGCATTATCTCGATCGCCTGAAAGATCGCTACGTGATGCGTTTGTCTGGTGGATCGATTTCACCTTTGAACTTTCTAGGCGAGATCAATGCTACGTCGGTCGCGGTCCACGGTCAGAATTTGATCTGGATCGATGCGAACACTCGTTCAAAGGCGATTCTTAGCGCGGACCTGGCCGATCCTACGGTGCCAGCTGAGCAACTGATCGCGTCTGCCGGGACGGAACCTCGTAACTTGACGATCAGTGAAGACGGTTCGCAACTGTTCTGGATTGCGAAACAAATGAATCGATTGAATGGACGCGAGGCTGACGTCTTAATGCAGGCCAATGCCGACGGCAGTGAGAAGAAGGTGATCGGCCTGTTCGACCGCTCACCATCCGGCTTGGCAGTCGACACCGAAGGTGGTTGGGCTTATTTTGGGAATGTTGCTGAGAAGTCCATCGGGCGTCTGAAGCTGGATGGCAGCGACGTCGAGAATAAGTGGCTGGAAAGTGCCGGCAGTGTGACGGCAGTGGCTCTCGATCGAAAGAATCGCACGCTCTATTTCGCGGACGATTTGAACAACATGATTGGGAAATCAACTCTCGATTCGCCCTCTATCTCGCCTGTGTATACCTACAAGTCGGACGGTCAGCCCAATGGAATTGCCGTCGATTCCGATCGCGGTCTCTTGTATTGGACCGACGTGAAGCCGAATGGAATTGATCCAACGGCCCGCAAGCATCTGAACGACCCAAAGTATTACGGCGGAGATGCTCCGAAAGAGCAAGAGATTAATACCGCGATACGAATGCTGAGCCTAGATGGCAAGTCAAAAGATCCCCAGATGATCCACAACGATTTGATGGATGGACTTGATGGAATCGCCGTCGACCTGGCCTCGGGCGACGTTTACTTCACGCAGCGAGCTCTCTTGAAGCGTGACGTTTGGATCACGATGAACGCTCCGGACGACTTTACTGAGCCAGCTGGTGGTCGCGATCTGCGGATTTTTCAGGAATCGTTCGACGGACCTTACTTGGCCGGTACGCCAGAGTACCGCGAGTTCGTCCCGGAACGAAGCAATGATTCGGAAGTTTATAAATCAGTGTTCTCGGTCAATTACGATCCAGGCACGGCCCTGCGATATTGGGGCTGTTTGTTCGTGATCGGGGGCATCGCTTGCATGTTCTACATGCGAGCCTATTTCTTCAAAACGAAACGAACGTCTGATCCTAAGGCCCGGGCTAAGGCACATCCGGCCAAGATTCAGTCAGAAGTGGTTACGCGATAATGGCGAAGAACGATATGAACAACGGCATGCTGCGAGCGGCACTGTTTACCGTAATCCTATTGGGCGGATGCTTATCTGCCAGCACTACGGTTCGCGCTGAAGAGTTTCCTTCCGACATCTGGCGTGAAATCCCCGTCTATCATCATGGACGGGTCAAGCCGATGGACGCTTATGCTCGTCAGGTGGTGCAGAAGATCACCGAGTTCAATAAGTCGAAGCCTCGCTTTAACCTGGTGGACTACTACACCGAGGAAGAACTCAAGCAGCCCGAAATGAAGGAGGCGCTCGAGATCTTTCCTGAAGGGAAAGAACGGAAGTTCACGCCTGATCAATTGATCTTTGAGTGGACGATGCGACCGGAAGCTTGGGAGCGTGTTCCGTTCATTTATCTCGGCCGTGAAGATGCCCGTAAGGAACTAGGGCTTCCCATCAATAGCCCCAAGAGCGTGAAGCTTAACTTCGTTTCTCCTTACGAAGTCGCTACGTCGGTCAAGCTACGTGAATATGTCGCGGCGATGGTCAAGCGACAGAAGGAGCAAACGGACGGCAAGTCGTTGGAAGAGAATGCGATGGACGCCCACATCTGGCGTGGACTCGTGTTTCGCTATGGGGTTTATCGCGAGGTTTCGCTCGATCCACGTAACCCAGTTGTTTCGACGCCACCCATCCCACAAGTTGGTTCTCGTGAAAGATTCTTTCATCAAATCTTCGAAGCTAGTAAGGTTCTGGATGACGGTTCCGAACGACCGCTCTACAGCCAGCTTCAAACGCTTCAGCAAATCGCTGGTGAACATCCGTTGAGCCTTGGGGCTACGAACCTGCTGCGTTCGTATCAGGAATTGAGCGAGATGGCGGCCAACTCGGTACTGAATGCTCGGGATGTACTCGATGACACGGAGGCCGAACCGACGCTTCCAAGCGACCCACTGACGACAGCCGAGTTTGAACCGCTCGTGCAGCAATTTCGTGAAGATGCGAAAGCGATGGAAGAGGTCCTGGAGGAACAGCGCGACACAGTCAACAACAGCACGACTCTCTCCGATCGCGAATACAGCAATATCAAACCGATGTTTCAGTCGATGCTGGTTCACGTTCGCCAGTTGGAACACATCGCTTTAGAGATTCAGTTGGCCCTGTACGAGAATGCTCAAGCTGGGGCGACATCGGCTTCGACGGGAATGGATCGGGCTGGCAATCACCTGCAGAT
The DNA here is from genome assembly GCF_002967765.1 of Blastopirellula marina. Classification (NCBI taxonomy): domain Bacteria; kingdom Pseudomonadati; phylum Planctomycetota; class Planctomycetia; order Pirellulales; family Pirellulaceae; genus Blastopirellula; species Blastopirellula marina. The sequence continues at coordinate 106,872 of NZ_PUHY01000006.1, read as the reverse complement.
TGTTCCCGCTTTGAATCCTTATGCATTGAGCAAGTCACGCGATCCAAGCGATCTCTCGCAGCCTTGGCTTGGCCTGACAACCGTGTTATACGGTTCGGATAACTTGCTGAGGCCGTACGACATGAAGTGGATCAAGGCCGTTCGTAATGATTGGGAGAGCGTGCGCCAAACATTCCTGGCTGATGGGGCGGTGAAAGGGCCTGGTTTGCGGGAATCGATGCAGACCCTTGCTGCTCATCTGCAAAACCTCGGCGACGCGAATAACGGCGAACGAAAGATCGTTTTGGAAGAAACGCTTGGGCCAGATGAAGAGGATTCTGGCATTCTCGCGTATACCGCATATCCACCGGCGGACAGTTATCGAATCGCAACCGAAGTTCGATACAACACGATGGATCCATTCATGTATGCTTGGATCTTCACGTTCATTGCAACGATGGGTTTCGCCTTGGCGTTTGCCGTAATGCGAAAGCCGATGTTTTGGACAGGTGTTGCCTTTCTTCTGTTTGGCATTGTCTGGTCGACTTACGGTTTTTACATGCGAGTGGTTGTCACTGGCTGGGCTCCGGTGACCAACATGTACGAAACGGTGATCTTCGTTCCTTGGGTGGTTTGTGCTTTGGGGATCGTGTTTTTGCTGTTGCCCATTTACGACCGCGGTCGCTTGGCGGCTTGGCGAGCCACGGCAATTCCGGGCACTTGGGAGGCTTCCGATTTGTCATCGGCTCAACTGGAGATGTTCTCATCGACCAAGTTGTGGATGGTCTTCAATGCCGTCTCGGCCGTTCTGCGTTTGCCCGTGACACTGTTCATTGGTTACGCGTTAGTTGGCCTTCCTTTCTACGACGGCAACCGGCCGATCATCAACTTCGATTCGGTCAACTTCGGAGGCTCGGTCTTCTCGATGATCCAAGGGCTGGTCATCAGCGTGATTTTGGTTGGAACGACAATCCTCACTGCGTGGTACTTGCCTCGTTTGGTGATCTCGGCCGTATTGATGCCGCTGTTCTGTCTCTACGATTGGTTCTCCGTGGATAAGAAGCTGGAGGATCGTTTCGAGAAGACATACGATCGTAACTACTATGGTTTGGCAGCCGCCGCTTGCGGAACGTTCTTACTGTGTGTGGCTTCGATCGCGCCGATCGTCGATACCGGTTCGTCTCGCGTGTTGAACACCGAGTTCTCACCCCTTCAACCGGTGCTCAGATCGAACGTTTGGCTCACGATTCACGTGTTGACAATTGTGGCCAGTTACGGGGCAGGTATCTTGGCTTGGGGCTTGGGTTGGCTTGCTTTGGGCTACTACATGTTCGGTAAGTATCGCGCACCCGTTGTCGCGAGCACCTTGAATGAAGGGCTGGCACCGAAGCATGCTCATGGTCCGCAGATGAGTTATCGTCCGCCCGAAGAATGCTTCACGCTGGGACAGCACTGTTACCGCGCAATCCAAGTTGCCGTTCTGCTTCTGGCAACCGGAACAATCTTGGGGGGGATCTGGGCGGATGTCTCTTGGGGACGCTTCTGGGGCTGGGATCCGAAAGAAGTCTGGGCATTGGTGACCCTTTTGATTTACGTTGCCATCCTCCATGCTCGCTTCGCCGGTTGGTTCAACAACTTTGGCTTAGTTGTCGGCACGATCATCGGGTTCTCGGCGATCGTTGGAAGCTGGTACGGCGTGAATTTCCTGTTGCCTCTGTTCAAAGGTGGCGACGCCGTCGGCTTGCATTCCTATGGAAGTGGTGGGAAGGGGAGCGAAATCATGGTCATGGGCTTCGTCGCCGCCAACTGGGTCGGCCTCGGCCTGGTGGCCCTCCGCTTCCAGTTGTCAAAGCTATCGGTGGTTGACGAAAACGACATCGAAGAAGTGGTTATCAAGACCGATCTACCAGATCCAAAAGACACCAGCAATCTGGCCGATGCAACGTAGGGGCTAGAATCGACGGGCAGTGCGAGGCTTACGTTCGCCTGCCCTGTCGTGATTTCTCGAGGCAGATTAGATCCGGGTTGGCTCGGAATCGATCTACGCCGGCATTCAACGCGTCGATGCATCTGTCTGTTGGAAGTTTGCCAAACTGACGCGGCTAAAGTCAATGATTCCTTCCAGGTCGGTCATTCCGCGACGTGTGAGCTCAAGTCGGGCTTTGCATTGCCGGGGAATGTCATTGACGAAATCGCTAGGCGAGGCGTCAAGCGTTCCGTCGCCACAGTTCTCGTCGATGAACGCACGTAGTTCGTCGGTAAGGGGGTAGGTTGAGTGAACTGCCCATAAGGATGTCCGCCAATCGCCAAGCTAGAGGGTTGACGAACGTTGTCAATATTCGCCAGTTCCGGCAATAGTGGATCAACGAAGAGTATTGCCTGAACGTTCTGCCAATTGGGGAACGGTCAGCCAGCGAGCCATGTCGACGGCTTGCTGTGAAGCGGGAACGCTTGGTGTTTGATCTTCATAAAAGACACTCGCCAGATTCGTAGCCGGTAGGATGCCGACCAGACTTTCCATTACCAACGGATGCTCTAGGCCCGCCAACATGGTGCCTTGCGGCATGTTATCGCAGAGGCCGCTCAAGGTCATGCGGCCTGCGTCGTCATGAAAACCGATGGCCAAGTCATGGTAAGCAATCAGGTCTTCGCTTTGCGAAGGAGGAACGACGCGCAGACGAAGATGCTGGGCAGCCCGACTTAACAGACGCCTGGAGACTTGGCCATTCTTCGATACCAAAACGCCGCGAGCCCAGTGGACTGTGCTTTGGCGAATCACGACCGATTGCAGGTAAAGATCGGCTCCGCCAGCGCCGTGTAAACCGAACTTGCTGGCGAGCGCTGATTCCAAATCCATCTGCCGAACGTTGCCTTGAAGTTCGATGTTGGGCGTCTCGCCGATGAGCTCGAAGGTCATTTGCCCTTCGTAATAGGCATCAGGACCGAGCCCGGCCAACTGCGGCACAGCGAGGGCCAGGCGATCGGTCAGCAATCGATCGGTCTTCAGTTGAAGTTTCCATGGGGAGGCCGTATCGGTTTCAAGTGTCAGCTGCAGAGTAGGGGAGTCCTCCGTGTTTCCAACCTTCGCAATACCGCTAAGTGCCGGCTGCTTAGCAGGATCATGCGCGATGCTCAGGTGCCGTAGGGGAGGTTGCGTTTCCCCTCGAAAACGGACTTCTGTAACGCTTAACTCAAGCGATTGCGTTCCACTACGTTTCAGCAGAATGCCTTCTTGGATAGTTTCCCATAGGCGGTTTCGAGAAGCCCAATCGACTTCCGCCTGATCTGCTGAAAGTTGCCACGTATTGTTGACGAGCTCGGCCTTGAGAACGGGAAAGACAACGGCGTCCTGGCCGGCACGTTCCATGTGGACATCTTCGAAAATCCACTTGGTCGGCTTGGGGTTGTAATAGCGAGCGATCTGGCACTTAAGGCCGATCGTCTGCGAGAGTTCGTGCTCGATCGCTTCGATTGCCCAGGACGACTGGCGATACGTAATCCACGAAAGAGTGCAGACCGTCGGTACGACGCATCCCAGCAGGAACGCGACCCGGCAGAGCAGGCGCCTCGTCGATTCGTGCATGCCGAACATCCTTGCTTGGCAGGCGAGTAGTTAGGCCGCGGATTAACGCTTCCGGGCCATGTCCAGGAACAGTTGGTAGCGAGCCTTCATTTCCTCGAGGCTGTCACCACCGAATTTGTCGACAAGTGCCACGGCGATTTCAAACGCCACGACACTTTCCACAATCACGCTCGCAGCGGAAACAGCACAGACGTCACTTCGCTCGTACGATGCAGCGTCCGTCTCCTTCGTCTCCAGATTCACCGATTCTAACGGTTTGCGGAGCGTGCTGATTGGTTTCTTGGCGGCGCGGACAACAATTGTTTGTCCGTTGGTCATACCCGCCTCTAAGCCGCCCGCGTTGTTCGTCGGACGAGTGTAGCCAAGGTTGACGCTCTCTTGCTGCATGGGATCGTAATGGATCGGATCGTGAACTTGCGATCCCGGCAGACGAGCTGCTTCGAAGCCCATGCCGATCTCGACCCCCTTGATTGCTTGAACGGCCATCACCGCTTGTGCCAGTTTGCCGTCGAGCTTGCGTTCCCACTGGGCGTGCGTTCCGAGGCCAAACGGTGCTCCAACCACGCGAACTTCGACAATCCCGCCCAGCGTGTCGCCCGCTTTGCCTGTCTTGTCGATCAGTTCCTTGAACGCTGGATCTTGGGCCGGATTGAGCGAGTAGATGATGCTTTCGTCTCGTTTTGCCACCATCGCTTCGACGTCGTCCACGTTCTCGGGACGCTCGATGGCAACACCGCCCAGTTCATCGACGAAGCCGTAGACCTTGATGTCGAACTCGGCCAGAAGCTGCTTGGCTAAGGCACCAGCGGCAACACGCACGGCCGTCTCGCGAGCACTGGCTCGTTCCAAAATGGCGCGAATAGGACCGAGGAACTTAATCGCACCGGTCAAATCGCCATGCCCTGGCCGTGGTCGCGGAAGGTCTTCCAGGCGTTCCAGCTTGTAGTCGCGATTGATGACCTGCAGAGCAATAGGGCTGCCGAGGGTCATCCCTTTCCAGACGCCGGTCATGACGTCGACCTTATCGGTCTCGATCCGCTGTCGTCCGCCGCGGCCATACCCTCCCTGGCGTCGAGCCAATTCTCGATTGATAGGTTCCTCGTCAATCGTCAATCCGGCCGGAAAGCCATCGATCATCGCGAGGAGGGTTTTACCGTGGGATTCGCCCGCTGTCCAATAACGCAACATTATGCAAAATAAAGACTTTGGCCCCGAGCGAGGGTCCGCAGGCCGCTTCCGATGAAGGGCTGGTCGGCGGTAAACTGCTCTAGGTGCCTAGGTTAAGTGCAAACCGATCTTCGATTCTAACCGCAACCCCGATCGGCAGATAGATCGGTTAGGCAAAAGAGTCTGCCTGGCGAACACCAGAGGGACCAGAAAGCGAGACAACGTGCGATCCGTTTTGCGTCGACATTGGTTCCTGGCCGGCCTGATGGTGGTCGTTTCCATCGGCTTTGTCTTCTCTGAGCCGCTCCGCGAGCTGCCCAATATGGCGATTCTGCGAAACGGAATCGTGGTCACCGTCCTCTTTCTGATGGCTTTCCCACTAGCATTCGGCGATTTGCACAATGCAATCCGTCGGCCAGCCGCCTCGCTGCTAGCTACCGGCATGAATTTCGGTGTACTGCCACTGATTGCCTGGGCGTTTTCGCTTCTAGCTGCAGGTGACTTCGCGATTGGTATCAATCTGATGGCCGCGATTCCCTGCACCTTGGCCTCGGCCGCGGTTTGGACACGAAGAGCAGGGGGGAACGATTCAGCCGCCCTGGTGGTCACGATTATCACGAATTCGCTTTGCTTTTTGGTCACTCCGTTTTGGCTGCTTTGGACCACAGGAAGCGAAATCACCATCACGGTTTGGCCTGACCCGACCGGGAAGGGGCTTTCCCTGGCGGAGATGGTAAGCAAGCTGTTCGTATTAGTCGTTTTACCGATGGCATTCGGTCAGCTGGCTCGCCTGGTTCCCAAGGCAGGTGATTGGGCAACACGCAACAAGTTTTCGCTCAGTATCATCGCCCAGATCGGAATCTTGCTGATGGTATTGCTTGGCTGTATTAGTTGCGGTTTGAAGCTTCGCAGTTTGCCAGCTGGGCAGATGCCTACCATCATTTCGTTTGCCGTGATGATTGTGCTCGTTCTCGTGATTCACTTCTCGGCACTGTTAGTCGGTGCGGGAATCGCGCGTCGTTTAAGTTTCAGCCGCCCCGATGAGATCGCTGTCGCCTTCGCAGGGAGCCAAAAGACGCTGATGATTGGCTTGGCGATTGCTACCGAATTCTACACCGCGAATCCATTGGCCATTTTGCCAATGGTCACCTATCACGTTGGCCAGTTGTTTCTGGATACCGCCGTTGCCGACCATTATCTTCGTAAGCATCCTGCCGTCACGCCGTTAAATGGCCAGGATGGTGATATGAAAAAAGCTTAAGCGAACCGGCTGGTCGCCAAAGTTGTCTCAATCGTTAAGCAGCCATGTTTCCAGCTCAATCGCCCCTTACCAGCCCCTGGACGGGCGTCAAAAAACCGTTATAACTTGGGTAATTCACTCGCAATCGGCGTCGTCTCACGTATGGTGAGTTGACCAGCCGATAAGTGAATAGCACCACCATGCCCCCTTCGTCTAGTGGCCCAGGACGTCGGGTTCTCAGCCCGAAAACAGGGGTTCGACTCCCCTAGGGGGTACTAGCCATTTTGGCTTCTTTTAACGAGGAAGCGATAAGTGGTATCATGGCCCGGCTTGTCCGGGCTTTTTTTGTTTCTTGCCCGTTTGATGACGGGGCCGTGCGACTTCTGCGGGGCATGAATAGTGAAAGAATCACAGCCACAACTTCGTGATCTGCAAATGACCGACTTGCGTTCCACAGCGCGCGAGGCGGAGAACTTGCTCGGCAGCGGTTACACGAAACTGGGGAAGTGGTCGTTGGGACAGGCCTGTTTTCATCTGCGGGTGGTTCTGGACTGCAGCATTGACGGGTACCCGTGGTACTTCACGTTGTTTGCGCCTCTGCGGCCGATTGTCCGGCGGACGTTGTTGCCGCGGGTGCTCAGTGGAGATTCACCACGAGGAATCCCGACGACACCGATCTACATCCCAGGCAACGACTTGGAAGATGCGGCCGAGGTGGCTGCGTACGGAGAAAGTGTCGAGCGATTCTTAAATTACCCAGGTTCTTATCACCCGCATCCAGGCTTCGGGCGGCTTGATCGGGAGACGTTCGAGAAGGTCTATGCTGGCCACGCCGCGCACCATCTGCGGTTTTTGCTGCCTGCGGTCTGATTTCTGCGGCTAAATCGACGGGTCACCGCAGTAAGGGGCACAATTTCAACTGTATCCCCCACATTCTCCCTAAGCTTGCCCCTGTTCACTCGCGCATCATCGTATACAATCGCAAGCTATCATTGTTCCTTCGCTTATTGGCATCTTAGCTCGACTGTGCTTCGCGATTTTCGCGGGGCAAGGTCACCGTCACTGGCTTTTTCCGAATTCGGGAGCTGACCAGAGCACAAGACGTGCGCGGTGACTTCGCAGGACGAGGAAAACGAGACGTTCGACGGATGACGACCGAAACACTTAAGAAAACACCACTCTACAATTGGCACGCCGCGAACGGGGGACGGATGGTCGACTTTACCGGCTGGTCGATGCCGGTTCAGTACACCTCGATCATCGACGAACACAACGCTACCCGCACTGCGGTGGGCTTGTTTGACGTCTCGCACATGGCTCGCTTCCGCTTTGACGGGCCGAATGCATTGGCATTCATCGACGGCTTGGTAACTCGCAAAGTCGCCGATTTGCGACCTGGTCGCATTCGTTACGGCTTGGTCTGCAAAGAAGACGGCGGCATCTTGGACGACGTCCTCACCTACCACCTGCAAGATAAGTCGGGCCAATCTTACACTTGGATGGTGGTCAATGCCGGCAATCGCGAGAAGATCGCCGATTGGATCAACACTCGCCTGCCAGAAGACGTCACCTTTACTGATCACACTGAGCAGACGGCGATGATTGCCGTGCAAGGCCCGCGTGCCATGACTTTGGCTCAGGAAATTGTTGAGGGGGATCTTAGCGAGCTGAAGTATTACCAAGGTCGCGAAGCAACTATTCTGAGTCACCCTGGCTTAGTGAGCCGAACGGGCTATACCGGTGAAGATGGTGTCGAGCTGACCGTTCCCGCAGCAAATGCTATCGCAACATGGGAAGCATTGCATGTCGCTGCTGCCGAAGTCGGCGGTCACGCCGTTGGACTCGGTGCTCGCGATACTCTACGGTTGGAAGCCGCGATGCCGCTTTATGGACACGAGCTATCTGAAGAAATTACCCCACTGCAAGCCGGGCTTGGCTTTGCGATGTCGTGGGACCACGAGTTTATCGGCAAGGCGGCACTCGAAGCGATCGATCAAGCTTCGCTCCCAGTACGTGTTGGCCTCATGATGCAAGATCGCCGTGTTCCTCGCGAGCATTACCCGCTGTATTCGGGTGACGAGCAAGTAGGTGAAGTGACCAGTGGCTCACAGTCTCCGACACTCGCCGCACCAATTGCGATGGGTTATGTTTCCCCGCAATTCGCCGTCGAAGGCACGCTGCTGGACGTCGACGTCCGCGGCAAACGTCATCCTGCTAAGGTCGTGCCGCTTCCGTTCTACAAGCGGAAGTAATCTGGTCGGTCTTTCTTCGATTTACCTTCCCAATTCAAACAACAAACTCGCAGGTTAGTTTAGGAGTTTCCCGGTTATGTCCACGGACAATTTGCTTTTCGCCAAGACACACGAATGGGTCAAAGTGGAAGAGTCGGACGGCGCCAAAGTTGCCACGGTTGGCATCAGTGCCCATGCGATCGAAGCTCTGAACGACTTGGTTTATCTCGAACTGCCAGAAGTCGGCAAGGAAGTAACCGCTGGCGAATCATTCGGTGAAATCGAATCGGTTAAAGCGGTCAGTGACATTTATGCTCCGGTTACGGGTGAAGTGATTGAGGCCAACTCAGCTTTGCCGGACAACCTCGATTCACTGCACGAAGATGCTTACGTCAACGGTTGGATCGCCAAGATCAAAATCAGTGACGATTCCGCGTTGGCCGATCTGATGGATAAAGCCGGCTACGAAAAGATGTGTGCGGAAGAAGGCTAAATGCCTTCGTAGTTTGAAGTTTTCAGTTTGGAAGTGTTCCGTGAAGAACACTTGAGGAATCCTTTTTCTTTTTACTGAAAACTGAACACGGAAAACTGAATACTTAATCCCGGATTATTTGAATGACCTATCTCTACAACACGCCAGACGATCAGCACGCGATGCTGAAAGCGATTGGTGTTGAATCGATTGAAGAGTTGTTCAGCACGATTCCTGACGACTTACGTCTGAAACGTGATCTGGACCTGCCGCCACAAATGGGCGAGCTGGAACTGACGCAGCACTTGTCCGCCTTGGCAGGCAAGAATGCTTCCCCGGCGACGCATGCCTGCTTCCTGGGTGGCGGTAGTTACGATCACTTCGTGCCGGCGGCAGTTGATGCGTTGGCATCGCGAGGTGAGTTCTACACCTCGTACACGCCGTATCAGCCGGAAGTGTCGCAAGGCAACTTACAGGCCATGTTCGAGTATCAGACGCTGATCTGCGATCTGACTGGCATGGACCTGTCGAACGCCAGTCTGTACGACGGCGGCAGTGCTCTGGCCGAAGCGGTCATCATGGCCCTGAATACCGGCAAGCGAGGCGAGAAGGTCGTTGTCCTGGGGACCGTGCATCCTGAGTATCGGTTGATTCTGCAAACCTACTTCACGCACCTGGGGATCGAGATCGTCGAGATTCCTTGCGTCGATGGCATTGCCGACTTGTCCAAGGTCGAAGAAATCGTCGACGCCGATACGAATTGCGTGGTTGTACAGTCTCCGAACTTTTTCGGTGGTATCGAGGACGTTGCGGCGATTGCCGAGATTGCACATAAGAACGATGCCGTCGTCATTCAGAGCTTCGATCCGATCAGCCTCGGACTTTTGAAGCGTCCAGGCGATCTCGGTGCTGATATTGCGGTTGCTGAAGGACACTCGCTCGGTTCGCCGATGCAGTATGGTGGTCCTTACCTGGGGATCATGGCCTGCAACGACAAGTTCGTTCGCCGTCTGCCTGGCCGTATCGTTGGTCAGACCGAAGACCGCCGCGGCAAACGCTGCTGGGTGCTGACGCTGCAAACACGTGAACAGCATATCCGTCGCGAGAAAGCGACCAGTAACATCTGCACGAACCAAGGTTTGTTCGCCCTTCGAGCTTCCATCTACTTGGCTTTATTGGGGCCGGGCGGGATGAAGCAGTGTGCCTCGCTTTGTACGCAAAAGGCCCATTATGCTCAAGCCAAGCTCACCGAAGTCGAGCGGTTGGAGCCGGTGTTCACAGGAAGCCCGTTCTTCAAAGAGTTCGTCCTGCGTGACACGCAAGGCAACGTCGAAGGGCTGTTAGCCGAAGCCCGTGAAGCTGGCTTCCTGGGCGGTGTGCCGCTTGGGCAGTTCTTCCCTGAAATGGACGACTGTTTCCTGGTGTGCGTGACGGAAAAACGTACGAAGCAGGAAATCGACGCTCTGGCCCGCACTTTCTCCCTCATTCATTCCGGGGGTTCCACGATCCATGCGTAATCAACAAGCTACACAATTGCTGTCCGAACTGTCTCGCCCTGGCCGAACTGCGGTTACCTGGCCAGCGTGTGATGTGCCGGAACAGCCGATCGAAGATTTGATCCCCGGCAATTATCTGTCGGACAAAGCTCTTCAGTTGCCTGAGCTTACCGAAGGGGAAGTCGTTCGTCATTATACGAACTTGTCGACTAAGAATATGTCGGTCGACACGCACTACTACCCGCTCGGTTCGTGCACCATGAAGTACAACCCAAAGCGGAACGAGCGTTTAGCTTCGCTACCTGGGATTGTTGACCTTCATCCATACCAGGACGAGTCGACTATTCAGGGAATGTTGCAGCTCTTGTTTGAACTGCAGGGAATCTTCTCCGAGATCTCGGGACTGCCAGCTTGCTCGTTGCAGCCAGCCGCGGGGGCTCACGGCGAACTGACGGCGCTGATGGTCGCGGCCAAGTACTTCAAGAGCATCGGCGAAGATCGCAAGGTGGTGCTTGCTCCGGACAGCTCGCACGGCACGAACCCGGCTAGTGCTCAGATGGCCGGCTTCAAAGCCGTCAGTATCAAGAGCGACCCCGCCGGTGGTGTCGACATGGAAGACTTCCGTGCCAAGCTGACCGATGACATCGCCGTGCTGATGATCACTAATCCCAGCACGCTCGGCTTGTTCGAGAAGAACATTCGCGAGATTGCCGATGCCGTTCACGAAAAGGGTGGCCTCATCTACTTGGATGGTGCCAACATGAACGCAATCCTTGGAATCACCCGACCAGGTGACTTCGGGGCGGACATGATGCATTACAACCCGCACAAGACGTTCAGTGGCCCTCACGGCGGTGGTGGTCCTGGTGCCGGTCCGATCTGCGTGACCGACAAGTTAGAGCCCTTCCTTCCGTCGCCCGTCGTGGTGAAAGATGGCGAATCCTATAAGCTGAACTTCGATCGACCGGAATCGATCGGTCGTGTGCGGAGCTTCTTCGGCAACGTGGGCGTATTGGTGCGTGCCTACTGCTACATTCTTTCGCATGGCCCGGTTGGTCTGCGAGGCGTCTCCGAAAACGCTGTGCTCAATGCCAACTATCTGCTGAGTCAGGTGAAACACTTCCTGCCGGTGCCACGTGGCGAACGCTGTATGCACGAATTCGTTGCTTCCGCTTCCAAGTTGAAGCAAGAGCGCGGAATCACGGCAATGGATATCGGTAAGCGACTGTTGGACTATGGTTTCCATGCTCCGACCGTTTACTTCCCGCTGACGATTCAGGAAGCGATCATGATCGAACCGACCGAAACCGAAAGCAAGGAAACGCTCGATGCGTTCGTGCAGACCTTGTTCCGGATTACGGAGGAAGATGCCGAACTGCTGCACGATGCACCTCACTCGACGCCGATTAGTCGGCCGAACGAGGTTCAAGCAGCACGCAGCCCTTGTTTACGGGCCGATTTCTGCAGCACCTAAAGCGGCTGGCAGCTGAAAACGAATTGAACAACATGCCCACCCTTGCGTGGGCATGTTGCATGTAAGGGCCACCTAATTTGGTGACGGCTATGACGCTCATGCCCCGCCAGGAACATCCCATGAACGAGATGCGTTTAATTGTCGATCCACCGGCGCGTGGAAGCTGGAACATGGCCGTGGACGAGGCCATTTTGCGAAACGCCGAAGAAACGGGCACACCGACATTGCGCTTTTACGAATGGAACGAACCGACTCTCTCGTTGGGTTACTTCCAGAAGTACGAAGATCGCTGGCAGCATCAGGCGAGCCAAGACTGCAATTGCGTCCGCCGTGCCTCTGGCGGGGGGGCAATCATGCACGACCTCGAGCTGACTTATAGCTTCGTGGCGACGGTACATGATTCTCGATCCGATCAGTTCACACGTTGGTTCGATATTTTCCACGAAACCCTGATCGATGTGCTGGCAAGTTGGAGTATTAGCGCTCACTTAAGTGGTAACCCCCAGCCAGGGGCGCCAACCGACCCATTCTTATGTTTCCAGCGCCGGCACGAAGTCGACGTAGTTGTGGACGGTTTCAAGATTTGTGGCAGTGCCCAGCGTAGACACCAAAAGGCAATTTTGCAGCACGGAAGTGTCCTTTTGCATCAATCGCAGGCAGCCCCTGAGCTTCCCGGCTTGAGTGAGCTGACTAGGAGAAATATTTCGCCCGGTAAATTGACCAACGCCTGGAGCGACGCCATTAAAAACAAATTCCAACGTTCTTGCGTTTACAAACCCCTTACTTCGGAGGAGTTGGTTGCCGCTCATTCGATCGAGGAAGGCAAGTTCGCTTGTGAAGCATGGACGCATAAACGATAGCCAATGATGGATAGGTCTCCATTGCCTTGTGATTAATGGCGGAGTATGTTTAATACAGGGAGAAGGCTAGATTGCCGATAAAAGACCTAGGAAGCGTGCTACAACAAGTGGTTCGGAGCAGTTCGAACACGGTTGTCCGCACCCCCTAAGAAATTAGTTGCAATCCAGTTAGAAACCGTTATTTTGATGAGACTCTTCTGATTCACTCGGCATGTCATCTATGAATCTTTTTGCATCGGATGGCGCGTCGATTGCACCAGTGATCATTTGACCCTTCGGTCGGTTCGGTTAACTCCCAGTAGTTCCTGTTAAGATCGCCATTATTGAGTTTTTCAAAATGGGATTAGCCGTAGCACAGGAAGGATTTTCATATGCAAGTTATGCTTCGTGTTATCCAAGGACCAAGTGCCGGCAAGGAGTTCAAGCTCCCCGTCGACAACTTCGTCATTGGACGAGGTGACGGATGTCACCTCAAACCAAAGAGCGACATGGTTAGTCGCAAGCACTGCGCGCTCGCGGTACGTGATTCCAAGCTATTTCTGGAAGACTTCGGAAGTAAAAACGGAACATACGTAAACAACGAACGCGTTGAGGGTACCGTGGAATTGAAGATGGGGGACGAACTGCGTGTTGGTCCGCTCGATTTTCTAATTCTGATCGATCACACCCTCGGTGCTGCTAAGCGATCCAAAGTCAGCAGCGTTTCGGAAGCCGCTAGTCGCGTGGCTCAATCCGGCGGTCTTGGTAACGATGTTGCCAGTTGGCTGGAAGAGGCAGACGAAGAAGATCGGCAGAGTCGACTGGAAAATCCTGAGACTCGTCAATTCCGCGTCGATGAAACCTCGACCACGGTTTCACTCGATGATCTCCGCGAAATGGAAGAGGCGGAAGCTGCCGAGGGAGAAGGGACAGACGAGAAGTCGAAGTCCGGTCTGCTTGGCATGTTCGGATCGAAGAACAAGAAGAAGAAAGCCTACGGCAAATTGCCAAAGGTTGAAAACGCCGGTGCCAAAGATAGCCAATCGGCTGCCAATGACGCCATTCGACGTCTGATGGATAACCGTCGTTAATAAAGATTTGTTGGTCGCTTCTAATTTGCTGGAAGCGAGTGCGAGAACCCTAAAACGCTTCGTTCAACTGCACAATGAAAGCCGTCCTTCCTTTAGGGCGGCTTTTTTTCATTCTTGCCTGCTTCCCGGTGGAGAGGATCTGGCTTTTCTCGCTCGAACCTGGCAAGAATTGCCGCTAAGCTAGGAATAAGTGATCAAATCTACGTAGTTTCCGTTTTCCGCGAAACCTTCTCCTCTCCCTGTCGGTATTGCTATGCAGAGTGGATTTGATCAGTCCAGGAGCGGCCCATTGACGAACTTCAGTCTGCTAGTCGACCAATGCATGGAGGGCGACCAGAGCGCGGTCTCTGAGTTCGTACAGCGATTTCGAAATCAGGTGTACTTGCTCTGCTATCGCATGCTCGGCGAACATCACGAAGCAGAGGATATGGCGCAAGAGACTTTCTTGCGGGTCCTGAGGAATCTTGACCGGTGGGATCGTAGCCGGCCGATCGAACCTTGGATTATGACGATCGCTGGGAATCGTTGCCGGACCCACCTTGCTCAGCGCAACCGCCGGCCGATTGCCGCCGAAACACAAGATCATATTGAAGATCACCGTGGGATCGACCATCGCGGCGAACTCCTCGCCGAAGAAGTCCGCTTGGCCTTATCTCACGTCCGTGAGGAATATCGGCAAGCGTTCCTGTTATTCCATGAAAACCAACTCAGTTACGGCGAAATTGCCGAACAATTAGATTGTCCCTTAGGGACGGTCAAAACCTGGGTGCATCGGGCTCGTCGTGAGCTCGTTCAACGGCTGATCAGCCGTGGCGTTGCTCAGGAGTATCGAGCCTTCCTTACCTCAACACGAAACAACGAAGCTTAGCCTCAAATTACGTATTGTCCTTCCAATCCAGGAATTAGATGCCGTGACGTTTGAAGAGTTTGAAAACACGCTGCAAGATTGGCTCGACGAAGGTCGCCTCGACGAGGTCGCAACGTTGATCCCTTTGGTCTGTGAAGCAGATCGAGCACAGTGTGTTGAGCTCTTCGATACATACCAGGCACTGTTCGTCGGTTTAGCGGTTACGACACCATCGAAGAAGCCGACCAGCATTGATCCAGTGGCCGCGGCTGTTCCAAGTTCCCCGCAGGCGAATGGTCGGTCTGCTGGATCGAGTCACGCTGCTTCGCGAACTCTTCTGGCGTTGGCTGCTTGCCTGGCACTTGTGGCGATCGTGCCGGGCTGGTTCCCGCTTAGTGGAAATGTGAATCAGTCTGCCTCCAACCCGCCTCTGAGTCCAATTGAAGTTGAGCCTGAGCTGGCGGTGACTCACTCGCCGAATCTTGTCGATGCGACGACCGACTTTGCGGAGGAGGCATTCGCCAAGGAGACGGAGGAGTTCTCGCTGTTTGCCACCACGTCGATCGAACCGCTGGCTCGTGGCATGGCCGATAAAACCGACTCGGCGTTTCGTTCCCTTAACGAAGTTTCGCGGAACCTGAATCCAATCGATCAGTCGCTGTCTGCCTACCGCGATGCGGCGCCCTTGTTGGAAACGTTGACGCAAGGATTCCTGCCGGGGACGCGCTCACTGAGTAGCGCTTTCTCGGTGCTGCAAGAGTCGGCGTCCGATCCGGTGCCACATGCCACCAGTTCGCAGCCAGAGCCAACTAAGAACGCTACTCCAGAAAACGCGGCCGTGATCTAAACATCTTGTCCAGTAGATGTACCGCCGGTTTTCCCTTCTTTACTGGGTGAGCTTTCTCACTCTCTTTTTTGGGTGATGTTCTGCCTGCTCACTTCTCAGTGAGGCTTGCTGAGGCCGCGTATTGTGCTGCGATTTCCACCTAGAAGTGCCGCTGGGCGCATTTTGCGCAGTCCGATAGCCCCGGCTAATCGGTACAGTCATCACGATCCGTAGACTTTGTGGAGTGTTGAAACTTTGCCACATGGGACTCCGATACGTTGATTATTCCCAACGCATCCTCCCCAACCATTCAAGTCAACGGAGCTTACCAAAGTGGCCAAAGCAAAGACGACTACCCGCAAGACAACAACTTCCAAGACTGCCACCAAGAGCCGCACCACGAAGGCTGCCAAGACCAAGGCCGGAGATCAGGAAGTGGTGATGGACCGCCGCCGAGCCGATCGCCGTACGAAGGCCGCTCCCAGCAAGTCGACCAAGCCTGCGGAAGTGGAAGAAAAGAAGGAAGTCGAGACCGAACAACCCAAGATGGAACGTCGAGCGAAAGTGAACCGTCGTCGCCAAATCGATCCGACCACTTGCGAACGTGACTACACAAACGACGAAATCGAGTTCATGCAAGCTTTGGACGCTTACAAGCGTTCCAGTGGGCGAATGTTCCCAACTTGCAGCGAGATCTTAGAAGTGATCCGCGATTTAGGTTACACCCGCTCCGGAGCAATGGGGGAACCGGTTGAAGAAATCGAAGAAATGGAAGAGGGCGACTCGACGCCAGCTTTCACCGAACAAGTGCCGGCCATCGAAGGCTAAGCTCGAAGCAAAATCAAGATACCTTGCTAGCGACCTCGGGAGGCCATTTCGGTCTCCCGAGGTCTTTTCTTGAGCGAATTCGTCTTGTTTAGGAAAGAATTCGCCACTATTCTCCCACGACGCATTTCCATACAGATTCCTGAACCCAGGACACGGGGTTGATGACGTGCATCGACAAGCCACTTTTCGCCAACAACTGAATCTTCTTCTCTCGCTGTTGCCACTGCTGCTCGGCACCGGCTGCCAGATGGCGGCCTCCGGCTACAACGTGGCCGGTGTGCGCAATGTGGAAGAAGGCCAGCCTCAATTGGCGGTCACGCAGTTTCAAAAGGCGTTAGGCCACGATCCCGCCAACCCAGACGCTTACTACAACTTGGCTGCTACCTACCATCAGATGGCCAAGCAGACCAACGATCGCAACATGATGCATCAGGCCGAGCAGTTGTATAACCAGTGCTTGGACCTCGATCCAAATCACGCCGAGTGCTACCGCGGGTTGGCGGTTCTCTTGATCGATACACAGCGTAATGATAGCGCTTTCACTTTGATGGAACGCTGGGAACAACGCTCGCCACAATTGGCCGATCCCAAGATCGAATTGGCTCGTCTATACCAAGAGTTTGGTGACAAAGATAACGCTAAGAACCAGCTAAACCAGGCCTTAGCAGTCGACGCAAATAACGCACGAGCCTGGGCTGCACTCGGAAGCCTACGAGAACAATCGGGGGAACTGGGGCAGGCATTGGCGAACTATCAGCGCTCCTACCAGCTGAACAACCTCGACTCTGGCGTCGGGGCCCGGATCGCTACGCTACAGCGACAAGGGATTCAAAGTGAAGTTCCGATGGCACCCAACAGTGGCACACAAATGGCCCAGGGGGCCAACAATCGCCAACGCTATTAATGTGCGTTAACGCGCAGTCTTGCATCGTATCTTTTTGCGCGACCACGTTTCCAATGTAATGGTTGAGGCTTCTTTGCCATTTCAAGCACCTGCCACAGAAGGCTGTTAAGGTGCGACAAATGGTCGTTCGAACCTCATCGATCAATCTGTATCCCCCTGTTATCAACTGATTTGCGCCCGACGGTTTCAATTCTGTCACACGGGCATGGGGGCCGCTTCTATCGAAGCGGAATTCCTCGTAAAATTTGGGTTTACTCATTGCCTACCGGTTCCGCCTGGGCTGTCTCGTCGGGAGACACAGGTGGGTCAATCGGTCGCCTATCCCCTTAGAGCCGACTGTCATGCCAGAACGCGTATTCAATTTTTCCGCCGGTCCTGCCGTCATGCCCCTGCCTGTGCTTGAAGAAGCCCAACGCAATTTGGTCGCTCTGCCAGGCGTCGGTAGTTCTGTGATGGAACTGAGTCATCGCGGTAAGCCTTACATGGCGATTCACGCTGATGCCAAGGCTCGATTGGTTTCTCTGCTCAACATTCCTGACACGCATGACGTGTTGTTTCTGCAGGGTGGTTCGCGTCTTCAGTTTTCGATGATCCCGATCAATTTGTTGAAAGGGACCGAGAAAACGGCCGACTACATCCTGACCGGCAGCTGGGGCAAAAAGGCTCTGGAGGAAGCGGTCAAAGAAGGCAAGACGAACGTCGCTTGGGATGGAAAGCCGACCAACTACAATTGCTTGCCCAAGCAGGCTGACCTGAAGCTGACCCCGGACGCCGCTTACGTTCACATGACTTCGAACGAAACGATCCAAGGTGTGCAGTTCCAAGCCGAACCAGAAGTCGGAAACGTACCGCTGGTCTCCGATCTGTCGTCGGACTTCATGAGCCGACCGGTTGATATCTCCAA
The DNA here is from genome assembly GCF_002967765.1 of Blastopirellula marina. NCBI lineage: Bacteria > Pseudomonadati > Planctomycetota > Planctomycetia > Pirellulales > Pirellulaceae > Blastopirellula > Blastopirellula marina. The sequence continues at coordinate 88,991 of NZ_PUHY01000006.1, read as the reverse complement.
GTATGGTTTGATCTATGCCTGTGCTCAAAAGAACGCCGGCCCAGCGGGCGTGACGGTTGTGATTATTCGTAAAGACTTGATGGAGCACGCCAGCAGCGATCTTCCGGGCTACCTCGTCTATCGCAACCACGCTGAAAACGATTCGATGTGGAACACGCCCCCAACGTTCGGCATTTACTTGCTGGGCTTGGTTTGCAAATGGCTGCAAGAAGACATGGGCGGTCTGGAAAAAATTCAGAAACAGAACGAAGCCAAAGCCAAGATTCTGTACGACGTGATCGATGAGTCGAACGGTTTCTACATCGGACATGCCTTGCCGGAAGACCGTTCGATGATGAACGTAACCTTCAAGCTGGGTGACGAAGAATCAGAGAAGCGATTCCTGGCCGAAGCGAACGAAGTGGGCCTGACCCAACTGGGCGGTCACCGTAGCGTCGGCGGCGTTCGCGCTTCCATCTACAACGCGATGCCCGTGGAAGGCGTCGAGAAGCTTCGTGACTTCATGCTGAAGTTCAAGAAGTAAGCACCCCAAACCTACCTTACCTCGCTGGTGAAACCTCAACCGCCAAAAGAAACGCATCATGCCCAAAGTTATTGTTCTGGATACGCTTGCCCAGGAAGGTCTGGATCTGTTGGATCAAGCCCCTGGCATTGAATACGAAGTTCGCACCGGCCTGAAAGGCGAAGAACTGCGAAGTGCCCTCAACGAGTTCGATGGGGCCATCTGTCGTAGTGGTGTGAAGATCACCGCCGAGTCGCTGGAAGGCAACACCAATTTGAAGGTGATTGCCAGAGCCGGCGTGGGGACGGATAACATCGATTCCAAAGCAGCCGCTCGTCACGGCATCGTCGTGATGAACACGCCGACTGGCAACACGATCAGTACGGCTGAACATGCTTTTTGCTTGATGATGGCGCTTTCTCGTAATGTGCCGGCGGCCAGCCAAAGCTTGGTTGAAGGTCGTTGGGATCGTAAGAAGTACATGGGAACCCAGTTGGCTGACAAGACGCTGGGTGTTGTCGGCTTAGGACGAATTGGTCTGGAAGTCGCGAAACGAGCGCTCGCGTTCGAGATGCGAGTGATCGCCTACGACCCGTTCGTCAGCCCGGAACGAGCCGCGGAACTGGGCATCGAGCTTTCGCCAACCGTTCCCGAAATGTTGCCGCACATCGATTACCTGACGGTCCACACTCCGCTTACGCCGGAAACGAAGGACATGATCAGCACCGAAACGATCAAGCTGCTGAAGCCAGGTGCCCGCCTGGTTAACTGTGCTCGTGGTGGCATCTACAACGAAGAAGCGTTGGTCGAAGGTCTCAAGTCGGGACACCTCGGCGGCGTTGCTTTGGACGTCTACGCCGAAGAGCCATGCACCGACAGTCCGCTGTTCGGCATGGAAAATGTCGTCTGCACGCCTCACTTGGGAGCGAGTACGGAAGAAGCCCAGACTCAGGTCGCGGTCGAAGCAGTTCAGTTGGTGGTCAATTACCTGACAACCGGCGAAATTAGGCACGCGGTCAATGTGGCTCCGCTCGATCCGAAGACGCTTGAGAACATTCGCGGTTACCTGGACGTGGCCTATCGTTTAGGTTTGGTCGCGGCTCAGGTTCACTCGGGTGGCGTGAAGTCGGTAAAGCTGACCTATCGTGGTGAAGTGAGTAGTAAGAATACCAAGCTGCTGACCGCTTCGTTCTGTGCTGGCTTTCTGGCTAAGGCATTGGAAGACGAACCGAACATTATCAACTCGGAAATGCTGCTTCTCGATCGCGGTGTCGATCTGTCGACCGAAACTAGCACCGAACTGGGCAGCTTCAGCAGTAGCGTCACGGCCACGATTGAAGAAGGTGGGAAATCACACCAGATTGGCGGCACGCTGTTCGGCAGCAACATGCCACGCTTGATCTTGCTCGATGGTCAACGGTTGGAAGCTTACCTCGACGGTACGCTGTTCGTCTTCGCCCACAACGATGTCCCCGGCATCATTGGTAAAGTGGGAACGATCTTTGGCAACCATCAGATCAACATCGCTCAAATGGCCGTTGGTCGTTCTAGCACGGCGCCAGGCAGTGCCGTCGGTGTATTGAACCTGGATGGCCTGCCAAGTGAAGCTTCGGTCAAGGAAGTCATGGCCAGCGACAATATCACCAGCTGCAAGGTGATCGAGCTGCCAGCTGCTGGCGAGATGCCGAGTTGGATGCGTTAAGATCGCCACTGTTGGTATAATCGTAAAAACCGGCAAAGGATGCGTTTGCCGGTTTTTCTATGCGCCCACCAGCAATTGAACTGCGAGCCAAGCGAATTACTCTGAGGAATATCAGCCCCTCTCGATCAATTCGCTCCAGGTATCTTGCTTGTCATCGTTCGCGTTCATCTCTCTGTTTTCAGGAAGTCTCGCTAGTGGCGAGATGACTCCCTTCATGGCGATGCTTATTCCGCTACTCGGAGTCATTGCCTACCCATGGTTGGCTCGTCGGTTTTTTTCGCTGTACCGACTCACGGAAGGGCAAAGGCGAAGTCTTTTGCGGTCGCTCCCCCAGGGAAACGAAGCCTTCGTCAATCGACTCAGGGTATGGGACACCGGCGAGACGATCTGCAATGCGGCGGTGGTAGGTTGTGTTCCCGGGTTTTCATTCGTCTTGGTCAGCGATGCGTTATTAACGCGGCTTTCACCCCGCAGTGTTGCCGCGATCGTCGCCCACGAAATAGGGCATCTGAAACTTTGTCATGTCCCAATGAGGCTTGTTATCGTCTTCGCCGGGGGGACACTAGGTCTGGCATTGGTGCGTCAAGCTGAAACGCTGGCAGCATGGCAAAACGTCGCCCATGTCGCGGCGATGTTCGCGACTGCTGGATACATGGGGCTAATGTTGCATCTGGTCGCTCCGCTGCTTGAGTATCATGCTGATGCCTACGCGATCGATACGCTGAGCAAAAAGAACGGCAATCGCCGTCGAAACATTCGGGAGTTATCCAAGGCCTTGGCCGAACTGACGCTTCTCTCAGGAATTCGGCCTGATAAAAAAACTTGGCTCTATCCAAGCTTTGAAGAGCGTCGCCAAGCCATGCTTTGCCAGCAAACTTCGCCTAGCTTTCGTCACCGGTTAGAGTGGATGCTGGGGATAGTTTTGCTGAGTCAATTGGTACTGATTACGATTGGCGTCTTGATGATTGCCAGCTAAACGGAAAGAACGAGACTTTTCTCGGCGAGGGTCGAATTCGGTTTTGACGGGCAGGCGTCATTGCTAGATAATTAGGGCGGTTACTATTACGCCCGCCCGGTTCCTCGAAGCCGAAGTTCGTCAACCGTGAATCTACTTCGCAAATACTTCTTTCTTGGCGCGATTCCCGCGCTGATTGCGGTTGGCCTGGCCACGATTCTCGATTCCCATATTACGCAAAACCTTCTGCAAGAGCAGATTGATCAGACCATGCAGGCGAACCTCAACGCCAAGCGGAACGAGGTCCGGTTTTTCATGGATGAGAATCTTTCGCTGCTGAGGGCGCTCGCCGCGATGTCGATAGTTCAAGAAGGGACCGTGCCTGAAATCTTAGAGTTTCTCCGCGCACAAGAGAAAGCCGCCAAACCGATTGTCGATGGGCTGTATCTGAACGAAATGGATGGCACGGTCCATGGAACCAACGGGCTAGTCTTCAACGTTGCGGATCGAGACTATTTTCAGGAGTTGCAACAAGGCAAGACGATCGTCACTCGGATCCTGAAGAGCCGAGCGACAGGGCGCGATATCCTGTTGATGTTCAAACCGATTATCGGGGAGGATGGAACCCAACGTGGATCGATCGGACTGACAATTCTCGACTCGGAAGTGATCCGTTTCGTGAGGTCTTTGGAAGTCGACCAAGATGGTTTCTTCGCACTGATGGACGACGAAAATCGGTTGATCGCGGCCACTGGTAAAGCGAACTTTCTCAATGAAGTGAAAGACTTAAGTGATCCCAAGATAATCACCGATCCTGATGGCGAACGTTACTTGATCTCGGTTGCCGAGGTACCGGAAACAAAGTGGAAGTTGATCGAGGCGATCCCCGAATCGCGTGTTACCAAGGTTTACAATCGTCTGGCTTGGTCGAAGATTACTGCGGTCGCGTGTGGTTTGACCGCTGCTGTGATTCTAGCACTCTTCTTCAGCGAACGGACTCTGCGTCCGCTGCAAGAGATCATTCAAACGATCCATCGCTATGCTCGTGGCGATCAGGCGGTGCGTGTGTCGGTGAAGCGGGACGGAGAATTCGGTATCCTTGCTGATTCATTTAATAACATGGCCGACGAGCTCGACGTCGCCAGTCAGCGCCAGGAATCGCACCTCCGCACGATCGAGGCCAGTGAACGCCGCTTTCGGATGTTGTTTGATGGGGCGGCAGACGCCGTTTTCGTCCGTAACATGGATGGCGAAATCATCGATGCCAACCAGGAAGCCTGCCGTAGCCTGGGTTACACCCGAGAAGAACTCGTCGGTATGTATGTTTCTGATATCGACTTAGATTGGAAACCAGCCGACGCGCGACGTATTTGGAACGACTTGGCCCGTAGCGGCCGTAATTTTCATCCGTTGGTAGAACGCGTTCATCGTCGTAAGGATGGCACAACATTCCCGGTCGAAATCCGATTGACGACAATCGAACGTGCTGGGCAGTCTTTCGTGATGTCTGCGTGTCGCGACGCGACGCTGCGTAAGGCAGCCGAGCAGCAGACGAAAGCGGCCAAGGACTTCGCCGAGAACATGATCAATGCCTCACCGGGCATTATCTACATCTTCGATTTAGCTTCCGAATCGATCGTCTTCGTCAATGATAATATTGAACGCCAGCTAGGCTATACGAAAGAGCATATCGGAGAGCTCGGTTCCCAGTTCTATGTCGAGGTGTTTCATCCAGAGGACTTACCGAAGATTGTTCAATCGCAGCTGACTTGGTTCCAGACTGGGGCGAACGCACTGCGGCGCGATAATCTTCGCGTTCGGCATAAGAATGGAGAGTGGCTTTGGTTCGAATTTCACCGCGTCGTTTTTCAACGGAATGCAAAAGGTGAGCCGACCCAGGTGATGGGAATTGCCATCAACATTAATGACCGGATTCGAGCTGAAGAGCAGCTTCGCTGGGAAAAGGCATTGTTAGATCAAGTGATGGAAACCAGTGTCGCCTCGATCATGGTCGTGAATGCCGAGGGAACAATTCAGTTTCTCAATACTGCGCTTGAAAACACCTTGCGACTTCGTCGTGAAGATCTCATCGACAATCTGATTTACGATTTTCCTTTGCCGATGTTAGATGTATCCGGCAATCCAATGCCTGACGAAAATCGTCCCTTCGCTCAGGTTCGTAAGGACCACAAACCCGTTTACGATCTTCGTTTCAGAATTCCGTTTTCGACGGACGAGTATGCGACCGTCTCGATCAATGGCGCGCCTCTGTTCGATGAAAATCATGTGTTTCAAGGGGCGGTGTTCGCTTTAACGGACATTACCGAACGAATTGAATCGGAGAAGTTGCGAGAGACACTTATTCGTAACTTGGAAGATACCAATGCTGAGCTCAAACAGTTCACATATACGGTCTCACACGACCTGAAGTCGCCGCTAATTACGATCAAGGGATTTCTGGGAATCCTGAGCGAGGACTTAGCCAATAATGACCAGGATGCGATTCAGGAAGACCTCACCATAATAGGTTCAGCCGCCGACGGAATGAAGCAGCTCTTGGACGACCTGCTTGAGCTCTCGCGTATCGGGCGAAGTAGCAAGTCACGTATGACGATTGGTCTGCAAGAGGTTGTCAGCGAAGCAATCACGTTGTTGGCGGGTGAGATCGAGGCCCGTGATGCCGATGTGCAATGTGATTGCGGCGAGCTCTCGATTTATGGCGACTCGGTACAGATTCGACAACTAATGCAGAACTTGATCGATAATGCGATCAAGCATAACCACGAAGAGAACCCCCGCGTCCGTATTTCAGCCAAAACGGATGAGGGGTTCGTGGTGATCGAAGTCGCTGATAATGGCCCTGGTGTCGCGCTCGAATTTCAGGAACGAATCTTCCAGTTATTCGATAAGCTTGATCCCGATTCGGAAGGAACCGGGATTGGTTTGGCTATCGTGAAGAGGATTATCGATTTCCATGGGGGAACGATCACCTTGGAATCGGACGGAGTAGGGCACGGCTGCAAATTTATCATGCGTTTGCCAGCCGAGCCCCCAGCGTCTAGCTCGACGCTCGCGATTGAAGAGACATCGCTTCAATAATCGTTACTTTCCGCCACCCGTTACCGCGTCACGAATCTCTTCAGGCTTATCTGTCGTGATTGAGTCGAAACCCAAACCTGCATAACGCTGTGCCTGTTTCGGATCGTTGACCGTCCAAACGTGGCATTCGATACCTGCGTCTTTGATTTCTTTCACAAAGTCGGGCGTTACCACGGTATCGTTCGCTTGAGTACCCAAACCGGTGGCTCCAGTTTGCTTCAATGTGGCAACCACTGAGTCGAGCGAAGGATTCCACTGGCCGGACTTGTCGTCCTTCTTGTAGCTGGTCAACCAGCTCGCTTTGTACTGTGGCATCTGTTCACGGCACTGCGTGACCACCTCTTTGTCGAAGCAGATGATGATGATTTGATCGTCGCGTAGCTTGGACTCCTTCAAAGCGGTTTGCAGGGGAGCCACGATCTCCGGGCCACATTTTACTTCGACAAAGATCTTCCCCTTTTCGGGAATGGTCGCCAGGACTTCTGCCAATGTAGGGATAGTTTCACCAGCATATTTAGCATTCTTCCAGGCACCAACATCGACACGACGGAGTTCTTCCAGTGTCGAGTCAGCGATTTTCAGATCAGCAGAGCCGCCGGTTGTGCGTTTGGTGGTTTTGTCATGAATGCACGCAATCTGGCCGTCTTTGGTCAGGTAGAAATCGCCTTCGATGACATCCGCACCTTGATTCCAAGCTTCACGGAAAGAAGCAAGCGTGTTCTCTGGGGCGACGAACGATGCTCCACGATGGGCGACGATCATTTGTGCTTGTCCTGTACAGGGAAAACATCCAAACGCCATTACAGCCGCCAATGACAATCCAATCCAGATACGCATCCCGAAAGTCCTCTTTGAATATCAATAGTCACGATGATGTGGAGAGAGCCCATTATAGTCGGCAATCGACCCGCTTGCCCAAGCCTCCTTTCGGTGGGGCGTTAAGTTCAGGTAAAGGCAATTTGACGGTTGATTGAAGCTGCCTTCGGGCTTTTGGGGACTTGCCGCTGGCTGGCTCGCCTTAGAAGATGCTTTTGACGAGTTGTTCCTTATGGTCCCATTGCCGGAGCTTATTGCGTTGCCAGTTCCCCAACTTATTGTTTTTGACCTCGACTTCACTTTGTGGGACTGCGGAGGAACGTGGTGTGATTGCTTGAGTCCCCCATTTCGCCTGGATAAAGATCGAATTATCGATCGAACGCGTCGGTATATTCGTTGTTACCAAGATGTGGAAGCAATACTCGACTATTGCGATCAACAACAGATTCCGATGGCGTTGGCATCGCGAACCGAACAGCCCGCTTGGGCGCGAGAGCTACTTCAGCTGTTGGCGATTACTCATCGCTTTGCTTATGCGGAAATCTATCCCTCGTCGAAGGTGCGTCACTTCACCGCGTTGGGGAAAGCGAGCGGGATCGCCTATGAAGAAATGCTCTTTTTCGACGATGAGATGCGAAATATTCGTGAAGTGGGGGAGATGGGAGTGACGGCGATTCACGTGGCAAACGGCATGAGTTCCGAGCTCTTTCATGCCAGTCTAGATCGTTGACTAAAAAAACGCTCGACCAACGAACGTGGCCGAGCGTTTTCCGAGAACTCATTGGCAATGCCAACCGAATGAAAAAATGTTACTCGGTGGTAGCTTGCTTCTTGACGACCGTGCCTTCGGTCAGCTCGTTGATCTCGCCCTCACGCTTCTTCAGCTGGAAGCTGTCGTAAACGTCGCCGACGGCCGTGCGTGCTTCGTAGTTGAGCGTGTTGCCATCGACCGAGATGATTTGATATAGCTGAGTGTTGGCTGCCGTGCTGTTCATGAAGGGATGTGGCGACAAGCTATACATCTTTGGTCCGCTGACCGAGACAACATAAACGGTACCAGTTTTCCCATCGAAGTTGTTCACGCCAGTTGGGACGTTCTTCTCTGAGCCTTCTTCACTTGCAACTAGGGGAGTCTGCAAGCCCGTTCGACCGTAGGTATGGTCGTGCCCCTGGAGAACAAGATCGACCTTATACTTGTCGAAAATCGGTTTCCATGTGTTGCGTAGCTCTTCGTTGTCACGTCCTTTTCCCGTCGAATAGACCGGGTGATGGAACGTGCAAACAACCCACGGCTTATCATTATTATGTAGAACGTTCATTAGCCATTTCGCTTGGACTTCCAGGTCAGCCGAGCTATTCATGCCGACGATCAGCATGTTGCCGTACGTAAGGGTATAGCACGATTCCTCCATGCCTTCCGGGCCGTTCTCGGGCAGCGTAAACGAAGGACGCCAGTGGTGGCTCAGATGACGCTTGCCATCTTCGTCCTTGGCTTGCTCGTGATTGCCAGGAACCGGAACGCTCGGGATCATGGCGTTTAGGAATGCCCCAGCTCCGAACCACTCGCCCCATTCCGCGTCGTTTTCGGCGCGATTGATCAGGTCGCCGGCGTGTAGCATGAACGCGGCCTTAGGAGCATCGCTGTAAGCTTCCCGAATCACACGCGACCACTTCGAGCGGATGTCGTTTTGGGCATCACCAAAGTAGATGAACGAGAATTTATCGGCGTTATCTTTCGCAGTTGAGAACTGGAACCATTCGCTCCAGTTTTCGCCATCGCCGACGCGATAAGCGTACTTGGTACCTGGTTTCAGTCCTTCAAACTCGACGGAGTGGAAGTTGGCGGTGTTGATATCGGTTTTCAATTCTTGTGTCTTAGCAACGTGCTGCTTAGCGTTTTCGTCAAATTTCGGCGAGCCCTCGGCCACTGCGATTTCGGCATACGCTTCAGCGACATCGGTCGACGTGCGCCACGTCACGGCTTGCGACGTGGTCGGGTCGCCACTCCATGTCAGGATGATCCGATCTGGAATAGCGGTGGGGGCATAGTGCTCGGCCGGTTCGACTTTCACTGGGTGCTCGTGGCCATCGTGAGCGAACGCTGCCGTTGCACTACCGGCTAAAACAGACGCCAGAATGATGCGTCCGAGAATGCTGCGAGAGGACTTCATCAACTTCTCCAAAAAGGTGTTGTGTGATTCGAGATGAGGACAGGAAGTTACGTGTCTTGTGGACTGTTGGGACTGGCTTGGGTCAGCTGTAGTTCTTTCAAGAGCGGAATGTCGACATGCTGTAGCCACTGCTCCTTTGGAACATTCCAAGGTTCGCTGCGAAGCGGTTCTCTCAAAGGAACGATCCAGTTATCGTTCGTAAAATGGTTGTTGGTTTTCGCCAGATCGATTTGCGGGTCGACGAGTAGTTGTGGTTTACGACCATTGAGCGACATGATCGCGATCGCCCGAACGATGGGGCGACGGCCAGTTAGTTGCTGGTACTCGTCCGCGATGAAGTGACCGAACTGTTGAATCATTCGCGGATCTCGCGGGAAGCGACCTGCTTGCTGCGCGTTGAGATACTGCGTGTGGTCGAGCGGATAGGTTTCGTGTGTCGCTGGATCGGTGACGAGATACTGCAACATTCCAATCTTCGATCGCAACATCATGCGCCAGGCAAAGCGATGCCCTACTTCTGTCCAACTCGCGTCTTGCTGATAGAAGTGGCAGCGTAGCGGCAAGACAATTTGCAGACTCATTTCCAGTGCCAGGCACGTTAGGCCAATCCTTTTTCCCCAGGAGAGCGAATCAGGCATCGCAGCAGAAACGGTTTCATTCTTTTTTCCGGGGGTGTTGGTCATAAATCGTCGCGGCCAGTCAGGTGACAAGAACAACGTTGTCGCGGCAATCATGAACCACGGAAAGATATGAATCTGAAATAGGAAATGATTGGTCACGTGAAATAAGACGGTCAACACAAAGGCCACGACGCGTGTCTTCTTCCAAAGAAGCAATGGCACAATGCTTAAGTCAAAGAGCATTCCACTCCAGGCCAGAGCCGTTCCCAACTGATTGGTTGTGATCCAGCTACCTAACGAGTCGCCGCTGATCAGCCAGTTCAAACGTTGCGTCAGGGTGACACCACTTAACCAATCGAAATTGAGTTTCGCGATGCCACCGAAGAAATAGGGGAGGGCGATATGAAAGCGTAAGGACAGTAAACACCACCTTGGTAATTCATTGCCACGCAACGCAGGCCACAAGTGCGCATCTATGGACCAGCATCGATTAAGTGGCATGAAGGGAAGCAGAGCTCCGATCAAGATAAGTAGGTAGTAGTGGTTTTGGTAGTTGGTTTGATCGAGCAGAAAGACGTAAACAAACCCGCACCAATGGGTCACTGTGACCACGCGATAGAAAAGACCTATCGCGATCATCAATGCCAGGAGAGTCAATACGCCGAACAAGATCGGCATTCCTACGGAAGGAAGCGGACGAATCCAGAAAAAATTCTCATATGAGAAGTAGTAGCCTGGGCGAACGAAATATTCGTTGACGAGTCCAAGCCTCAAAAAATCGAACGACCACCACATCATCACCGCACCGTAGCAGATGCGAAACAAAGCTGACGATGCGATATCAACCGACTGAAATAACCCCTGGGGCCACACACGACGCGCAGGCTTTGATTCCTGCGTATCGGTGTGAACCGTGGTTGATCTCGTGGCATCCAGCGATTTCGAAATAGTTCGCGGCATAGTGGTAATGGTCGAATTAATCGTCGTTGTAGTCGTCGGCATCGGCGGGCGGCTTGGCACTCTTCGATCGCTTCGTCTGTTTTTTCAGAGCGATCTCGAAGCTGTTTTCTCCCTCGGTGACATCGACTTGAGTTACGTCGACGTTCGAATTCATTTCACAAGGACATGACCAACCAGGAGGGACTTTGCTGCTGTTTGGTGGGTCGACGCGAACGCGATGTTTGCCGACGACTGCCCCATCTTCTGTACCGTAAGTGGACAGCACGAAGTGCCCATTCTCGTCAGCGATATCGAAGCCCGGCTTGCCGACATCAGCCGTGGTACTGTTGGGGTTTTGCAGCGGCTCGAAATAAACCATCGCGAAAGGGACCGGTTTGCCTTCGCAAACAATCGTGCCTTCCGTTTTCGCTGTCGGGAAATGATCGAGACCATCTCCTCCGCATCCACTGACGGCCAACAGGGTCAGCAGCATTGTTGCTATTTGATACTTCATGTACGGGTTCCGATTTCTTGCGGGCAATCGCCCAGGAATGTTGGAAGAACGAATGGCGGAACAACAAACCTTGCCGAACGTCACCGCGCCGTTCGGCAAGGTTGAAGATTGATTGGGAAGATCACCAGTAACTATTGCCAGTTACCTAAGACTTGGCCGTCACGAATCGAGTGCAGATTGCAATAGACGTCGGACGATAAGTTCTCGGTCAGGAAGTGGACCGAGCCATCACCGAAGATGAATTGGGCACCACCAGGGTGAAAACTGAATGCACAATCATCGTTGATCGCCGAGATCATTTTGCTAACGCTACACCGACAGTTGATCGGTGAGTTAGTGCGTCCGTTGATACGGGTTCCCTCATCGGTACCAGCACCGCCGATCCAAACCGGCCAGTCGTCGACTTCATCGCTACTGGCATCGACTGGGAAAGGCCCTTGGTAACCACGCCAGCTACTGCTGCTGGAAACGTATGACGATTCGCCGGCCAGAATGGTGTTAGAAAGGCCATCGGTAATTTCGGCAAAGCGACGTCCGACGGAGCCATTATCGTTCACACTTTCCCACAGCTTATGCATTGCACCGTCATCGCCGTAGCAACTTCCGCCTGCGGCTTTGTAGTCGGTGACGGCGTAGCCAATCGATTGGCTGTGATTCGTCGCCATGCCGCCGGTCGTACCGGGAATGCCCCAAGTGGGAGGAACCACTTCTGGTAATGCGGAACTGGGACAGCGATACATCGATAGAACTGTTTCGCCACCTGGGATTGGGTTGTTTCCGTTAGCATCGTTGTAAAGCTCTAACGCGCCCGGTGTACCGAGCTTCACCGTAGCATCAAGCTGGTCGTACAGAGCCGACTGTTCAACGAACGGCAGGATCGAAACCATCCAACCGAATCCGTCGTCATCAAACGACGATGATTCACCAAGCTTGGGGTTTGCTCCCCAGATGGCGACCGGAAGTCGCTGATAGGTATCGTTGTAATTGTGAAGTGCCAGCCCGATCTGTTTCAGGTTGTTCTGGCAGGACATGCGGCGTGCAGCTTCACGAGCTTGTTGTACTGCAGGCAGTAGCAAGGAAACCAACACGCCGATGATCGCGATCACGACCAACAACTCGACGAGGGTGAAGCCTTCTCTTGGCTTAGACATGATAATTCCTTAAATGAGTCAATCGAAACAGAGGAAGTCGAATGTGCTTTGTTTCACTGGGAGATTGATAGGAAACGACGGATCGATTTGATGCGAGCGATTGTTTCGTGAACTCATGAAGAGTTCATGAGCAACAGGTGAATCGTGGTGAAAGGAGTGGCGAAGATTTGTCGCAACCAAAACAGGCACCTTCGCCCTGGCTGCCGCAACTTCGACGTCAAACAACGCAGGTGTCACGGATTGCGTAGACCGTCAAAGATTGCTGCCAAATTGAGATAGAATTAGGTGATCATTGTGTGATCACATTGGCGCGTCGCTTGGGGAGTTTGCCGCTACGAATGGTGCGAAGTGAGGGACGCGCACGGGTTACCGGGAAACGGATTCACGGCCAGAAACTAGATGCGGACTTTCCGTAGCGAAACATTATCGAGATCAAGGCTTCGAAATGAGATCGCGTTGATGCTGGCATTGACCAGCAATTGACCCAATAGAGAGGAAACTGGTCGCCGTAGAGGAAATTCGACGATCGTTGACAGGGGAAACTCTAATCTTCGGACGACCTGCCGCCGCTGAAGAACAAAACGATACGCTGCAATTCTTCAGAAACCGTGGCTAACCAGACAAGCATTCCGATGACGCCCAAAATACTACCAAAGGCAATCAGAAGGATTCCAATATCGTAGGTGGAACGAAACGCTCCTCCAACGAACATGACGGCCCCTGAAAGAACGATAACCGCAGCTGAAACGCTTTTCACGAGTGATGCTCGTTCGCAAAGATTACGGTGGAAAGCGAAAAGAAAAAGGTGGCCGAGGCGGGGATCGAACCCGCACGATGGTTACCCATCGCAGGATTTTAAGTCCTGTGCGTCTGCCAATTCCGCCACTCGGCCTGAGTGGAATATTCAAGGGGTTAGTCAAGGTAAATTTACAGCGGGCAAAACTTTTTTGCCCGCGTGCAACCCAGACTACCCCAACGGGGTTATATTAGTGGCACTTGGCTGGTTCGCATTGTGACACCCGTCGATCGGAATCACAAGTGGATTAAGCACAAAGTTAGAAACGACACGTACTTATCGACGTGTTTTCGTGCTGCTATCCAGCATCTAGATTGACTTTTTGTCCAAGACTGAAACGATTCCCGCGAAGTAGCATCATAACTTCACACATCGCTCGTCTGGGATTCAAGAAAGAGGTCTAGAAACATGAACTACCGACAGATCAGTGTCGTAGAGACCATGTTGTGGCTTGTTGCTGCCGTTATTGCCGCATTTGTGGCGATTGGGGTGACCTTACTGATGGCGATCGTAGGGGCGATGATGCTGCTGGCCAGGATGGCAACTGAGGCGGTTCGCTCGATCTTCGAGACACTCTTCGGAGGCCGGGTGATTCAGAAACAACGTTCCAGGGAACAAGGAGTTCGACCGACAGTCATCGAAGGACAGGTCCTACGTCGAAATTATTAGTTTTGGCATGGCAAATGCAGTAGGCACAGAGCCCAAAGAAACGAAGTGACAATCGCGGGCAAGCTGCGTGAACTTCGCAGGCAAACTTTGGGTCCTACATCACATTGGCAACTTGACCTTTTGAGGATTGGCGAGCGAAGACGATGATCGCACCTCGACATTTTAATCGTACTGGCACGTCCGCGGCGGAAAGACTGGACGTGGTGTTATCCCCGATGGGCAAAACGTTCGTCGACGGGAATCAAGTGAGTCTGCAAGAACTGCTTGCCAAATTGTGCGGCGGTGCCTTCTGCGGTAACACGCGTGTCCGTATCTTTGCAGGATCTGCCTGCCGCTTTGATCATCTAGCCGATGTCTATCGTTTGTGCAAAGAGCACGGCATCTACAACGTCGAGCTGGTTGCGTAGTTGTTTTTTTGGGGCAACCTTGCCTGCCGCACAGAGCAAGTGGTGGAACCGTCAAGGTTTTCCCCACTTGCCGATGAGGATGCGGGCTGCTGGCTGGGATGCCGCCGTCAATTGACCTCGTCCACGCTTGCAACCTAGAATAAGTCCTCACGATCCGACTGTTTAGGACTCAGGTATGGCAAGTGATTTAACAGGTGACCCGGTACGATTGGCGATCGCGATCTGCCCGTTGGCGGCTTATCTGTTGTTGATTGGCTTCATCAATTTGCGTCGTAGCCCTTTCATTACTTCAGGCGGGCGCGATGCGTTGGCGCTGTCAATTGGGCTCAGTGGTCTCGCTTTGATCGGCCCTCTGGCTTTAATGATGCCAAGTTGGTCGATTCGAGCCTACGGTGGCTACGCCTGGGTGATCATGTTGACCCTTTATTTTCTGTTGGTCACCTTTGTCATCTTGATCAGCCGCCCTCGAATCATCGCCTATAACACCACCATTAAGAACATGCGGCCGCTCCTAAGAGAGGTAGCCGATAGTCTCGATCCCGCCGCCCGTTGGGCAGGGGAATCGTTGTTTCTGCCAACAATGCAATTGCATTTGATCATGGAAGAAGATTACGGAACGCGCAACGTGCAAATCAAGTCGGTTGGTTCACGGCAAGACTTCAACGGCTGGCGACAACTGGAACTGGCGCTAGTAAAAGAGCTGCGCCAGCACGAGAAACAATCAACCAACCTTTACGGGATTTTTCTATTGGCTGTCGGCCTCTTTTTGCTGGCAGCCGTATGTGTGCAGGTTTACATGCATGGTAACTTTGTCGACACCTTCCTGCACGACTTCTACTTCGATCTCGACATCTGAGTCGTCGACTACGTTTCGAGCGGTTCGCCGAGTTGGTACAGGTATTCGTAGGTGAAGATACCTGAATCGTGGCCGTCACTGAAGACAATCTGGTAAGCGTAATGACCGACCGGCTGCATGCCTTGAATGGTCAAAGGAGCCATCTCGGCAGGGCTCAAAACGGTTAGCTCGTTTGCAGGACGTTCGGCTACATGAGACTTCTTCTCGCGCGTCACGGCGTCTGGGCTGGCTTCTCTCAGATCGCGAGGGCGATAGGCGCGAATCGTTTCATCACTCCAGTCGATACGAAGACGACCATCTGGTAGCAATGCGAGTGCGGTTGGTTGAGGCGACATTCGATTAATCCTTTCGTGCATCCACAAAGCGACGTCCTTTTCCCTCGAAGCGGGGAAGAGTGCCAGCGTCGACAAGATGCACATCGACTTTCAATCCCAATCGCAGATTCAGTTCGTGGGCGATACGTTCGGGATCTTGCTTGCGATCTTCGACTTCGACGGAAATGGCGTCCATTTCGCCCCGTTTTACCGCGGTGAGTCGGTACTCGACCACTTCGGGAAAACCACGCAAGATCTGCTCGATCGAGGTCGGAAAGACATTCACGCCGCGAATAATCAGCATGTCGTCCGTGCGCCCCAAGACGCCACCTTCCAGCAAGACAAAGTTACAAGGGCTGGGGGTATTCCAACGAGGACGTACCAAATCGCCGGTACGATAGCGAATCACCGGGCTCCCGTTGCGTCCGAGCGTGGTGATGATCAACTCCGATAATTCACCTTCACCCGCCGGAGTACCGGTATCGAGCGAAATGAACTCTGGCAAAAAGAATGCCTCGTTCACGTAAACGCCAGATTGCTGCTCGTCACTAAAGCCCCAAGGGCCAATCTCGGTCGCGCCGCTATGATCGATTACCTTGGCATTCCAAGCCGTTTCTATCCGGTCACGAATCTCTGGGATCGAACCACCTGGTTCACCAGCGAGAACCAAACGCTGAACGCCTAGTTCTGCAAGATGGATATGATTTTGCTGAGCGACCTCGGCCATATGAAGGGCATAGGTTGGCGTGCAGAAAACCGCTGTGGCCTGACTATGTTGGATGAGCTCAAGCCGGCTGACGGTGCTCAGTCCCCCACTCGGAATGGCCAGACATCCTCGCGCGGCGGCGGCATCAAACGCACTCCAGAACCCGACAAACGGACCGAAGCTGAACGCGAAGAAACAACGATCCCCAGCATCGATCTCAGCCGCATCGAGAACATACTGCCAAGCCTCGATCCACCACTGCCAGTCAGCGGCCGTATCAAGCACCACCATCGGCCGTCCGCGCGTCCCGCTAGTGCGGTGAAAGCGAACGTACTGTTCGACCCCATAAGTGCGGTTGTTGGCCAGATCGCCGCTTTCGTGCTTGCCGATCAGTTCGTCTTTGAAGGTGAAGGGCAACTGCGACAGCTCGTCGAGCGAATTCAGGGGCAGATTCCAGCCTGAAAACTTTTCGGCGTAAAAAGCATTATGTGGCAGGACCTCAGCCAGCATCTTGTTCAGCTTGGTCAGCTGAAGACCGGCCAGGTTTTCTGGGCTAAGACAACGGAGCGATGAACGCTGTGCTGGGATTGTTGATTCCATGGTTGAATCATAAGAGGTCAATTGCGCAGAAACCAGTCGGGCAGCAAGATCGATAAGAAGCGAGATGCCAACCCACCTAACGCAACACGTGCGATTCCGAGTAAGATGGACGGTTTTCTAGCCATAACTACTACCCGCCGGAGATTTTCATGTCGTCAGACACCGTCCCACCTGTAGCCAATCCCGAGAACCGTGCGGCACGTGGAATTGTGTTCTTGACGGTCTTCATCGATCTGCTGGGCTTCGGCATGGTGTTACCCTTATTGCCGATCTACGCCGATCAGTTCGTGGTCGACGAATCTGGTTTAGAGATTGGCTTGTTGATGGCCAGCTTCTCGGCGATGCAGTTCCTTTTTGCTCCGATGTGGGGGCGTCTTTCCGACCGGATTGGCCGTCGACCGGTGTTGATGATCGGGCTGGCCGGCAGCGTCGTCTTTTACACGCTTTTCGGTATCGCGACGACCATGCAGTCGATGACACTGCTCTTCATTTCCCGAATCGGAGCTGGGATTGCAGGGGCGACCATCTCGACGGCCCAGGCATACATCGCAGATACGACATCCCTGGAGGAACGCCCCAAAGGGATGGCGTTGATTGGAATGGCATTCGGACTCGGGTTCACATTTGGGCCACTCTTCGGTTATCTGGCCGTGCCGAGTGGAACCGGAGACCCAGGGCCTTGGCCCGGCTACGCCGCCGCAGGCCTTTCGACGGTCGCACTTCTCCTGGCGTGGTTTAAGCTTCCCGAGAGCATTCGGTCCGACAGTCCATCCGCCGCCAAGCATAACTTCAATCTGAAGGGACTTAGTGATGCGTTGTCGGTTCCTTCAGTGGGACTGCTGCTGATTTCCTTATTCGTGGTGGTCTTTTCGTTTGCCAACTTCGAAACGACTTTGTCGATGCTGCTGAAAGGCACCGAAAACACGCCTGGGCACGAACATCCGTTTGCGTTCACCTTTGGCCAGGTCTGTTTGACGTATGCGTATATCGGTTTCACACTGGCATTGGTGCAGGGCGGGATCGTTCGACGTGTTGCCGGCAAGGTCAGCGAAGGAGTCTTGGCGTCGACTGGTTGCATACTGATGGTGGTTGGCATGCTGTTGATCTTGAAGGCGACGCAGGATCAATCGGTCGGACTTCTCTTGGGGGCCCTCGCAATCGTGGTGGGAGGCTTCGGTTTCATGATGCCATCGCTCAATTCGTTCATCTCACGGCGAAGCGACCCTGATAAACAGGGGGGCATTCTAGGGATCGGGCAAAGCGTCAACTCCCTCGCTCGTATCATTGGCTCTGGCTTGGGAATTCCTCTGCTGAAGCTGAACATCCTCGCTCCATTTGCCGTTTCTGCGGCCATTATGGGGCTGGGATTGCTGCTGGTCATTGTTGCCTCACGCAGCGGTAAAGATTATCACGCTTCCGAAGCATAGCTTCGTATCGATCAGTCCTCGAGCCCGGCAATACTACCCAGCGATCGGTCCGGATTTTCCAGGAATGCGGTTAGCAAGATCTGGGCAGAAAGCATATCGAGTCGGGCTTTCCGGCGCTTCTTGGTGAGTCCTGCTTCCTGCAGCAAGTCTTTCGCCATGCTCGTGGTGAAGCGTTCGTCGTAGAAGGTCACCGGAACGTTGGTCGTCTCGAAGAGCCACTTGCCGAACTGCCGGGCCTCGTAAGATTTCTGACTTTCGTCGCCACTCATGTGGACAGGCAAGCCAACGACGAAGAGTACAATCCTTTCAAGTTCTGCAAGCTCACGAAAGTACTGAGCATCTTTGGAAGGGCTGCGTCGATTGTAGTTTTCCAACGGGCTACACAAGATGCGTTCGGGATCGGTGATTGCGACACCGATCCGCACAGTTCCATAGTCGACCGCGGCGATGCGGCCTTTTTCGGGAATCGAAGGAAGCGGATTGCTCATAGACGTGACGATTACAAGAATCGCTCCAGGTCGCCTTCCTTCAATTGCTTCACAACGTCGCGGATATCCTCTTCCCGTGACTTGTCCGCGACAAGTGTCGCGTCCGGTGTGTGGACCACGATCAACTGCTTGGTACCAAGGGTGACAATCAGATGACCACTCTCGCTGCGTACAATACAGTCTTCACTATCGAGAGCCAACACATCGCCGAGATGCGTGTTGCCCGAATCATCCTGGCCATGTAGCCGGGCCATGCTTTGCCAGTTGCCGACGTCGTCCCAATTGAACGGAGCTTCGACCACAACAATATCCGAGTGGTGTTCCATCACGGCATAATCGATTGACTTGCCCTGGATCGCATTGAATTCGTGATCGAAGATTTTCGCTTGCTGAGGTGTGCCCCACGCATGGGCAATCGCTTCCAGATGAGCATACATCTCCGGCTCGTGCTTTTTCAACGCATCAAGAACGGTCTTCGCTTTCCAAATGAAAATGCCGGCGTTCCAGTAGAACTGACCTGACTCGAAGTATTGCTTTGCGGTTTCCCCTTTCGGTTTCTCCCGGAAGCGAAGCACTTGAAATGCTTTGATTGAGGACGCGTCGAGTGCCTCGCCTCGTTCGATGTAGCCAAAAGTTTCCGCAGGATAGGTAGGACGAATCCCAAAGGTCACAATGCGCTCCGGCTGAACATCGACCAGGTCCACCGCCGCCTGAATCGCTTCACAGAATACGGATTCTGGCGAAATGACATGGTCCGACGGCATGACGACCATCGTCGCGTCGGGATCATTCTTCTGCACTAAAAATGCGGCCAGACCGATGCAGGGAGCCGTATCTCGTTTGTACGGCTCGCCTACGATCGAATTCACCGGTACACGAGGCAATTGAGCACTGATCGGCTCGACCAGGTGCTGCGCGGTAAAGATGTAAAGCTGATCAGGTGGGACCAAGTCACCTAGGCGATCACAAGTCGCTTGGATCATGGTGGCTCCACCCGTCATGCTCAACAATTGCTTCGGCTTGTCGTTGCGACTAGCCGGCCAGAATCGAGTGCCGGATCCTCCGGCCATCACGATTGCGTGCAGCATACTAGCTCTCCTTAAGCATCAATCAGTTCGGCCTCGGCCAACTTCGGATTCTCTTCTAGCTTTGTCTTCAGTTCGCCGGAATCTAAGGCTACCAGTGGCCCGATCTCGACTTTGCGATTCGCGTCGCAGGCGACGCCACATTCGCTCAACCAGGCTCGGTGCATCGCACACATGGCATCCATCGCCGATTGAGGCGTGTCCGAGGGAGCACCATCGGCATTCTTTACGGGGGCAAAACGAAGGGCCGGATCGACCTCCACTACCATCGGGTTTTGCGCCTTTGGAAGCAAGTCAAAAATGAATCGCTCAAACTTAATTCCATTCGGCGAATCTGGCGAAACCGTTTCCCCGGCTGGCGAGACGAATGGAATCTTCTTGATTGCCTTATGCCACGGCAGGCTACCTGCTTCACTGGCCATGCGTTGGAGGAAAGAGACCTTCACTCCGTGCACAGCAATATTGCCGGCCCAATGTTTCAGTGTACCGTCTTCGATCGTCTCGGCGGCTTGCTCGGCTGGGAGTTCGCTGTATTCCACCAACTGGAGTTGACCGTCGAGTTCGGCCAGGATACCTAGCTTCTCTTCGGGTAGCTTTTTGGCAACCACCTGAGTCGACATCTCGCTGTTGGCCAAGTGGTGAAGGCCGATAAATTCAGGTTCGCAGACATCGGCCAGTGGATTGTCGACTTGGAAGTAGTAGATCTGCTCGATGCCACGCTTGGTCATATCGTCCAGGCAGCCACTCTTTTTCAGTGCGGCCAACATCCCGCCATGGCCATCGGGGCTGAGGGCAAGTTGATCGGGCTCGGCCAGGAGAAGCTGCTTGGTTTCTAGGTCGATGGCCGGCATCGTTCCTTGGCAGAAGATGTGAAGGTCCTGCTCGGCCATGCCGAAGCGATCGTGCTTCTCGAGGAATTCAATCGTCTCGGCGTGAGTTGCTGGGCTGGTCATTAAGTACAGCGGGATTGTCTTGCCGTACCGACGGCTACGAGCGACGATCTTCTCCAGGTGAATCTGGAACAGTGTTTTTCCCGAGACGGGACCAATGGGGAACATTCCTTTGGGGTGCTCGAACCCCAAACGTGAGCCTTGACCGCCGGCCACCAATAGGGCGGCAACCTTACCTTCCGCCAGCAACTTTTCACCCACTTTGCGTGCTTCGCCAAGTTTGGCCGCGTCTTGCTCTTTCAAACGCACGGCCTTGGGCGGAACGAGTTTGGTGTAGTCGCGATGAGCTTCTTCCTGATCGCTACCAGCCAACTCGGATAATTCAGCCAGATCGACTGCGGCTAACTGTTCGCCGAGTTTCTCGGCAATCGCATCGTCACACACGGCGAGATACTGGGCCATCTCGGTTTGGCCGGCCTCGTTAAGCTGTTTCACGAGATCCTGAAGTGACGGCATCTTCCTCTCCTGGGTTTTGATTGGTGCTCTGCCCGCTGGCTGAACGTCAATTATTGAGAACGTATTCTGAGTTACAAGGTAACTTAAGCAAGCCAAGGGCCTAAATGGCCAGAACGAGCGAACTTAGGGCAAAGTTCCCCTAAAATTCTTGATCGACGGGGGGCAGGGCTAAGAAGATTGAAGCTTTAGCGAAGCACGTGATAGAATCGCTGGCCGATTACGAACCAATCGTCTGGCTGATGGATGGCCAAACGTTGGTTGGCTAAGGGTTATCAAGGGCAGGCACACATGGCTAATTTCGACAATGATCCCTTTCGATCTCCAGAGCCGCAACAGAGCGGCGATAACGGTCGCGGCTTGGTGATGGCCGTGGCAGTCATCAATTACGTCTTTGGCGGTATGTGCCTGGCATGTGGCGTGTGTACTGGCGTTCTCGGGGGCGGAGCGATGAGTTTTGTGCTCGCTGAAATGGGGAACAGTCCGCAGATCGATCCTGAAGCGAAGGTTGGAATCGGGATTGCTTCCGCCGTGATTTTAGCCATCGCTGGGGTGACGTCATTAGTCGGTCTACTGACACTCATAGCAGGCTTCGGCGTGCAGAAATTCCGCGAATGGGGCCGCATTCTCACGATTGTGTTGGCCGTCATTTCCGCGCTATTGGGAATCTTATCGCTTCTCTCGCTAAGTCCCGTGGGACTTGTTCAGATCGGGTACGCCGTGTTTGCCTTGGTGGTCTTGCTGAACCCGAACTACATTCGTGAATTTAAGTAGAAACTTCTGTTAGGCACGCTAGGTTAGCATGCTTCACGGAATTGCTCGGCCGCATCAACTGGGCTGGTTGCTAAGAACTCGAAGACAGGCAACCGCGTTTCGATTGAGGCTTCGCGAAGTTTCAAGTCGAAGCGAACCCCGCTGGTGAGAACCTGCCCAGCTTTGATCTGAACTTCCTCTCCCTCGAGCTGATGCAGTTCAACCTGTGGAACCGAGGGCAGTGGAGGGCAAAAGCCGATATGCAGATAAGCATGTCGCTGCCCCGGCGTGAAGGTCGCCCGGACCAAGCCGTGGATCTGTTCCTGGTTCGCTTCGATGGCCCGCGTTAGTTGCTGGGTCACATGATCGGCCAGCCTCATTTCTTGTTCTTCGTCTTCCTCTTCTGAGAGGAAGTCGTTCGTCGAGATCGGCATTGGTACGATAGGTTGAATTTCCGATGATTCCGCTGGCTGCGTTTCGGTGGAATTCGTAACACGACTAAGCCATTGGCTGATCGTGTCGCCACCGAGCGTTGAAATGAAGAGTGATAACGTAATCGCTTCTTGAGCGAGCGTTGCAAACCACAGAAGAAAAGTGGCGAATTCGCCAACAGGATAAAAGGTGACCGAGCGAGCGATGAGGATTACCGAACAGCAAGGTATTGCTGCGATTAGCGCATGAAGCTTGTTCCCAAATTTCTGCGGGGAAGCAGCGAGCCATGCGGCGCGAATTGACGCGCACCAGGCGGCCGTGAGCAGGGCAATCGAAAGCGATGCGGCGGCTGGCAGTGGTTCCGCTTCCGGCCAGATTAAGCGAACGCCACAAGCGGCCAAAGCAACGGTTGCTAGCAGGGCAGTTCCACCGCAGGCCAAAGAGAGAAAAATGCTGCTAAGTTCCGGCGATACAGGCGATTGGTGGCGATCCATGCCAACGACTTCCCAGGGGGGCGCATGAAAAAGGGTTCCTGTCGCGAAGTGTGACAGGAACCCCAGATTCTCGCAATGCGGAATTGATTTCGGCCGTGATTAGGCGGAAACCGTGATACCGGCAGCTTTGGCCAATTCTTCCGCTTTGTCAGTGTTTTCCCATGGAAATTCATCGCGCCCGAAGTGACCGCCTGCCGCGGTTGCGCGGAAGATCGGGCGACGCAGGTCGAGGTAGTCGATGATTCCACCGGGGGAGAGTGGGAAAGTCTTCACGACGAGATCCGAGATCTTTTCGTCGTCGATCTTGCCGGTGCCGAAGGTGTCGATGTGGACGCTGACCGGATCGGTCACGCCGATTGCGTAAGCCAACTGCACTTCGCAGCGATCGGCCAGGCCAGCGGCAACGATGTTCTTAGCAACATAGCGGCCCATGTAAGCAGCACTGCGATCGACCTTGGTCGAGTCCTTACCACTGAACGCACCACCACCGTGGCGACCCCAACCACCGTAGGTGTCGACGATGATCTTACGACCGGTCAAACCGCAGTCACCCATCGGACCACCGACGACGAATTTGCCGGTTGGGTTGATGTGGTAGATGATGTCGTCATCAAGGAACTCTTCCGGCAGGACCGGCTTGATAACCTTTTCGATGACGAATTCTTTGATCGTGGCATTGTCGACGGTGTCGGAGTGTTGCGTCGAAACGACAACCGTATGAATCCCAACCGGACGATCACCATCAAATTCGACGGTCACTTGGCTCTTGCTGTCAGGACGCAGCCAATCGACTTCGCCGTTCTGACGAGCTTCGGTCAATCGGTTCAAGATGCGGTGCGACAGAGCGACTGGCAGCGGCATCAATTCTGGCGTGTGGTTACAAGCGTAACCGAACATCAAGCCCTGGTCGCCAGCGCCGATTTCCTTGCCTTTGGCCGAGTCGTCGTTGACGCCTTGAGCGATGTCTGGGCTCTGGCGATCGAGGGTGACCATCACAGCACAGGTATCGGCGTTAAAGCCCATGTCGTCGCTGGTGTAACCGATGTCACGGATGACCTGGCGGATGACGTCTTGATAGTCGATACGAGCCTTGGTCGTGATTTCGCCAGCAACAATTGCAACGCCCGTGGTCACCATGGTTTCGCAGGCAACGCGGCTATGAGGATCCTCGGCAAGCAGGGCATCCAAAATGCCGTCCGAGATTTGGTCAGCCATCTTGTCCGGGTGACCCATGCTGACCGATTCGCTAGTGAACAAATACTTTCCAGAAGCCACCGTTAAACTCTCCTGAGATACAGACCGGCACACGGGCACGGAGCGGGATAGGAACACGCCAACTAATGGCCCGAGACCAAGGGCGAGTAGGGCATTATAGGGACAAGGGCAGAAGGCGAACAACCGGGTAAATAGGCCAAAAAAAGCCGATTTGCCGCTATCTGGTGGTTGGCGGGAACAGATTCAACAGCTGGCCATGGTTACAGCGTCACGACCTCAGGCCGCCGAGCGAAATTTGACAATCGTAGGTTGCTCGAGAAGTGGCCTCAGAGCGTCAACAGTTCGTGCTGTGGCGCCTTGTTGCTCAAGCACAACGTCTTTGGCTCGCTGTCCCTGAATATAACGCCAACTGCTATCCGATGCGGCTTGGATGACAAAGTGAGCCAGGCTCTCCGCGTCGTGAATCACGGTTAACGCTTCGGCCGCCCGTAACCGCTCGACAACATCTTTGAAGTTCCACGTATTCGGTCCGACGGCCACCGCTGCCCCGTAAGCGGCTGGCTCGATCATGTTCTGCCCGCCCCGATTTCCTAAGCTACCTCCAACGAAAGCGATGTCGGCGAGGCCCCACCAGGCCGAAAGCTCACCCACGCTGTCGATCAGCAGGATCGGATGATTGGCCGTTAAGGACTTGGTTAGCTGGCTTCGACGAGCGAAGGTTTCGCCCTGAGCTTCCAGATATAGGGCGACCTCGTCGAAGCGATGGGGATGACGAGGAACGAGCAGTAGCTTCAGGTTGGGAATTCTCTGTCGGGCTTGGTGATATGCAGCGAGAACAATCGGCTCTTCGCCGGTCTGCGTACTACCAGCCAGCCAGACGAGGTCGTCCGTTTGGATGCCGGCCAAGTCGCCGAAGGCGAGCGACTGCGGGTTGTTGCGATTAGGTGTGATTCCATCGAACTTGATCGAGCCGGTGACTTGAACGGTGTTCGCGTGGGCACCTAGGTCGCGGAACCGCGCGGCGTAGGTTTCGTCCTGGGCTAAAATCAAGTCGAGTTTGCGGAGCAGGGGACCGACCAGCCAGCGGATGCGGCGATAGCCATGGTGGCTTTTCGCACTGAGTCGACCGTTCACGATCGCAATGTGGGCATCGTATCGCTGCGCAAAGCGAATTACATTTGGCCACAATTCCAGTTCGGCCAACAGGACAGCATCGGGACGGATTCGCTGATAGGCTGAGGCAACCGCCCAAGAGAAATCGAGCGGTGCGTAGCTGACCGTGTGATCCGCATATTTGGTTTTGGCCAGGTCGTAACCGGCCTTGGTGGTCGTTGTGATGTGGAACGTTGCTGCCGGATGTTCCCCGCGAATCGCTTGAATCAGCGGAGCCAGTAAGTTCACCTCACCGACGCTCACGGCATGCAGCCATAAGTGCTGTGAAGAACCTACGGGGCGCGACGGTACTTTGCCTAGAAACTTTTCCGAGAAGCCTTCCCGGTATTTCCCTTTGGTGATCGCGGACCACATCAAGAAGGGAAACGCAGCGGTGACCAGCGTAAGGTAGACGATATTGAGCAGCCAAGAGATCATCGGCGGATCCGTCCAGGGGATTGCTCTTGTTGAGCAATCGCTTGATGGTCGATCGAAGCAAAGTCCGTTGCTTCAGCAAATGGCCCTATCGCTACCCAGTGTAGATCACGCCTAGGTAGCAGGCCGCTATAAAGTACCTCGGTAAGGTGCTTTCGGGATTATCGAGCTTGTTCTTGCTTCATGCAGCAAGCCTTGTACTTCTTGCCGCTGCCACAGGGGCAAGGATCGTTACGATGGATCTTTTCACCCACGTTACGAATCGGTGCGGTCACTTCTACTTCGCCTTGCGAGTTGTTAATCGCCTCTTCCTGCTGTTGGGCCATGTCGCCGATCGAAGCAGCGGAATCGTGGCGAGCCTCCGATTCCTTCCAGGTCGAGCTAACGAACTCTTCGTTGAGGCTTTCGATCTTGTAGACGAGGTCGGTAACGCGTTCGCCGACACTTCGCCACATCTGATCGAACAGTCGCATACCTTCCCGCTTATACTCGACTTTGGAGTCGACCTGAGCGTAGCCGACGAAGCTGACAGCCGATCGCAGGTGATCCATTGCCAGAAGGTGATCTTTCCAAGCGTTGTCAATCAGTTCTAGCAGAACGCTGCGTTCCATCCGCGTCATTTCTGGGCGATAACGCTCGTAGACTTCGCGGATCAAACGCGATTCCAACTGCTGCTTGTCGAACTGTTCTAGCTCGTCAGCAGGGATCGTTGCATCGATGTTCTGCTGAATCCAGGCAGTCAGTGAGCTCATCTGGCCGTTGCCACCACTGATCACCGACAACGTCTGGCTGTCCGAGTTGTCTTCGTACAGCTGTTCAACCTTGTCGTGAACGGCTTTCATCTTTTCGAGGGCGACCTTTTTATGTTGTTCGCTCAGTGGGATGAGCATCGCTTGAATCTCTTCTCGCTGCTTGCTCTTGAACTCCTCGGCGTCGAGATTGGTCTCGAAACGTCCCGAAGCCCAAGCCAACAAGGCATCCCGATCCAAACGCGAGTGGCCACCGCTCTTGTCGCTGAACTTATACAAGCCCGTCAGAACCGGGTATTCCGCTTCTTTGCGGTCGTATACTTCCACGCCCTTGGCGTAGACCTGATCGATGACAACGGCAGGAGACTTGTCGCGTAGTTGGTCGACGTCGAGTTCGAAACCGAATTTGTAACGACACCAATGGCTGAGCGTCTTCAGGCCGAATTCCTTATCGAGGAACTTCTCACCTTCGGAGAGGTCGACCTTGGCAATCGCTTCGCGGGCCTTCTCGATCAGGAATTCATCGACCTGATCTCGGCCTACTTTCTTCAACTCGCGGTCGTTGAGGTTCAACTTCCACATGCTGTTCGCGAAGCGGGCCATTGCGCCCCAGTTCCACTCGCTTTCGTCTTCGCTGTCGGGCAAGTTTTCGTCAATTGCCGACATGATGTTCGATGCCGCGGCACGTTCAGCCTGATCGCGTGCGAACTGCTCGGCGGCAGGGAAATCCATGCCACGGAGATCTCGGTTGTTTAGCTCACACGAAAGCTCACTACCTGCCCATTTGGCGAATGTATCGATGCCGAAGTCTTTCTCCATGAACATGCGAACGTGATACTCGATCTGTTCGCGAACCATGTCCATGATCAGGTCACGGCTGTCGCCACCTTCCAAGATTTGCTGACGGAAGCCGTAGACGCGCTTACGCTGTTCGTCCATCACTTCGTCATATTCGAGCAGATTCTTACGCGCCTCGAAGTTCTGTTCTTCGCGTTTCTTTTGGGCACCTTCGATACGACGCATGATCAAGCGGCTTTCGATGGCGTCGCCTGGTTGCGGCCGCATCGCGGCGGGCATGCGTTGAATGAAGTTCTTCGCCCAATCGCCAAAGTAGATCCGCATCAGGTCATCTTCCAGTGAGAGGAAGAATCGCGAGCTACCTGGGTCACCCTGACGACCACAACGACCGCGAAGCTGAAGGTCGATACGACGGGATTCGTGGCGCTCGGTACCGATGACATGCAAGCCACCTAGTTCCTTGACCTTCTTGCCCATCGGCTTCATCTGTTCGCGCTGTTCAATCTCGTTGACCAGTGCGTCCCATTCTTCCTGCGGTACGTCCAAGCGTGTGGCGTACTTGTGCTGCAGTTGGGCCCACGCCATCGTTTCTGGGTTACCGCCCATGATAATGTCGGTACCACGACCGGCCATGTTGGTGGCAATGGTGACCGATCCGATTCGACCAGCTTGGGCGACGATGTCGGCCTCACGTTTGTGCTGCTTCGCATTGAGCAAGTCGTGCTTAATACCGCGTTTGTCGAGCAGGTGCGAAAGCCGCTCGCTCTTTTCGATACTCACGGTACCGACCAGAACGGGGCGTCCTTTGTATTGGACTGCTTTGATCTTGCTACGGTCGATCTTCGTGGGTTGCTTTTGGCCCTTGGCCTGGAATTCGATCGAATCGTCGTTCTCTTTAACGATGTCGCCCCACAGTTCGTCGCCGTTCTTGAACATAACGACGTCCCACTTGATGTGACGTTCGATTTCGTCGGCAACGGCTTCGTACTTTTCCTTTTCCGTCATGAAGATGACGTCGGTGTAGGTGATACGCTGCATCTCGCGGTTGGTCGGAATGGCGATCACATCCAGCTTGTAGATCTTCCAGAGCTCGCCCGCCTCGGTCATGGCCGTACCGGTCATACCGCTCAGCTTGTCGAACAGCTTGAAGAAGTTCTGCAGCGTGATCGTTGCGAGGGTCTGGGTCTCTTCCTTGATTTTGACCCCTTCCTTCGCTTCGACGGCCTGGTGCATGCCGTCGCTCCACTGACGACCATCCATCTTACGACCGGTGTGAGGGTCGACGATGATGATTTTGCCGTCTTCCACCACATAATCGACGTCGCGTTGATACAGGTAGTGCGCGCGCAGGGCGTTATCGATCAGGTGTGGCCATTCCATGTTGCCGGAGGTATAGAAGCTTTCCACCCCAGCGAGACGTTCGGCGGTACGGACACCATCTTCGGTCAGGTTAGCCGTACGATCCTTCTCGTTGACGACGAAATGCTCTTCCTTTTTGAGCGTGCGAGCAATCTTGTCCGCTTCGGCGTACTTTTCATTCTTGGTGTTAGCTGGACCGCTAATGATCAGCGGGGTACGCGCCTCGTCGATCAGAATATTGTCGACTTCGTCGATGATCGCGTAGTGCAAACGGCCTTGCGATTGTTGGTAATGCTTCGGGAAGCGTTCGTCACCGCGAGCGGCGGGACGCATGTTGTCGCGGAGGTAATCGAAGCCGAATTCGTTGTTCGTACCGTAAGTAATATCGCAGCTGTAAGCTTGCTGACGAGCTTCGACCGACATATCGTTTTGGATGGCATTGACCGTCAGGCCCAGGCCTCGGTAGAGCGGTGCCATCCATTCCATATCGCGGCGTGCGAGGTAGTCATTCACCGTAATGACGAACACCCCTTTGCCTTCGATCGCGTTGAGGTATGCCGGCAAGGTAGCTACCAAGGTTTTACCTTCACCAGTGACCATTTCGGCCACACTACCCCGGTGGAGCACGATGCCGCCGATGAGCTGGACATCGTAGTGCCGCATGCCGAGATAACGTTTGCCAGCCTCGCGGCCGACGGCAAACGCCTCAACTAATATGTCATCGAGAGTCTCGCCCGATGCCAGTCGCTGCTTGAACAGCCGAGTCTGGTCGCGAAGTTCGTCGTCCGAGAGGGTTTCGTACTTCGGTTCCAGCTCGTTGATGGCATCAACGAGTCCCTGTAACTTTTTAATATATCGGGCATTAGACGAACCGAATGCTGACGTGATCAGCCGTTCAAAGCCGCTAAGTAGACCGCCAAAAAACAGGCTGATCTTTTCCCAAATCTGTTCCAATATCTCCATCGCTGAATTTCACCTGAGGAGGAGGAGAATTAGTGGCACACGTTGGGGCGAAACAAGACCTTTTTTGTAGACACCGCCACAACGGAAGCGTGCGCGCAAACCCTTCCCATCTCGTAGATTATAGGGATTGGCCAAGGGGGTCAACCGCGCTTGAGGGCCGAAGGGGAACGCGCCCCGATATCATCTTATTCGCCCTAACACGGAATTCCCTTGCCCAGCTAGCGTAGTTTCTACGAAGTTTCTTAGCCCTTCCCATCGGCAGGCCAATACGGGAACTGGCTAGGGGGCCAGAGACATGCTTTCTCTTCCCCTTTAGAAGCATTTCAGGGGCAACAGGTTACGAATTGATCACCGGTGGTGAAGTGGTTTCGTATTCGAGGGGTTGCAAGCGGAAGTCTCTTTTGCGATTCTCAGGCCAGACAATTTCCACCCGAAAGACCTAGTATGAGTCAGAACCCACCACTTAGCTCGCCCAAAAAGGAAGTCGTAACACGCGACATTACCGGGCGACTTCTCCTTCTGGGAACTGGTACCTCTATGGGGGTGCCTGTGGTGGGTTGCGGGTGCGATGTCTGCCAAAGTACGAATCCGAAGAACAAAAGGCTCCGATGTAGCGTGATCTTCGGCTTGCCGGAGGGGAATCTGCTGATAGATACCCCCCCAGATTTGCGGACACAGCTTTTGAACAACGGAATTGGTGTGGTGCATGCCGTCGCTTTCACGCACAGCCACGCCGACCACTTATTCGGGCTCGATGAAGTTCGCTTGTTTCAGTTTTATCTGGGACACGCCGTTCCGATTTACTGTGAGCCGAACGTCGATGCGAAAATCCGCAAGGTATATGACTACGCGTTCAGCACCGAAGTCCAGACCCATGTCGGTTCGCGGCCGGCGCTGGAAATGATTGATATCGGGCTCGATCCGTTTCATGTCCTGGGGGCCGAGGTCACGCCGATCCGCCTCCAGCATGGTCCCCGGTTTGAAGTGCTGGGCTTCCGCGTCGGTAATGTGGCGTACTGCACCGATACCAATTTGATCCCGGATGAAAGCTGGGAGAAACTGCAAGGCTTAGACGTCTTGGTCCTTGATGCCTTACGACCTGACCCGCACCCAACTCACTTTTCGGTCGAAGAAGCAGTCGAAGCCGCTCAGAAGATTGGTGCCAAGAAGACCTACTTCACGCACATCTCCTGTAAGCTGGAGCATGAAGCAACCAATGCTTCGCTTCCTGATGGAATGGAACTGGCCTACGACGGGCTGGAGATTCCGCTGACTTAAGCTTCGCAGAAGGTAGGAGTTGTGAAATACGCGTTCGTATTCCTACTGGTTGGACTGCTGCTAGGTTGGTTCGCGATTCAAAGTCCGTGGCTCTCGATTCTCTTCTGGCCCGCGATTTCGTTTCTGATCGTGTCGCTGGCGTACTTCACCGGAGACGTGCGTTTGTTCGGCAAACTTACCGATGGTAGCCGACATTGGTTAGCTACCGCGGTCTTGCTCCCCTATCTTCTCTTTGCCAGGGGCGTGTGGGAGTTGCAGATTCTGTTCGAGAGGGGATCTGCTTGGCATCAAGTGACCGACCGAGTGATCATTGCACGACGGTTGAAAACGCATGAATTGCCGGAGTCGGTCGTGGGCGTCCTAGACTTGGCCAGCGAATTCCTAGACCCACTGGGTATCCGAAGTCTAGCTGGGTATCAGGCCGAACCTGTCCTGGATGCCGGGACTCTTTCTGTTGAGTCGGCGTTGGCGTGGGCTGATCGTGTCGGCCAGACGTCTGAGGGAAAGTTCGTTGTCCACTGCGCCAATGGATCAGGACGATCCGGGCATGTCGTCGCAATCTGGCTGCTGGCTTGGCAGATCGCGGATTCGGCGGACGAAGCGATTGCGATGGTACAAGCTGCTCGACCATCGGTTCGTTTGAATCGACAGCAGATCGCTCAGGTACACTTGGCTCACAGGAATTGCCTTGCCAATCGTAAGTCGCCAGCATGACCACACATCAGGAACTTGTCGAGGCTTTGACCACGATCATCACGCGCGAATCAGCCGAGGGATGCCCCATGGCGCATCTACAGTTGATCGAGCCCGCTATCCGCCGCTGGATGAGCTATGCCAGGCGAAACAAAAAGGCGAAGCATCCTGACTGGGAACATCGCGTTCATGATCTGGAAAAGGGGCTGCGGACGCTATTCCCTGACCATCATTACGATGCGGCGTGCCTACGGCATTTGACGGAATCGTTTGCAGAAACACTTGAGAATCTACTGCGATAACACCTAGCTGATCGCTACGTGTCGGATGTGCTGCGAATTATCATCTCGGCCATGCCGGCCAGTATAAGAAATGGGGCCGCACACATGACCCCTCGTCGCATCGATCCTTCCATAAGGATGGGCTGTAACTTTTCACGCAATTCATTTGCGTCCATGTTGAGTTTCGCGGCGAGCTTTTCCGCAATGGATTCTGCTCCCGCAAGGGAAACGGCAAGTGGAATGCCCGCCCGCAAGATGGCAAAACAGATCGACACGGCAACTATCATGGTGGCCCATGCACGTGGGGATCTTTGGAATGCCAAAATGAACCTCCTGTGGCCGATTCGATGATGCGTTAGCGGGGTGTTGAATCACCTACCACCGGGAACCTGTTGACCCTTTTGTTTAAGTGTTGATGTGAAAAGATGCGCTTCGATTGCCGCTTTCAGTTTATCGTACGACGGACAATTCCCACGGCCAAGCTTTTCTAGATCGTCCAGCGAGCGGCGAGTTACCTGGGTGCCGAAGAGCTCGATATCTTCTTCGATTTCCATTTTGAATAGATGGCGAAGTCCATCGTCAGTGACGTTGGTATCGTTGAACGCCAATCGTCGCACAGGATGGCTGACCGTGCCAAGCAGCTCTAGCGTGTCGTCTGAAATGTTGGTTCCGCTTAGGTCTAGATCATAATAGTTGTCCTGGAATAGCATCTTAGCGACGAATTGATCGCCGACGTTGGTATTTGCTAATCCGTAATCATGCGCACAGAATCTTGGTAGGTCTTCACGCCGCATTGATTCAGCGAGATGCGGTTTTAAGACGGACATGTATTGTGTGTACTGGTTGTTTGGAGGTAACTCTTCCAATCGGCCCAAGTCGATGTGGGAGTTGGACAAGTCGATTCGATACCACATTCCGTCTGTAAGTGTTTGAAGCTGTGCATGGCTTATGACGTAATGGTTAAAGTAGATTTTCCGAACGCGGCTCACGAAGCAGAGTTGATCGAGCCATCGGAAGGGTTCGTCGTTACATCCGTCGAATCGGAGATCTTGTAGGTTATCGAGCTGAGCGATTTCACCCATTTGAGCAGCGGTAACATTCGTGCGGCGAAGATGAATTCGCCATAGCCGAGGCATCCGTGAGAATGTTGGGCCTGACGTCGTAATCTGACAATCTTCCAAGACAAGTATCATGGGATCATCTAACTTGCCCATGGTTTCCCAAGCTTCGTCTCCGAGCTTGGCATTCTTAATCTCAATAGTCCGAATGGGCATGAAAAGCCGGCCAAACGAATAGGCCCAAGGACCAGTAATCGGCATGGACGGTCGGACGACAAAATCACGGTCGCCATACAAGCTTGTCGAGACGGTGGCTTTATAGTTTTCAATTAGTGCCTGGGCGTTCCTCACTTCGCGGCGATAGCCGTGCGTAAGCATGGAGGTTACCGCGAAGACGAACGATAGAACGACCAGCGAGATAAATGCCGTGCGGAGCGTAAATCGAGGAATGTTTTTCTTGATTTGATCGAACAAAACCGCCTGCCTAACTTCGCGGAATAATCCAGCACGAGTCGTGCTTCTCCAAGCCGACGTGCGGGTAGTAGCTGGCGGCCGCCGGAGCGGCGAGAAGTAGGAGGATCGTGTGCTTGCCGGCTGCTTCGTGGCTGCGGGCGATTAGTTCGCGACCGATGCCTTGTTTCTGGAAGTCGCGATCGACCGCCAAATCGGCCAGGTACGTGGCGTGAGCGAAATCGGTCATGCAACGTGAGATTCCGACCAGCTTGCCTGCACTGCGAGCCGTAAGCACGATGTCGGCGTTGCCAATCATTTTGGATAGCTTTTCTCGATCGTCGGCTGGGCGTCGTTCAGCCAGGCCGGAGCGGACGAGGATTTCATGGTATTCATCGACCGAGAGATCAGGTTCAAGTTGGTAGTCGATCATTCGCCGTACCGAAGGGAGTGCAAGAAACGGAGCCGCCGACTTGGACACGCGTTCCAGTCGGCGGTTCATGATAATCGCCAGGGACCTTGGCGAAAATGATCGAATTGTGGACTTAGCTCGTCCCCTCCGCTTCGAGGCGGCTTCCGAGACGAGGTACGAACATGGGAACGTCCTTCTGATACTTGCGGTATTGATCGCCATATACGCCAACCAAGTCACGTTCTTCGATGACGGCGGCGACGCCCATATAGATGGTCATTCCGACCGCCAAGAGCAGGTGCCCGGCGGTCATGGTGGGCGTAATCCAGAACGCAGCTCCCCAGGCCAGGTACAGCGGGTGACGAACAATCGCGTACAGCAAAGGAGTGCGAAACGGCAGCGGTTGGTATTCGCGATCTTTCAAGTGCAGCCAGGCCTGACGCAAGCCGAACAGGTCGAAATGATTGATCATTAAGCTCACGACCGGGACCATCAGAAAACCGAATACGTATAAAACCCAGATCGCAGTTCGTACGATCGGCTGTTGGATATCCCATAGCTTAATATCGATTCCCTGCCAGAAGACAATCAACACGATCAGGACCACATTCGATGCGTGAACATAGGTGGCTCGTTCCATTGACGGTGGGACAATCTTGGTCCACATCCGCTTAAACGCGGGACGGGCCATAACCGAATGTTGAACCGCAAAGAGCAGGATTAACGCGATGTCGATCGCAATTGCCACGGTCAAGGAATGTTGCGACGGCGAATCGACCGTGATCGGAACGACAGCGCCAGCCAAGAAGAACAAAAAATAGCCCATCGTCGCCAAGAAGATTAGGTAGGCGAGAAGTGCGTAAGGAAGCGTTAGAATACGTGTCATGTTCGATGCCGACTCTAAATTCAGAGAAATGGACGATGGGTCAAGTGGCTGCCCCGGCCATTCGACCACAAGACGATCCACGCTGATTTTCAATACGCTACGGATTATCGTGCCCCTTTGAAATTGGTTGCGTTGACTTTCGGTAAACTTTAGGTGTACTGTCGGTCAACAAGCCAAAACGCGTGAAAAACAAGGAGATAACTGTGGGCAAGACTCCAACGAAAGATCGCCTCGTCCAAGCAGCGATCACGCGTTTCTACAAAGAAGGCTTCCGCAACGTCGGTTTGGATCAGATTATCGCGGACGTCGGAATTAGTAAGACCGCGTTCTATAAGCACTTCGCATCGAAAGACGAATTGCTACTGGCCGCACTCGACGAGAAAGCACAGTGGCTTTCTGGTATTTGTCGTGAGATCGTTTGGCAGAAGGGTGGTCCAACCGCGGAAGGGCAACTACGAGCTGTGTTCGACTTGGTCGAGTTCATCCTTTCCCAGGACGAATTTCAAGGATGTATTTTCGTGCGAGCCGTCATGGAGTTTCCCAATCCGAACGAACCAATCTTCCAGGCGGCTGCCGCTAATCGTCATATTGTAGAGACCTTCGTCCTGCAGCTGGCGGAAAACTGCCGCATTGCTGATCCGCAGACATTGGCTCGCAAGTTGTGCCTGATCGCCGAAGGCGCGTACGTTATGCAACATGTGACTGGCAACAAGCAAACGATTGACTATGCACGCTCGCTCGCAAATCTCGCAATCGACGACGCGCTTGGTCAATCAAGGACCGCGGCCTAATCTGCAGTCGATAAGCTCGCCGACTTACTGGGATCGGACGAAGTTGGGTAAATGACTTCCGGTGGATTATCGGAGAATACCATCTCCCAAAATTCGAGCGCCCGTCGCTCGTATTCGTCGGGCAGCACATGCCAGCAGTTAGCATGGGCAGCGCCATGAACCTTCCAAAATTGCTTAGGCTCTTTCGCGGCGTCGTAAACCGTTCGGGCTGTTTCTGCTGGGAACAGCTGGTCATGCTCGGCGTCGATGATGTAAAGAGGCCGAGGAGAGATCTTCTCGACGGCGGCATACGGCTCAACGATTTGCAGTTTCGTGCCGATCGACCAGTCGATGACTCGCTGGACGATACCGCCAATTAGGAACGTTGGCAGTCGCGTTAACTTGTTGCCAATATGTCCCAGCATGAGCGGCATGCTGACAAATGGACTTTCGGCAAGTACGCCTCGAATAGACTGATCTTCAGCCGCAGCCATGATTACGCTGGCAGCACCCAGCGAAAGACCGTGCAAGCCAATGTTTTCGGGGGCGACATCAGGCCTGTCGCGCATCCACTTCACCGCATGCAACACGTCGCGCCATTCCAAAAATCCGAGCGTCGAGAATCCTCCACCACTTCGGCCGCGACCACGGTTGTCATACAAGAGCACGTGGTAACCAGCTCGGTAGAGGTAAGCCACATGCGGGAGCATTTCAATCGACGGACCGTCGATTCCATGCACGACCACGATGGCATAGTCACTCGATCCACGCCAATAGCGGCCACGCAATATCGTGCCCTGTTCGCCAACGAATTCGACCGGCGCTGGATCAGGTACATCAAAATTCCGCGGGCGGTAAGGATCGACAACCTCGCCAGCTTTGTAGGTGCCGGAAAGGAAGTAGCGGACCAACCACCGCGCGACCATTGCCAGTGCAATGATCGCGATCGTTGTGACGATCACGATTTGCCAAGTGATGCTCATTTATTTGATTTGCACCGGGGCTTTGCTGCCATCGGTTCGTTGGACGGGTTCAAATAACTCGTCGCATTCAAACAGTTCCTGTGGAGTGATCATGCCAGGACGATTCTCTAGCACTCCAATCCCGTCGTATTCTTTCTGCGACTTGAGGCAGTAGGCTCCCAGCGCGCTGCAAAGCCAACGGCTGTCGCTTTCAACCAAATAGTCGCCAGCGCGATTGACTTCGTCCGAAGTCAACCAATTGGTGATCCAGCCGAGGAAGTTTTTCTGGATCGCTAGGTTGGCCGTCGTTGCATAGTCGAAATCGGTTCCCAACTGCTCTTCGGCCGTTTCCGCAATGCGATCCGCCAGTTCAGGCGTCAGGCCCTTAGGCTTACGGAAGATCACATAACGGTCTTCCTTCGGCCAATATTCGTAACTTAACTTCGAGCGGACGACTCCCTTGGGGTAAGCGGCCTCGACGACTTCGTCTTCGCCAGTAACGACGAAAACGTGTGAAACGGTCACGTCGGAAACCTGTTTCCACTGTTCTACCTGGGCGATTCCCTTGGAAAACCAACTATCAGCGTGGTTGAAGCCAATCCACCCACGTTGGTAGTCCTCGCCATACTTAGCCGGAGTTGTGTTGAAAATCTTAATGGGTGCCATGATCCTAGGTTAAAGCTCAAACGAGGAAGTGATGTGGTTGTTTAGTTCGTTGTGCTGCCCTTCGTATCGACCGAAGGAAGTTCAGCCGTGCAGGAGGCGCACCGCGTGGCGCGAAAAGGAATAGTCGACAAACAGTACGGACACTTCTTGTTCTCGGGATCGCCCGGCTGTGGTTTGTCTCCACCGAAAGCATCCTCAAGACTTCTGTCCAACTGATTCACCATGCGGATGATGAGAAACATCGCCAAGGCAACGAGCAGAAACGAAATGATGTTGTTGATGAACAACCCATAGTTGATCGTTGTCAGCCCATCGGCTTGGGCCTGGGCGAGCGTGGCGTAGGTTTTGTCTGCTTCTTTCTTATTCAGAATGAAAAACAAATCCGAGAAGTCACTCTTCCCCAGGAGGAATCCTAAGGGGGGCATGATGATGTCTGTGACGAGTGACTTTGCCACTGAAGTAAATGCAGCGCCAACCGTGAAGCCAACGGCCATATCCAACAGGTTGCCGCGCAGCGCAAACTTCTTGAAATCCCCGATAAATCCCATCGAGCGCATCCTTATCCGCCAAGTGGTTGTTGTGAGTTACACTAGTGCAACTCTCATGCCATTTTGGCGCAAGATGCGAACGCAATTCCAGAGCAATCGGCGTTCGAGCTTATATTTTCGGGCGTTGGAAGATTCTCTTGACGCTTGGTCGAACGAGCACGAAAAACGTGGCAACACCCACGATGCCTGCGAGAGAACCAGATAGGCAACCAACCGCTGCCACCACAAGACAGAACATGTAGTTGTGGCGGTTTTTCAAAGAGTTTGCTGTTCCGAACTGGACGATGCCAAGAGCAATCGTCAATCCTAATGATAAAATTGCCACGACGGATATGTTTTCAATTTGCGGAGCCTGATAATTCGGTAGCAAGTTTTGGGATTGAATGCCTGTAAGCAAATTGGATATCTGTCGTTGAGCGACCTGAAGCTGATAAAGCTGGTACATCTTAACTAAGCCAGCCAAAAAACTGAGGACCGCGAGGATGTAGTAAAAGATTTCGAGGACGTACAAATAAGGTGAGTCGTTTTCGTTCTCGTATTGGATTTCGTTCTCTGCGATTGCCATGCGGTGTTTACATTCCTTGTTTGCTACTTTGCTCCGAACAAACTTCTCACTTCTGGGCGAATCAAGACTAAGAGCGTGAAGATCCCTAGTACCGTTCCGACGGGAAACGAAAAACAAATCATGACCGCCACTACTAGGCAGTACGTATGGTGCTTATGGGCTTGCAGGAATTTCCCCGAAAGAAACAAGCAAACTGCCATCGCTTGAAAGACCACAAACACCAGGCCACCGATTAAGGTGAATAACAGGCCACCGAGGATCGGCATCGGGCCAGCCCTTCCATCGGCGGCTCCGATGACGATCATGATAAAACCGACCACCACGTGAAGAATCGGAAAGCACCCGATGACTGCGGTCAGGCCGGCGAGGACGTAATGAAAGATCCCCAATAGTTTGAGGTTGTACTCATCGTCTCGCAGGCTCTCGGGGATTTCCGCCATGGGGGTTGTCATTAATGCATCTCGGTTTCGACGGTGCCGATCCCGCCGCGATAGTAACTAAACGTCACGCTGGGGTGATCGGCGAGCAGTGACATCGGAACGCTTGTGTCGGCAATGCCTTTACTAATCATCAATGCCGACAAACGCATACCGAAAGGATTGTCGTGGTGGCCTGGATGCCAGATCGAAACACGTTCCGCCTTCCAGGTCTCTTTCGGCCCGACAGTGCACGCCCGGACCGGAACTTGTGGCACGTAGCCACCGCCGCTGGTCCGTGCGTTTTGGATGACCGTCATCGGATGCAAGTCGGTGACGCGAGTTGCTAATTCCCGATAAACTTCCGGCGGTGGAGGCGCATCGACGTAATCTCCTTCGCGCTTCGGTGGATCGTTGAATGCCCAATGTTTGACTTCCCCCTGGCCACCTTGCATGACGACACAGCGAATATCGCTAAACGATTGCGAGAACGCGGCCAGGTCGCCAGTTGGAAAGTGCAAGTTCGTGGGAGTCATTGCCAGTTTCGGATCGATCCGATCAAAACACAGATCTTTGTCGGCCTTGGCGAACGACAGTGGAAACTCGACTGGCACCGGCTTATCATCCGCATCGACCCATTCGTCCATGCCCCAGAAGTGTGCATCATGTTTCTTCAAGTCGATTCCCAGTGCGTTCACCATGCGTGCGACCAACGGAAGTTGTTCGGTCGGACCAATCGGCCCGCAAATGCCACATGGGTTGTCTGGGGTGCTTTGCTGCCAAGCATTGATGTATTCGAGTGCTTCTGCACAATACAGTTCCTCCAGGGTGTCAAAGATGCGGACCTCGAAACCTGGGCGAGAAAGTTGCAACAAGTCTTCTGGCGTCAGCTTGGCGGCGTCCGCCAATAACTCTTCATCGAGCGTCGTGTAATCCCACCAGCCGGGTGCTACTTTGCTAATCGGTCGTGCCACGGTTTGTTTCCTTGCTACACGGTAAGTTGTTCGTCGTTGGAAGGTTTTTATTTGAGGAGTTCTGCCAGAAGGTCGTTCTCGGGGAACGCATGTCCCAGGTGTTGACGAAACGCTTCGGCATACTCGACGCCAATGAGCGAGCCTCGATGTGCACTGAATCGCGTCATTGCTTCGAGGTACTCGTCCATTCCATGGTGGGCTCGCAACCAATCTCGCTGCGAGGCATGACAGGCCAGCATTTCCGCCTTTTGATCGATCTGCTTGGAAATATCGATCACCGTTGTCGGAGTCACCATCTGACCCGAGTAGGGATCTTTGCCTTCCACGGGATCGGCATAGTACAAGTGCGGAATATGTGCGTCGGGATGACGCGCGATGCTGGATGCATTGGGGATGGGGAAACTGAATGCGGCGCTGCGCGCGAGGAGGTGGGTTTGCTCGTGATCGAGCATGTAGTCTTCGCGAGGATGCGTGATGACCAGCGTGGGATTAATCTGCCGGAATAGATCGATCGCTTTGCGGTTGGTCGCTTGATTGAAGACCACGTTCACATCGGGCTCAGCCAAGGTATGGTACGTGCCGCCAATGCTTTTAGCGGCTGCGATCCCTTCTTGTTTGCGAATTGTGGCAATCTCTTCACGGCTGAGTTTTTCTGATCCGCAATCTCCGTTGGCCGCCGTCGCGATGTGAACATCCCAGCCAAGTTGCCCAAGCCGAATTAACACACCACCACATAAGATCTCGGCATCGTCCGGATGAGCCATGAAACAAAGAACGACATTCTTCGTGTCAGACAAGGAACACTCCTGGCTAGTCGAATAGGGGAGGGGACCCGCAAAGCAGGCCGGAAGCGGGAGGGAATTCCGAAGAGTGTACCAGAAGAAAGCCCAACTGGCGAAAAGGTTTTTGGCGAGAATTCAACGGGCGAGCTAAAGATCGAAGAAGAAATCGGCAAGCGTCAATGCCCTAGCTTCCTGGTCGACAATGCTGGGGTCAAATTGTTGGATCAAGCCGCAATAGAGGCAACTGGCGACGATGAATTCGTGAACTTGCCAATCCATCATACGTGTAAGGCCTTTCCCCGTGGTGGCAATGCGCCGGACTTTCGCTCCATACGATCGGCATCGATCACAGCGATAAAGACGCGAGAGTTTTGCATCGTAGGACTCCACTACTTTGCCGTCACAACGTTCGCCTAAGTAACGAGGCTTGCCTTTATAAGGCTGCGGTTCAGGAGCAGGGGCTAAGCCATAGTTGCACCCAGGGCATCTGAATTGGGTTTCGGTGACCTCTGTCTTGCAGGCCGGGCATGGCATCACTGGCTCCTTAACACGAAGTTTTTTTGGATGTTATTCGTCACTGCGTGCCAAGTATGACGGAAGTTACGGTGAGCTTCCAGCAAAGTCACGGCAATAAAAAAGGGTCTGCCGAAGCAGACCCTTTCCTGTGATTTTTGAATGTGGTCACAATGCAAACTTAGTTGTTCGCCGCAACTTTCTGCTGTTCCAGCAGACGGACATAGTCCTTGGTGATGTCGATCACTTCATCGAAGTAGTAATCGTGTTCGACGATCTCGTTTGGATCTTCCTTGTCCTCGCTGACCAAGCTTTCAATCTCTTTTTCGCGTTCGCTCAGGGCTTCATAATCGGCCATGAACTTTCCTTTGTTGAGATTGACCTGCTTCTTGTCCTTTTGTTCAAGGTAGGTCGTGATCATCTTGTCCATCTTGGCGAACCCTTCCGAGGATTCACGACGTTTGGTCGACAAGCGATTCAGTTCCGCCACAATCGGAGCAGCGTTGGCGTTGCTCACAGGGAACTCAGTCGTTTTCACCGTATCGAACGGAACGGCATAGTCGAGGTCACCCTCGGCGATGTCCATGTTCGTGGTTAACGATGGCAACGAGACATCCGCTTCGACACCGTTGAGCTGCGTGCTCTTTCCACTAGGACGATAGAACTTTTGCAGCGTGATCTTCAACGCACCCAGCGACGGTGGATTGATCGGGTTCGCACCCATCAATTCTTCTCGGCCCAGGTCGAGAAGCGTTTGCACGGTTCCCTTACCATGAGTCTGCTTGTCGCCGACGATGATGCCGCGGCCGTAGTCTTGAATCGCACCTGCCAGAATTTCGCTGGCACTTGCGCTCATCTTGCTGGTCAGCACGACCAGTGGACCGTCCCACAGCATTGCTTTGTTGACGTCTTCGTACGCGTTCACATTGTTGTCAGAGTCTTTTACTTGAACAACCGGACCATGATCGATGAACAAACCGGTCAGGTCGATGGCTTCGGTGAGGCTGCCACCGCCGTTACGACGGAGGTCGAGCACGACCGCTTCGACGCCACTCTTCTGGAAATCGATCAGCAACTTCGCGACGTCAATCGTGCTTCGCTTGAAGTCACGCTTGCCGGCACGAGCTCCTTCCATGTCCATGTAGAACGAAGGAAGATCAATCCAACCGATCTTCAGGCTCTTACCGCTGCCGTCATTAAGCGGCTGGTCGATGATCTCGCCACGAGCTTCACTGTCGGAAAGTTCGACCTTGGCACGTGTGACATTGTAGATCTTCGTTTCGCCTTTACCCTTTTTCTTGACGCCCAGGCGGACAATCGTGTTGGCCTTACCTCGGATCATGTCGACGACATCGTTCAGCTTCATGTCGACCACGTCGACCATTTCACCATCGGTGCCTTGACCGACGCTAACGATCACGTCTTCTGGTTCGAGCTTTTCTTCCGGGTTCTTCTTGCCGAGCTTGTCGGCAGCACCACCAGGAATCACTTTGGAGACCTTGCAGAAGCCATCTTCCGATTGCAGGGCCGCCCCAATGCCTTCCAGGTTCAAACGCATCTGGATGTTGAAGTTCTCCAGCGTGCCTGGCGACATGTAGGTGGTGTGCGGATCGTACGAGGAAGTAATCGAAGTCAGGTAAACTTCGAGCAATTCGTCTTCACTGGTCTGACTGATTCGGCGAGCGTAGCTGTGGTAACGCTTGCGAATTCGTTCCTTGGCTTCGTCCAAGGTCTTGTCGTCGGCCATCTGAGTCAGAAGGTCGTATTTGATTCGCTTTCGCCAGCGATCGGTGGCTTCGGCCGCATTGGATGGGTAGTCAACCTTGTCGCCGTCGGTTACGAACACTTCGTCTTCATCAAAGTTGAATTCGTGATTTGCTAGCAGATCGTCCACGGTCTGCACGCGTTCGACAGTTCGTTTGACGAAACGATCGAACACTTTGTGCGCGAATTCCGTGTTACCGCTGCGGACCTGATCGTCCAGCAATTTACGATTGGCAGCGAATTCGTTGACGTCTTGCTGCGTGAAATACAGTTTCAGCGGATCCCAGAACTTCAGAAACTTGTCGAAAGCCCGTTCTGAGATGGTGTCATCCAAGGGATTGTTGGAGAGGTGGTCGCGAAGTAACAATCGCGAAACCATCCGCGAGATGTGACGCTCTGGTAAGGCATTCGCCTGGGGGCCGATCGGGGCTTGAGCAGGGGCAACCTGAGGAAGCAACGAGGCACCGACCAACGCCGCGAAGGTCGCAATTACCGTAAACAGAAAAATCGCCGGATGGCGCAAGTTAGTCCACTTCCGTCG
The DNA here is from genome assembly GCF_002967765.1 of Blastopirellula marina. Classification (NCBI taxonomy): domain Bacteria; kingdom Pseudomonadati; phylum Planctomycetota; class Planctomycetia; order Pirellulales; family Pirellulaceae; genus Blastopirellula; species Blastopirellula marina. Next base: position 45,862 of record NZ_PUHY01000006.1, on the reverse strand, counting down.
AACGTTTGCCATGATGATTCCTTATCGCAAGGAGTATGCGTCGATTGTGAGATTAGTGGATTGGGGGTAGCAGGAAGGGTTTAGCCTTATCGTATCTGGGTCGGCAACTCCACTCAAGGCGAATGCATTCAAGCAGATACAGCGATCAAACCTGATTAATCCATGTAAACACCGATTCCTTACGCTGGCATCGGTATTAAGGTTGTTACCGCAGCGGCTTATTTCCTGTGTTTTCATCGCCGAATTTTGTGACCCGACTGGAAATTCCCTGCGTAAATTCCGTAAGATAAGGCAGTTCTTGAGTTTAGCGAATTCACTGATTAGGATTCGTACTAAGTAGGGAACCTGGGGGATACTCGATCGAGCTAATGGCGATCTATAGCTACCTAAAGATGCTTTCCGGCAACGGACCGGGGAAGACTTTCCCGTTAGATGCATCTCACGATAATCTCATTGGACGAGGACTGGAGTGTGATATCACCCTCACAGACCCCCTCTGTTCGCGCGTGCATGCGGCTATTTTTTCCAAAGAAGGAAAATGGTTCGTCCAGGATCGAGATAGCCGAAACGGCAGCTATTTGAACGATTCTCAGATCAAAGAAGCTGAACTTAAAGACGGTTATCGCTTGAGGTTAGGTGATACCGAGTTCACCTTTAACCACAGCGCACAGCCCCCAACATCGCACGACGAGCTGCCGCTAAGTATTACGCAGACGATTGTCCGGAATATGCCGGTCAATCCGCAAGATACGAACCTGATTGCACTTAGGGAACTCAAAGACTACCAACAAGCTCAGCGACTTTTGCTGCTGCACCAGTTTGCGATCCGTCTTTTAGGCGAAGACGATCCGAACACAATCATCCAGGTCACTTTGGAGATGGTCAAAGAACAGACCAAGGCCGTTGTGGTTGGATTCTTGTGGCTGAGCGACGATGGACAGTTGAAAGCGAAGCGAATCTATCCAGAAGACACAGAAGGGCCAGCTCCACTTAGCGAAGCCCTGACCGAGATCGTCACCAAAAAGGGAAACGCCGTTTGGATTGCTAACGAGACCCCCGGTGAGACTAGTCAAAAGTTGACACATTTTGCAGATGCGATCTGCGTTCCCCTGATCCACGCGAAAAAGACATTTGGGGCTTTGCATCTCTACCGCGAACGCGAGCGGTTCTGGCACAACGAGCTCGATTTCGCGATCTCGGTGGGGAACATCCTCACGATTGCCCTGCTGCGGGCCTGGCGAGTTACCCAACTGCAAGCCGGATACCAGCGACTGGTCGACAAATCAGCTGCATTTGACGAGTTGATCGGCAACAGCCCGGCAATGGGCGAGCTAAAGCAGAAAATCACGCGTATTTCCAAAGCGGCTGGCTGTGTGTTGGTGCGGGGCGAAAGCGGTTCGGGTAAAGAGCTTGTCGCTCGGGCCCTTCACAAGGCTTCAAATCGATCCGATCGGCCGATGCTCAGTGTGAACTGTGCCGCTTTGCCTGAAAACTTGATGGAAAGCCAGCTGTTTGGTCATAAGAAAGGCGCCTTCACCGGCGCCGATTCCGACCACATTGGATTCTTCCAGCAAGCCGATACCGGAACTTTGTTTTTGGACGAAGTTGGCGAACTAACGCTCGATGGCCAGGCAAAGCTACTGCGTATCTTGGAAGGGCATCCATTCTTGCCTTTGGGGGCGACTAAGGAGGTCAGCGTCGATGTTCGCGTGATAGCAGCCACGAATCGCGATCTGGCCGAATTTGTCCGAGAGAAGCGTTTTCGCGAAGATCTCTATTATCGCTTGAGTGTCTTTGAGTTATATATTCCTCCGCTGCGAGAACGGGGGGACGATATTTTTCTCCTGGCTGAACACTTCCTTGAGCATTTCCGCAAGTCGCACGGCAGGCCCCTGTTGACTCTTTCGGAAGGGGCGAAAAAGAAGCTGGCCGACTATGCTTGGCCCGGCAACGTGCGACAACTTCGCAATGTGATCGACAGCAGTGTGGTGCTCGCCGATGGCGAATCGATCCAGGCCCATGATTTAGGCCTGCGGGATGCTGGCCTGAACGGACCAGAGTCGTTAAGGTTTGACTATTGGGAAAAAAAATTGATCGAAGAAGCCCTCTCGAGAACTGGAGGGAACATTCCCGAGGCCGTAAAATTGCTGGGCACGAGCCGCGCAACTTTGTATCGAAAAATCGATGAGTACCAGATCGAACGTTAACAGCCTGTTGGTATTCCAAGGCCTTTAACGTGGCAACAAATAACCGATCCTGACACACACAACCGACTGCCTAATCGCCCGATGGCATGGAAGGCAGGGAAACACCCTGCGGCAGAATAATGTTGGCCCGCTCTCCCTTAGTCCTGACCTCCGTGAGGCCGTTTCGACCTCACCCTTTAATTAGGAACTCGCACGCGCAGACGATTGTCGCCGCGTACTGGTCGGGGCATAAGCTTAGCTACAGCGCACGCCAGCATTTTGTTGTGTTCGATGATGGCGATCAAATTGTTCTCCACGATGACTGCCCTTTGAACTGGAAAGCTGGCGATCGAGCTGTCGTCATGGTGCATGGTCTAGGGGGCTCTCATCGCAGCAGTTACCTGGTGCGAATCGCTCACAAGCTGAACTTGCTCGGTATTCGTACTTTCCGCGTCGATCTTCGCGGCTGTGGTGCTGGCAGCAACTTGGCGAAACGTCCCTTCCATGCTGGTTGCAGTGAGGATGTTGCCCAGGCCGTGGAAACGGTCAGTGCCCTCTGCCTCGGCTCGCCCATCACTTTGAACGGTTATTCGATGGGAGCCAACATCGTTTTGAAGTTGGCTGGCGAGATTGGTTCGGGACGCCTGGGAGGGGTCGACAGTGTAATGGCCGTTGCTCCCCCGATCGACTTGGCGTACTGCTGCCGCAACATGAACCGCGGATTTAATCGTTTGTACGATTGGGACTTCTCGCGACGACTGGTTCGCATGGTTCAAGGTCGACTTGCAACCGACGAGAACTTCTACGACGGGTTTCAATTTGAACAAAAGCCAGGGCGTCTGATCGAGTTCGATACGATCTTCACCGCTCCACAATGCGGTTTCGAGTCGGCTGAGGATTACTACAGCAAAGCGAGTTCGGCACCCGTTCTTCCCAAGATTCAAATTCCTGGTCTGATTCTCACGGCCAATGACGACAGTGTTGTGCCGATCGAGATTTTCAAGCAAAACCCGCGCTCGAGCAGTGTTGAACTGGAAGTCACCAAGGGTGGTGGCCATCTTGGTTTCATCGCTCCCACGAATCTCGTTCCTGATCGTCGCTGGATGGACCAACGCGTAGTGCATTGGATTGCCAAGCTCGATGGTCACAGCGCTTTGCGGGACGACTAAGCCCTTCGAGGCGGCTGGTCTACCGGCGTCTAGTTAACCGAGACTGCGGAGTTGGCGATAGCCGATTCATCGGTGACCCTGGCCTTGTTTAGTGGGCGAATCCCGCTGCATTGATCGAGATTGGCTCGCGCCTCTTGCAAGCGATAATAGGCGTCAACGACCGGTGGTGGAAGTTCGCGGGCCGCTTTCTCTGGCGAAGTGCGAAGCCACTTCTCGACGCTACCAGTTCGTTGCGAAGAATGGACAATCGAGGTGAGATAATCTAATGGCGAATCGATACGGCGATGTTGTATCTCGTTAGCGTAACGTTGGCGAACGTCTTGCCAGTTCACTTCTTCACGCACATAGCGACTTGCTGCATTGGCGGCATAGCGATCGCCCGTCAGGTACATTGCCACGGTGTAGCGAGATTCTGGCATGTCGGTTTCCTTAGACGGACCGCCAGGTACGATCGGCTGACGAACTTTCGCTCGGCAACTTACGGTCATCGTGTCGGCCGACCATCCTTCGGGAACTGCCAAGATTACACCCAGGACGGTTGTTCCTTCCAGGCTCGTTTGAGGCGTTCGGTTGAAGCGAAAGTAGACACCACGACCGCGATGAATCGTTCCGCTGGCAGAAACTAATTTCATTTCTGGGAGCACATCGACCTTCTCGACCGATGATTGCTTCCGGCTCACGCCTAGCGATCCCGTGGCGCCGAGATGGGGCGTGACGGTTTGATTCGCGTTGAGCTTGGCGTCGACGTTATATTCAACACGATTTTCTTTCGAGATGTTGCCGGCGTAAGGACTTTGTAGCGTGGTTTGCGGCGAGAAGTCCTCGATCTGAATGCTGGGATTGTGCGGTTCGATCAAGAAAGTCGTTTCCGTAAGATCCTTGGAAATCCGTGAGTCGACCATTGTGGAGATCATCACGTCCATCTGCATTAGTCGATACCCGGGACGTTGCAACTGGAACTCTGGTGTGGTGATGTCGGTGGCTGGGGTCAGGTAGCCGACATCGAACTGCACCGGCGAGCCTGCGAGAAGCAGGGCAGGAGAGGCGGTCAGAAATCCGATAGCGACTAATTGCCGGACGATGCGAACCATGTTTGCTGGCCTTTATGCGATTCCTAAGTAGTCTTCGCGGCGTCAAAGCAGGTCGCATTCCATGCGAAAGAGAAAGTCCTATCCTTCCGTGCTGGCCGAATCCATTTCGATCACGAGGTATCGTATGGTACGCATCGAGGTCGGCAAGTGTTGGCGAAAAGAGGGGGAAACTTCGCGGGAATTTGCCGATATTGTTGCGTGCTGGCGAAGCAACGCTAGCCGAGGGAAACCTGGGCGAAGCTCGCAATGGGTTCGTGCCCATGCCCTTCTTCTACTGGCTTGTTGCCAGGGCGAATGCTCAAGCGGGTGGCCATCCCGGCTTCGCGGGCGGCGTCCAGCTCAGCAGTTATATCGCTAATAAACAATATCTTTTCCGAGGCCTCGCCGATCGCGGAGGCAATCGTTACGTAACTCAGAACTTCCTTCTTCGGGCCAGTCGTTGTATCGAAGTGGCCCGAGAAATAATTCAGGAGATTGCCTACTTCACTATGTCCAAAGAAGAGTTTCTGCGCAGCGATGCTACCGGATGAATAGATGTAAACTCGCAGGCCAGCCGTGGTCCAAGCATCTAACGCCACCGGGACATCTTGGTAAACCTCGGCGACCAATTCTCCCCGCTCGAAGCCATCTTTCCAGATCATCCCTTGAAGCTGCTTCAGTCCTGTCGCTTTGATGTCGTTGGCCATCAGGCGACGAATCTCCGCCGCGACCCGTTCTCGGCGCGCTGATTCGACGGAGAGATCGGACGTCCAAGCCAAAAAAGTCTCGCTACCGGCGTCTTGAGCAATCTGATCAAGTACCGGAGCGAGCTCTGGCGAATTCCAGGCACACTCCAAGTACTTATCTAATTCGCGCAGGACAAAAGGAAACATCACGTCGTACACGAAGCTAACGCTTGACGTGGTTCCTTCGATGTCGAGAAGAATGCAGTTATATCGCGATGCCATTACAGTTTCACCACAGGATCGATGTCGTCGGCTTTCTGCAGGTAGTCAGGACCCCAGCAAAGTGGCGAATACTTGGTATGGACGCCTTCTTCCATGTAGTGTGGTGTCCAGCCGGATGGATCCTCGAACAATCGAATGCAGCGAATGTGACGGTCGCTACAGAGGTTGAACCAATGTTGCGTATCCCGCGGTACATTGATCAAATCGCCTGACTCGACGAGCACGGCAAAGACAGGGCCATTCTCAGGGTGAATATGAAAAACACCACGTCCTTCGACGGTAAAGCGAACTTCATCTTCGCTGTGCGTATGTTCTTTGTTGAACTTCTCGAGCATCGCGTCCAGGTTAGGCGTTTCGGGCGAGACGTTGATCACGTCGGCCGTAACGAAGCCTCCCTTTTCCTTCAAGCGATCGATCTCTGGCGCGTAAGCTTCTAAAATCTCTTCGTTGGTCGACTTCTCGCCGATACGACCAGCGACGTCCCACTTTTCGTACCAGATGCCGAACGGCTGGAGGAAGTCGCAAATCTCTTGGGTGTCGGTAATCGTGCGATTTTCGTCGGGAATGGAAATGCTGGCCATGTTACCGGGGACTCCATCGCCCTGAATGGGCGAGCTTGATGAACGGTGGACGTGTGCAGTTACGAAAAGGGAGAGATCGCTATGCGTTGTTGCACAGCTTTCCCTGTGCTGAAAGTTTACGGCCTAGGACCTCGAAGAGAAACTCATAAATCTCGATATGTCGGCGTGCTTCAGCCACATTTTCGCCCCACGTATAGAGTCCGTGGTTGCGAATCAAGAAGCCATGAATGGGAGGAAGGGATTCGTCGTGCAGACGCTTATCGACCTTCTCGGCAAGCTTTGGGATGTCTTGGGTGTTGTCGAAGATCGGTACCGATTCGACATGACGATGTGTTTTGACACCTGCCAAACCCTTGAGCATCTCGTAGTCTTCGATCTCGAAACCCCCTTCGGCGCTGAAGTGATCCGAGAGAAGCGTGCCCCATACTGAATGGGTATGAAGGACCGAGCCAACATCTTCCAGGCGTGCTAAAACCACGTGCAACAAGGTTTCCGCCGAAGAGCGAGGCTGATCAGTGGTTGGCTGATTGTCGGTATCGACTTGGACGCCGTCATAATTGCAGCGAACAAAGTCGTTTGGTTTCAAACGCCCTTTGTCCATGCCGCTGGCCGTGACGACCAACTGTAGCGGACTACGGTTAAGGACCGCGCTGTAGTTGCTGCTGGTACCTACCGACCATCCGCGTTGAAAGAAGTACTGACCAGTTTCCTGTAACTCGGCGATGGCACGTTCGGCCCCAGCCAATGCAGGGTGGGATGGGGAGGAAGTGACTTCGGTATCAGTAGTCATAAGGCTCGAAAGTATCTTCCGCGAGACCACAGCGACTTGGGGAACGCCATGATCATCGGCAAGCAGGGCGGGAAAAAGTGTGAGTTTAGCAAATCAGGGAAAGCGTTCAACGGAACAAGCCACCAGGGGGAGCTTAGCTGTGGATCCGAGCATTCTCGTCACCCGCTTCGATAATCGCTGCCTCGGCGGTGGCTAATTCCTCAAGGCGGGCCATAACGTCACTCTCCGGGGCGAAATGCTTCGCTAATCGAACGTAAACGGCGTGATGTCGCGCTTCGGACTCAAATAGGCTATCGTAGAAATCACGTAGTTCGGCGTCCGGCAGGTGCTTTCGTAGTAAGCCGAATCGCTCGCAGCTCCGGGCTTCAATCAGTCCAGCGATCAACAATCGGTCGACGGCCCGCTGCGGTTCCTGATTTCGGATCAGCTCGTGAAGTTGGTTGCCGTAGTTGCTTGGTTTCAAACGCTGAAACTTGATTCCGCGGTTCTTGAGCACGTCCAGCACCATGTGAAAATGCTCGAGTTCCTCGTTGACGATCGAAGTCATTTCTCGACAAAGCTCTTCATTTTCGACATAGGCGAAGAGGAGATTCAATGCGGTTCCTGCCGCCTTCTTCTCACAGTGTGCGTGATCGATCAAAACCAAGTCCGTATGTTTTTCGACTTGGTCGAGCCAGCGTTGGCCTGATTCGGACTTTAAATGCAGCATGAAATAATCTCTCGGAGTCGGTTTGATCCCGTCAATTTAGTGTGAATAACACGAAAGAACGAGGGGATACCGCGTCGACCGCGCGTGCAAAAGGCCCCACAGTCGCGATGAACTGCAAGGCCTTTAAATTGACTGACTGTAACTTCACACCGCAATTAGAAGCGGACGCCGAAGTTAAAACCGCGACCGTTGATCTGCAAACCGCTTCCGCCGTAGTAGTACGGATACGGGTTGTAGTAGCGGTAGCTCGGGCGATAGTAGCTACGACCGTAGTGCGAAGGTCCGTAATACGAACGGTAAACGTTTCCGTAACCATGATGGCCGTGGTAGTAATGAGCGTGGTGGCCATGATGACCACCGTGGTGGCCACCATGTGGTCCACCAGCTTCCGCACTCGAAGCGGCACCAAACATCAAACCAGTAGCAACAACAACGGCAAGAATTAACGACTTCATGACTCTACTCTCCTGAATGTGGTGGTATTTGAATGAGAGGCAGGAACAGGTTTGTTTGTGCCGTCTCTCCCGGGGTTATCTGCCTACGAAGTAACGCAGAACCGATGCCAAACTGGTTAGGAATTACGCAAGTTGTTTTGCTATAAGTGCTTGCATCATTTAGTTTGATTAGGGTGTTAGGAGAAGGGTGTTGTCTATTTGATAACTCTCATCTCATAAGTCGACAGAATGAGAACCACCTTGGTTTTTAACGGCCCGTTCTAGTTGCCGTTTTCTAGTAGCTGGTGAGCGGGGATTTGAGTTAAGAGCGGGCACTGGGGGCAGGAAGTCGTTTAGCCTACGAGAGGGGCATTGTGTCCGCTCTGAAATCACTTCTGAGCATTTGTATGTATGGCGTCAGGCGACCTACTCGGCTGAGGGGGAAAAATCGGTATATCTTTCCTAGTTGATACGATTCGCATAAAGCGCATAGGGTTCACTCTCCGATTCTATTTTCAGATTCCATTAGCTCAGTCGGGTGGGATCTAAATAAGGAAAGTGGTCTGGGGCAGGGAGGATCATTTTGTGACAGTCTTCGTCTTGAATGCCAGCCGAGATACGTATGACAAACACGGATGTCAGTATCATTGTCACGACGTTTGAGCGTCCTGGTCATCTGGCCAAGTGCCTGCGTTCTCTCGCGAACCAAGATTTCGAGCCTGCTTGTTGTGAAGTGGTCGTCGCCGACGATGGATCGCGCGGAGGCGAGACCGAGGCATGCGTCGCGGAATTCGCCCAGCGATGGACGGGATTATCGACCCGATTTCTCACACAAGTCAAAGAGGGATTCCGGCTCGCTACCTGCCGCAACAAAGCGGCCGCGATTGCTCGTGGTAAGGCGTTGATCTTTCTCGATGGCGACTGCATCGTCCCGCCCAACTTCGTACGGGTAATGCTAGACGAACTTCGCGCTAACGTGGTTGTCGCGGGTGATTGCTATCGCTTGACGCAAGAGGCGACGAAGCAGATCGATGCCAGCAAGGTCGATACCTGGGACCTCGAGAGTACAATTTCGAGAGAGGAATCGAAGCGACTTTCCCGTAAGGCACTGCGGGCCCGCATCTATTCGTTTCTTTCGATACCGATGCGACCTCGGCTTACCGGGTGTGCATTTGCCTGCTTTCGCGACGACTTGATCGGTATTAATGGATTCGACGAGAACTTTGTTGGCTGGGGCTTCGAGGATCGAGATATTCAGCGACGATTTTTGCTCAACGGAGTCCGTACTCGCACGGTGCTGCATCGAGTGAAGGCGGTGCATCTGTGGCATCCCTCAGATCCAACGTTCGCTCGCAATGGAGTTGGCACGGCGAATCGAACTTATTATCAAACCGCTCCGGTCAAGGCATTTTGTCAGCGCGGTGTGTCTCAGTATTTGGACGGATCGGTAGCCTTTCAAACATACGAGTCTGTGAATCCGGCGAAGCTGGCGACACGCGGAGAGGATCGGACGGCTAAATCTCCGTTCAATCGTGCCGTTGGTAACGGCGACTCGACTACGCCGGCTCCAGCATCGCTCTCGCTTTCGATCAGCTAGGGAGAACTTGTCGATGAAGATTCGATGTTTTAAGCACCGAGGGCCACTGACTCGAATCGAGCGTATCTGCTTACGATCTTTGGCGGTGCATCACGATGAAGTACAGCTCTTAAGCTACTTTCCAATCGACAATCTGCCAGACGGTGTGCGACTGGTGGATGCGAATGAGATTCTACCGATGTCGAACACGCTATTTCGCCGAAACTCGGGTGCCGGAATCGAGCCGATCATTCGTTGGAAAACCTTGCTCGAACATGGTGACTGCTTCGTATCGACCGATGTGCTTTGTCTCCGTCCATTTGACTTTGATCAGTCGATTGTCTTTGGGCGTAAGTCCGATATCGATGGCTACCGATGGGGGCATCAGGTGTTGATCATGCCGCCTGGGCATCCGTTGAGTCGATTCATGCTCAATCGATGCCTCCAGCCACACTTCCCGGTTGCTGGAGAGAAGCTTCGTCATCGTTGGAAGAAAGCATTTCGAAGGAACTTCACCAACAGCTTACGTCCGATCCGTTCGTGGATGATCGGTGGTGAAGGTGGTTTCCAGGTTGCTGTTCAAATACTAGAGATCGAACATCTGGCTCAGTCCATTCCTGTGTTCTTTCCCATTCACGAAGCGCGTTGGCGTAGTCCATACGACGAAACGTTTCGCGGGGACTGGCAAATGCTTGAATCGACCCGTGCCATTTACTTGAATTCTTTTGAGGCCGATCGAAATCATTTTGATTTTAATGCTCCGTTTCTCCCTGGTTCGCTAATGGACCATTACGAGCGGACTTACATGGGTGGTGGCGTACGGTTGGCAGCGTAATGGCGACAAGGTGAAAGTTCGCCTCACCAACTCGGCTCCGCAGGGAAGCGTGGTAATACGATGAGTGCAGTGCTAAGAATTCAAACGTTGTGGATTGGCGAGCGACTATCGCGGCTCGAGCGTCTTTGCCTGGCATCGTTTGTCCATCATGGGCATCCGGTCGACCTCTATACCTATGGCGAGATTTCCGGGGTACCGCCCGGGGTTTGTCTTAAAGATGCTAACGAGATCATTCCGCAGGATCAGGTCTTTACCTATTTCAATGGTTCGTTCGCTGGCTTTGCCGACTTGTTTCGGTGGAAACTGTTACTCGATCGGGGCGGTTGCTGGATCGATACCGATATGCTTTGCGTTCGCCCATTTGATTTCGACGAACCAATTGTGTTTGGCCGCGAGATTGACCTGGCCAAAAACATTCATTGGACGGCCGCCGTCGGAGTACTGATCTTCCCGCAACATCACGAAGTATGTGCTTACATGGTTGATCGGTGCCAACATCCGCATCGATTGGATTGGACCGACAACCCCAAACAAATGATGCAGAAGCTTTACCGCCGCCATGTTTCGGGTAATCCAGCCCCGGTCGGCTGGGGAAGTGCTGGGGGGCCGATTGGTTTCTGCCACGCTGTTCACAAGTTCCAACTCCAAAAGTACGAAGTTCCGTCCACGGTCTTCTACCCGGTATCCGGTGCACATTGGCGAAGTCCGTTCGATGCAACGTACGAACGGAACTACAAGCTCTTTAATGCCACACGCGGCATACATCTCTGGAACGAAATTTTGCGTCGTAGCGATTTCGATAAAGATGCCCCGTATGAACCTGGTTCGTTGATGGAACACTATCAACAGCTTTATCTGCCAGGCGAAGCGATGAGGGCAGTCGCATGAAATGGCCAACCTACCGCAAACTTGCCAAGCGAGCCGAGTCACTCGGCCTTAATCGACTCGTGCGGCTGATGGGGTCGTGGCGTGGCTTGCTTGTGCTAACCTACCATCGCGTGGGCGACGCGGAGTGTTGCGAGTTCGATCGCGGCGTGTACAGCACTGACGAAGCGTCGTTTGCTCAGCAAATGGAATTCATTCATCGTCACTTCGAGGTGGTCGGCATCGATGACGTGGTAAGACGCCCAGCCGATGATTGGAAGAAGCGACAAGCTGTAATGATCACGTTCGACGACGGCTATGTCGATAACTATGAGATTGCCTTTCCCATCCTTCAGCGACTTGGCATCTCTGCGTTATTCTTCGTGACCAGCGGTTTTATTGACCGGAGGTCGATTGCCTGGTGGGATGAAATTGCTTGGATGATGCGCAAACAGTATGCCGGATCGAGTCAGAACGAAATCGACGACGCGATCGTCCAAACGGTTGAAGGCTATTACGAGATCCCAGAAGCCGAATTCGAGGACTATTTGAACCGCGTCGGCGATGTTGCTCAGACGGGACGATTTGAAGGTGCGTCGCCCGTTTGGATGAATTGGGACATGCTGCGAGAGATGGCTGCCGCCGGGATGAGCTTCGGCGGCCATACTGTTTCACATCCGATTTTGACGAGAACACATAGTGGAAACTGGGAGCACGAATTGACTGAAGGACGTCGCCGCTTAGAGGAAGAACTGGACGTTGATGTCCAGGTCTTTAGCTATCCTGTAGGCAACCCCGATTGCTTTAGCGTTGATATTAAGCAGCAAACAGCGAAACACTATCGAGCAGCGTTCAGCTGTTACGGCGGGGTAAATCAAGGGAAGTCGGCTGGCAGTTGGGATCGATTCGATCTGCGACGCTGGCCTGTTTTCGGATCGATGAAGCAATTTCGCCTGACCACCACTTGGCCGCAATTTCTCAACTAAGGAGAAGGCGATCTCCCCATGCAAATTCAAACATTATGGATTGGCGAAAGTCTTTCGCGGCTGGAGCGACTTTGTCTTAGTTCGTTCCTATATCATCACCCAGATCAAGTCGATCTATACACCTATGCCCCCGTGGCCAATGTTCCGATCGGTATCCGCATTTGCGATGCGAACGAGATCGTTTCTCAGGAGCAAGTCTTCTCGTACTGCAAAGGATCGTATGCTGGTTTCGCCGACCTGTTTCGCTGGAAACTTCTTAATCAGCTAGGAGGTTACTGGATCGATACCGACATGCTGTGTATCCGACCGTTCGATTTCACGGAAGAGATTGTGTTCGGTAAAGAGACGGAAGCTTATGGGAAGACGTTTTGGAGTGCGGCGGTGGGCGTCCTGAAGTTTCCTTCCGGGCATGCGGTCACTGAGTACATGGTCGATCGTTGCTTGCATCCTAATCGTCCAGACAAACACGATCGTCCAAAGCATCGGATTCAGAAGTGGTATCGTCGTCACTTCGATAACTCGATTTCACCGGTTGTCTGGGGTGGGGCAGGGGGACCAAAAGGTTTTGCTTATGCGGTCGAAGAATTTAAACTGTACGAATTCATGCAAGATAACACGGTATTCTACCCCATTCATGGCACGCTGTGGCGAAGTCCGTTTGATTCCACGTATGAAGGGGACTACGAACTGTTCCAGAGAACCCGCGCTGTTCACCTTTGGAATGAAATGCTTCGCAGCAATGGGTTCGACAAAGACGAGCCCTATCGAAAAGGCTCACTGGCCGATCATTACGAACAAAAGTATGTAGTCCAGGAACATACTCGACCGAAGCTACGTATCTTTTGCGACGACGATGATGCTTGTCGATCTCCTTCGCTGCCAGTGAATCGCTTGGGAAAGGCGGCGTAGACGCTTCACTCTGCCAGGTAAACATCGTGAGCTGGCGGAAGTGTGATCGAAGGTTCGATCTCGATGTCGAGCAGTGCGATCAGACGCATTGTTCCAACGACAAAGCGGGCATCGAACATCCCTTTTCCGGCTAGAATCACGTGTCCCCATTTGGAATAGATGTTGCCTGCGAGCATCCCGTTGCCGAGCAGATCCTCCTGCACAAACACCATCGGCCGACGATCGTGACGACGTTGGTAGAACGCGAAGCCGTGAAAGGGACTACTGGTATCTTGAATGGGAGTGATCGTGCTACCGAGAAGGCCGATGTTGATTACGGTGCTCGGCACCAGGCCAACGACATCTGCCAATAGGCCACCCGCATCCGGACGGGTTTCTAGATCTAAGGAATCTGGGGCTCCGCTATTTGGGGAGTAACTCGCGTTGTTCGTGATATAGAACATCACCCCCTCGGCTTGAACTTCGCCAGCGATCATTGTCAGCGAGATCTGGGTGAGCGGATCTTTGTTGCGAATGATGTATACACCGGGCTCGAAATGAACTCGACCAGCAAGGATTGTGATCCATTCGTAAACGCCTGATTGTAACGTGACCGGCGGACCAATTAGGGGAACGCCGACAATCGTTCGCCCTCCATAAAAATCGGCTTTCACATTCGCGCCGTCCGCGCTAACCGTCGGCACTGGTAACGCGCGAAAAGGATCGGGAACCGGCCGACGATTGGCTTGCAGAACCACCTCCGCGCCGCCTCCGCCAACTTTTGAGTAGTTCGCCAATCGGTCGACACCACCCACAGTGCGGATATCGGTAGCACGCAGCTTCGAGAGGGGAAGGACTGGCATGCAGGCAATGCCCCAAGGTGCAGCAGAGCTCTCGCCGACTAGCTCGCCATGTTCGTCATAGCCACCCCAGTCAGTGTTTACCAACACAGCGCCGTCGACGGTGACATGACCAACGCCAAGTACCTCCAGCCCGCCCACCAATGCCGGGAGCGAAGGGATGATTGGTAGCACTGGCGTTAATGCGAAAGGTGGAGGATTCTCGTCGAGAACAATGATCGCGGATTCATCGGTGACCTGCTTGACGCCGGCCACGGCCCGCACGGTGATGCCCGTTTGATTGTTGCCCAACTGGTCAGAACCGAACGAGTTCTGTACAGTGCCGCGCAAAACGACTTCGACATGTTCGGATGAGCCTGCGAAAGGACCCGTAATCGGGGGCGAATATGTTTCGATGGTCGTCGTGGAATTGGCTGGGAGGTTCTTCGTGGCGAACTCGCGTGCGAGATTCTCCACGGTCGTCGACGACGAGCCGAGGTAGATCTCATCCGCACCTGAAAGGGCTGCAGTATCGGCGATCTGTTGTGCATCACGAAAGTGATGGGTCACGTTACTTCCATCCAGCACTAGGAGAAGAAACGTGAACAACGTCGGCAACATGATCGCCATCAGAACAAGGACTTTGCCTTGCCTTCGAGTGGAAGAATGGATTGTGTTCATGTGATTGCTCCCGACTTGAGCAAGATGGTTACTCGACACGTTCGACGGCTTGACTGGATAGGGGTATTGAATTCATGCCCCACAAATTTCCAAGCAGCAATGGTTGATCGCAACTTAGCATCACGGTCAGTTCTGAGTTGGTAGTCGCCATATCGTTTTGCCAAGTCATCACGACTTGAATCCGACTCGGATCGAACAGGTATGTTGCCGGTCCAATCTCAGCAAGTAGTTCAGGTGATTGATCAAGTGTGGTTTCAATCGAGGTCGGTCCCCAGGTATCCATGTGCGAATCTTCGCCCCGAAGTGCCGCAGCACGCGCTAGGCGGTCTCGTCTAACATGTTCTGACGTAACGCAGTCATTCCGAACTCGAAGATGCCGAACAAGATCACAAATAGGATCATCAGCACCATGCTGGTTTCGATCAGCGAGGAACCGTGACGTTCGATCGGTTGAGTTCGTTTAACAGTCATCGATATTGGCGAATCTGTAAGTTGCGGTGAACTTCAAAGTTTCCTGGCATTAAACGCAACGGATTGTCCACGATCAGGTCGAGTTGCAGTTCGATTTCAACGCGTTCATTGTTTGACGTCACGTTGACATTAAGCGAGAGGTTTTCCGCATCGAATTGAGCAAGCTGCGATAATTCGTCGACCGCTTGTGATGTGACGTCTGCTTTCCAGGCGTCAACTTCATCGTCGCGAACACGAGTTGTGCTGGCATAACGGATTGCTCGCCAAGCGGCTTGATCGGCGACTGATCGAATGTGATAACCTTGGGCTAACTGAACGCAGAACATTGTGAGGAGAAACAGAAGCGGCAAGCAAATCGCCAACTCGGTAGCGGCGATGCCTCGCGTTCGCAGTATGCGAGCTTTCATGGTTTCAGCTCCTGCGTGGTGTCCTTTTGCGAAACGTCTTGAAACGACTTCTGCATTTGCAGAGCAGCCGGACCAGCCAGGGCCACAAAAATCGTCGGGAAGATAAAGAGCAACGTTGGAATCAAGATTTTTACCGAGGCTTGCTGAGCGAGTTCTTCTGCGCGTTGTTCTCTCTGGAAACGCAGCATGTCCGACAGTTCACGCAAGGCAGAACCCATTTCTGAGCCAAAGCGTTGCGATTGTTCGATAAAGGTGGCTAGGGCCTTGGCTTCTTCGACTCCTGTGCGGTCACTCATCCGGGAAAACCCCTGCCCCAGGGTTTGTCCCAGATGAATGTCCCGCATCACGAAGTCAAGCTCCATGGATAGGGGGCCATGTGTCTGTCGCATTTCTCGGTGCACTTGCGAAACCGCTTCGCCAATCCCCATCCCTCCTTCTACGCAAGTGAGCGTTAGATCGAAAAAGTCAGGAAGAGCCTGGCGAAAGTACCTTTGTCGACTCCGCGTGATGCTGTTCAGCACGAAGTCAGGAACGACCATGCCAACAAAACCTAACAGGGCACCGACCATCAGGGTCCAATGCGAAGGCCACGGCAGTGCCCAACTAAATGAAGCACAAATAATAATTGGGGCGACCATCATGCCAATTTTGCAAAACATGAAGTAACCCAGCGACGCGGGCCAATAGTAGCCAGCGCGGATCAATCGGTTGGTGAGACGCGTACGCCGGGTCTCGTCGTCCGGAAGAAGACGCTGCATCAAATCTTTTGCGGTGTTGCTCACGGCAAGTTGACTTAATAGCGACTTGGCGATCGAAGGTGAGTCTCTCTCTTCAGAGCCAATAAGCCCCTCGACACGAGTTAAAGCCTTGTCAGGAACAGAAACCATCAACGAGAATGTTACCATCACCAGGCAAAACACGCAGGCAAACACGGAGACGGCGATCATCCAGGTGGTTAGGTCTTGCGTAATCATGGGTGGGGGCCCCTGCCAGTAAATGGCAACTCTAAAATGAGAAGTTGACGATCCGATAAATACAGAACGCACCAATGATCTGTGACACGGCACATGCGGCTAGGATGTCGTGACGCTCCAACAGAATCCCCACATACTGCGGTGCAATCAGGGTCATCACGAATAAGACAAGCGTTGGCATCGCAATCAACACGGTGGCTTGCATTCGCCCTTCGCCGGTGAGCGACTTGATGCGGCGTTTCATTTTCACACGCTTTTGCACTAAGACCGAAAGCTGTTGAAGCAGTTCCGCCAGATTGCCACCGGCACGCTTATGGACAATCATCGCGATCGTGAAGATTCGCAATTCCATCACGTTCACGCGGCGAGCCATGTCGCGCAATGCCACTTCAATCGGAACGCCTAGATGTTGCTGCTCGTAGAAGTAGTTGAACTCTTCAGATAGCGGTTTGGGAAAGTCATTCACCACCATTTGCACGGCGGAAGGAAGAGCTTGACCTGCCTTTAAAGCACGGCTCATCGCCGAGAATGCCGCCGGTAGTTGCGCGGATATCTGTTCACTTCGTGCATTATGTCTCGAATAAACAATGCACGCGGGGATGAACAGCGTGATCGGTGTACCAATCGCGAAGATCCACTTGGGGCCAAAGAAACAAAGAAAGAACGCTCCAAACATCACGGATGTAATCAATGATATCGCACAGAACTGCCACAAGTTGAGCCCGGTTGCGGCTTGATCTAACCAGGTTTGGATCCGGTCTTGTGTAACGCGCAGGATCGGCTTCTTGCCTCCATGCATTGGCCGCATCATGTCTTTGATGATGGGCGAATTCTCTTGATGCGACTCAACATGCTTGCGCATTGCTTCGTCCATCCGTTCGCTCACCCGCGATCGCACCCGAAAGAAGGTGTCGTACGCCAGCCAAACGATCGCCACCACGCCGACCGTCACGCCGAGAAAGGTATTAATCAAGATGAACGTTTGTGACATCGCTAGTTTGCCCCAGTTTATATACGCCGCAAGGAGAATTCGATCCGAATGTCGCGTTAATGTCGGTTGTTCATTTTTCTGGCCAGTTCGGCCGGGATATCGCTTCGCTCGAATTTGGCGGAGTTTCCGTCCTCGCTCGAGCGGCAAACAAAGATTGGCTGCGTTACAATGTTGTCGCCATCTTTAACGATATAGCCGATCTGTGTTACTTCGCGTTTGCCGCTGTTAAGTCGTTGGATGTGAACGACTAAGTCGATCGAACAAGCGATTTGCTTGCGGATGTACCACATCGGCAAATTGCCTTGCGCCAGTCCGACTAGCATTTCCAAACGGCTAATCGCGTCTTCCGCGCTATTCGCATGAATGGTAGTTAGGCTGCCATCGTGACCGGTGTTCATGGCCTGTAGCATGTCGAACACTTCCTCTCCCCGACATTCCCCGACGATGATTCGATCGGGTCGCATACGCAGGGCGTTACGAATAAGGTCACGGGTCGACAGACGTCCTTTTCCTTCGGAGTTCTCGCATCGTGTTTCCATCCGCGCGATGTGCGGTTGCCGAAGTTGAAGTTCGGCCGCATCTTCGATCGTGACGATACGCTCCTTCGGCGAGATGAAGCCGGAGAGCAGATTGAGTAGAGTCGTCTTTCCGCTGCCTGTTCCGCCAGCGATCACCATGTTCAGTCGGGTTTGAACGGCCGCTTGCAGAAAGGCCATCATTTCTTCCGACATGCCTCCGCCGGCTACGAACTGTTGTGGTGTGATTGAGTGCGAGGTAAAGCGACGAA
Source organism: Blastopirellula marina (assembly GCF_002967765.1). Classification (NCBI taxonomy): domain Bacteria; kingdom Pseudomonadati; phylum Planctomycetota; class Planctomycetia; order Pirellulales; family Pirellulaceae; genus Blastopirellula; species Blastopirellula marina. Next base: position 27,656 of record NZ_PUHY01000006.1, on the reverse strand, counting down.
TCGAAACGAGCGATCCATCGAGTGCGATTGGAGAGATAACCGCATGAAACCGACTTCCATCGGGCAAGCGCGCATCGACGGTGGGGGAAGACTCGTCAATCCGTCGACCGACACGACCGGCGATTCGCTGAATGATCCGGACGAGCTGATCGTCATCGCTGAACTGAACTCTGGTTTCTTCAATTTGTCCGTTTCGCTCGACATAAACATGTCGTGGACCGTTTACCAAGATGTCTGATACCGTGGCATCGCGAAGTAAAGGTTCCAGCGGGCCAAAGCCGACCATTTCATCGACTAACTCTTGGGCGAGTCGATCCTTCTCGCGATAGCGAGCCAGATCGGGATGGGCCATGAACAACGTATCGATCGCTGCACGGAGTTCACGGCGAACGACCTTTTCGTCCAATTGAAGCATTGCCCGGACGTCGACCATTTCGATCAGCAGGCGGTGAAACTTCTCTTTGATCGTCTTGTCTTCGTGACCTCGAGGCGGCAGTTCGGTGCTGCGACCGAGCGTTTCAGAAGGCACTTGCTGGAACATTGGCTGCCTCCGGTTTAGTCGTGGTGAGTAGTAACTCGGTGAGCTTGCTAATGGCCTGGCTGAACTTGGAGCGAGGAAACTCTAAGACTGCTGGCTCGCCCATATTAATTCCGTTGAGTACACTGGCCGGCTCATGAGGAATTACAGCGCTGATCTGGCGTTTGAGAACCGATTCGACTTTATTTTCCGGAATGCTCGTTCCCTTGATGTAGTTGTTGGCAACCACGTACAGGTTGGACATCTCCTTTTTCTCGAAACGCTCGATCAGGCGTTTTGTACGAAGCACACAAGGAAAATCGAGCCTCATCACAATCACGACGAGGTCCGAGCATGCGATGGCCGCTTGTTGTTCGGCGTGATAGGCATCTTCAAGATCGAGCACGACAAATTCATGTTGTTGCGCCAGTAACGAAACCAACGCTTTCATCGACTTCGCTGGCACGATACCGTGGCTGCCTAGGTAGGCTGGTCCTGCAACCACCTTGAGACCTGACTTGTGTTGCTCCAGCAACGTGTTTACCAACACAGTGTGAATCTCGTCGGCGTGTTGAGGACAATCCGCGATGGTTTGCTTGGCGGATAAACCTAGTTGCTCGGCTGCATCACCGCCGCTCATCTTCAGGTCGGCAAGTACCGTCGAGCGTTGTTTCGTCTTAGCAAGATGAACCGCCAGATTGCTTGCGATCGCGGTTTGGCCAGCACCACCAACCGCAGAGACGATACTGATCACTTGACCGCTGCGCCGTGTCGACTTCTCGGAATCAAATAACCGACATAACGACTCGTCGAGCTCGAAGATGAAGTCGCCTGACATCTCGATGAAGTCAGCCGCACCAGATCGCATGATCTGTACGACTTCTGAAACAGAGCGAGCGACACCCAAGACCAGAATCGGTTTACCAAGTAAGATCTGCAGCCCACAGATCATTGACCTGGTTTCGTTGAAGTCTTCCGAAGCAAAGAGCAGCACAAGATCGGGCTTCGACTTTTGCTGCTCGAAAAAAGCATGGACCGACTGGGAGTTGTCGTCGACACGATCAATCACCGTTACGCCACGCTGTTCCAATACAGGGGCGAGAGTATCCGTGACCGCGCTTGGTCCGACGATGACCGCTTTCATAGCGTTCTATCTCTCGACATTATGTGGTTCTGCCCAAACGATCGGACGCAAGCTTTGCGCCATCGATAACCGACGGAAGCTTGTGGTGTACCGCAGTGTCGGGCAAATTTAGCCCCATCTTTTCCAACCAAATCCCTAGCTTTATCCGACGCGTTTTCCGCCTTTGCAGGTTGTGGGGGGGATTGTTCCCCTGGATAAAAGGGATGGAAAATGTAGGTTTTTAGGCCTTATTGACCGCTATGTAATGCTGATAAATATCACCTAAAGGGCGATTTCCCCACTATTAGCTGATGGGGTAAAGCAGAAGATAATTCAGGCGAGCAAGACGGTTTGACCGAACGCCAGTGAAGCATGTATCTGGCAATGGGATCGAAACCCACGAGAAAAGACGTCTGGCGACAGAGAAGCGGAGGAACCCTGTGGCAAATCGACAGTTGCCCAAGATCAGCGCATAAAAAAAGGCAGTCACTGAAGTCACAGCAACTGCCATTTTCGCTTTTAAAAGCGAGGCCGACGGGGATCGAACCCGCAACCACCGGATCGACAGTCCGGTACTCTAACCAATTGAGCTACGGCCCCAGGCCCCAACTGCTTCGGTGAGCGTCGCGCGATAGGCTATATCGAAAGCAGTCATGCACTGAATCTATGCCCTCTGAACGTGGAATTGAAAAGATACCTATCTCAGCCGCCACTTGGTTAATCCTTGTGGACAAGTGACTCTGAGATCGCTCTCTTCGGCACGATTATCTATACTCTTGAGCCGTACTATCTTAGAATTCTGAAAATCCGGAGTTGTCTGATATCACAACATGTATGTCTGAACATCTACTGAGCTACCCCTTCGGCATGGACCGACTCTCCCTCTTTAAGCACTTTTAAAACCCAATACTGAGAAGCGAATGTCACATCGTCGACCCACCGCCATTGACTTGTTTTGTGGTGTTGGAGGAATGTCACTTGGTTTTGAACAGGCGGGATTCGACGTCTTAGCGGCATTTGATAGCGAGCTCTTCAATATACGAACACATGCCTTGAATTTTCCTGACGTTCGAGCACGAGTTGCTGATCTTTCAAGAGGTACAGCACGAGAGCTTCGCAGCATTTCTAAACTTGGACGGAGGAAAATCGATGTCGTTTTTGGTGGACCTCCATGTCAAGGGTTTTCGGTTGGGGGGCGACACGATGTTAACGATGAGCGAAATCAGTTGATTTTCGATTTTGCCCGTTTGGTCTCCGAGTTCCGCCCAAATTACTTCGTGATGGAGAATGTCAAAGGGTTGATGCATGCAAGGTCTCGACCAACTCTTGATAAATTTCTTTCAAAGATTCGACGTTCCGGATATGAAATAGTCGAACCAATTAGGGTGCTTAATGCTGCTGACTTTGGCGTACCCCAGAGACGTCTAAGAACGATTATCTTGGGATTTATGAAGGGAGTAGACGAGCCGGAGTATCCAATGCCCAACGAATTCGCAAAGCAAACTGGGCAAGGAACATGGCCAGTAGTCCGAGATGCAATTGCAGATCTTCGTGGCATCGACGAAGACGACACGCTTTTCGAGAATGACATCTACGAATCCGAATTGCCAAAGGCGACAAGTGAATACGCCCGTATCATGAGAGGTGAGTTGTCATGTGAGTATGACCGCTCAAACAGAACGTCCGTAGTTCATCGTCGCCTAACGGGATGTCTTCGCACTCGGCACTCTGTAAATGTAGTTGATCGGTTCAGAGCCACCTTGCCCGGTGAGTCTGAACCGGTAAGTCGCTATATTCGACTCGCGTGGGATGAAGTCGCGCCCACGTTACGCGCTGGAACCGGTAAGGATCGAGGTAGTCACACTGCACCGCGTCCTATTCATCCTTTAAGCCCGCGTTGTATCACTTCACGTGAGGCCGCTCGACTGCACTCCTTTCCGGATTGGTTTCAATTTCACGGGACGCGTTGGCACGACTTCCGGCAGATTGGGAATTCAGTGCCGCCGCTACTTGCACGGGCCGTTGCGTCTAAGATCGCCCAAACCGCATCACGTTAAAGGATACCCGACATGGCGGACGCCAATAAAAGAATCAATGCTGGACCAACCAAAAGGTTCTTCGTTGAGATGTTGACCCGTGACATCGCATTGGTCGACGCGATCCTAGACCTATTGGACAATTGCGTTGATGGCGTGATACGTGATCTAAAAAGAAAAGGTATTGATCCGCTAGATTCCCAAAAACCGTACGAAGGATACAAAGCCAATATCACGGCAAACCAGAGTAAGTTTGAAATTACGGATAATTGTGGTGGGATCCCTGAAATAATCGCCGAGAAAAGTGCGTTTATGCTCGGACGCCCTGATCTCCAGAGGGATTCTGAACTTCAGACCGTCGGCATGTATGGGATCGGGATGAAGCGTGCAATGTTCAAGATGGGAAAGCACAGCGTAGTTATCTCCGATCCTGTAGATGAGAGTCCTTACAAAGTAGAAATCCCGCCTGAATGGCTTGATGACGATTATCCGAACGAGGCCCCCGATCCGATCAAAGAATACGATCCATGGAAGCTAGTATTACGACAGATTCGCAAGGGTCTCAAAGAACACGGTACTCAGATAACAGTAAAAAAACTGAATGAGGGCGTGGCAAGGCAGTTTAAGGTTGGTTCGACGTTTCTCGACGATTTGGCTTCCGAAATCTCTAAACACTACGCCATTATTATAGATAAGGGCTTTCAGGTTACATTGAATGGGATTCTTATTGAGCCAGCCCCATTGACGCTCCTCGTGCCCAATGAGATCGGCGCTGAAGATGCTCCTAAGATTGAACCATATATTTTCATGGGCACTATTGAAGGCGTCTCTGTTGAACTGGCCGTTGGGTTTTATAGGCCGCTTGTCACTGAAGATGAACTAGATGACGAAGCAAAGGTGAAAAAGTCAAGAGAGTACGCTGGATGGACGGTAGTCTGCAATGATCGCGTCGTTCTATATAATGACAAAACTTATAGGACAGGATGGGATACGAAGGGTGTTACTCCGGGGTATCATAATCAATTCATATCAATATCGGGTGTTGTGTTTTTTAAAAGTAACGACTCGATGAAGTTGCCGTTGAATACGACGAAACGCGGGTTGGATATGGACTCTTCTATTTACCATGTTGTGATCGAATACATGCGTGAAGGCCTGAAAAAGTTTACCTCGTTTACGAACGCGTGGAAGCGTCATGAGGAAGAGACATCGAAAGAGTTTCGAACGCTCTCGTCACGACGAATTACAGATGTCTCCTCCAAACTTAAGGCCGGCTCGCTCAAGAAAATACCACGGATCAAGTCACCCGTTGGGTCTGCGCAGCGGTATTCACCTGAACTGCCTCGCCCAATAACGCGTGACAGGCAACTCAGAATTTGTTTTGAAGCGGACCGTTTGGACATCGAAACGGTTGCCGAATTCTTGTTTCAGGATTCAACATTTGAACGTGCTAGAGTCGGAGAACGTTGTTTCAAGCTTTGTTTAGAGAAAGCAGAGGCGGCACAAAAATGAGCGGTCATGATGTCCCGTATCAGCTCAGAACAAACAAATACGTGGAGCGTCAGTTGTTTTTAGACGTGCTCGACTTTGTCCGCATTTGGAACGGGCCTTCACATTATGTTTATGCTTCAATGGGTGGTCGTTTCCTTGAAGACTTCAAGCAGATAAATCATCGTTTCGCGATAGAGCGAATGATTTCAATTGAATTGGATTCGACAACATGTGATCGGCAGAAATACAATCGGCTTGGGTTTATCGAATGCCTCAACAAACACAGCACGGAATTCGTTAATGATCTCGATCAGCTTGTGGGAGAGTACGAAGAGCATCGCTTTATAGTTTGGCTTGATTTTGCGTTGGCGAATAAACGGGGGGAACAGCTAGACGACTTCCGAAACTTGGTCTCCAAGCTTTCCAGTGGAGATGTTGTTAAGATTACGCTAAATGCGAACCCACAGTCATTTCGACGGCCAACGGATCCTCTAACCGTTAAAGACTTTGATAAATACTTAAAGGATCCCGACTCACCAACACACAGTAGCTTTGAGTCCTACGTAAGGTCGGTTTTGGGTACAGCTGAAGAGGAAGGTACAGAGGCAGCTCTCTCTCGTGTATTAAGACTTTCGGAGGAAGAGTATCAGGCCGTTTGCCTAGGTGAGCTAAAAAAACAGCTGGACGAGAACTGGCCAGCGAACGGAGCAACATCTGAAATTCTTAATCCCACTGATTTTGCTAAATTTCTCGGTGAGTCCATAGGACGAGCAGCTTCACGCGGCAACGCGAGTAATGACTTGGAACTGATTCCTTTGGCCCTGTTTCGATATCGCGACGGCGACCATCAAATGATGACCGCGACTGGAATTATTGCCGACGCAGCCTTGAGGCAAACGATTTCACAGGACGAGTCATTCGCGGAATGGCCTTTGCGTTCAAATGACTGGGGAACAGTGACTGAGATTACTGTCCCGGATCTTTCTGCGAAAGAAAGGCACCATATAGATGGCATGATCTCTGCCGATAATACCCCAAGCGTGATTCATGGAGAACTTCCCTTTCGGCTTGACAGAAATGACCAAAAGTCACTTAGACTTCTTGAAAAATATGTCATTCATTATAGACGTTATCCCGCATTCGGTCGGGTCTACACTTAACCCGAGTTGATTTCAGAGAAGTTTGTAGTAAGGGTTCGCAAGTTGCGAACCCTAGATTATCTCAGATGTCCCCTCTTGAATTGTATTGTCAGATTTATCTTTTCGCCGAGTTTCATGGATCAATACAGAGATCTTGCAGATTATCGGTTGATTCGCGGCTGTATCTACTGCGGTGCACGGGCAGGCACTCGTGACCATGTCCCATCACGCTGTCTTCTGGACCGCCCATTCCCCTTGAACCTACCTGTGGTCGGGTGCTGCGAAAGCTGTAATCAAAGCTTCTCCAAAGATGAAGAGTATTTTGTTTGCCTTATCGAGAGTGTGCTTTGTGGTTCAACCGACCCGACAAAATTTCGGCGTGATTCAGTCTCACGAATTATGAAGAACTCACCCGCTCTAAGGTTGCGAATAGAATCTGCCAGGACCGAAATCGACGGTAATTCTGTATTCATGCCGGAAGCGAAGTGTGTATCAAATGTATTGCTAAAGCTTGCCCGTGGGCATGCGGCTTTCGAGCTTAGCCAACTATGCAGAGATGAGCCTGATCACTTCTGGTGCGGTCCCATTGCTTCATTGTCGTCAAAGATTCGCGAAGATTTTGATTCCGCTCACGTTCAACAGCTATTCGGTGAAATAGGTTCGAGGAATTACCAACGACTGCAGGTCGCGCAAGTTACACTTCAATCCGAGGCAGGTGAGTTGCATCAAGTTGCAGTGCTCATCAATGATTGGATTAACGTGCAGGATGACCGATACCGCTATCTTGCAATAGATGATGTTGGTGAATTGGTAATCAGAATTGTTGTGTCAGAGTATCTAGCCTGCGAAGTCGTCTGGCGACTCGAATAGGGTTCGCGTCCGGCGGGTTGACTGGTGACCGACTTGCGGCGGCCGGACACAGAAAAAAACAATCTCCCCTTTTTCGACTGTTCCCGTCGGGGGCGAACCACCACTTGGTCTGGGAGAACCTATTGCCGGGGGGAGAATTGTCTTCAACGACACAGGTGGTCCTCAGGCAGCTTCTGGATCGATCGTCTGTGAATAACGTTCCGCGGTAGCTGTTTTGCTATCGTTAGTCTCGGACCCTGTTGTCGCAGATAACGCATGGTGGTTACTTGTAGTCGGTAGTGCGCGTATCTCTCGATTCTTTTTGGCTTCGAGAGATAGGCTGCCGAGTGAGATGATTGCTGATTCTCCTGTATCGCTCAAACACATTCTGAGCTTCACCTCCGATTGCCCGAAAATGCTGATTAAGTTTCTCTGCGTCCATGGACGCGGCAGACTCTTGTCGCCATCCTCGGATTGCTCACCAGGCCGACAGGCAGAGAACGAAGTCAGGCAGAATTGCAAGGACTCTTGCTTGACCACCACTAGAGCCATTTGCCCCGTCTGCCAAGGACACAAACAAGGCTGCCGCCATGGCTAGCCAGGCAACTATTAGGCTGGTTACCAAATTTCGAAACTTGAGCGCAGGCGAGATGCGTGATCGGTTGTTCGCGAAAGCTGATGCGGTTGGCGAAAGACCGCAACATAAGTCGAGGTTTTTTTGTCGATCAGAATGTAACTTTAAATAATTGACGCCAGACTTTTGCACGGTTACATTCGAGCCAATTGTAATGATAGATAGTTGGCATTTGGTTATGTAAATGGGGGATGGTGTCCGTGTATATTTCTAAGTATGTATTGCTAGTTTTGCCATTGGTGGTGTGTGGTATTGGTGTAGCCGAAGCCGCAGACGTTGTCGTTCCTGCGAACAAAGAGGAGCGTACTGGAATCCGGTTAGAACCGAATTCGGCCTACGCAATCGTCCCGAATCCGAACGATCGATGGACAGGGAACGTTAATGTAGCGGGTGACACGAACTATACGGGTACTAATTCGAGTGTCACAACGCCCTATCATGGCGCTAGACGAGGTGACATGCTTATCGTAGAAGTATTCAGAAGCCTTAACGCTGAACACACCCAATTCGCGCCTGCCTCAGCATTCGAATTCAAGCCCGGCACTCGGTATCTCCGTGTTCCAACCGGTCCTCATGGATCAGACGTCTATTTCTACATGACAGATCAGGCTGGCACATACGGCGATAACGGTGGTTCTGTATTGGTCCGCTACGAGAAAGAAGATCCAGATGGCTTGGCATATCGTCCCCACTTGCCGCTAACCACTAAACGTGAATCGGCCACTTGGTCGATTGCTTCTGACGGTAAGGTGAAATGCAAATTGGATTGGCATATTGGTGCTGGTGTTGGCGTTGAGAAAAAGTATGAGACGGCAATGTTTATTACTTATAAAGACGGAACATCGAAATCGTTCATTACCACGAAAACTTTGGTGAACGACAATCCAGTTTCGGGGGACGATGGAACACATGTAAAAGAATTTCAAATTCCGCCGGGGAAAGTAGGGGAAATTGGCTACGTCTTCGTAGATTACAAGTTGGACCAGCCGAATCTGTCGATAGTGGATTGGGCAGAGAAGCTCGCTGATGGGTTCTCAGCTCTTGATGAGAGCTGGAAGACCATTAAGAATACCGAGATCGCGAAGGATGGCGCAAAGCTGTTCGCAGGCGAGGCTCCGGCAGAGCAGTAATTTGCTCGCGCTGAATGATGTGTTTCGAAGGCTAGAGCGAAACACCTCTTGCTGTTTTCTGTCTTCGACGGAGCCTGAAGCTCGTCGAAGCGATGGAGTGTAAGAAGGATCTAAGAAACCCGTCATGTAGAAGCCATCACGGGTTTCAAACTCTACGTTCCAACCGGACTTGTCGGAATTGACTTAGAATCCAAAGAAGCGGAATAGTGATCGGATCAAGCCGTCGTGTTCCACGCCCTTGTTGTTGAGCAAGGACATAACACGCCTGCAACCACCTGGCTATCGAATCTCGAGAAGAACTTCGGCGTCCCGGCGTTGGCCGCCGCTGGTGGTGAACGGAATGGTTAGCTTCATCGGTTGCGACAACGAAGCATTGCCGCCGGCCACCAGGCCGACGAAACCGCGGCCGATCGGAATAGCTTCCATTCCCGGCGCGGTGATCGCTACGGTGTTGGCTTCCAGTCCGCTGATCGTCAGCTTATCCGGCCCCACGATCACCACGCCGTCGGCATCCCGTTGGATGATCTCGGCCGCCAACACGTCCAGCACGGTTTCCCCGCGGGCCATAACCGGCCCGCAATTCACGTGAACCGCGACCGTTTCGCCCGCGCTCTTGTAGTAGCTGCGCTGCTTTGCGTTCGTCATCGAATCGAATTCCTTATTGATTCACCACGCGGAAGCGTGCCAGGTTGTCGAGCAGGTCATATTGCAGCGATCCCGGCGGATGCTTGATCGGCCCCGCTTCGATCTCGCCGAAGTATTGGCCGAACTGCGAAGAGAAGTAAACGCCGAAGTATCCGTAGACCGTCGATCCGGCCGGCCGGTTGCTTTCCAGGCCTTCCCCGAAGTAGGTTCCGAAGAAGGCCCCGTTGTAGTCTCCGAAGTAGCCTGGCATTAGCTCACGTCCAAGTTAGAAACGGTACGGTTGCCGCTCGAAACGCTCGATTGGATCCGCGTCTTGTTGCCCGCCGGATTGGCGAACACGGTTCCGCCAACGGTCGAGTTGCCCGCGAACAGGGCCAACGCGATTCGGGCCAATTGTCGCAGCGTCCAATCGGTTTCGACGCCGTCGGTTCCATCCAACAGGCCGTTCAAAACCGTCGTGATCGCCGCCGCGTTGGGCTGGTCGATCAGGTCGACCTTGGCCGCCGCGCCGGCAGCTAACAAGGCATCGAAAACGGCCTCTTCCAACACCACGAATTTCGCGCGAACGGGAAGCGCCCCAGCGACCACCACGCTAACCAACAGCTCGCCCACGTTGGCCGTGTCGGTAGCGTTGAAGGTGATCGAGTACTCGCCATTGGCGCGATGGGTTGCCCCGCCGCTGTTCTTCACGGCCGCGGCCGCTCCGTTGGCCATGATCTGAATGTCAGTGTTGGCGATCGTCAAACCGGTTTCGGGTGTCTTGCCGTCGACGTCATCCAAGAACGGCCCAATCATCCGTGATTGGTCCGCGGTCGATTGTCGTAAGTATCCAAGCATTTATCGGGCTCCGATTAGTTGCAAATAGTGATTCATGAAGGCAAGCGGAAAGCTGTTACTGGTCACGGCCACCGCGCCCGCTTCGTCCGTGAAGGGATTCCCGAAAACGTCGTATTCGGGCCATTCACTCGGGAACGCGCCGCCGATCGTAGCGGCCGCCCCTTTGGGTGTCAGGTCCATCTTCTTGAACGATGCCGACTCGGGATCGTAGGTCGAAGGGGATAGATTCACGAACGTATCGGTTCGGGCAAGCTGGACGCCGTCAGTTACGTACTGGGCCGTCGTCCCGGTCAGGTCCGTGACGTAGGCGAAGGCGCGAGCCTCGCAGGCGTCATAGTTCGGGTTGGTTTCAAAGCTCACCCAACGGGAAATGTTGCGGGTTAGCATCACGTTTTTGAACGCGCAGCCCTGGCCATTGGAAAGGCGAATACTACAACCGGGAACAGTCACGCGATCGACCAGCAAGTGTTCAAACGATTTCTCCGCGTGATCGCTACCAAACGCCAACTGGACCGCCCGATCGGGATTGCTTTTGAGCAGCAACCGACTTAGCAGAATGTTTTTGTAACCAGGGTGATCGGCATACAAACCGGCCTGGTGACTTGTTTCGTAGGTGAACAGCTCGCCCACCACGCCGTCCAAGTAGGAATTATCAAACGGGGCCGAGGCCGGGTTCGTGCTGCTATAAACTTGCGTGATGTCGCCGTGGCCGTCGGGCCAGATGTCATGCGAATAGGTGTCGAGACACGCCCCCAAGCGGAACACGTAATCGGCCCCGATCTCGTACACTTCGCAGCTCCGCAAATATTGCGTTTGCGGAAACTTCCAAGGCAGGTCGTGATAGGCGACCCCGTCGCACAACGCGACCCAATTGGTACTTGCCACCACGCGGCGATCGAGCAACACCCGCCCGATCGTGATCTGGTCGGTGTGATCCTGGGTTAAGCCGGTGACGCCGGTTAGCGTGTTGCCGCTCTTGCCGGTCCAGCTAATCGTCTCCCGCTCGTTCGTCGCGTCGAAAATCGGATAGGATCCCGATTCGGGCAAGTGGCTGGCGTCGTAGGTTTCGATTTCCGTATCGGTGGAAAGGACCGGGATCTTGGCAACCGCCACCGAACCGATCCCCGTGGTGGCGAAGATCTCCGAACCGCGGAAGATATGTAAGCCGCCGTACAGTTGAGGCAACGCCCCCTGCAGGTTCGTCGCCGTCGTCGTGCTGGCGTCCGGTCCCAGGTCGAACGAAACGGTTGGCATAAACGTGAAGATTGCGTCCCGCTGGCGAATGTACCCCGAGGCGTCGTTGTTCAACGTCCCATCGAATTCGATCACGCAATGCGGGACGTAGTTGGTATCGGCCGACAGTTGGCAAGCGCCCGTCCAGAGGCCCGTTGTCACGTCGGTCCAATCGCCTAGCCAGCGAATCGACGCGTTACGAATACGCAGATCCCAGACTTCCGCCCGCGTGCTCGAGCTCGCCTTCTTGGCGGTAATCACGTCGGTGATCGATTTAAACGGTGTCCCGCTGCTACCGTCTCCCGATGTGTCGACCGTGTTGTCGAGATACTTCACCACCGCGCTACCGCCGTTAAAGGGGAACGCCCCATCGTGGTAATAGGTTTTCGTGGAATCTTGCAACACGCGGGGAACGCCCACCTTGGGATAAACGACGGCCCGAAGCTGAAAGTAGCCACTCGGGAAGTTGGCCGCGGTCAGGCGGAAGGGGTAAGCGGTCCGCCCCTTCACTTGCTTGGTGCTAGGAACTTTGATCGGCTTGATCGCAACGGCCGCGGTTCCGTTGTTGGCGAATAGTTCCACGCGGTCGATTCCCCGCGCGTGCTTCGCCGCAATGTAAACGGTTCGATCTTCCGATAGGGCCCCATAGAGCAGATCGAGATCGATGTCCAACGCGGCCATTGGTTTCGCGTCGACGAAGTCGCCACTTCCCACCGCGGAAGGTTGCGCCGTGGCGGTCCAATCGGCCGGCGCGGTTGCCCCAGGAACCACGCTGGCGATCGCGTCCTGGTCCGCGACAACCGTTAAGATCTGCGCTTCGCTGGTCGATTCGTCGTCGTTGTCGGTGACCGTGACGGTAACCGTGTAGGTTCCCGGCGCGTCGTAGGTGTGCGTGAACTCGGTCCCCGCTCCGGAATCGTCCGGCGATCCATCTCCCCAGGAAACCGATCGGCCCACGATTTCGCCGTCGACGTCTTCCGAAAAGTCGTTGACCGTGACTTGCAAATTATCGCGTGTCGTGCGGAACCGTGCCGTGGGTGGCATCGTGACGGCCAGCTCCTCGAGCGTGAAATCGTCCAGCGTCAAAAAGGTGGAATTGCCGCCGTCATTCACCGCAAACTTGACGATCCCATCGGTGTAGGTGCTATCGGCGACTTGCAGCTTTTGCACGCCGTCGATAAAGGCCTGAATGACACCCCCAACAATTCGGACCTTTCGAACGTGGTTGTCTGCCCAGGCCAGGCTGGTGATCGAACCAAGCAGCGTCGAAACGCCCTCGTCAACGCGGTAGATCTGAATCTGCGCGAACGGGTGGAAGTAAACGCGATAGCCGGAACTGGTCGCGTTGTCCCAGCGAAGGTAGTACGTTTGGTTTCCGTTGCGATCGCCCCGCGTGACGTGTCGCCAACTGATCTCGTAGTCGTCGGAACCAAGCGTGAAGCCAGGCGTGAACGTGGTGGTTCCGCTGTTGTAGGTGTGCCGAAGCTGATTGCTTTGAATCGTCAAATAGGTCGGGTTATCGCTCACCCAAGGCCACCCTTGCAGTGTGCCCCCGATCGAAGCTTCCCGCCCGTTCAGTTGAACGCCGTCAGTCCCGCCAAAATCATCGCCGTGGGTTGTCATCGGTTCCATCCTTCGTTTGTTGGTCCGCCTTCATCGTGAAGGGGGCTAATTTGTTCCACTTCGCTTTGCGTTGTTCGCATCCGCAGCTTCCCCGCTTGATCTTCTGATAGATCCTGGAAAGCATCGCCAGGCCGGAAACGGTTGCCGCTACTTCGACCAGGTCGCCCAGGCCGCGATGCCGCTGCTTCGGTTCCGCATCGCCCAAGCATTCCCGCCGAACTGGAAACGCGACTTTGGAAGCAGGGATCCACCAGCCGCAACGCCGACACTTGGCAAACCGCCCCGATTTGTAGATATCGCAAAGCATCATCACAGCACCAGGTCCAGGGTTGCGGTTGCCGCGGAAAAGTCCGCGGCCGAAGGATTCCAAACTTCGTAACTAGCCCCTGGCGGCGTGTAGATGTCCCCCAGGGTCTTAGGCCAATCGGTGTAGCAATTAAGAACCTCGAAGTCGTCCAGAATGGGAAAAGTCGAGCGATGCGCACCAAGGGAAGGATCGACGCCGATGATGTCCACGCCGATTGGGTGAGGTGAATACGAATTCAGCCGGACAACGACCCAAACGTCGCGATTGGAAGGCGTGCAATTCACACCGTTGTAGTAAATTCCTGAATTACAGGCGTTGCAGTTTATCATGTGCGTGCCGTTGATAATGCTCGCGCAAGATCCGGTCACGCCGGCAATGGTAACGGCCCACTGTCCTTCGCCGCTTCGTGGCGCCCAGGCGATGCACTTATCGCAGCGGATGCTTTCAGGGTTGACCAGGCAGCCAGGCTTCGCGATGTCGCTCCGGACGTTGTACGTGTCATAGCCAAACGGGAGCGACGTATCAGCAACGGCCGCGTCGACCGTGTTGTTGCATTGAAGAGCGCGAAGCGGTTCCGTCAGGGATCCGTAAGGCGTCGACCGAACGCCAAACCGCGTCCCGCCATATTGCGGCAGCTCATCATAGAAGGCGCTCGCCGGGCCGTTGGTCGTCATCGCCCAGGTTGGCGAACTGTTCCGGACGAACGTGTAGAACGTGGCAAACGCGGAAGGTGCCGCGGCCGTGAAGAGATCGGTTTCGACTCCCGCTTCCACGCGGGCGAACGTAGGCGGCGCAGCCGTGCCACCGCTTCGCCACTTCACGACCTGGTAGTTGCTCGAATCGATGTAATCAAACACCAGGTCATAGCGTTTGAAGTCGTTGAGCTCAACGAAGATCATCTCGGTCCCGGCGCCGTCGGTGTTCGCTCGCGCAAGCGCAATGCCCGACCTGGTCGTTTCGTAAATGCCCGCGCCTGATCCGGTCCAGGTTCCCGAAACGTAATCGAACTTTCCGAGATCGCCTCCCGAAAACGTGAAGATCTCGCAAGCGGCGCCGCAGCATTCGCAGGGTTTCTTCGTACTCATTTGCATGGAACGCTACCGCGTTCGCTCCCTGTTGGTTAATCGTCAATCTGTTAGGCGGGGCACCGCCTCATGAAACCGTGTAGCCGTCGCAATTGTTGATGCCCATGATTTCCATCTTCCCGTCGATGAATGTGGCGTGCCCTTTCATGGGGCTATCGAGGGCCGCGTATTCTCCCCAGCGATCGAAGGCGACACCGCTTCCCCCTTGCTGATCTTGCCACGCTACGTTGATCTCGTTCGCCGGGAGGCCCCCTTCGCCCATCGGCCCCGATGCTTGAAACGGTCGGCAGCTTTGCCGCGGTGCCCCTGGCCAACGCACCATGGCCCATACCGGAACATATTCCGACGCGTTGGCCGTGTAGGTGTCGTGCCAGATCACGTCGATCGATCCCATCGGATGCTCGCTTCCGGTCAGCATCCGCGGATTGGTGCCGGCCGCGTCGTCATCGTAAAACGCGGTGATCAAAGTCTTGGCCGATGCACTAGGCGGGGCGAAGATCTTGGTTCGGGCGATGCCAGCGATCTGAAACACGCCCACGCGGCCGTTAGGAACCTTTTCCATTGCCATCGCGAACACGGGTAACACGATCGAAGTGGTGGTCAGATACGCGGCCTTGGCTTCCGTCTCGAATGGCCAGCGATCTTCCCGGTCCGTTACGTCGAACGTGGTTCCGCTTATGGCCATCCACTCGCCACGTTCCATCGTGGCGGGAACGCTGTTGCTTGCTTGGATGAACAGGCCAGGCCCCGCGGCCAGCTCGATCGCCTGGCCACCCCTGGACAGCTTGGCCGCGTTGCGTTCCTGGATCATCTTCCCCAGCTCGTTCATCGCGCTGGCAGAAATGTTGCCGTTGATCCGTTGCCCCGCCGAGACTCGTTTTTGCATCGCTTCCCCCTTAGCCCGCTTCCCGCATATCGCGAAGGGTTTGGTGAACGATCGGGTTGGCTTTGCCGCCGGCCAGCTTGCATAGCTTCGCCGCTTCGGCCAACGCCAGGTCGTGGAACTCGGGGGCGTTGTCCATGTATTGATGATCGTAGCGCAACACCTTCTGCAGGTGGATGAACGCGCCGCCACCTTGGCCGCCGCTGATCAGCTTGTGGCCGCTCGGTCGGTTTTGCGTTTGGTGGAAGGAATAAACCTCGCGAACGTTGTCAGGGATCCGGATCACTGGTTCGCCGATCAGTGGCAAGCACCAATTCCGCAAAGCTCGCCAGGGGGCAAACGGGTGATGATAAACCGGATCCGACAACACCATCACGCGAATGCTGAGCCCCCGGCGTTTCAGTTGCTTGGCCAGTTGAATCGCCCCGCGGCCAGCTCCCCAGCTATACGCATAAACGCCCAGGATCGGGCGAACGCCGTACTTCTCACCAATTGCCCAGTAGTATTCGGCCACGTGGGCAAAGTTGGCGTGCCAGGGGTAATAGTGGACGCGGCTTCGGACGCCGTCGCAGTTCTTTTCCCGTAGCTTCTCAGTCAATTCCAAGATGCCGTTCCACTGGCCGACGCTTTGGGTAAAGCCGCTTATCGCGGTGTGAATCAACAGGTTTGGACGATCCATCGTTTTTCCATGCAACGCTACCGCGTCGCTCCTGATTGTTGACCTGATAACTAATAGGCGGGTAACCGCCTGGCCAAAAGCAACGCTTCCGCGTCGCCTCCTTTAGTTCGCTTCCCTGCGAACGTGTTGCTTAGGAACCAATACCCAATTCGGTGAACGTCGACTTCTCGTAAAGTCGCTCGACGTAAGCGGCAGCCGGCCGCGCGACGATCTCTTCCGCCGATGTGTCTTGAAACGTCTTGAAGTAGAACCAGAGGTGATCGTGGGCCCCTTTTTTCAAGTCGTCGACCATGTTGATATCCGCCGCGGAAAGTGTGATTTTCTTCCCGGCCGCGAAGATGAAGCGGGCCGTGATGTCTCCCTTCGACGATTGGCGGCCGTTGGATCCCAGGAACAACAGATCGCCGATCGCCCATCCGCGCCAGATCGCGTCGTTCGTGGTGCCGGTCAGGTCGCGCAGCTTCCGGATATAGGCATCCGTAACCGACGCGTTGGGGAACGTGTATTCATATTCCAGTTGCAAGATCGGAACGGTTACGTCTGTTCCATTCACGCCGCTGGTGGTGACCTCGATCGCCTTCTTAAAATCGGGGGCGTCGTAGGAAGCGGAATAGGCGGTCGAAGCCAACGTTTCCAAACTGGCCGTAATGTGTTGCGTTCCGCCGGTCGTGTCCCAGCTCGCGACCAGGCTTCCAGTATCGGGCCGTTCCTTCTCTTGTTGCCTTTGCGGATCGATGTAAGACGCTTCGACCGCCCAGAAACCGGGGGCGACTTGCGACTTGCTGAAACCGTCCAGGTTCAACGCGCCGGTGTAACCGGTGACCGTTGCCGGGGCCAATCCCGCAGCCGCGGCGATGATCGTGGCGTCGTCGTCCGATCCCAACACGTGGAAAAGCAGTTTCCGGCTTGAACCTTTGCCGGTCATGGCATCCTTGCCACCTTGCGATTGGAAAACTTCGTAAATTTCAACGGCCATCTTCTTTGGTAGAACGCTTCCGCGTTCCCTCCTATGGTTTGCGTGTTCTAATGGATTACGTGCGGAAGCATGTCACCAATTAGCTCCCGAACTCGAGTTGATCTTCGCCCTGGTCGATCAGCTTGGCCAACTTGTCGTTAACGCTCTGCAGTTCGTTTTCGACCTTCTCCATCGGTCGGGCTTGTTGACCGATACGCCCCGCGGCGAAGCTGTTGGTTGTGCCCACTGCCATGTCCCAGGTTTTCGCGACCTGGTTCCCCACGTCTCCGAGATCGTCTAAGCCGTAGGCCTTCGCGCCGGCCAGGTCGCCTAAGGGATCCGTTTCCGTTTTCAGATCGTCCAGGCCGTAGGCGGTCACGGTTGGCAGATCGGCCAACATGGCATCGATCGCCGCTTCCTTCCGAACCTTCTCGACTTGGACCAGGTTCTTTTGCATTTCCTGTTTCGCGAACAGTCCCTGCCGTTGCATCTCCAAGCCCCAGCCGCGGGCGATCTCGCCCATCGTGTGGCTAATCTGGCCGACCCAGTCTTGAAGCTCTTTGAGAATCGCGGCCATGCTCTCGAAGAAAACCGTTTTGATCGAAGACCACAGCAGTTGGGCGGCCAGCTCCCATTCGCCCGCGTTCAAGGCATCACGCAAAGCCGACAGCACAGGGCCGACGGTTTCCTTCAACGATTGGAACGCCCCGCCTACCGCGCGGGCCGCCGCGGATCCTGCCCCGCTGAAATACAGGAAGGCCGCCACGCCCAGCCCTAGCGCCGCAACCACCAGGCCGATCGGTGAAGCCAGGAAGGTGATTACCGCGGTAAGCACACCCCACAAGCCGATCAGCGCGGTGACCGCTCCCGCCACGATATTGATCACCAACGCCAAGCCCAGGAAACCGGCAGCCGCGGCAGCCAGGGCGACGACGATAGCGCCGAACACTTGCACGATATAGCCGTTTTCTTCTATGAACTTGGCCACGATCGACGCCGCTTCGGCCGCCCCGTCGATAAAGCTACGAAGCGGGCCTTCGACCGACTTACCGATCGAGATCTGGACCGCTTCGATCGCCGATAAGAACTTCCGGAAGCTTCCGCCCAGATTGTCGTCCATCATTTCGGCCATCTTGGCCGCGGCCCCTTCCGAGTTTTCGATCTTCTCCCGTAGAACGTCGATCGAATCGCCCGCGTCCGCCATGATGATCGCCGACTTGGCCGCCCGATCGAAGTTCGCGGAAAAGAACGCCAGGCGGTCCGCTTGGGTCATGTCCTTGGTTGCCTCGCCCACTTCCTTCATCACGTCGATCACGCTTCGGATGTTCCCTTCCGCGTCGACCGTTTCCACGCCTACCGCGGCCAGGCCTTCGCGGGCATCGCCTCCCAGGTTTTTAAGAATCAACGCCAGGTCGGTACCGGCCATGCTGGCCTTGATGCCGCTGTTTCCCATCCAGCCGATCGCCGTGGCCGTGTCCTCGATCGACTGGCCGGCCGCCTTCGCCAGGGGCGCGGCATACTTGAACGTTTCGCCCATCATGCCGACGCTGGTGTTGGCGCTGGAAGCCGTCGCCGCGATCACGTCCGCCACGCGTCCCAATTCGTCGGCCGTCATGCCGAACGCGGAACCAACGTCGGACGCGATGTCGGAAGCCACGCCCAGGTCGATCGCTCCGGCCCGGGCCAGGTTCAACACGGCCGGAATTCCGGAAATGATTTGTTCGGTCGAGTAGCCGGCCTGCCCCAAGTACTTCATGCCTTCCGCGACCTGGCTTGCGGAAAAGCTGGTCGACCCGCCCAACGCTCGGGCCGTCTTTTCCAGTTGGGCGAACTGGGCCTCGGTCGCCCCGCTAACCGCTCGGACCGCGGACATCTTGTCGGCGAAGTCTGAGAAGGTGCCGATCGCCAACGCCAGTGGGGCAGCTCCCACAGCCGCGAAGCTAAATAGATTTCGGCCCATGCCGTTCATCGAACTGGCGAACGATGTCAGCTTGGCGCGTGCCGATCGCAGACCCTTATCGAGCCCATCCTTAACGAATAGCTCAATAAACGCCCCGCCCGCTCGTACTCCCCCGGTCGACATCTTTTCGTGGAACGCTTCCGCGTTCGCTCCCTTGGTTAGCGGCGATTAGAAAAGGGGGCGTTTCTAATCTCCGGTTTCGTTCTCGCTAAAATCCGTTTTGAATGTTGGCCCAATCGCCTTCCCAATCTTCGCGGGCTATCTTTTCGGCCGGTTCCATGAATGGCCGCGCCCGAACGAAAACCGTCTTGATCAAACGCCGTCGGTTCTTCCGCCCCATGTAAATGGGAACGCGGCCGCCCTTCTCTAGTGACTTCACCGCGTTGTGCCGCGAATTGGTCCGGACCGGACCGACAACCACAACGTCCCGGTTGGGGTCGTAACCGAAGAGAATAAACTTCGGGTTGAAGTTTCCCTCGGTGTGGATCTTGGGCGGGTGACCTGGTCGACTAACCGTTGGATCGCGGAAAGCTCGATCGCCGCGATCCATCGCTTCTTTGCGTTTGAGCGCCGCCTTCCTGGCCGCCGCTTTGCTAACCCGTCGCATCGATCGACGGGCGATCGTGCGAATACGGCCGGCCTGGTGTTTCAATGCGGCCAGCTTGCCCTTTGAGATCGATCGATAGACATACGGTCGATCTAAAAACATGCGTTTGATCCGCATATCGACGCCGAAGCTACTCGATCCCGATGGCATGTTTCGCCCTCTCGGTAAACAGTTTTTTGAGAACCGCCTGGTTCTGTTTGCAGATCCGCAGGCCGCCCGATGATTGCTTGGATTTCACGTAGGGGTTGATTTCATCCGGACTGATCGGCCGCTTCTTCGGGTCACGGTTCGCGTTGATCAGGATCGAAGCCAACAAGGCCGTTTGTTGCCATTCGTGTTTTCCCCGCTGGTTGCTCATCCAGACGATTTCGCGAAGCGTCTGGCCGCGTCGGTTGGGGTCGACCTGGCAAACGGCCGCTAGTTCGTGGACGATTTGCCACCAGCCGCCAACTGGTCGACCTCGTGGAACCACTTCTCCATCGCCTGGTCGACTTGCTTGTCCATCGCCTGGGTCAGCTTGTCCGACTTCAACGCTTCCAGCGTCTTGTTCGTGATTCGGGCCTGCGATTCGGTCAGCTTCTCGATCACGCCGAGAACGATTCGACGCCGGCCGTAGGGGAAAAAATCAGCAAGGCCCACCATGAAAGCGCTGGCCGCGTTGTCGATTCCTTCGCCCACCAGGCCGCGGCCGAAGTCGATATCGGTGACCTTGACCTTTTCGCATTGTTCGCGGCAGATGATATACAACGCGTCGACGAACAAGACCGGGTTATCGATTAGCTTCTGCAGAACGTCCGCCTTGCCGTCCAGCAGCTCCAGCAGATCGACGCCCAGCTCGGCCTTCAATTCCTTGACGGTCGGAACGTCGATCGACGCGACCCACTTACGCCCTTTGGAATCGGTGAACTTCGTGGTTGGGGTTTCTTGTTTCATGGCTTGAAACGCGGAAGCGTCCCTCGGTTGTCAGGTGGTGGATGAATGGCGGGGGCTTGCCGCGGGCCGTCAGGCGGCCGGCGGCGAAGGCCCCTTTAGTGGATTACTTTGCGTCGACCTTGACGGTTGACGTTGCCCCTGATTGGGCAGCCGCGGCCAGGCGGCAGATCGTCGCGATGTCGCCGGCCTGAACGTGGACCAGGCTTTTCGGGTTGGCGTCCTTGGTCGCGTTGGTCAGGACGTCCAGGATTCTCTTTTCTTCGTTGTTCATGGTTCCGATTTCCTCGGGGTAAATGTTTTCGGTTAGGCGGTTCCCCGCCTGGTTACGATCAGGCAAACAACCAGGAGCGACGCGTTAGCGTTGCACCAACAAAATTACGCGGCCGGTACGGTGTACCAGTCTGGTTCGACGACGCTTCCCCCTTCGGTAACGCGGGTGATCTCGGCCGAGATCTCAACACTGGCCGGGTTGTCGAGCTCTTGCCCTAATGGACACTCGAACACTTCGCAGACCATCCGCGGGCCTTGCGTGCCCTCCGTCGACGCGTCGCCGTCGGCCGCGAAGAACTCGATCGGGGTGTTGTTCAGGAAGGAATCCAACAGCACAGGGAACACGGTGTCGCCGTCGCCTGGTTCGTAGTCGTAGCCGAAGCTGAGGCCCATTTCGATGTGGGTTCCCCGCTTGAAATTGAACTTCGACAGGCGGGCCTTCTGTTCCGCTTTGCCCTTGCTCAGTGGATCGACCTTGACGTCTTTCGCGTGTGGGATCGGAACCCAAACGGGCGTGGCGTGGGTGCCGGTGTTGTAGTAAAGAATGCAGTCCTTCCCCAGGACACTATCACGTTCAAAAGGCATTTTCTCCGAACGCTTCCGCGTTCCCTCCTTGGTTGGCGTGTACTAACAAAGCACGTGCGGAAGCATGTCGTTAAAAACGCTACCGCGTCCGCTCCCTGGTTGAATGAAGCGGTTGGCCGCTTGTGTCGTGTGGCGATCCTTCGCCTATGGTTTAACGCGTGCCGGAATACGCTAGGCCGACAACGCTGGTCATCTGGTTGTGGTAATACAATCGATCTTGATCGAAGAGCTGGTCGTTGCTGATCTTTCCGGACCAGGCCAGGCCGGCCAGCTTCTTGTGGCGAAGTACTCCCGCATTGTCGCCTAGTTCGTCGGTCGCTTCGGGGTTTTCCCAGAACGCTTTGATCTCTTCCACCGTGCGGGCGAAGCCGTCGAACTCGGACACGTCTTGCGGGGCTTTAATGTTCTTCACGATCAGGATCGAAACGGTTACTTCGTGCCGGTTGCTGTTTCGGTTGTGGGCCGTCGCCACGTCCCCATCGGGTCGAACGAAAATGTGTAATGTTTCGACGTCGTTCAGGCGAATGATCGGGTAATAATTCCGGGAAGCAGGATAGCCCAGCTCCGTTAGCTGATCGGCCAACGCTTGGGCGAGATCTTCCGACGGTCCAATTGCTTCGGGGTTAGTCATCGCCCACCTGTTTCGTGTGGATCCGCATCATCTTGCGGGTTTGCCCTGCCCATTCCCAGGCATTCACACCAGGCTCGGGCACAATGCGATAGGTCGCAATCTTGTTGCCCCCTTCCGCGTCCAGTTCGTCGATCTCATCCCCGGCAGCCGGCCGCCGCGGAAGCAGGTCCGGATCGACCAGGAAGTCGATCGTATTGGTTTCGCTGGCGTAGCCTTCCATCTGATCGGATTCGAAGTCGGTTCCTCCCTTGGTTGCCGTTAGCGCTTTCGATTCGCCGTCGACCGTGCGGAACACGATGTAGGAAGGCGCGGCCTTCTCGATCTGTTCTCGCAACCATTGAATTTCCGTTTCGAATCCCATCTTCGTGCAACGCTTCCGCGTCGATCCTGTTAGCTGGCCGTGATTCAATTAGGCGGAGAATCGCCTCAAAAAAAGCCGCGGCGGCCATCCCCCAAAATCGCCGCGGCCCCGTCGTGATCGCGTGTTATGCGGTCGGGCAGTGTTCGACCAGTTGGTCGGTATCGGCATCGACCGACGCGCCCACCGTGTAGCCGATCGGCGTGTTGCCGCTGGCCGTGGTGGTGATCACGTTGGTGGAGTTGTTCCAATACACCTTCTTGCGGTCAGCGATCGCGGACGAACCGCCGGCCGCTTTGGGTACGCGATAAACGCCCCCGCGGGCAGCCAACGCGCCCTTTTCATCCGCGGCAATGGCGCGGTGTGCGATGTGGGTTAGATCGCCGATCACAACCACCTCGCCAGCCGCAACAGCGGACGCCGGGACGTGGTCGATCATCAGCGGGTCACCGTGAACGAATTCAGCTTCGAAACTCATTTTGGCCTCGCGTTGCCACGCGAAGCGGAAGCTTCCCGTAGCTTGAAAATATGTGAACGATTGGTCGGTTAGTGTGCCGCGGCCGGATCGCCGCGGCATGGTTGATTGGCTAGGCGGCTGGCCGCCCGATCGCTACCAGGCCAGCCATCACAGCCGACGCGGTAGCGTTGCATTAAGCCACGCCGGTGAATTGCATCACGGCTTCTGGTTCTTCGTTGCCGAAGCCGAAGTCGTGGAAACCACGCCATTGCATTCCCAGCGTGTTGAAGGCCGACTCGTCCGACTCGATCGTCGGCTTGTCGTTGCCGTTCAAGCTGGCGACGACGAACGCGGCGCGAACGCGTGGATCGGCTAACAGCATCCACTTGGTAGTCGATTGGCCGCTAATCGCCTTGCCGGCTCGGTCGCGGATCGCCGTGTTGTTCATGTAGCTGGACGAAACCGGCGTATAGTTCCCGGCGTGCGGGTTGCTGGCGAACTGGGCCTTGTTGGCCGTGGTCGAAACGTTGACCTTCGTTTCGTCGTACAGTTCGCGGGCGGTCGTCTTTAGCGTGCTACCGGTGACCAAGTACTTCGGACTGATCAGAATGGGCGTGCCGTCCGATTTAACGCGATCACTGAAAGCGGCCTCGCCCTTGGTCAGGCCGTCGATCGACAAAGCGTAATCGGTTCCCTCGGTCAGGTTCTTATTGCCAGCGCTGAAGAACGAATTCGGATCGGCCAAAACCAGTTTCCAGAATTCTTCCTCCATCACGGTTCCGGCCATGATGCCAAGCTGGGTCACGATCTGGTTGAACGCGTCCAGGTCATCGTTGATCATGTCCTGGCGGGTCAGGGTCAGCATCGTGCCGAAGGTTTCCAGCTTGTTGCTGTACGAAGCTTCCGACATCTTGGAATGCTTGAGCTGACCATCGGGGCCAACCTTCTGGTAGCCGCCGTTGATGTCCAACCGCAAGCGGGTGTGGCTCTTGAAGTCGGAATGCGTCGACCGTCGGCAAAGCATCTGATAGACGGTTTCCACCGATTCAAACGCGGCGATCAGCGACTTGTTGGCCACGTTGCCAAGTACCCCGGTCAAGCTGATCGTGGTATTGCCCGACGCGTTCAAGCTTGAGAAGCCATCGGCGCAAAGCATCCGGTCGGCATTGGCGGCCGCGCGGATGAACTCGGTCGACTTGCGGTTGCCAGTGAAGCCGTAGCCGTTGGCTTGCAAAATCACGATGTCCATCAAGGCGTGGAGGGTCAGGTTACGGTTGGCCGCCTGGTTGGCGGTGTTCATATCCTTCTCGCTCACACCGCGGGCAGCGATCTCTTCCGGAACGCCCAACGATTGCGACAGCGAAGCGACCATCGCCCCAGCGGTCAGGTTCTTGTTGACCGAATGAATGGCAAACTGGCCGCCGTTGTTGACGTCGGCGCGGCTTGCTCGCAAGATCTCGAGCTCGACTTTGTCGGCGTTCCAGTTCTCGCGAACCGCTTGGGCGTGTAGCTCAGTTCGGCGATCGTCGCCAAGCTGGGCCTGCGCGAACAATCCGCGAAGGCGTCCCTGGCGTTCGACTTCGGCCGCGCCTTCGGCCCGCAATTGATCAGCCGGCGACAGCTCGTCTTGGCCGTCTTCCTGGTTGGCCTGGCCGCCGGCATTCAGGTTGCCGCCGGTGTTGGTTGGTTCGGTGTCGGTTTCGCTTCCGGAACCGTTTCCGCTCGCTTGCATTTCCGCCTGGTAGGCAGCTCGCAGCGACTTGTGCTGTTTCGCGGTTAGCGTTTCGATATCCCAACCGGCAGCTTCCAGCCATTGTTCAAAATTCATCGTGTTTGATCCCTCCCTGGATCGATTGGCTTTCACGGCCGCGCTGGACGTGTCATCGCCTGCGATCGTGACAAAAGAAACCTCGTGTACTAGCGCGGCCCCGACGTAGATAAACGGGCCGCGTTGAACCTTCCCATTGACGTGGCGGGAGTCACCCGCCTCGATGTATTCCACCTTGGACCAATCGGGCGCCGCTCCGATCGACGACTTCCAGGGGAAGCCGTCGCGGCTCGATTGGATGATCTTCCTTTGGTCGTCCGATTCGACCGACAACACGCCCGCGGCCTTGATCACCTTCCCGGTGTTCTGGATCCCGCCGTCGTCGAAGTGGCCGACAGGGTTCTTGGCGTCGTGATTCAATAACGCGGGCCGCTTCCCTTTGGCGATCTTGGTTCCGGCCAGGTCCAGGACGACGTCGCCGCCCCAGCCGGCCGGCCGCATCTTGCCGCCGCGGTAGGCGATCATCGAAAACTTGGGAACCGTCGACCCGCCTTCGCCTTCCCCATCGCCGGCCGATTCCAGGAATTCAACGCTTCCCTCGGCTTCCATGGTGAACGATTCCGGAAGATGATCCGGAACGCCAGGCAATGCGGCCGCGGTCGCTCCGCTGGCGTGAAGTGTGGGCAGCAGCCCAAACAGGTTGGCAAAATTACGCGTCTTCATTGGCGGCCTCTTCCTGGTCCGTGGTTTCGGTGGTTTGGTTGTTGGCCGCGTCGCCCATCTGTTGATAGCCTGGCAGCGGTGCCCCGATTGCGGCGCGTCGCTTGTACATGCGTTCCAAGCTTTCGTAATGTTCTTCCGGATCGTTGCCGTTCTCGAGTTGGTATTCCTCATCTGTGAGAAGGCCGGCGTTCCAAAGCGCGATGTCGGCCGCGGCTTGCTTTTGCGGGTCGATGTGCCGATGCTTCGGCCAACGCCAGGTGTAGTCGAGATCGTCCAGCGGGCCTAAGCCTTGGGGAATCTGGCCAGGAATGAAAATCGCTTCGTCGATCCACCACTGAAAGATTCGGTCCAGGAACAACAGCTCCAAGTTGCTTCGCTCGATGTCGACGAACTCAAAATAGGTTTGATGATCCAAGCGACCGCTGGCGAAGTTGTAACCGCTGCTGTTGCCGCTCGCCTTGTTGAATGGCATGTGAAGGCAGCGGCTAATTTCGCAAAGCAGCGCGTCGCGAAACATTTGATAGGTGGTGGTTGGGTGTTCGGCCTTCAGTTGGCCCATCTTCCAACCGATCGGTAGCGTTAGCATCGATCGCATCTCGAACTCGATCGAGTCCATCGGATCGACGTCTTCATCGGGGGCAACCTGGTTGCCGTCGGCATACATGACGCCCGCGAAGTTGGCGGCCGTTTCCGCGGCCATCGTGACGGCCAGCGTATAGCGACGCATCAGCGCGAACAGTGGCAACGCGGGGGCGACCCAGGGAACGCCGCGGCGCTGGCCTGGTCGATCGACTCGGTAGTAGTGGATCACCTGGTCGGCAACCACACGCTTCGGCCGGCCGTACATCGATTGACCGTAGTGATCGCCGGGGTGGTGTTGCTGGAAATTGTAGGCGATCGGGTAACCGTTGGGGTCGTACTCGATCCCATCGTCGAACGTTTCGGTTTGTTGCCCCGTCAGATCGGTGCAATAGTCCGCCTCCATCAGCTTGATATCGAGCTGGACCGCGTTCCGAATCGCGGGGTTGTTGGCGGTCACGGCAAAGACTTCACCATCGCCAACCAGGCTGGTGATCGACGTCCGCAGTTTGGCGGCCAGGCCGGTTCGCTTCATCCATCGCCGGAAGTTCCGCTCCAACCGCTTGGCCGCCGCCTGGTTGGGGTGGTGGATTTGCAGATTCGGCCCGCGTCCCACGATGTCGTTGGCCATCGTGTTGATCATGCCGTTGGCGAAGCTGTTGTTTTCCCGGCATTCGTACCGGGAACGCGATCGCAACCGCTGGCGAATGGCAGGGTTGGCAGCCGACACCGCGGAAAGATTGTCGGCGTTCGACCAGTGCTTCATGTTCTCGAAGTTGGTCACGGCCGCGTCATACTTGGCGCGTAGTTCCTGGATCCGGTTCCGTTGCCGTGCGACAATCGCCGCGTCCGGATCCCGCCGCAGCGGTTCGCCGTTAGCGCCCAAGATCGGGCTTAGCGTTTTGTTGGCCAGTTTCACCACGTTGGCAGCTCCTAAGCAGTAGCCGGCGGGATGATCTTCTGAAAACGCATCCCGCCCTTCTTGGCGGCGCGTTTGTTGGCCAGGTGCTTATCCATGGCGATCAGATCAGGCAGCGAATGAGCTTGGGCGGTCACGCCGTCGACGGTAACTTGCTTCGGCTTGCTCATCGCCGTTTCTAGCTGTTCCGTCGCCGCCTGGTTTTCGTTTGCCATGTTGCCCCCCTGGGTTAGAACTTTTGGTCAGGCGGTTCCCCGCCTCGTTGCTTTCCAGTCGACCAGCGAAGCCGACGCGGAAGCGTTGCGCCAAAATGCGCGGCGATCAGGGGGCAAGATCGATAGCCGCGGCTTGGAAGTTTCCGTTATTACGAACTCGATCGACCAATTGCCAGGCGAAAACGGTCCATTTTCGAATTAGGTTCCAGATGTGGAATCTTCAGACGAGAAGTGATACTTTATTGACACAAGAAATAATTACGTCGAAGTGCAAGCACGGCGGTCATCTTGCATCGAATGTTAATGGTGTGTTAGCACACGAGTAATGTTTATTAGGCAGTGCATTGCTCGTCATCTTAGAACCTGTCTGAAAAGCTCTTGATCGGAACCGGCGTTTGATTGTAAACCTTGGGTCCGTGAATGATCTGTGATCGATTGTCTCTTGCGGAGCAGTGGCATGGAAGCCCGATATCCGACCGATTTAA